>JAJWFY010000041.1:0-28463 GCA_021615735.1 Segatella copri | reverse complement strand
AGATATTTAGGGGTACCTTTCCATTCCATAGCATATCTCCTGGCTGGAGATATTCATAGACAACAAGAACTGAGTGGCGACAAAAAGCCACGACATTTAAAAACAATAAGAACTGAGTGGTCATAAAAAACCACATGACATATAAGAACAATAAAATAACTTTTCTAAGAGGACCTTTGAGAAAGAACGAAGAACTTTTCTAAGAGTGCAGACTCTTTTCATCAAACGGAACTCTTAATTCGATATAGAGAATTAATTAATAACTTCCTGCCGAAAGGCTAGGAAAATCGTATAACTTTATAAATTATTACCGTATGAAAAGAAAGTATTTTAGCGCGCTGCTTATGGGTGCATTGACAATTGCCTCGGTAAGCACATTTACTTCTTGTAAAGATTACGACGATGACATCAGCAGCTTGCAAAAGCAGATTGATGATCTTAACAAAATCGTGAAAGAGATCCAGAGCCAAATCAACGCTGGAGCTATTCTTGACGATGTTCAATCTACAAACGATGGTCTCACCATCAAGTTGACAAAGAACGGCAAACAAGAAACTTACAACATTACTAATGGTAAGGATGGTGCAAAGGGTGACAATGGTGCTGCCGGTCAGGATGGTACAGTCTGGAAGATTGGTGAAAATGGAAACTGGTGGTCTTCTGAGAAAGGTGGAGAATGGAAAGACACTGGCATGCCATCAAGAGGAGAAAAGGGTGCAGCTGGTGCAGCTGGTGCAGCTGGTACTCCTGGTAGGGATGGCAAGTACTATGAGCCAAATGCATCTACTGGTACATTCTGGGTGGTTGACGGCGAGACCAAGACAGATACCGGTATCTCTTATGTAAGTGCCAATACTCTTACTGCCATTTGGACAGAAGATGCTCTTACACTCAATAATGTAAGTGGTGTCGAAGGCGGCAAGGTGGTCATCAATTTGACTAGCAAGCTGTTGTCTTTAGTATTTAGTCCAAAGGCTTATTGGGAAGGTATTGAGACTATTCCAGTTTACTCCTTCGACTACAATCCTATTGAATTGGAGAAGGCAGATGTAACAAAGAATCAGATAGGCGACTTGGGTACAGAAAATTCAGGAAAGCATGTATCAATCGTTCCTGATGCTGTAGCTTCTTACTATCTCAATCCATCTAATGCGTCAGTTGACACTAAAGATCTCAGCCACTTCTCATTCTTGATTAACACTGCAGACATTTTGAATACTCGTGCTTCTAGCAACGATATCAAGGTTACAAAGGTGGACAAGGAAGATGGTATGATTAAAGTTCACTTCGGTATGGCTAACGGAAATGCTTTGACAGAAACAAACAATAAGGTTGATGTTGCAGCACTTCGCTACAAGTATACAATTAAGAAAGATGACAACGAAGTAAAGGATACACTCGTAACCTCTGACTTTGCTGCTCTCAAGCACTTCAAGATTACAAGCTTCACTATTAACAAGGTTGCAACTGAGGGTGCCGTTGATAAGCAGGATGTAGCTTGCCAGACATTGGCTACTACAGCAGAGTCTGCTGTGAAAGATGTTCATGCTCCAGTCTTGACTATTGCATACAATGATGTGGATGGTATTCACCTCGATGATTGGATGGATGTTCACTATAAGATAAACAACCAATATGCTCTCTGGGGTGGTCAGACCACAATTAACGAGCAGAACTTCAAGCTGAAGTATGAGTTGATTGGCTACATTTCTCCTAACTATGATACCAACGAGAGTGATCACGCAACAATCGAAGGCGACCTCTTCAAGGTAAAGGGTTACAAGGATGACGCTACTGGTCGTCAGATTATTGGTCGTACTCCTCTTGTACGTGTAACTTTGGTTGATGGCAACTCTGGTGATGCTATTGCTTCTGTTGGTTACATCAAGGTTGAAATTACAGATATAAATGCAACTCCTGAAACTGTTGAATCTGATGGTATCAAGAAGGATTATACTGTAGGTTGTACAGGTAATGCCTTGGATGGCGTACAGGCTATCACATGGGATGAGGTTGAGAGCAAGGTTCTCGCTAAGATTGATATGAGTAAGTCTGAATTCGAGGCTAACTATACATTTGTAGATAATATTCAGTATACTCCTAATGCTCAAAACGGCTTCGACGTACTTACACCAAGCGTTGGTACTGTAGTTAGCACAACAGATGCTGTTGGCGGTCACCAGACTAATGTTTTGAAGTGGACAGTTACAGAAAACGAGGCTTATCAGTTGTTGAAGAAGGATGGCGATGTAATCACAGTATGGGTTAAGTTCGCTCCTAAGGCTACAGCAAGAGCTTTGAAGGACATCTATGTTAAGTTGTCTTGGACAGCACCAAAGGTTCACAACACACCAACTGCAACCATCAAGGACTCTGACAAGAAGGCTGCTGCTTGGCATAAGGCAAACACAAACGCCGCAGGCTTCGACCAGCTCCATATTCAGGTAGGTAATGCTACCCAGGCAGGTGCAACATGTGAGTTCGACAATCTGGTAGTAGCTAGTACATTCAACTCTAAACTTGTTGATATTGTCAAGAATCAGATTAAGGATCAGTATGCAGCTCTCGCTGGTGCAGCTAGCGTAACATACAAGTTTGCTCCTACCGCAGATCAGTCTCACAAGACATTCTATGGTGCTAAGAGCAATACTAAATATGATATCTCTGTGAGCACAGATGGTACTACAATCTCTGCATCTGCAGGTACTGTTAGTCATAAATTGGCAACTATCACAGCAACAGATGGTACTATCAGTATTGAGAAGAATGATTTCACAAAGGATATCTTGAACAAGTGTGGCAGCGTTTCTGAACTTGCCGACGCATTGACATTTACAGTCCTTGCAGATGTAAAGACTTGTGATCCTGCATCAGACTTGATCAACTTGACCAATAAGACATTCGATGTAAAGGTTATCAAACCTCTCTTCGTAAAGAGTGTATCCGTTGCAGCAATGACATTGAACAATTACCAGTCAATGACTAATATTCCTGTTAAGTTCGAATTTGTTGATTTCAACAACTATACTCAGGCTAAATTCTGGGCTAATAGTAATCCGAAGGTTGCATTCAAGGACTTCTATAAGATTGCATCTATTAAGAAGGATGGCGACATTACCACTAACTATAGTGGTGCTTGGAAGAAGATTGATGAAAGCGACATCAAGGTAACTTACACTCCGGGCACACTTGCTGTAAGCGATGGCGTAATATCCGACTATGGTAAGGTTTCTTTGGTACAGGTTAACCAGAGCCGTGCAAATGGTTTCGATGTTAAGATACCTGTTGCTATTACATACAACTGGGGTACATTGTACACCGATATCCAGTTCCATGTAAATCCTGCATCTGCAGCTGCTAGAAAGCACTAATTAGAAACAAAAGACTATATCAAGGAGGGCGGAGCGAAACTCCGTCCTCCTTTCTCTTAAATATAAGCTGTATGAAATCTTTGAAATTAATTATTTTTCTCATTACATCTGTGCTGATGCTAAGTTTGAGTTCTTGCAACTCATGTAGCTCCAAGAAGGAAGAACCACAAGGTCCTTCTCCTACGAAGTTTGAAGAAAGCATGACAGGGAAAGACACCCTTGCCGTCAAGCAATTGGTAGACAAATTCTTTACCTATGCTAAAGAAAAGAACTTCACAGAGGCAGCAGGTATGCTTTATCGTGCAGCTAACGACCTGAAGGAAGAACCTCAGCCATTAAACAACGATGAAATGGCAGAAGTCAAGCACATGTTAGAGCTTTTTCCAATGGTAGATTACCGTATCGAGTATATCAAGTTTGATGAAGCTAATCTCAATGAAGTTCTCTGCTATGTCATCATGAAGAAAGCTGATGGCGAAACGCCTGAGATATCCACCAAGATGTTCTTCAAGCCTGTCAACTACATGGGTAACTGGCTGCTCTGTCTCAACAATACCGAATATGGTGACAAAGGTGTAGTTGATCCTGACAAACGAGACTCCGTAGAAAAGAACTTCCAAAAAAAGGAAAAGGCAAAGGCAAAGACAAAGGAGAAAGTGAAATAGAATAAGGCAAAACAAAAATAGTTTACTATTCTGTTAAGTATAAACCATAAAAACATTAGACTATATGAAGATTAAACTATTTATGACTTCAGTGTTGCTCGCCATCGGCTCTACAGCCGCTATGGCACAAGCATCCTACACAGATAAGGATGGAAACGAATATCAGTTTAAGCGTCACTGGTTCCTGGATGTTCAGGCTGGTGGGCAATATACTGTGGGTGAGGCAAGCTTCTCTGACTTGCTTTCTCCTAACTTCCAGGGTGCCATCGGCTACCAGTTCTCTCCTGTTTTCGGACTCCGTGGTCAGATAAACGGTATCTGGAGTAAGGGCGGATGGAACGGATACAAGGCTACCAAGGACGGTACTCCTTATACCGCAAGCTACAAATGGAAATATGTAGCTCCTGGTGTGGACTTCATGGTCAACCTCTCTAACCTCTTCTGTGGCTGGAATCCGAACCGCGTGTTCAGCGCTACTGCCTTCGTTGGTGGTGGTATCAACTGGGCAGGAGCTAACCAGGAAGTAAACGACCTGGCAGCCGGCATCAAGAATCAGAGCAACTATCTGCTGGAATATCTCTGGCAGGGAAAGAAGGTTCGCCCATACGGCAGAGCCGGTATCGACCTGGAGTTCAAGATTAGCAAGGCTGTGAGCATCATGCTAGAGGGCAATGCCAACATGATTTCTGACAAGTACAACTCTAAGAAGGCAGACAACCCTGACTGGTACTTCAATGCACTGGCAGGTGTACGCATCAACCTGGGCAAGAGCTATACCAAGAAGGCTAAGCCGGTAGAGGAACCTGCTCCGGCACCAGCTCCTAAGCAGGAATATGTAGCTCCTAAGCCAGAGCCTAAGCCAGCTCCTGTAGAGAAGAAGGTAGAGGAGATTCGCCGTGACATCTTCTTCACCATCAATTCTTACAAGATTGCTCCTGCTGAGGACGCAAAGATTCAGGAGGTGGTTGACTTCCTGAACAAGAACCCAGAGGCAAAGGTTGTAGTAACCGGTTATGCTGACAAGGGTACAGGCAATGACGTCATCAACGACCGCATCGCTGCCAAGCGAGCAGCAGCTGTGGTTTGGATGCTGACAAAGAAATATAATATACCTTCTGAGCGCATTACAGAAGAATCTAAGGGTGCACGTGTGCAGCCTTTTGCAGAAAACGCAAAGAACCGTGTAACGATCATGATCGCTAAGTAGTACGGTAAGTTTATAATGCGACAATCAATTATTTTAATTGGTGGCGGGGCATCCTCAGGGTGCCCCGTTTTTCTTTCAGATATACCTTCCTTCTCCCTCTCATTTTGTTATTTTTTCACCATTTCTTGCAGTTTCTCAATATTTTGTTGTACCTTTGCACAAAAATAATAATAAATTGCAAGAAAATGGGAAAGATTATATTGACGGGCGACCGTCCTACAGGTAAACTTCACCTGGGTCATTACATCGGCTCTCTGCAGCGCCGAGTACAACTTCAGAACGCTGGCGACTTCGACAGAATGTTCGTTTTCATGGCTGATGTTCAGGCTTTGACTGATAATGCCGACAATCCTGAGAAGATTCGACAGAACATTACAGAGGTGGCTCTTGACTACCTTTCTGCGGGTCTCGACCCACAGAAGTGTACACTCTATATCCAGAGTATGATTCCAGAGTTGGCAGAGTTGACTACCTATCTGATGAACCTCATCAGCGTATCTCGTGTTCAGCGTAACCCAACCGTGAAGACTGAGATCAAGATGCGTAACTTCGAGGCAAACATTCCGCTCGGTTTCTTCTGCTATCCTGTGAGTCAGGCTGCCGACATCACCGCTTTTAAGGCTACAACCGTGCCTGCCGGTGAGGACCAGGAGCCTATGCTGGAGGTAACCCGCGAGTTGGTTCGCCGTTTCAACCAGACTTATGCACCTGTATTGGTAGAGCCAGAAATCCTGCTTCCTGAGATTGCCTGCTGCCGTCGTCTTCCTGGAACTGATGGTAAGGAGAAGATGAGTAAGAGTCTCGGCAACTGTATCTATATGAGCGATGACGAGAAGACCGTTTGGAAGAAGGTGAAGAAGATGTCTAACGGTGAGCCACGTATGAGCATGGAAGAGCCTGGACATCTGGATGGTAATGCCGTGTTCACCTATCTTGAGGCATTCTCTACTCCTGAGGACTTTGCTGAATTCTGGCCTGAGTTCAAGACATTGGATGAGTTGAAGGAGCAGTATGTGAAGGGTGGTATCGGTGACGGCACCTGCAAGAAGTTCCTGAACAGCGTCATCAACAAGATGCTCGACCCAATCCGTGCCCGCCGTCATGAGTTTGAGCAGGATATTCCTGAGGTATTCAACATTCTGAAGAAGGGTAGCGAGGATGCCCGCGAGTTTGCAGCCCAGACCATGGACGAGGTTCGCAAGGCTATGCGTATCGACTATTTCAGCGATGCTGCCTATATTGAGGAGCAGGCGGCGAAATTTAAGGTTTAATGTTGAATGTTGAGTGTTGAATGTTGAGTTAGGCATGCGCCCTATAATTCAACACTCAACATTCAACATTCAACACTTAATTATGAATTCGCGAATATTACAATTAGCGGTACCGTCGATAATATCCAATATCACGGTACCGCTTTTGGGTTTGGTTGATGTCGCTATCGTCGGGCATATCGGCGATGCGGCTTACATCGGAGCTATTGCCGTGGGATCGATGCTATTCAATGTCATCTACTGGCTTTTCGGATTCCTGAGAATGGGAACCAGCGGAATGACTTCGCAGGCTTTGGGAAGAAGAGATTTGGCTGAGGTGCTGAGGCTCCTGGTGCGCTCTCTGAGTATCGGTGTGGGGATAGGAGTGCTGTTCTTCGTTCTCCAGAAATGGCTGATAGGCTGCGGACTGTGGGCGATGTCGCCGGAAGCTGATGTCGTGGAACTGGCACGGAGATACTGTTATGTCTGTATCTGGGGAGCCCCGGCAGTGCTCGGACTCTACGGATTTACGGGCTGGTTTATCGGTATGCAGAACACGCGTATACCGATGATGGTATCGCTGACGCAGAATGTGGTGAACATCGTAGCCTCCCTGCTGCTGGTTTTTGTCTGCGGGATGACGGTAGAAGGCGTGGCGCTCGGAACGGTTATTGCCCAATGGTGGGGATTCCTGATGGCATGTCTGTTCTATCGCCTCCATTATCGCCGGTTAAGCAAGTATGACTATCGCCGGCATCTCTTTGCTGCCGAACCGCTGAAGCAGTTTTTCTCGCTCAATAAGGATATCTTTCTCCGCACCCTCTGTCTGGTGGCTGTGAATCTCTTCTTTACAGCGGCAGGTTCCAGGGAGAGTACTATCGTGCTGGCTGTGAATACGCTGCTGATGACGCTCTTTACCATCTTCTCTTATTTTATGGATGGTTTTGCCTATGCGGCAGAGGCGTTGAGCGGCAAGTATTACGGAGCCCGAAACATGGGGGCATTCCGCGAGGTGGTTAGAAGAACGATGGGGTTTGGAGCTGTCGTGGCAGTAGTTTTCACCTTATTATATATAGTGGGTGGTGAGAATTTCCTCTCTCTGCTCACGAGCGATAAGCAGGTGATAGCTGCATCGGACGAATATTTCTGGTGGGCTGTGCTGATTCCGCTGTCGGGCATGTCGGCATTCGTCTTCGATGGCATCTTTGTAGGCATCACCCAGTCTAAGTCGATGCTCTGTTCTACCGCCGTAGCCTCGGCTTCGTTCTTCGGTCTGTTCTTCGGCTTGCATCCTTTTCTGGGCAATCATGCCCTGTGGTTGGCCTTCATTCTCTATCTCCTGTTGAGGGGAATCGTACTGTTCGTCATTTACCGTAGAAAACTGCGGTAAATGGCGAATTGTGTTTTTATAGAATATATTAGTAGAAATAATGCACATCTTTCATAAAAATTGCACACTGAATTATAGTGTGCGCATTTTTGTGAAAAACTACATTAATATAGTTTAAATCTTAGGCTTATATTCTTTTTCTTAGCCGAAAATTAGTAATTTCGCAGAGCCAAACTTAAAAGGAAAAGAGTAAATGACAGCAGAAGAATATTATCAGCAAGGTAATGCCTGGCGCAAGCAAGGCGACTTTAAGCGTGCCCTCGACTGTTATATGGAGGCCATCGCCCTCGATCCGGAGAGCCCTGCCGTAGCAGCCAAGGAGATGTTGGATGATATCATGAGCTTCTATTGCAAAGACTACTACAATCCATAACAACCGACATGTGGACAGCAGGAGCTTTGTTTACTCCAAGAGTAAAGATAATTAGAAAGAAATTAGAATATGAGTAAGATTAAAGGGGCTATTGTAGTCGACACCGGGCGTTGCAAGGGATGTTCGCTCTGTGTGGAGGCTTGTCCTCAGCATGTCATCGCATTGGCAGAGAAAAAAGTCAATGTGCATGGTTACCGTTATGTAGAAGCGGCTGTACCTGAAGCATGCGTTGGTTGCACCTCGTGCGCCATCGTGTGTCCGGACGGCTGCATCACTGTTTATCGTAAGAAGGAGGACTAAACAATGGCAAATCAGGAAGTTACATTAATGAAAGGCAATGAGGCGATAGCCCATGCCTGTATCAGATGTGGTGCGGATGGTTTCTTCGGCTATCCTATCACACCTCAAAGTGAGATTATAGAGACGCTGGCTCTGCTCAAGCCATGGGAAACATCAGGTATGGTGGTTCTGCAGGCTGAGAGTGAGGTGGCGGCTATCAACATGGTTTATGGTGGCGCCGGTGCCGGTAAGCGTGTCATTACCACTTCTTCAAGTCCGGGTGTGGCTTTGATGCAAGAGGGTATCTCTTACATGGCAGGTGCTGAGATTCCGGGCGTTATCGTCAATGTGCAGCGTGGCGGTCCGGGTCTGGGTACCATCCAGCCATCCCAAAGTGATTATTTCCAGGCTACCCGCGGTGGTGGTAACGGCGACTATAATGTGATTGTGCTGGCTCCTGCTTCTGTTCAGGAGATGGCTGATTTCGTTGATCTCGCCTTTACGCTTGCCTTTAAGTATCGCAATCCTGCGATGATTCTGAGCGATGGTGTCATTGGTCAGATGATGGAAAAGGTGGTTCTGCCTCCTGTCAAGCCTCGACGTACCGAGGAGGAGATTGCGAAGGAATGTCCTTGGGCTACCATCGGCCGTCCGAAGAGTCGTCCAGTCAATATCATGACCTCTCTGGAACTCAAGCCTGAGGTGATGGAGGAGCGCAATATTGCTCTTCAGGAGAAATACAGAAAAATCCGTGAAACCGAGGTTCGTTATGAAACCGAGCAGATGGATGACGCCGACTATGTTATCGTAGCTTTCGGTAGTGCGGCACGTATTGCCGAGAAGAGCATCGAGAGTGCGCGTGAGCAGGGCATCAAGGTAGGATTGTTCCGTCCTATCACCCTCTGGCCTTTCCCAGAAAAGGAGATTCATGAACTCGCCAAGACCAAGAAGGGCATTCTGGTTGTAGAAATCAATGCCGGTCAGATGGTTCAGGATGTGCGACTGGCTGTGAATGGACAGACTCCTGTGGAGCACTTTGGTCGTCTGGGCGGTATCGTACCGGAGCCGGAGGAAATCGTTGAAGCATTAAAGAAGTTAATAAAATGAATGATATAATTTCACCAGAGAATCTGGTATATAAGAAACCTACGCTGATGAACGATACCCCGATGCATTATTGCCCGGGGTGTTCGCATGGCGTAGTTCATAAGCTCGTTGCCGAGGTCATCGAGGAGATGGGCATGGAGGATAAGACGGTGGGCGTATGTCCGGTGGGCTGCGCTGTCTTTGCTTATCGCTATTTGGATATTGACTGGCAGGAGGCTGCTCATGGTCGTGCACCTGCTGTAGCTACGGGTATCAAGCGTTTGTGGCCTGATCGTCTCGTCTTCACTTATCAGGGCGATGGCGACCTGGCGTGCATCGGTACTTGCGAGACTATTCACGCCCTGAATCGTGGTGAGCATATCGCCATCATCTTCATCAATAATGCCATCTATGGTATGACCGGCGGACAGATGGCGCCAACCACCCTGTTGGGTCAGAAGACTGCTACCTGTCCTTATGGTAGAGAGGCTGATCTTCATGGTTATCCACTCAATATTACCGAGTTGGCAAGCCATCTGCAGGGTACTTGTTATGTAACCCGCCAGAGTGTGGAGACCGTGGCAAGCATCAAGAAGGCAAAGAAGGCTATCCGCAAGGCGTTCGAGGCAAGCATGCAGGGCAAGGGCTCCAGCCTGGTAGAGATTGTTTCTACCTGCAACAGCGGTTGGAAACTCTCACCTGTTGAGGCTAACAAGTGGATGGAAGAGAACATGTTTAAGCAGTATCCTAAGGGTGACCTGAAGGATACAACGGGAATGTAAGTGAAGAGTGAAGAACGAATTGCTCTTCTAATATAATAATAGAACAATGAAGACAGAAATCATTATATCCGGTTTTGGCGGTCAGGGTGTTCTCTCTATGGGAAAGATTCTGGCTTATTCAGGACTGATGGAGGATAAGGAAGTAACCTGGATGCCTGCTTACGGACCAGAGCAGCGTGGCGGTACAGCCAATGTAACGGTCATTGTGAGCGACAGTCGCATCTCTTCGCCTATCCTGAGCCATTATGATGTAGCCATCGTGCTCAACCAGCCGTCGCTCGACAAGTTTGAGCCGAAGATTAAGCCAGGCGGCATCCTGATTTATGATGGCTATGGTGTGATGAATCCTCCACAGCGCAAGGACATCACCATTTATCGCATTGATGCGATGGACAAGGCTGCCGAGATGAAAAACTCCAAGGTGTTCAATATGATTGTTTTGGGCGGTCTGCTGAAGGTTTGTCCTGTAGTGAGCACCGATGGTTTGAACAAGGCGCTTTACAAGTCATTGCCAGAGCGCCATCATGGTTTGATTCCACTGAACATGCAGGCAGTGGAAGAGGGAATGAAGATTATCGAAAAGGTAGATTAAATTCAATCATCTGTATAGATAAGGGAGCGGGCTGCGTTGCGATGCAGTTCGCTCCCTTGTTTTATTAGGCTGGGAAGCAAGACAAAAAGCATAAGATTAAGACAATTCATAAGGAAGAACTTATGTAGATTAATCTTCCGTTCCTATATATAATAAGGTGGACAATGCTTTTTAAAAATAGCAATGTCCACCTTAATTATATATAGTTCTAATCTGCTTTATTCCGCCAATCGGATGCTCATCGGGCTTACGGTGATGAGGCGCTTTTTGTATAGATCGCCTATGGCACGCTTGTAAACCTTCTTGCTCACGTGGAAACGCTCGTAGATGTCGTCGGCCTCGCTCTTGTCGCCAAGGTTACACTCGCCGTCGTTGTCCAGGAGATACTGGTAGAGGGTCTCGGCGAAATCGGCAGTCTGCTGGATGCCGGTCTTCTGCAGGGTGACATCTATCTTTCCGTCAGGACGGACTCTTCCGATGTAACCCTTCATCTTGTCACCCGTATGGATGTACTGGAAGATCTGGTCCTGATAGAGGAGCCCCGGATACTGGTTGTCGATGATAACCTTGAAGCCGAGGTCGGTCTTCTGCCAGATGAGGAGATCCACCTCATCGCCATGCTTGTAGTGAGGATGGTCTTCGTTGAGATAACGCTCTATCTTGGCAGAGGCAACGATGCGATAGCTCTCCTCATCGATGTGGATATGCACGATGTAGGAGTTGCCGAGCACCATACGTTTCTTCTGCTCGCGGAATGGGCAGAAGATGTCCTTCATCAGCCCCCAGCCCAGAAAGGCTCCGTATTCGTTGACCCATTTCACTTCGAGATAGGCGAAATCGCCCACCTTTGCCAAAGGGGTTTCGGTGGTTGCTATGAGGCGCTCTTCCTGGTCGAGATAGATGAAGACATCCAGCTCGTCGCCGATGCCTGCGTCTTCAGGTACGTAGCGGGATGGAAGGAGGATTTCTCCCTCGTCACCACCATCGAGATACAGACCGAAATCAACTTTTTTTACGATGCGAAGGCGATTGTAATCGCCGAGTTTTATCTTTTTTGCCATATCATATTATTTTCGAGAATATAAAATGCTTTTGCCCTTACAGGGCGACAGGTTTTTGCGTCCGTAATTACCCAGGGTGTTGCCCTGGGCTAGGAGCTTCTGCCCTTTACCTTTCCCTTCGGCCGGTGACCGTTGGTTCAGGGCGTTTAGATGCAATCTATGGATGAGTCTGGTTCTTCTGCAGAAACTTCTTTATTGTTATCTGCAGTTTCTTCCTGGCTATCAGCAGCTCCTGCTTCCACCGTCTTCTCAATCATTCCATCCTTGAGATGGATGGTGCGGTCGGTGATGGAAGCAAGGCCCTCATCATGAGTTACGATGACGAAAGTCTGACCGAACTTGTCTCTGAGGTCGAAGAAGAGCTGGTGAAGTTCAGCTTTGTTCTTGGTGTCGAGACTTCCTGATGGCTCATCGGCAAGGATGACGGCAGGATTATTGACCAAAGCTCTCGCCACGGCTACACGCTGTTTCTCACCACCGGATAACTCGGCAGGCTTGTGACTGGCTCTATCGCTCAAGCCCATGAATTCCAATAACTCCTCGGCACGCTCCTTGGCTTCTTTTCGGCTCTTGCCTGCAATGAAGGCAGGAATCATGATATTCTCCAGAGCGGTGAACTCTGGTAGAAGCTGATGGAACTGGAAGACGAAACCGAGATGCTGGTTGCGGAAATCGCTCAGTTTCTTGGTGCTGAGGCTGCTTACATCGATGCCATCAACCATGATGCTGCCACTATCAGGCTTGTCGAGGGTACCGATAATCTGGAGGAGTGTAGTCTTGCCGGCACCACTAGGACCGACGATACTTACCACCTCGCCCTTGTCAATATGCAGGTCGATGCCCTTAAGCACCTGCAGGGAGCCGAAGCTCTTGGTTATACCTTTTATATCTATCATTTTCTTACTCAAAATTATTTTGCAGGCAAAATTAAGCAAAATATTTGGAAATGCCTAATTTTAAGAGATAAAAAGAAAAAAAGAGCCTTATTTTATGTAATAAAACTCTTTTTGATAAAAACAAATTTGTTATTTTCTGAACTTCTTCTTAAACCATTGCAGGAATGATTCGTAAGCACTGATCTCTTCCTGATGCTGAGGCTCAGCGAAGGTAAGCTGGTCGCCGTAGGAATCACCATGCTGGTCGGGGAAGATAATCATCAGGTTGGTACCTGAGAAGTATTTCGTGATTTCTTCCGGCAAACGCTCCAGTGCTGTCTTGTAAGATACGGTTCCCTTACGGGCGGTTACTACCACGAACAGGTGGTCTGGAGAAATCTGTGAAGCCAGCTGCGGCAACTCGTTCCAGTGAATCATTTGGGTATAATCGGCACGCACTTCCGGATGCCGGTTCTTGATGTATTCATTGATGAGCGCCAGACTCTCTTCTCTGCCATGAAACTGGATGCGGCAGTCGAGATTGCCGGCAAGTCGGGCAAGGCGTTCCAGCCAGCGGTAGAAACCCGGCTCAAACTCAGCTCTTGAAGGTACGGCTACCTGTATTCTTCTCAATGTATTCAGCGGCTGTCTGATGCGTGCCATGATAATCTGGCGGCTCAATCCGTTGAAGAGACTCTGATGGAATTCTCCCCAGAACTTCGGCGAAACCTCAGGATGCATGTGCATACCGATGATAATCTCAGAACATTGGAACTCGTTGAAGGCATGCTTGATGCCGTTGGCGATGTTGGCGGCAATACGAACCTGGGTCTGCGTCATCACATCGGTGGCTGCTGCAAGCTGACTGCAATGTTCCAGAAGCCGTCTTCCCTGCTCCTGGTTGTATCGCATGTCCTTGTCTTCATATACCACATTCAGGCAGATGAGTCCCCTGTTCAACTTCTGGTTTCTCACCAGAAACGCCAGACTCATCAGGTTGTCAGCATATTCCGGATATTTCACCGGAACCAGAATCTTCTCATCGCTCACCTTCTTATCGTCTTCTGCATCAGGCAGTTCCTTATCTCTCAGGATAATCTTCTGCGAAGACCGGTCGGTAAGAATGGATGAGATGATACAGGTAATCAGAATCATGAT
Source organism: Segatella copri (assembly GCA_021615735.1). Taxonomy (GTDB): domain Bacteria; phylum Bacteroidota; class Bacteroidia; order Bacteroidales; family Bacteroidaceae; genus Prevotella; species Prevotella copri_Q. The sequence goes on along the minus strand of JAJWFY010000041.1, from coordinate 14,374 downwards.
AACCACACCGTTGAGCATATCATCGTTGACGAGATAAGTGCCCGGTGCTACGAGCAGATGCATACCCACCATCACCATGGCGATACTTCCGGCAGCATGAGCCGAAGTGAGTCCGAACATCATGTGACCCGAAGAAAGTGGCAACCTGAAACCCAGACAGGCGATATAGGCTGCGATGGCTTTGCCCAGGGTTCCGAAGAAGGCGATGCAGAATACTACCCACAGAATATGGCTGCCCTGGAACAGCAGGTTGATGTTGATCAGCATGCCCACACCTATCAGAAAATAAGGGATGAAGAGGGCATTGCCGATAAACTCGAGGCGGTTCATCAGGGGCGAAACATGCGGAATATACCTGTTTAATATCAGACCGGCGAAGAATGCACCGAAAACGCCCTCGATGCCCACTATCTGCGAAAGTGCCGCACTCATAAAGAGCATCGAAAGTACGAAGATAAACTGCATCACCGCATCGCTGTATCTTCGCAAGAACCATCTTGTAAGTCGGGGAATCAGCATGATCATCACGCCACAATAGGCGGCAAACTTGAGGGTGAAGAATACCCAGAACAGTACACCGTCATGCTTGCTGAACGATGCTACCAGTCCGGCAAGCATTATCAGGGCTATGAGCAGCGAAATCATGCTCGACCCCACACTCAGCGTAACGCTCGGTTTCTGTTGCAGTCCGTATCTCGAAACGATAGGATAGGCAATCAGCGTATTGGATGCCATGATGCAGCTCAGCAGGAAGGAAGCCTTGGCAGAGTAGTGGAGCAGCCAGATGCTCATGCCATAGGTGAGGAAGAACGGTATAAAACAGGTGAGCAGGCCATAGATAAGCAGTCGCGACTTGTTCTTTTTCATGCCTTCCATATCCATCTCCAGTGCGGCGAGGAACATGATGTAATAGAGTCCCACCTTTCCGAAGAGCTCAAACGAAGAGTCGCGCTCCAGGATATTCAGTCCGTATTTGCCTATGAGCACACCTGCCAGCACCATACCGATGATGTGCGGGATACGGAGTTTACCCATGATGATAGGGGCAAAGAGGATGATGAGGAGCACTACGAAGAATATCAACGTAGGGTCTGTGATAGGGAAGTATTGAGCGATATGGAACATAGGCTTTCTTCTTTTTTGTTATACTTAAAGAGGGATTTCTGCATCAGCATTCATCCCTCCCTTTCTGTTTTTGACTGCAAAAGTACGAATAAATCTTGAAAGCACAAAGTTTTTCTGCCCTTATCCTACAATCATGGTGATATTTTTGCATGCTCACTATTGTTTCTATCTTTTCAAATCCCTATCCACCATGGCACAGACACAGGAATCAGACCATACATTCTCTGCCGTTTCAATCATGTCGATGATGGTATAGATTGGCAGGATGATGCCCATGATGCCGATAGGAGCATTGATACCGGACATCAGAGATAGGGTAAGGAAATAACATCCCATCGGTACTCCTGCATTACCCACTGCTGAGATAACTGAAATGAAGAGCCAGAGAATCATCGTAGTCCAAGGTAAAGGCATTCCTCCATTCTGCATCAGGAATAAGGAGGTTACGAGGATAAACGCAGCGCAACCATTCATGTTGATGGTAGTACAGATAGGTAATACAAAGCGGGAAACCTGATTGGAAACTCCCAGTCTGTCTTCTGCTGTCTGCATCGTTACCGGCAACGTAGCAGCAGAACTCTTTGTAAACAGAGCCATTAATACTGCCGGCATCATCTTGCCCAGTGTGCGCACTGGATTCAAGCCTCTTGCCAAGAGGAAGAGCGGAAGGATGATGAAGAATTGAATGACATTACCTCCCAGGATAACAGCTACGTACTTTCCTAGAGAAGCCATCACGATACCCGCAGAGAACTGGGCTGAAAGTTGTGCTGCAAAGGCAACGATACCCAGAGGCAGAGCCCAGATTAATCCATGAATCAGCATGAAAAGCAGATCCTGTAATCCAAACAATCCCTTCATCACGACTTCTTTTTTATCGCTTGATGGCATCTTGGCTAAAGCAATACCTGCTGCTGCCGCCAAAATCAATATAGAGAGTACATTTCCTTCGGCAAACGGCTTGATGATGTTGTTGGGTATTACTCCAAGAATATGGTCATAATAGCTGGTTTCTCCCAGCTTTTGGGGAACATCCGCCATACCGCTCTGTACCAAGGCTGTAGGTAAATTGCCTGGAGAAACGATGTTGTAGAGCACCAGTCCCACTGCTGCAGCTGCTATCGTCGTGAGCAGGGTGTAGGTGATGGCGTGGCGGAATATCTTACCGGTATCTGCCTGGTTGCCCAAGGATGCCAGGGTTGTGATAACTGCCAAGGCTATGGTTGGTACTGCCAGAAGCTGGAATAAGCGGGTATAGACCGTGGCTATGAAGTTCATCAGACCATCCAGCCAGCTGATGCCGAATATCCCCAAGACGGCGCCTACTATCAAAGCGCCAATCCATAGTACCAGCTGCCGGGTTTGCTTATTATTCACTCTTTTTTGCTTACTGCAGCCAGCATTGCTATCCGGCTGTCTATTTCCAATATTATTCATTGTTTCTACCATGATTTTAAACTATTATTTTCAAAAGGCAAAGGTATTATTTTTTTTCCTTGTCAACAATCCCACAAATATGGTATTTTGCAATCTCGTTATTTTTTTCGGGCTATTCCTTTGCTTGTATCATTATTTTTTGTAACTTTGCCGAAAGAATTTAAAACGGCAGCAATATGAAATATCCTATCGGCATACAGAGTTTCGAACAAATCATAGAAGATGGTTATGTTTATCTCGATAAGACAGCATTGGTCTATGACTTAGTGACTAATGGTAAAATATACTTTCTGAGTCGTCCACGACGATTTGGAAAGTCGTTGCTCGTATCTACCTTGAAATGCTATTTCGAGGGTAAGAAGGAACTGTTCAAGGGGCTTGCCATCGACAAGCTGGAGAAGGAATGGAAGCAATATCCTGTGTTCCATCTCTCTTTTGGTGGTCAAAACTTTGTAGAGCCTTATGCGTTAGACAAAGTGTTGGAGGAGTTTGTTGCCATGGCAGAACGTATCTATGGGCGTGAGGAGTTGGCCGAGACTTTAGGTAGTCGATTTAAGGCAGTGTTGGGGAAAGCTCATCAGAAGACAGGAATGAGAGCTGTCGTACTCATTGATGAGTATGACAAGCCTTTGCTTGATGTGATGGATATGGATATTTCTGTGCAGAATGAATATGGAAAGATGACTTTGGAGGATTATAATCGCAATCTGCTCAAAGGCGTATATTCTGTGTTCAAGGAAGCTGATGATGACCTACAGTTTGTCTTGCTCACGGGTGTCACCAAGTTCTCACAGGTGAGCGTGTTCAGTGGCTTCAATCAGCCTAACGACATCAGTATGGATGAGCATTACGAGGCACTTTGTGGAATTACGGAAGATGAATTGTATTCTACCTTTGATGAACAAATCAAGGCGATGGCCGTGAGATACAAGACGACGGAGGAAGGGATGAAATACAAACTGAAAAGGAAGTTTGATGGTTATCACTTCAGTCCTAATATGCTTGATATCTATAATCCTTTCAGCATCTTGAATGCTTTGAGCAAGAAGATTCTGGCAGATTATTGGTTCCGCACCGGTTCGCCAACCTATCTTGTTCGCCTATTGTCTCATTTTGATGAGAACATCAACGAGATGGTGAACAGGTTTTATCCTACGAGTAGTTTTATCGACTACAAGGCAGATGTGGAAGCACCGTTGCCGATGATTTATCAGAGCGGTTATCTTACCATTAAGGACTGGAATATGGATACCGATTCCTATCTCCTGGATTTCCCTAATGATGAAGTGCAAAGCGGGTTCCTGACGTTGGTAGCTTCCAGTTATCTGAAGCCATCGAAGTCAACGGATGCCTGGATCATTCAGGTAGTAGATGTGATGTCGAAGGGCGATTGCCATCAGTTGGAGAATCTGATGACTTCCTTCTTTGCCAGCATTCCTTATAACCAGCGTCGCAAGGGCGATGAGCGCGAGAAGGAGCGTTACTTCCAATACACCTTCTATCTCGTATTGAGAATGATAAGTTGTTTCACGGTCTTCATCGAAAAGCAGCAAAGCGAAGGTAGGGTAGATTGCGTGGTTGAGACCCAGAACTATATCTATATCTTCGAATTCAAGCGTGATGGTTCGGCTGAAGAAGCCCTGAAGCAGATAGAGGATATGGGCTATGTCAGGGAATATGCAGCAGATGGCAGAAAGATTTATCAGATAGGCTGCAACTTCTCATCGAAGACGGGAACCATTGATGGGTGGAAAATGAAGTAAGTAATCTGTAAGAATATCCTGAAGATGTAGTGATGCGGCGTTGTTAAGAATGAAACTTTTTTACATTAGCTTGCCTGAGATTCTCGTATTTCCAGACTCTTATTATTTCTTTGAGAATATCGTAAATATGAAGAGAAATAGAAACTTATTGATAATCAGGTATTTGTGATTTCTTGACAAGATGATGCCGTTGAGGAAAATCTATAGTTGTACGACTATAACCCCTATAGTTGTACAACCATAACTCTATAGTCGTACAACCATAGCATGTATAGTCGTACAACTGTAACTTTATAGTCGTACAACTATAGGTCTTGTTCTTAATAGAGAGCAGAAAACAAGGAATCCCAGCCTCTCAATCCCCCTTATTTTTATCGCTAGATTCCAAACTTGTAGGTATATGAATTTTGGTTATAAATATTGACGGGAGGTATTTTTGCAATTGTAATTTGAACTAAAAAAAGGAGGAATAAGGCCTTATGGAAAATGGGGAAGATGTTCCCGAATGGCTGAAGAATGGGGATTATGAGTTTGAGTATAATATTATAAGATAAGATCAGTTGTGTGTCTGATTTAGCAAAGAGGGTGTGTCATAAGTAAATGATTCACCCTTTTTGGTTTGTTGGAATGTTGCTGATATGTTGTTGGAAAACATAGTATAAGTTGTTAGAAAAGATAGTATATGTTTTTGAGTTAGTTAGTATCTCCGGTCGCACAACAGCTGTTGTGCATGCGTAGGTCAACTGTTATGCGCCAACTGTAATTTAGACTTATGACGCCTCCTCATTGTCATTTGATACATATAGAATGGCATTTCATACAAGGTAGGTTTAGATATTTGGCTGATAGAAATAATCTTCTTACTTTTGCACTCGTAATCGGGAAGCGATGGAAAAGAAAAAATCGTGGAACGAGGAAAATGAAGTATAACCCTTTAATATATAATAAGGTATGAAGAAGATTATGATTTCGTTGATGATGGTAGTAGCTGCCACCACAATCAGTTTTGCAAAGAATAACAACACCGATGTGGCAAATGCTGTAAAGAACATAGCCGAGCAGGTAAAGCAGGCTCCATCCGGCACAGTGTATGGTGTGGTTGAGAATACCAAGCATCACATTATCGTAGCTACTCCTTTTGGAAAGTACACTATCGAGAAGAAGGATGGCGGCATCAGCTTTATGGGAATGTCGGCAAAGCTGGTATCATCAAAGAATGGCGTTTATAAAGTCAAGACATCCCTTGGTAATTTTACGGTGAATGCCAGAAAGGGGACGGTGGTGAAGAACTAGAATTTAGAAATAGGATAAGGAAGATTGAAAAGTTAGAGGTATATAGGCATCGGGGTCGTCATGGAATAGGAATGTGGAAGTGTTATCTTTTCGGCAGTGGCGGCATCCGATGCCTTTTTCTTATCCTTTTGAGAAAAATAGAGCATTTTAGAAAAAAAGTGGCTAAAAGTTTGGCTGTATCAAGAATATTGCTTACTTTTGCGCTCAGAGTTGGAGCAGACGGAAAAGAACGGCTGCGATGAAGACTCAAATGAATGAGCGTATTGAACGTTAGTCTTGAAATAGAAATGTGGAAATTTCAAAATTCAACTATGACGAACTGCAATACGGCTCACGCTATGGGATTATTGTATCCTTTTCTCTATAGGAGGAAGGTGTCGATATACCTTTTGGCGTGGGCTATTGTTAGTTGCTAGTTGAAAGGTCTTTCCACAACCTCTATTTCGGCGACCGAACAATAGTCCCACGCCATTTCATTGGTATTTAACAACTAACAAGCTAACTTCTGGGAACAAGTTGGGGATCGAGGTATACTTATGGTATTGGAAAAATATATTATGTCAAGTTTCAATCCAACCATTTGGATATTCGTTATTGAACAATCTATTCGAATGAATAGTTTGCTTAAAAGTGTGTCCAAAAGTAAGGCTGTTGTTGCAACTCAATTGGTGAATCAATTAATAGATACAGTTATAATGCGTAATTATGATGGTGAAGCTCCAAAGAATCGTTGTTTTATATCTGTAATAGGATATAATCACGATGTCAAAGAGTTGTGTTCTGGTTGGTTAAAAGACCTTGATGAAAATCCTTTGCGTTATGAAACAGCCAAGGAGAAACTGTATAATGGTAATGGGGGAATTATCGAGGTTGAGGTAAAACAACCAGTTTGGATAGAAGTCAAATCCGAGAGTGATGATTCTGCAAAGGAGCTTGCTTTAGATGAAGCTAAAAAGATACTGTTAAAATGGATAGGGAATCAAGGAGGAACGTCTTTGCCTATTATTTTCAACATAATGTCATCGAAAAAATCAGCAAAAGATGATTTTGTAGAAGTTGGCGATAATTGGAAATGTGAAAAATACAAGTATCTACAACTGGATATATATGTAAATGATAATATGCAATTGACAGAATTGGTTCATTTGCCTTTTAAATTATATAGGGCTGGTGGAGGTCCTGGTATGTATACTGATGAAATTTATCGAAGATTTTATGAGTTCAATACATTAGATGCTGATGTGAATAATTTAAAAGATAGTATATCGTTGAAGTTTAAAGTACTTAAACAATAATAAGTTTATAAATATTTTTAATTTTATAAGTTATGGCAAAAAATGAAAAACAATGGAGTTCTGCGACTCCTGGTCTTTTAATTATCTTGTTGGATCAGTCTGGTTCAATGTTAAGCCCTTATGCGGCAGGAAAAAGCCGTACAGAATTTGCATCATTGGCTGTAAACAAAGTGATAGATAATATTATATCTAAGAATTATGACGGTGAGGCTCCAAAGAATCGTTGTTTTATATCTGTAATAGGATATAATCACGATGTCAAAGAGTTGTGTTCTGGTTGGTTAAAAGACCTTGATGAGAATCCTTTGCGTTATGAAACAGCCAAAGAGAAACAGTATAATGGTAATGGGGGAATTATTGAGGTTGAGGTGAAACAGCCAGTTTGGGTTGAGCCAATTACGCAAGATGGTGCAACCAATATGTTGGGAGCTTTTAAATTAGCTAAAGACTTGTGTGAAAAATGGATGAAAGATAATGCTGATGGCCCTGCCCCTGTTATAATAAATATATCAGATGGGGTGCCTTATTATGATAGAAAAGATCCAAGAGAATGTATGAAAGAGACTGTTGAGTTGGTTGACTCAATAAAAAGCCTTTCGAACAACGATGGTAATGTCCTAATTTTTAACGCAGAAATAGGTGAGGATTCGAACAAAGTTGTATTCCCAACAGAACGTGGTGCGATACAGCAAGTTGAGGCTCAGTTCTTATTTGATATAACAAGCGAAATTCCTGATTCTTACAAGGATGCAGCTCGCAAGAAAGAATTAGATGTAAAGGAAGGCTCTCGTGCTTGTATATTTAATGCAGGAGCTGTAGATCTTATTCAATTGATAGATTTTGGCTCATCTAAAGGTCAAGGAGATAAAGGTTTGTAAATATGGATATACGTGCTTTTATAACACATAAAAAAGCAGAGACATTTTCTGATTGTCAGGACAGATTTAGTATCAATTCTGATACTAAATCTGTGGCAGTATCAGATGGAATGTCCCAATCTTTTTTTCAAAAGATTTGGGCGGAAATTCTTGTTGATGCTTTTGTTGATAATTCTCAGTGGAACTTGTGCGGCGAACAGTGTAAGGAGATTCTGAAAGAGCTACAAAGCAAATGGCTAGAAAAAGTGCTGGATAGAATTGAAGAGCAAAAACATGACGGAACAAAAGAAAATATAATTTACCGTAATGAGAAATTTGTGGCACAAGGGAAATCTGCGGGAGCGACTTTGGTTGGCGTTCGTTTTGCTGGTGCTAACTGGTATTGCCAGGTACTTGGTGATTCCTGCTTAATAGAAATTAAAGATGGGGAAATCGTGCAAATTTGTACATCGCAAGAGGGGGATGAATTTGATAACTTTCCTGACCATTTTGATAGTAACCCAAAGCAGTCAGGCAAAGGAAATGCAAAAGAATTTAAAGGAACGTTAGAAACGGATAGTGTTCTTTTGTTGGTTTCTGATCCATTTTCTGATTTCTTGAACGAGCAAAGGAAAAAGGGGAGTGTCAAGGAACTTGTTGATGCACTTTTGAATATTGGTACTCATGAGGAGTTTGAAAAACTTGTTTCTGATTGGAGGACAATCAAAGGTATGCATAATGACGATAGCACTTTAGTGGTTATTCGCTATGACGGAAATACTGAATTTAATGTTGGATATGAGGATTCCTTAAAGAATTTGGGACAAGATGACTCGAAGAAGACTTTAATGCCAGTGATGAAAACGAACGAAAGTGAAATAGATGAAGAATTTATAAAAGATTTCATGGGTTCTTTTGAAAAAAAATTACGCAAGAAACCTGGCTTTAAGAATCTCACATGGAAAGTTGCATATAAAATTGTGCAAAAAACGCTGAGAGAGACATTGGAAAGTCATTGTAAAAAGTATAAATTATTTAAACGATAGAGGCTTATGGCGTTACCAAGTATTCCTGAGTATGATACCTCTATAAAAGTACAAGATTTAGTCTTGCCAGCTGTTTTGCAAGATGGGCATCCTATTGAAAAAAGAAACCGTCTTGTAAAATATGCAGGTGGTTTTTGTGTGGTGTACCCTTACCAAACACCTAGTAAGAAATATGCAGTTCGTTGTTGGCATGCAGAAATTGCAGAAAGTAAACAAAGAACAAAATTGATATCGGAGGCATTACATGCAAGTGGATTGCCATATTTCGTAGGCTTTGATTACTATGATGAAGGTATAGTAACTGCTATAGGCAAGCAACCAATAGTGGTGATGGATTGGGTAGATGCCCTGCCATTAAAGAAATATATAGGCGAGCATATTCATGAAAGTTCTGTTATCAGTGTTTTAGCAGATACATTTATGACAATGGTAAAAGACTTGCATCGTAACCATTTCTCTCATGGAGATCTACAACATGGAAATATTATGGTGAAGAATGATGGAAGTATCATTCTTGTGGATTATGATTCTATGTATGTCCCATCTTTGCAAGGGATGAAAGATGAGATAAAGGGGCTTGTTGGCTATCAACATAATGCTCGTTGGAATAATGAATTTCTTTCAGAAAAGGCTGATTATTTTTCTGAATTGGTGATATATTTGAGTTTAAGAGCTTTTGCTTTGTTCCCGTCTCTTTGGGATGATTTGCGTATTGAAGATACTGAAACTATGCTTTTTTCCAAAGAAGATATAGATAATCCATCAAAATCTATGGTGATAGAAATACTAAAATCTAATAGTACATTGGTGCCAATGGTAAATAGATTGATAGAGTTTATCGGAAAGACAAGCATTGATGAATTGTTGCCATTAGAACAAGTCTTGAAAAGTGAAGCAGAAGGAATTTCCTCAAAATGGGCTTCGGGAAATGGTTACAAGCAGAAAAAAGCAAAAGTGACAGAATCATCTATGATATATAGTAAATGGGGAAGTGGCAATGGGTACATTAAGACTGAGGTAAATCAGAAGAAAATGGCTAAATTGTCTGATAACATTTCTAATAAATTTAAAAGAACTGAATAATGCCTACATTACCAAGTATAAGAACATCAATAGAGAATAACCAATCTTTGGTTATTGATTCTTTTGCCCGACAAGGTATCTTCCGAAGGGACAAGAGAGGGCGACTTGTAGCATATACAGGTGGCTTTTCTGTTGTTTATCCTTTTGAGTATAATAATGAGGTGTGGGCTTTTCGTTGTTGGCATGCGGATTTGGGCAATTTGAGAGGACATTTTTTGACACTCTCTTCTGCTTTTTCTAAGTTGAATCTTCCATATTTCTGTAGCTTTACATATGTTGATGAAGGAATCGTAGTTGAAGGTAAGAAATATCCAACTACCAGAATGAAATGGATAGATGGAAAAAATCTTAAGGAGTATATCTGTATTCATAAGAATGACAAAAACAAACTAAAGAACTTGGCAAATAATTTTGTCAAGATGATAACTACGTTACATAAATATCATATATCTCATGGGGATTTACAGCATGGTAATATCTTGATCGATGATAATGATAACTTATTTTTGATTGACTATGATTCTGTTTATGTTCCAGAATTGCAAGGTGAGGCTGATATCATTAAAGGTTTGAAAGGGTATCAACATCCTAAACGTGGTGACAATTTGTTGGCAAATGAAAAAGTTGATTATTTTTCTGAACTGATAATCTATCTTTCTATATTGGCAATTGCGGAAAAATCGTCTTTAGTTGAAAAATATCAAGTTGAAGATTCTGAGCAATTGTTGTTTTCTTTTGAGGATTTCAAGGACTTAGAAAATAGTCAAGTTTATGTAGACTTAATGCAGTTGGGAGATTTGTTTTCTATTCTGCTCAAGATATTGTCGGAATATCTTAATGAAGATGACATCTGTAATTTGGAACCATTTACGACACTGGTTGACAAATATACAAAAGAGCCAAAGATAAAATCTTTTAGGGCTTCATCAGATTATTTTGTAGTAGGGCAATCCTATAAATTGACTTGGGAAGTGAATGATGCCTCTCGTGTATATTTGAATGGAAAGAATATTCCTGCAACGGTATGTGAATGTGAAGTACGACCATTGCATATAGGAATGAAAAGCTATGAACTGAAAGTAGAAAATGGATTAAAAACAGTTGCAGCAAAGCTTTCTGTAAATGTTGTGGAGGGTGTAAGTTTAGAAGTGGGGTTAAGCTTAGATAAACTCAAAAAAGGGCAAGCGCAAACAAGTTTATTGCATTGGAATGCTCAAAAAGCAAAGAGTGTTGTTTTAGAGACTAATGCCCATTCTGAGCCTATACCATTGCAGGGTAAGAAAAAGTGTTCGGCAAATGTCTCTACAACTTACACCATAAAAGCAATAGCTCTTGATGGCATAACTGAAGTTTCTAAGTCTGTAACTGTTGGTGTCTTTGCTGAAAGTGAAGTGTTATTTAAGACAGATAAGACATTTACGTTTAAGGATGTGCCAGTGACTTTGAGTTGGGATGTGAAAAATGCTAAGTCGGTAAAATTGGAAGACGAAACTGTTCCGCTAGTAGGAAAGAAAGTTGTAACAACTGATAAGGAAAAACAATATGTGTTGGAGGTGGTGGATGAATTTGGGACAAAACGAGTTCCAATAACCATAAAGGTCCTTCCTTTACCTCTCATTAAAGCGATTTTGCTTCCGATGCCAAAATTAGAGAGGACAGTTTTTGTACAACAGAACATACCATCTCCAGCAGTAGGACTAAATGTACAGATGCAAGGATTGTCAGTTGATATGCTGGGCTTAAATGTAAATTTGCATCCTACAGAAACTAAATTTGCAAAGTTGAACTCTTTGCACCCTTTGTCTATAAAAATAGGAAGCAGTTTGCGTTCTCGCATCAAGATGGCAATAGATGTAATTACTAATAAAGTTGAACATTTAAAATTTGTAAGTGATGAAGAAAGATAGTCATAATGAATTAGAATATGTTGAATGGGGAGGCTTCTTAAATGAGTTCCTTTGGATGTGTTGTGGCGTAAACCGTAAAATCGTGAGACAATGTCCAACGGATTACGCCAAGTATGCGGGAATGGGAGGTACAATTTTGTTTACTGCAATAATGGCGTCTTTGTCAGGAAGCTATGCTTTGTTTTCTGTTTTTGATGATGAAGTTGTTGCTATTTGTTTTGGAGTCTTTTGGGGATTGCTGATTTTCAACCTTGACAGATTTATCGTGAATACAATGTATTCAGATGGAAAGGTGACAATTAGTTGGCAAGAGTTTAAGTCTGGTCTTCCTCGAATCATAATGGCAATATTCTTAGGTATAGTAATATCTACTCCTTTAGAGTTAAAAATATTTGAAGATGCTATAGATATACGAATAGAGCAGGACAAGGATAAGTTGCTGCAAGATAAAATAAGCGGTAGCGTGCAACTTCGTGACTCTATAGCTCAGAAGCGTGATGAAATAATGAACGGAGTAGCTCTTTTTGATAGTCAGATTACGACTAGCAGCACAGAAACTAATTCTTTGCTTTCTGGTATTCAGGCTTTGCAGGGAAAAATTACTCCAGTGCGTGCCAAAGTGCAGAATCTGTCAAATGAAATCCGTATGTTGGATTCTCGAATAGCCATGGCGAAAAAGAATAACGTTGGATATGCTTCGTTTTTGCAAAAAAGAAATGCTTTGCGTTCACAACGTTCGAGTTTGCAAATGCAGTTGAATAATCTAAATTCGGAAGTAAGAAGAAAAAGTGGTGAAGCAGCTGCTTCTGATGGTAGATTGAAAGATTTGATGGCAAGAAAGCAGGATGAGACTACTAAGGAAAGTGAAAGATTGCAGCATGATGTGGATTCTATCAATAATATTATTAATGAAGCAAATGTCCGTCATAAAGATTGGGATGAACGTACAATTAAAGAAAGAGGTTCTTTTAGAGATAAATTGGACGTTGAATATAAAGGGTTTCAAGCAAAAATGAGTGCATTCTCTGAATTAAAGGATGAAAGTACTTCTACTCAAATTGCATCGTTGTTTATAATGTTGCTCTTTGTCATTATAGAAACGGCTCCAACATTCTTTAAAATGATGATTGCTTCTGGACCATATGACGATATGCTTAGGGCGGAAATGTATCGAGTTAGAGTTCTTGCGGATAAGCAAATTTCTGATTTGAATGATGAGGTAAATACGGAAGTAACCATTTCTACTGAACGCAATAAACAGAAGTTGGAGGCGGAGCAGAAGGCTAATCAAGAGTTGATGAATAAGGTTGCTTTGGCTCAAGCGGAAATATTAAATGTTGCTATTGAAGAATGGCGAGAACAAGAATTGAAGAAAGTAAAGGCTAACCCTTCTGCTTATATTCAATCAAATGTTCCTAATAATGCAGGTGTAACAGTAAAAGCGTAATAGCTTATGTCAAAGTTTAAAATTCCAGGAGTATCATTCTCCTTAAATCGGGCACTCGGTATCACGCAAGCCAAACAGAAGTTTGCTCGTGAAACAGGTATTCCAACCTCAAAGGCTGGATTGGAAAGAAAAATAGGGAAGATGGTGTTGGACGCCATCTTCGGAAAAAGAAAATGATTTCATATGAGAAAGTTGAATCTTCTATCAATGTGTTTTGTGCTTATGGTTATGCTATCTTGTAACCATAAGCCTAAACCTTTAGTAATAGAGGTAAATGCTGACAGCCTATCTGAAACAATAATGAATACAGCGCCAAGTTCCAATGCTAGAACTTTTGTCAATCGGAAAGACACTGGGGATTTGATAGTCTTTACACCGATTTACAACATTGTAGATTTGGTTTGCGGTAAGCGACCAAGCAAAGACACGGATATGTCTGTGGTCTATTGTGCTGAGGCTGCGTTTACAGGGGAATGCTTGGATTCTTTTGCGCATCGCAATGTAGCAGGAAATCATGTGTCTAGTGGTATTCTTTATAGAGGCTACGTGGCTAAAACGAATACGGGAGCTTTTGTTTGGTATAAAGGCAAATGGAAGTTCTTGTATGATAGTTACGCTAGTGAACTTAGAAAAGCGGAAAAGCATGGGGGCATGGGCTTTGGGCAGAATATGATAATTTACAATGGGCGAGTTATGTCTAGATTTCGAAAGGATAAGCCATTGAATATTTATCGAGCATTATGTGAGCTAGATGGCAAGCTGTGCATTGTTGAGGCTAAGCAAGCGTTGGCTTATAGCGAATTTGTGGAAAAGTTGGCAAACTTGAAGGTCAAATATGCTCTGTACTTGGATATGGGATCAGGATGGAATTATTCGTGGTATCGTGATTCTGTAGGAACTGTCCATGAAATACATCCAATAAAGCCATGGTCTAAATATCAAACGAATTGGATAGTATTTAAGAAGTAAGCAATATAGTATGTGCCGTTTCATATAATTTAATAAAACTTTAAAACGAGGATGAATTTTTTGAAATTAAGTGTCACTTTTGTGAAGTCTTTGAGTGCTTTATTCGTTCCCGGTAAATGCCCCAAACGAATTGATCATGAGAAAATTGTCGC
>JAJWFY010000040.1:0-28736 GCA_021615735.1 Segatella copri | reverse complement strand
TGTCTACTCCATTACCAATGGAAGGCCTGGAAGGCGTTTGTGCCCATGCCCCCCCCATAAGGCATGAGGATAGCCATCACGAGCAGCAGCATCATGACGAGCCAATTCGATTTGTGTAATTGTTTCTTTTTCATACACGTTTTGTTGTTAAATGATTAATGTTAATATTTTGTCTTATATATCTGCTTGCCAGTTTATCGCAAAGATCAGGAGCTTTCCTCTATGATGGGATAGGCTTCGCTATCATGTCCATTGGATCATCAGAGCGAAGATCATTCCTGGAAACATAAGAGGCTTGTCTGTATGATGAACAGGTATGTCGGACAGCAAACCGGCATGGCTCCAATCTAGCAATCATGCTGCAAATATACAAAAAATAATTGAAATAAGGTGTCGCATTCCCCTGCCTAGGTGTCGCATTCCTATCATTTAGGTGTCGCATTGGTGGGGGAATGCGACACCTGAAAGGGGCTATTCCCGATAAAAATGTCTCTTTCCTCTTGTATTTTTCAAAAATTAACAATTTCTGCTTTCAATCATCCAAAGCTGCATTTGTAGCCGGATAGTCACTCTCTTCCGTCACTCAGAGTCTCCTAAAAGTCCGTTTTGCGTGATGCCAATAATACGAAAAAAGGGGCAGCATGTTCGTTCTACAGTCCCTAGATATAACCTTCGCGAAGCCTGTAATGAATCATTTTATCGCACCCTTTAGAAAGATATAATTGTAAAGATTATGTATCTTTTATGGTATTTATATACACCTCCAAGAATACTGCTCAACTACCCATGTACGGCGAAACGCCGTATCAAGTATATCAACTCGCTGATTTACATCATATTGCTTACTCCATTTTGCATGTAGTTTAAGTACAAACTGAAGGCCCGTTTCAAAAAGATTTTGAGAATTTGGGGGATTTTAGGCAAAAAGATTTTGAGGAAAAGAATATTTTATGTATATTTGCCCCCAATTGTAACATCAACAAGTAAAGATTTTGAAGATATTCAATATGAAACAAAGGAATACAGACATCGACTGGATAAGAGCCATCCTCATTATTCTCATGATATTGATTCATATCGTGAGTTTCGGCAACGCATACCCCCAGCTCAAGGCAGGCATCCTCTCGTTCATGATGCCTACCTTCCTCATCATCACGGGCTATCTTGTCAATATCGGGAAAAGCCCAAAGGAGATGGGAAGGTATCTGATGTGTCTCGCCTTGCCTTACGTCATCATGGTTACCGGGTTTTCTGTACTTTCCTATTTCATGCCCGTAAGAGATGGCATCACGGAACTGTCACTCTCTCAGATTTGCGAGAAAATATTCGTTACTTCCATCGGTCCCTATTGGTTCATCCAGACCATGATTATCTGCGGCATTCTCTATTACGTCAGTTTCAAGGGAGCAACCTGGGGAACCCTCAGACAGGGAAAAACGACGATGAGCACCACCACAAGCCTCTTCATCTTCGCCACCCTACTCCTGCTCCTGTCCAAGACACCTGCTCTTTCGCCGAGTGCCGCCACCTATTATTTCATCGGCGTGGTGGTCAGACAATGCCATATCGGCTTTGACCGGATATTCCGTCCTTCGCCAGCAGCCCTACTTCTCTGGCTACTACTTCTGGGCATGGAAGAATGGTACGACTGGGGCACGCTCGCCATCGTATTCTCCTGCTGGTGTTGCATTTCATCCCTGATGTGGATACACAGCCTCATCAAACGCCTACAGGATAATGCCAGCGTTCGAAAGACAGAAGACACCTTATTATATATAGGTCGCAACACGCTGCCCATCTACCTCTTCCACCCCATCTTTACGATGGCAGCCAAGTTTTATCATCCCCTCTTTAGCTGGGACAGGAGCGAGATTATCTTCGCCCTCGTTACCATTTTCATCGCCATAGCCGGAAGCATCGGCATCGCAAAGATGATGGAGAAGACCCATCTGGCTTATCTCTTCGGAAAAGGAAAGATGCTGAGATAAATAATACCAGGATTATTTGGTAATTTGTAGATTTTGAAGTACTTTTGCAACATGAATATCAAGAACAAGATAAATAATATGGATGATGCCAAGCGGGAGAAGCTGGGCGAAGTCATCAGATTCGGAATCGTAGGCGGACTGGCTACGGTGCTGCAATATGTCATCTACCTGGCTATGATGCCGGCGCTGACCCATTTCATCCCCAACATGGGCGACCACAGTCTGGCTACCACTGCCAACACCATCGCCTACATCGTAAGTTTCATCTTCAATTTCATCGCCAGCACCCGCTATACCTTCAAGGTAAAGGCGAATGCCAAGCGCGGAGCAGGATTCACCCTCTCCCACATCGTCAACTACTCGATGCAGACCCTCTGTCTCAACCTCTTCGTTGGCTTGGGTCTAGCCAAACAGCTGGCTATGATACCCACCCTCTGCATCTGCATCCCGGTAAACTTCCTTCTGGTGAGATTCTTTCTGAAGAAATAAGGAATCCCCCAAAACACGATAAAAGAAAGATATGAAAAAGATATTCGATATTTTTAAAATCAAGAAAGAGGAAAGAGTTTCAGCACTCGTTGCTCTCATCATAGCATGTGCCCTCAATGTCCTGACTGTCATCAAATACTACAGTCAGTTCTCGCAGATTACAGATAATTATCACAAACTCTTTGTCAAGACCTTCCATGTGGCAGGTTTCGACCCGCTTACCTATAGCATCGTATCTCATTGGGACACAGAATATAATGTATACCGCCACCCGCTGCTGGCGTTCTTCATGTATATCCCGAATCAGATCAATCAAGGTTTGATGATGCTTACCGGCATCAATGGTGTTCAGTTTGTCGTGGGAGCCATCCTGGTGTTCTGCGCCTTCTATTCCTTCATCTTCCTTTATCGTATATTCAGAGAAGTGATTGGTACAGAGCGCTTTGATGCAAACCTGCTCTCTGCCTTCTATTTCTCTTTCGCTTATGTGATGGTTTCAGCGATGGTACCCGACCATTTCATCATGTCGATGACCATACTCCTCTGTACCCTGTATATCACAGGCGTATGCATGAAGAAAGGCAGACAGCTTACCATCTGGCAGACTATCCTGCTCTTTGTCTTTACAGCGGGCGTATCGCTCAACAATGGTCTGAAGACCTATCTTGCCGCCCTCTTCACCAATGGCAGAAAGTTCTTCAGTATCAAATACTTCCTGATAGGAGTTATCCTTCCTGCAGCCCTCATGTGGGGCTTTGCAAGATGGGAATACCGCACCTTTGTATGGCCTAAGGAGATGGCAAGACACGAGGCTAAGATGAAGAAAAACAAGGAAGCCACAGCCAAGATTTACCAGCAATACTGTGACAGCACTGGCGTGAAAGACTCGGCAAAGGTAGAAGCTGCCGTCAAGAAAATCATCAAGGATAAAGCGCATGCCAAATATGTTCGTGACCATAAACAGATATGGAACAAGAACACGGGCAAGCCTATCGCCAAGGGCGAATTCATGAACTGGACCGACAAGACTACCTCCCGCTCACAAACGCTGGTAGAGAATTTCTTCGGCGAAAGCATCATGCTGCACCAGCAGAACCTCCTGGGCGATGTATTGCGCAACCGTCCGGTTATCGTGAAATACCAGTCGCCGGTCAATTATGTGGTAGAGACATGCATCGTTGTGCTTTTCTTACTTGGCATCCTTGCCGGAAGAAAATCAAAGTTTCTCTGGCTCACCCTGACGTTCTTCCTCATGGATGCTGCCCTCCACATCGGGTTGGGCTTCGGCATCAACGAGGTATATATCATGACCGCCCACTATATGTATGCCCTTCCTGTCGCCATCGCCTTCCTGGCACTCAAGGCAAAAGGAAAGAGCCTGAAATGGGCTTTCAGAGGATTGATGCTCGCCATCACCCTCTATCTGTGGATCAGCAACGGATACCTGCTGGTTGGCTACATGCTAGGATAAAGCCCCATAAGAAGCCTTTATCCAGCAGATGATATCCTCATGCTTCATATCAAACTTACGGGCAAAGAGGCGGTTGCTTTGTTCCAGCTCCTCTTTGTCTGCCATAGTCCAGACGTGTGGATTACCCCGTTTCCAGTCAATGAGTCGCATGCAGCCCTCATATTCATCTTTTTCAGAATACAGGGCAGCCCGGAAGTCGGGATGATTCCATACCAGGGTCTGCAGGAAGAACTCATCAGGGCAGAAAGTATAATTGAATCTTTTCAGCACAAACGGCTTCTGGCTCACCACATATTCCACGCATGCCTGCGTGATGCTCACCCAGTTGGCTCCCTTGGCAAAATCCATCTTCGGGCGATGCAGGAAAGGCATGAGCAGCATCGAAAGATATTTATTGAGTCGCTTGGTAATGGCATTCAAAGCCCCATACTTCGAGCGGGTAAAACGCGTAATGAGCCAATAGCGCATCATCTTCCGGCGGCAATCCCATTCAAATTCCTCACCATGATTGATGCCCACAAACTCCTTACCCTGATGCTCCTCAAAGAACTGATGGATGTAATCCTGCGATTTGATAGGTAAATCCTGACCACTCAGCAGATGATAGTAGGCATAAGGTCCATGCTTCAAAGCCTCTTCGAAAAGCACATACTCCGCCTTAATCTGACTCAGATTTCCCCAACGCACATCCACCCTCTGTTCCAATAAAAAGAGGCGTGCCTTGGAATGGACCAACGGTTCAGCACCATCCAGCATATCCGATTTCCGGTCGATATGCAGAAATATATCATTGCGCTCATCATCGAGCATCGACAGCAATACCTTCAGAAGCGGCAAACTGCCATGAGCCATTATCAAAAAAGCATGTTTCATTGTCATTATTTATCTTTTTTATCCAACTGTCCGTGCTGATGACTTTTTCATCATCATTGCGACAAAGATACACCAAATAAAAGAGAATACAAAATAAAACTCCGTTTTTATCAGAAAAAAGGCACAAAATAGAGTCTTTCTTTTTGAATATTCAGAAAAAACAATTACTTTTGCAGCGCCAAGAAGGAGATGCGGCATGCATCAGTCCGGTAAAAAATATAATCAGAGAATGAACAATATATTTAAGATAAAAAAAGAAGAAAGGCTCTTTGCCTTGATTACACTCATCGTTATCATCGCCTTCAATGTGCTGATGATAACCTATCATTTTGATGATTTCGGCAAACCGAAAGCAGGATTCTGGACGCTCTTCACCAAGAACTTTCAGATTTCAGGTTTCGACCCTTACACCTACCTTACCCTCTCGAAGTGGAAGGTGTATTACACGGAGTATCGCCATCCCATGCTCCCTTTCTTCCTCTATCCTTTCTCGCTACTGAACGGCTGGCTGATAGAACTCACCTCCCGCAACTGGGCAACCACCATCGTGGCGGTGATGATGACATTCTTCTCCACCTACTCCACCCTCTTCTTCAGAAGAATCTTCAGAGAAGTGATGCAGCTGAAGGCGATAGACAGCAATGTGCTTACGGCGATGCTCTTCTCCTTTGCCTATGTCCTGCTCGTCACCTTTGTGGATGACCATTTCGGCATGTCGCTTTTCTTCCTGTCGATGACACTTTATCTGGCAGGCAAGCAGCAGAAGGAACACCGCAGCATGCCTTGGTGGCAAACAGCCCTGCTCTTTTTCTTCACGGCAGGCATCACGCTGAGCAATGGCGCCAAGACTTTCCTTGCCGCCCTCTTCACCAATGGCAAAAAACTCTTCCGTCCGAAATATCTGGCTTTGGGCATCATCTTGCCTACCATCCTGATAGGGGCTGCAGGCATCTACCAGAACAAGGCTTTCATCATCCCTAACCGACTGGAAGGAGAACGACTCGTGGCTCAGAAAGCAGCGAAAGACAGTACTTTTAGGGCTAAGATGGAACAGAAACAAAAGCACGATAAGGCCATCGCAGGCAAGAATATCCAGAAACGGGGCATGCTTTCATGGGCTGATATGTCTATCTCACGTTCTGAATCATTGGTAGAAAACGTTTTTGGCGAATCGCTTATCCTGCACAGGGAGCATCTGCTGGAAGATATCCACAGTCACCGTCCGATATTCGTGAAATACCAGACACCCGTTCCTTATATCATAGAGGGCATCATCGTGATTCTGCTGTGCATGGGCTTTTGGATGGGAAGACGCTCTGCCTTTCTCTGGCTCACAGCCTCATGGGTGGCATGCGACGCCTTCATTCATCTGGTCATGGGATTCGGACTGAACGAGGTTTATATCATGGCTGCCCATTGGGCGTTCATCATTCCGATCTGCATCGGATACATCATCAGAAACTGTCAGGAGAAATATCTGCCTTATCTTCGCAGAGGACTCGCCATCATCACCATCTTCCTGTTCTTCTATAACAGCACGCTGATATTCGAGTATCTCACAAGATAAAAGCAAGTATCCGACAAGATAAAAAAGTATCTTAGATTAAAACCATCATGCTGAAAATAAGTATCTTAACTCCCATTTATGGGGTAGAAAAATATATCGAACAGTGCGCCCGGTCATTGTTCGAGCAGTCGTATGCGCCTATCGAATACATCTTTGTAGATGACTGCACCCCCGATAAGAGCATCGGTATCCTGGAATCGCTCCTGAAGGAATATCCTGAAAGAGCACAACAGATACGTATCATCCACCATGAGAAAAACCGGGGTGTGGGTGCCGCAAGACAGACGGCACTGATGGCGGCTACAGGCGATTATCTTCTGTTTGCCGACAGCGATGATATGCTGCCAAAAGATGCTGTGAAGAAACTGGCAGAAAAAGCAGATAGTAGCCATGCCGACCTGATTGATGGCAGCTACAGGGAGTGGTGCAATGGAAAAGCAGGCATACTCCAGAAACCTTTTGATGTTTCTGACGAAAAACTGCTCAAACTGCTTGTCTGCCAGAACATCATCACTAACCGGCTGTGGGGCAGAATCTATAAGCGTTCGCTCATCATGGAGCACAGGATATTCTTTGAAGAAGGCATCAACTATGCGGAAGATCTTTTCTGGAATGCCCAGTTTATGTTCTACGGCAAAAAGGTGAACATCGATGATGCGGTATATTACTATCGCACCGACAACGAGAATTCCTACAATCACAACATCTCTGAAAAGAACCTCCTGTCATACTTCAAGTCAACCCGCCGACTCATCGATTTCTTCGAGCAGAACGATACGGAGCACCAGTATCTCAGAGCCACCGAGATAGGCATCGTCAATGCCTATCGCTGGGCGGCAAATGCCCATGTAGCCTTCGAAAAGGTGGATCAGGCACTCGCCTACAAGCCTAAGAGCTGCCTCATCCGCCTCATCATCAAGCTCATCAAAAAGGGTGTACCTGTCAAGAGGGTGAATCTTATCTACCTCGCTTACAGAAAGCTATACACTCTTCTAATATCTGCACCTTCAGCAGTTTCATGATACAGAAGTAGATGGTGGCTGAAACCAGCAGACGAACCAGCAGCAGGAGATAGATGTTCTGCAGGCTGCGGGTGATAAAATAGGTAACTACCATCGTGGCTGCCGCACAGAGCATGAATGGCAGAATATCCTTTGCCACATCGCGGAACCGCAAGCCGGCAACACGCTTCATCATCCACTGCCAGACTAGAAGCCAGGCGATGATAAATAAGGTGTAGCCTATCACCATGGTCTGGATGCCATATTGATGACAGAACAATACCAAGGCGAGCAAGCCCACTACCTGACCGATGTTGCACCACATATATACATCAGAACGCCCCTTGCTGATGGCAAGGTTCTGATAGAGCGTATAGATAGGCATAAAGGCACCACTCACACAAAGAATCTGCAACAGCGGCACACTGGCTATCCATTTCTCATGAATCGTAATCAGGATGAATTCGCGTGATACCAAAGTCAAGCCAAACATCAATGGGAAAGAAAGGAATGCCGTAAAGCGGAGCATCTTTCTGAATACCAGCAACTCGCGGTTCTTATCATCCTGGATAGAAGCCAGTACGGGCTGCGCTATCTGTCCCACCGTATTGGCAACAAACGAATTAGCCTTGGTGTCCCAGTTGTATGCCTGACTATAGTTACCCACATCATTAATCGGATAAAATCGACCGAAGACAAAGGTCAACACATTGTTGCTCACCGTATTGATGATATTCGTCACCAAAAGTTTCACGCTGAATCCGAACATCTTTCTCACCGGTCCGAAATCGATATGAAAGTTCGGGCGCCATCCTGTATAATAATATCTTCCGATATTCAGCACGAGGATGAAGATAACCTGCTGCCAGGCAAGACTCCAATAAGCCATGCCGTTGAATGCCAGCACCAGTCCCACGACATTCGAGCTGATCAGAGCCATGAAATTAACGATGGTTATCTCCTTGTTCATCATGTTCTTCATCATATATCCGTTCTGGGCGATGCCAAACGAAGAGATGAAGAAACTCAGGAACACAAAGCGCGACAGCGCGGTGAGACAAGGCTGATGGAAGAAATCTGCTATCAGCGGTGCACAGAAAAAGAGCACCACATACATGGTAAGACTCACCAGGACATTAAACCAGAACACCGAGTTATAATCGTTGTCGGTGGGTTTCCTGATATTCACCAGTGCCTGGGTAAACCCGCTACTCTGCAGATTGCCCGCTATCAGGGTGAAAATGGTGAGGATGCCGATGATACCATAATCGGCTGGCGACAACAAACGCGCCAAGAAGATGCCAAAGAGGATATTGAGTACCTGGGTAGAGCCACTGTTCATCGCTCCCCAGAACAATCCCTTGGCGGTTTTTTCCTTTAATGATTCTGCCATCGTTTCTATCTGATAAATATGGAATATTACTTGTTTTTACTTTTTAGAATGCAAAAGTAGCATAAATAGTTTGAAGTTCAAAACTTTTTGCTTACTTTTGCAGCCGTAAAACAGAAAAAAGTATGGATATTAAGAACATCAAGAAGGAATGGAACGCCACAATACTCGATATATTGAAGGCTTTCATCGAAATCTGCAACAAGTATCACCTCAGATATTACTGTTGTGCCGGCACCGCCATCGGAGCCGCCCGTCACCACGGAATGATTCCCTGGGACGATGACATCGACGTACTGATGCCACGCCCCGACTACGACCGTCTGCTCGAAATCGCCAAGCATGAAGACTTTGGCAAATACGAGGTAGTAACTCCCTACAACAACGAGTCATACCCTCTGTATTTCTCAAAACTCGTGAACCGCGAAACTACCCTTATCGAGGAGAAGGAGCGTCCCTGCATCATCGGTCTTTACGTAGATATCTTCCCTCTTGATGCCACCGACGATGACCTGGAAACGGCAAAGGCGCTGTATCGCAAATACTCTAAGACCATCAACCGTCTGAACGCCGTAACCACCCACAATACTTTCTTTGAGTACATCTCCCTGCTCCTGCACAAGGAAACCTGGGGCCGCTTTGCCATCAAGACGATCGCCTTCTTCTGCCGCAGCAAGATGCGCCACCGCCTCATCCAGCAGATGGACGAGATGAGTCACCGGTATGACTTCGATAAGGCGAAGAACGTATTGGTGAATACGGGTTCCTACCACTATAAGGAGATTTTCCCGAAGGAATGGCTCGGCAAGGGCAAGGAATTCCCGTTCGAGGATACCACCGTCTTGCTGCCGGAGCAGGCTGATACCTATCTGCGCCACTTCTTTGGCGACTATATGAAGTTTCCACCCGTAGAACAGAGAGTAGAGAAACACCTTCGCTACTATCTGAACATGGAAAAGCGGGAAACATGGGATGAGATTAAAAGAAAGCTTTAGCCTTCCCTCACTTCCTGCAAGGTATGTCCGAAACCTTCTTCTACATCAAAGAGCGGTTTCCAGCCTAAAGCCTTGAGTTTATCCGTACTGAAGGTTGCCTTGGTGATAGGCGTGGTATTGCCCTGCTGCGCATCCGCCTCAGGAATATCAAACACCACCTTCCTGTCCGCTTTCCGCGCTATCAGCTCTGCCAAATCCCGAATGGAGATATTCGATTCTGAATGAGCCACATTATAGGCATTTGCCCTCTCGCCATCCAGCAGGAGGCGCAAGATGGCATGGGCGGCATCTACTACATAGAGCCAGGAGCGGAAAGCCTCACCTTTACTCTTCAGGACGATATCCTCACCCTTCAGAACATTGCGGATAAACTGGGCATACACCCTATTGTCACTCTCCGTAAAGCCCGGGCCGTAGGTATGACTCAGTCTGGCTATCACCACATCGGCATCATACTCTGCTCCGTATGCCATGCAGAGCGTTTCGGCAGCACGTTTGGAAGATGGATAGCAGGCACGCACTGATGCACAATCCACATAGCCGCTGCTCTTCTCGGTAAATTCAGAGCCATCGCCCTCGCCATAGATTTCACCCGAAGAGATATAAACCATGCGTTGCATGCGGTGACTCAATCCATATTCCAGCAGATTGGATACGCCGTTGATGTTTGCCTTCATCACCTCTACAGGGTTCTGCTTAAAGAAGTTAGGACTCGCATTGCTGGCTGCATCGATGATGTAATCAGCGCCCTCAGCCAACTCATTATAGACCGGTTCCCCTATCATCCTGTCCATGCTCTTGATGACAGGCTGGGTAACGTCTATCTCTGCAAAGAAGAAAGATTCATTCTCCCAATAGGCAGCAAACTTCTGTCGGGCACGTTCCTTGTTTCTTCCGGCTGCTATCACCTTGTAGCACCGGGCAGGATTCTGCATCAGCACATCAACCACACAGCCTCCTACCAATCCTGTAGCACCAGCCACAAGAATGGTCTTGCCATGCAGACGCTCCAATTCCAAGCCTTCCCGGAAAAGGCGCGCAATATCTTCCTTATATGGTGAATTTCCTATCATAACATGTTTATTTTAACCAAGCCTCAGGCTGAACCTTCATCAGTGCCTTCAGTATCTCCAGATCCTCAACGGTGGTTATCTTGATGTTCTTCTCTGAACCAGGCACGATATGCATCTGTCTGCCTCCCAGTTCTGCCATCAGGGTAC
The DNA here is from genome assembly GCA_021615735.1 of Segatella copri. GTDB lineage: Bacteria > Bacteroidota > Bacteroidia > Bacteroidales > Bacteroidaceae > Prevotella > Prevotella copri_Q. The sequence goes on along the minus strand of JAJWFY010000040.1, from coordinate 17,742 downwards.
AGGATGCCACCGAATTGGCGATGCCCTTCTCCTTAGCCTCTTCGTGGGCTGCTATCAGATTACCCAAACGGAAGGTCTGGGGTGTCTGGGTACGGATCAGTTTGTCGCGCGGAATACTGGTGTTGGTCGTAAAACCATCTTCGCTCTCCAGGATAGCCTCTCTACATTTGATACCCGTAATGGCATAGCCATACTTCTGGCAGATGGCGATATTGGATGAGATGATGTCTTGCGACAAGAGTGGGCGCACGGCATCATGCACCAGCACCAGGTCGTCATCACCGCATCCCGCCTTTTTCAAGCCATAGATACCATTGTGAATCGACTCCTGACCATTGCTTCCGCCAGGGAATATCCATTTCAGCTTGGTAATGCAGAACTGGTTGGCATACGACTGTAGTACCGTTTCCCAACCTGCCAGACATACCACAGCAATACCCTGAATATCAGGATGCTTCTGAAAAGCCATCATCGTATGGATGATGATAGGACAGTTGTCTACATGCATAAACTGCTTTGGGATGTCCTGTCCCATTCTATTGCCAGAACCTCCGGCTATGATCAATGCATAGTTCATATTCTCTATCTTTAAATTGATTATTTCTGAATGATTCTCCCCGGATTCCCAACCACGGTAGCCCCGTCGGGAATATCCTGGAATACCACGGCACCGGCGCCTATCGTCACGTGGTTGCCGATATGGATGCCGCCGAATACCGTGGCGCCGGTATAAATCTTCACGTCATTTCCTATGGTAGGCCTGCCACCCTTGCCGTTGCCCAGCGTCACCATCTGCAGACAGTAGAAGTCATCACCTATGCTTTCTGCGTTGAGATAGGTGGCATAGCTGTGCTCCAGATGCGCACCCTTCCCGATATGCGGACACCAGATGGTCATCGTACGCTCGGGAGGCAACAGCCAGCTGATGAAAACCGAACGGTATTCGCCCATGCGGTAATAAAACAGATTGCGGAAACTCCTTTCGCGGGTGCATGCCTTAATCAGGTTGAGCACCGTAGGCTTCCTGTCCTGCACCTTCAGCAGGTCGGCATCTATCTCCTTCTTATGGAGCAGATACAGAGCGATATGCGGCAACATGCGCACCGCCGAAGCTGACAATATGATGGTTTGTACTATCGGATTCATGACTCTAAATCTTATTTTTATCTTTGCAAAGATACAAAAAATAAAGCAACTAGCATGCTTTTATCCGAAAACAATTGTTCTTTTCACTAAAAATAAGATAATAGAACAGGGTTTGTAGAATTTTAGTCGGTTTTATTGCTAAATAATGTGAATTAAATAGCTTTCCATACAACTTTTCCGTACCTTTGCACAAAGTTATATATAACGATATTTTAGAAGAGGATAAAACAGAACATTATGAAGAGGATATTGATTGTTGAAGACGATTTGGCATTCGGAACAATGATACAGACTTGGCTCAAAAAGAAAGGATTCGATGTGGAAAGGGTAACATCTGTAGGCGCTGCCATCAAAGCGATGGGAGCCGGCGATGCATTCCATCTGGTTCTTTCCGACTTGCGCCTGCCCGACCATGACGGACTGGTATTGCTCCAGCATATCAGAAAGTCCGATGCCCACCTGCCTTTTATCGTAATGACTAGCTATGCAGAGGTTCAGAATGCTGTATGTGCCATGAAATCGGGTGCTACCGATTACGTGGCTAAACCCTTCCATCCCGAAATCCTCTTAGAGAAAATCCGTGAGGCTATCCAATCGGCTGCTTCTGCGGCTCCAGCCCCTCAGCGTGCGGAATCTGCCGCCATGCAGGATGCGCCCCAAGAAGAACAGCAGGGCGCTACGGAGGTGCCTAGATATATAAAAGGTGAAAGCGAGGCTTCCAAACAGCTCTACGAGTTCGTTTCGCTCGTTGCCCCAACCCCGATGTCAGTGCTCATTCTCGGAGCCAGCGGCACCGGAAAGGAATATGTGGCGCGCAGCATCCACGAACAGAGTCTGCGCAAGGACAAGCCTTTCTATGCCATCGACTGCGGCGCCATCCCTAAGGAGGTGGCGGCATCTGAATTCTTCGGATATAAGAAGGGTGCCTTTACCGGAGCCGAACAGGATAAGAAGGGCGCCTTCGAGATAGCTAACGGCGGAACGGTTTTCCTCGATGAGATGGGAAACCTCAACTACGAAGTACAGGTGCAGCTCCTCAGAGCCTTGCAGGAGAGAAAAATCCGTCCGCTGGGCAGCACGCAGGAGATAGATGTGGATATCCGACTCATCTGTGCCACCAACGAGAATCTGGCGCAGGCGGTAGCCGAAGGCAAGTTCAGAGAGGACCTCTATCACCGCATCAACGAGTTTACCATCTACATGCCTGCCCTCAAGGACAGAGGTGCTGACATCTTCCTCTTTGCCAACCTCTTTATCAAGCATGCCAACCAGGAACTGGGCAAGAATGTGCTCGGACTGGATGCCAAAGCCTCAGAAATCATTGCCTCATACGACTGGCCGGGCAACCTGCGCGAACTGAACAATGTGATGAAGCGCGCCACCCTGCTCACCCGTGGCAAGTATATCGGTGCCCAGGAACTGGAGAAGACGATGGCACAGACCTCCACAGCCCGACCAATCAATATGCAGCTGCACAGCGAACAGTCGGAACAGGAAAGCATCGCCGCTGCCCTGAGAGCCACCCACGGCAACAAGAGCAAGGCAGCCCAACTGCTTGCCATCGACCGCAAGACACTCTACAACAAAATGAAGAAATACGGCATGGAGTAAAACATGCCATCAGTATAAAGCATGAAATCCATCGGTATGATGGCATGCCACACCCCGATTCCCCAATATATTCCACACTATATTGGGGAATTTTTCTACACCTTTTCCCCACTTTCCCCACATCCTGTTTCTGACACAAAACATCATTTATCCTGATTATCAGATACTTAACTAAATCCATCATTTTCTGGCACGCCTATTGTGATATTATTTATCGAACTCGCAAATGAGTTTCAGAAAAAGAATTAATAACAAAATAATATTCACAATTAAAAAACAAAAGAATTATGAAAAAGTTAGTATTTGCAGTAATCGCAGCAGTAGCAATGGTATCAGTTAGCAATGTATTTGCAGGTAACAGAATGGTAAACGTTGCAGGTTCAGAACCAGTAGACACAGTAGCGCCAGCCGACACAACAGCAACACCTGTTGAGACCCCAGCAGAGGCTCCTACTGACACTACAGTAACCCCTACAGATGCACCAGCTGAAACACCAGCAGAGGCACCAGCAACAACAGTGGATTCAACCGTAGCAGAGTAAATCCACCTTCAGAAAATAGTAATTACGCGTCGCTTTCAATGAAACAGGAGATAGATGACCAGATTTTGGCATTTATCTCCTGTTTTCGTTGGTTTATATCGCATTTTTGATTATCTTTGCACGCACAAGCAAAAAGACTCAAAACTCAAAAAGATTAGAAGATGCAGAAAACAAACGTTCCTTTCAAGGTAGCCCTGGGTTACATCATCGTCGCCATCGTACTGATTCTGGCGATAGGGTTGGTATATCGCAACACCACAGCCGTGCTCGCTATCAACCAGGCTACCCGCGACTATATCGAAAAGCGACAGGCAGCCGACAGCACCATGTCTCATCTGCTCAAGGAGGAACAGACCAATCTGCAGCAGCTTACCCGCGCCATGCAGGGCAAGTCATCCCACAACTATCTGCACGAGAAGATGAACAGCCTCAACAGTGGCGAAGATTCCGTTGTCGTGCATTCCAAGGCACCCAAGACTCATGTGGCAAAGAACACTACCGTAGAGGTGATGAAAACCCGCAAGGGCTTCTTCCGCCGCCTTGCCGATGCCTTCAAGAAGGAGCATGCCGAAACGCTCAGCATCAGACGCGACAGCAACCAGGCTGTCACCGATACCCTCTCTACCCCGGTCAACGTAGCCGGAAACGTAGCCAATATCCTGAAACAGATTGACCGCAAGGAGAAGCAGTCTACGCGAGATAACCACGAAGCCATCAACCGCGAGGTGAGAGACCTGCAGATAACCAATGCCCGCCTCGCCCTGCGCTCCTCCCAGCAGCTCAACGATATCCACCAGCGCGAACAGCAGGCGATCAACCAGGCGATCAACCAGGCGATGCAGGCGCGCCAGAATCTGCTCTGGCAGATAGGTCTGCTTGCCGTCGTAGCCATCACAGCCGCCGTCATCCTCGTCTATTACATCTACCGCGATACGCAGAAGGAACGCATCTACCGCGAGAATCTCGAAGAGGCTAACGAGGAAATCAGGCGCATCATGAACCAGCGCGAACGCCTGCTCCTCACCATCACCCACGACATCAAGGCTCCGGCTGCCAGCATCTCGGGCTTCATCGACCTGATGAAGGATTATGTCGACAACCCGCAGGGCATCTCCTGTCTCAACAGCATCAAGGGTTCTGCCACCCATCTCTCCCGGCTCGTTGCCGCCCTGCTCGATTATCACCAGTTGGAAAACGGACTGATGAAGCTGAACCCGGTAGATTTCTCGCCTGCCGACATGTTCCGCCAGTGTGCCGGAGAGATGCAGATCCTGAGCCGTGAGAAGGGACTGGAACTGCATCTGGAGCTCGATGGCATCAGCAGTTCTCAGATCTACTACCGTGCCGATGCCTTCCGTATCCGTCAGATACTCAACAACCTGGTTAGCAATGCCATCAAGTATACCGATAAGGGCAGCGTCACCATCCAAGCAGCCATCAGTCCCCAGCACCTCCTCACCTTCTCGGTAAGGGATACCGGCAAGGGCATGACCACCGAAGAGCGCCAGAAGGTATTCCAGGCGTTCACCCGTCTGAAGAGTGCCCAGGGCATCGAGGGCACCGGTCTCGGACTGAACATCACCCAGGAACTGGTCAATCTGCTCCAGGGCACCCTGCGTCTGGAATCCGTCAAGGACAAGGGCAGCACCTTCACCGTCACCATTCCGCTAGCCTTAGGCACCGCTCCTGCAGCAGAACAGACAGAAGAGCAGAAGCCGCTCACCCCAGCCAAACCCCATTTCGAAAATCACAAGATACTGCTGCTCGATGACGACCCGTTGCAGCTCCGTCTGCTTCAGGAGATGTTGAAGAAGCTGGTAGGCGACAGTTGGCAAGTCTTTGCCTGTCTGCATGTAGCCGAGGCGCTCACCGTGCTCCACAACGAGCATCCTGCGCTAATGATGATGGATATCGAAATGCCCGAGATGAACGGCATCAGGATGATTCAGCACATCAACCATAGCCACATGAAGGTAGTAGCGATGACCGCCCACGATGCCAGCATCATCAGAGAGTTGAAAGAAGCTGGTTTCGACGATTGCCTCTTCAAGCCGTTCAGCACAGAGAAACTGAAAGAAATCCTCGGATTAGAGGACACAGCATCAGAAGCAGAGGATATGGCAGAGAAAACAAGGGATACTGCATCAGCAGCAGAGGATATTACAGAGGAATCCAATAAGAATTCCCGCTTTGCACCCCTCCTGACCTTTGCTGAAGGCGATCCGGAGGCAGAAGCCGAGATACTCAGCACCGTCAAACAAGAGTTGTCATCCCATCTCCAGAACCTCCAGCAGGCAACCGAAGGCGAGTTATCAATAGAAGCCATCGGCAAGACAGCCCACAAGCTCCTCCCTATCGCCACGATGATAGAGATGGAGACCCGCCAGCACATCGCCGCCCTCGCTCCCGAGCATATCAGCGATCTGTCAAAATCTCAGATAAGAGCCTACACCCAGGCCATCATCGCCGACCTGAGGGCTCTCCTCTAGCTATCAGCTATTGTATTTCTTCCATCGACAATCCTGTTATTTCCAAGACTGTCGATGCATCCATCCCCTTTGCCAGCATATTCCTGGCAATCTCAAGGCTGCGCTGGTTCATGCCTTCTTCTCTGCCTTTCTGGTATCTGTCATCCAGGAGGGTTCTTTCAACACTTACCGAATCCCAGAACTTGTCGTAGGCTCTGAGTTCGGCATCTGTAAAGCCGGAAATTTCCAGTTCTTCTACTGACGGCAGATACTGTTGCAGGTGTATCAACTCGTCCTCGCTGGGTGACTGAAGGACATACAGGAGGTTTCTCAACCGATCAGGATGATTGCCGAATATCTTCTTGAACGTGAGGTCTGCCTTAGGATCTAAGTACTTCATAACCATCTGTTTTAAAATTCTATAGCGCAAAGTTATGACTTTATTTTCATTCGTACAAGAGTTTTAGACATTTTTTCAGGCAAAATAAGCTGAAATGTTGAAAAAAAAAATCTTTTTCCTCCCGTATTACGTATAGTGTAAAAGATGTAAATGTATATATATAATATACTTGGTATAGTATAGGGAAGGAAAATCTGCACCTAACTGTCTGATATTCAGCAATATACATTTTCAAGATTCTCCCTGGTAGTCATTCGGGCATATCAGAAAACACATGATTGGCCCTGATGGTACCTATTATTGGCTCTGGTAGTCATCAAAAAAAGGTAATTTGCCCTGGTAGTCATTGAGCGCTTAAATGAGGTAAACAAACGATGTACTTCCGTTTACCAACTGAAGCGGCTGCGTCGGGTTACAGATATGGCTGCGTTGGGTTAAGGATTCGACTGCGTTGGGTTAAGGATTCGACTGCATCGGGTTAAGGATTCGACTGCATCGGGTTGCGGATATGGCTGCATCGGGTTAAGGATATGGCTGAACTGGGTTACGCAGACGGCTGTACTCGCTGATTGAGCCACTTGAGTAGTCTGATTGAGCCACTTGAGTAAACTGACTGAGCCACTTGAGTTAGCTGATTGAACCGTATCAGTACTTTTCTGCATGAACTTGCGTACAAAAGAACAGTTAATGAAGAGGACTTTTCATCAATGAAACTCAAAGCTTGTTTAACAAATTGAGAGTGCATCATAAGTCACATCCAATACGCCCTGGGCTAGGAGCTTTTGGGCCTTCAGCCCGTCCTCGGCTGCAATTATCTAGACTTACGACACACTCTCCTATTTTTTGTCTACATTTTTCACACTTCGAAAACAAGCTAGACGTAAGAAAAATATCATTTCCCCATAGGCGTTAGAAAAAGCCAGAACGCCAAACGGAATTTTCTTCTTTTTACCTTTTTACTTTTTTACAGCCCCTCTTATCACAAACCAGGCATGAACTGCCAGGGTGGGAAGAAGACCGTAATGGGTGCGCATCACCTGGAAACGCTCCTTCAGGGAGGCTTTGTGGTACTGCGTGGTCATGCCGCCATCCAGAAAATGGGTGAGGACGGCATGGACGTTGCGCAACGGCAACTTGCGGCGAGATGACTCCCGCATGATGCGGATGCACCAGTCTACATCTGCCGAATAACGATAGTGCAGATCGTAATGAATCTCACGGGCTATGTCTGTGCGGGCATAGAATGACTGGTGGCATACCAGCATGCCCCAGATGAACGAACGCCACGTGAGCTTATTAGGTGGGGCTAGACGGCGATGACGCAGGAAATGACCCATCTCGTCCACGATATCGGTATCGCCGTAAAGTATGCCGGGCAGTACTTCGCCTTCGCCTACACAGCCTTCTACATATTCCAGCGTATCGGCTGTAGGAAAGGTGTCGCCGGCATTCATGAACACCAGGTAATCGCCCGTAGCACGGTCGATGCTCTTGTTCATGGCATCATAAAGTCCCTTGTCGGGCTCTGATATGACCACGATTTCGTGCGAGCTCTCGCCTACTGCATTGCGATGCTGATATGCCTTCACCAGCTGGAGGGTACGGTCGCAGGAACCGCCATCCATGATGATGTGCTCGATGTTGCAGTAGGTCTGGCGCTGCACGCTGTCGAGGGTACGCTGCAACTCCTTCTCGGCATTGTACGTACAGGTTACGACGGTGAACTTAATCATAACTTATAGTTTTTGTAGGCCATCGCCTCGTTATAAACTTCAATATATTTCAATGCTACGGCATGCTGCGAATAGTTCTGTGCTACCTTCTGCAGACATGCCTGCTTCAGAGCCGCCCTGTCGGCCTCTTCGAGTACCCAGTGGATGCCACTCGCCAGGTCTTCGGTATCGCGGTAGTTGGCCACGTAGCCGTTCTGCTGATGGTCTATCATCTCCGGTATACCTCCTACCCTGAAACCGATGCTCGGCACGCCGCACGCCATCGACTCCATGATGGTGTTAGGAAGGTTATCTTCAAGCGATGGCAGCACAAAGGCATCTGCCGAATTGTAGATTGCCACAATCTGCTTCTCATCGCTGACATAGCCGAGCGAATAGGACGGCAGGGTGAGGTTTACTTCCTCGGAATGGCCGCCCAGGATGGCGATGGCGGTATTCTCCTTCATCTCAGGATAGCGCGCTACCAGCCGGTCGATGGCTTCGATGAAATAGCGCATGCCCTTGCGCTCGTCGGTTACGCGCTGGGATACGAAGAGGATGATATGCTTGTCGGCTGGCAGACCGGCACGCAGACGCGCCTCTGCCTGATCCTGAGGACAGAACACGTGGGTATCTATCGGATTCGGGATGTTGGTGATGCGCTGGCCTACAAAGAGACCGCTGCCCTTTGCCTGCCGTTCGAGCCAACGGCTACAGGTGACGAAGGAGATGGCGCCACGATGGTAGAGTTCCTTCTTGCGGCGGAATATCTTTGCTGAGAGGTCGTTCTTGCTGCCTTTATTGGGGAGAAGCGGACAGTTGCCGCAGGCGGAGGCATAGCGGTTGCAGCCGCGCGCATAATGGCAGATGCCGGTAGCTGGCCAGAGATCGTGCATGGTCCATACCACCGGTTTGCCGCTGCGGATTATCTTGCGGATGTTCTTGAGTGAGAGCATGCCCTGGTTGATCCAGGAGAGATGGATGACATCTGCCTCCTGAAACTCGCGGAGCCTGGTGATATCGGTGCCCGATGTTGCCATGTCTACCTCCCAGAGGCGCTGACGGGAGAAATGGAGATGCCAGAACACGCACCAGCGCTCCCACAGGAAGTTCCACTGCAACCTGAGCGAACGGGGCAGACTGACCACGGTGATGTCTTCTGTCTCCTTGTCGCGTACCAACATCTTTGCCTTAACGCCATTGTTGTTAAGGGCATCCATCAGGCGGTTGGCTGCTACTGCCGCTCCGCCTGTCTTTTCACTTGTATTTACTATGAGTACTCTCATCTGCGTATATTTTTGATACCGCAAAAAGCTGCGTATATTGATTGATACTGCAAAGATAGCACAAATCGGAGACAAAACAAAATAAAAAGGCATGTTTTTTTCGAGGAAATCGGAAAAGAGGAAACGGAAGGGGGAGAAAGGGGCATAAAAAAACATGCCACAACTCTCAACGAGCTGTGGCATGTAATATGTTTAACTTAAAAAATCTAATCAAAATAGTCTCACGACCTTCTCAATTATCGGTTAAACAATCTACCTTAAAACCTAATAACTAAAAACCTAAATCTATTACTACTAACCTAAACAATCTATTAACCTTTTGACGCTGCAAAATTACTACTATTTCGGCTATTCACCAAATATTCAGCCAAGAAAGTGTGACGTTTTTGCATTTTTTTGATATATATCAAGCAAAAATGAACAAAAGAAACGGAAATTAACAACTTTCTGACACTTTTTCTACATTTTGCTGAATATAAAGCTTTTGCCCTTACAGGGCGCCTTGCTGATTGCTATTATACCCAGGGCGATGCCCTGGGCTAGGAGCTTCTGCCCTTTCAGGGCGTGCTGATTGCGTTCTATCCTTTCTGGATGAGAACGGTGGCATAGGCGGAGATGCCCTCCATTCTGCCTGTGAATCCGAGTTTCTCGGTGGTTGTTGCCTTGATGGATATCTGGTCTTCGTCTACCCCCATCACCTCTGCCAGACAGGCTTTCATGGCTGGCACATGCGGATTGAGTTTAGGGCGTTCGGCACAGACTGTGGCATCGATATTGCCCAGTGTATAGCCCTTGGTAGCTATCAGTTCCATCGTTTTGCGGAGCAGTATCTTAGAATCCACATTCAGTGTCTCTGCTGCCGTATCCGGGAAATGATATCCGATATCACGCATGTTGGCGGCGCCCAGCAGGGCATCGCAAATGGCATGTATCAGCACATCGGCATCGCTGTGACCCAGCAATCCCAGTTCATAATCTATCTTGATTCCTCCCAGCCACAAGTCGCGGTTCTCCACCAGCTTGTGGACATCATATCCAAATCCTACTCGTATATTCATCACTTTAAATTAATAGAATGTTAAGTGTTAAATGTTAAATTAGGCTAGCGCCCTTGAGTCCGTTAGGCAAAAATTTAACACTTAACATTTAACACTTAACATTAAAAAAATAAACATTATCTTTTAAAGAGGTCCTTCAGTCCATCCATATCAAACGACAGGGTGAAGCGGAGAGTCTGGTCGAGCGGGTTGCTCTTGGCGGTAGCCACCACATAGGCAGCATCGAGCGAGAAGACATTCATCTTGAAACCGGCACCTACGGTGAAGTACTTGCGGTTACCCTTGCTCTGACTCTCGTGATGATAACCGGCACGGAGCGCAAACTTATCATTGTATACATACTCGGCACCCAGACCGTAGTTGATTTCCTCCAGCTCTTCCTTGAAACCGCCAGGGGCATCGCTGAAACTCTTGAAGATACCGCTGATGCCCGAAATATCATCATACTCACGATGCACACGGTCTTCATATTCTGAATTGTCCTCACCCTCTTCCTGCTTCGGAACGGTAGGCACCAGATACTTGCTGGCATCGGCTGCCAGGGTAACGCGGTTGTACTCGTCGATAGGAATCATCAGCGAAGCTCCCAGACGCATGTTGGCTGGCAGGAACTCGCCATACTCCTTGCCACTGAAGGTAATCTTACTACCGATGTTAGAAATATTCAAGCCCAAACCCAACTGGCATTCGCGCTGACCGATGACCACATAGTTCTGATAATAGGCGGCAATATCGGCTGCGAAAGCAGAGGCAGGCGAATTATCTTCGGTATAATCGAAGCGCATATCAGAATAAATCCAGCGGATGGCGGCAGCAAGAGAGAACTTCTCGCTGAGCATCAGAGAATAAGCCACATCCACCGACATCTCGTAAGGATTGATGGTCATACCCGTGCCACTCTCGGCACCCTCCTGACTGGTAAACACTTCACCCATATTGAAATAGCGGAGCGATGCCGATACGGCACTGTAATCGCCAATGCGGTAATAGCCAGAGAGATAGGCAAGGTTCATATCATTGACCAGTGAGCGCAGCCAAGGAGTGAAATTGAGCGACACACCGGCACGCGAAATGGTGAAAGGATATTTTGCCGGATTCCAGTACTGGGAGTTGACATCAGGGTCGGTAGCCGCACCGACATCTCCCAAACCGCCACCACGGGCATCAGGAGCTATGGTTTGCGAAATGACTGCATAGTTCACAGGATTGAAGAGGTCTTTCTTATCCTGCGCCTTCACTTCTGATGCCATCAGAGCGAGACATCCCAAGACGAATATCTTATAGATTCTTTTCATTGCCATTGTAAATATATATTGTTATTTAATTATGATGAGTTTCTTGACTTTTGAGGTATAGCTGCTGCCATCGCTCGCCACCTTGACGCGATAGAGATATACGCCGGTGCCCAGAGGGGTGCCGCTATCGGAGGTGAGGTCCCAGCTGACGGTATAGCTGCCCGAGGTAGGTACACCGCTTTCGGAATGGCGCCAGTGCTGTCTGCCCGATGAATCGAACACTTCTACCACCACGTCCATATCGCTCTCTGTGCGGTCGTGACTGATGATGAAGGTGGTGGAGGTCTTCGCCGGATTGGCAGTAACACCCACATCGAAGAGCGCAGGACTCAGTGCCTTCACCACATTGAAACGGAGCTTCACCGTAGAACTGTTGTTCTGGATATCCCAGGCTCGGAAGGTAAGTTCGTGCTTGCCCGGTTCCAGTTGCGGTATGCTGTAATAGGTAGAACCGCTGGTATAGGTTCCGAAATCGTAGGTGAAATTGCTGTTCAGCACGTAGGTCTTCGACATGTCGCCATCTATCACCAGCTGCAGGTCGTGGCCGATACCGCTTCCGGCAGCATTGATTCCGTCCTTATCGGTTATCTTTGCCACAAAGAACGGAGTGGTATTGACTTTGCCGCCATCTACAAAGGAAGGCGAATTGAGATAGCAGTAGATGGAAGGACCGATGGAATCGTTCTTCAGCTCCTCGCTCTCGCCTACCGTAAACTGCTCGCTGGAGCCGTGGGCGGAGAGGGTCTTGGCGCTATTCACCGCATAGAGGTTGACCAGACCGCTCTGGTTGGAATAATTGATATCCATAGGAACGGCAAAGGAGAAGGCAAACTTGCCGCCTCTGACGCTATCTGTGCCCTGATACAGGGTCTTGGTTCTGTCTACATATTCGAAAGCCTTCTCGGCACCATCTTTATCGGTATTATTCAGGCGACAGGTAACCGTCTCCTTGGAATCTCTTACGGTAGCGGTAATCACGCCCCGGAAGTCGTCTGCTCCCTCGATATGACCTGCCATGCGGGCGATAGAGCCTGCCTTGAGCATCGGCAGCGTTGCAGCTCCAGCAACAGGAATGCCATTGATGGAATCTACCACAATCTGATGCATAGGCAGATTGAGTGCAAGAGCCGGGTCGCCCAGAAGGGAATAGTGAAGATAGTTTACCGTGACAGCAGAGCCGGAATTAGGTACGTTGCCGGTTACCAGGTCGTTCTGCGCCAGACGGTGTGCCTCGCCTATCGTGATTGGCTTGCCGTCAACCAGACTGAGCACTCTGTGGATGAAGGCGCGGTTGATATGTCTGTTATACTGGGCGTAAACGGTACGGGTGGTGCCATAGAAGGCTACTGCGCCACCTTTATCGTTGAGCAGTGCTGATTCGCCGATGTTGGCTTCGAGACCGTCGAACGGCATGATATCGCAGGAGGCGGTTACCCAGAGCGGCAGGTTGGTATTGCGGAAATCGGCAAAATCGTTGAGTTTCAGAACTGATTCGTGCGACATCTGTGTAGGATCGCCATGTCCAGCATAATCCATGATGAGGGCTCCCGCAGCCTGCTGCTGCTTGATGATTCTCGTTGCCTCGGGATAGGTATTGCCCGAAGAGGAAGTTTCGCGGGTATAGGCATCCCACATCACCTTCTTGACGAGATAGGCGGGATAGGTGGTGAGCACATCATTTGCCACCTCATCGGCATCCTGCATGTGGATGTTGCCGTTTCCGTCATCGCCCATAAACATCAGGGTGTTCTGCCAGGCGCCTACATTAGCATTCTGAGCATAACTGATGGTCTTGTCTACCAGCACCTTGGCTTCTTCTGCATAAGTTACCGGGAAGCGGCCTACGGCTACATCCTGCAGCTCACGGTTAGGATACAGTCCGGCTCCCTCGCCGAGCATGCCGAACCAGCTGTCGCTGACGAAGCAGGATACGGCACTGAAGGAGTTCTCACTCTCAAAGCACAGCAGATAATCATCTGGATTCAGGTATTTGCAACCGGAGGTAAGCATGCGGTTATCCCATACGCAATCGCCGAAGAGCAGGAGATATTTCGGCATATCAGCCTCGCTCTGTGCGCGGTCGGAAAGCATGCGCAGGTAGCGGCGGTAGGCGTTGGCATCGGGGGTACCGCTCGAAAATTCGTTATAGAGTTCATCGGCAGGCACGATGGTAACACGCAGTCCGTCGTGCTGTTCATGAAATTCTTTCAGCCTCTGAGCCTGTTTCAGCAGTTTCTGTGAGGCGGGTATGATGATGACCATATCGGCTGCTCCATCGGCATGATGATCCTGGTTGGTGATGCCGTAGACATACTGGGCAGCCGGTATCTTTCCACCGGAGCTCAGATTCGCAGCGGTAAAGGCACAGCTTCTAGGCTCTGCCCACGTTACGGAGATATAATCGAGGCGGATGGAAGCACCTGATAAGACCTTGATGGAGATGGTATCCTTATCCTGGAAATCGGAATCGGGATAGGTGACAACCCGCTCTGTAGCCTTGATGTATTTAATCTCCTCCGTCGTACCGTCATCTTTGACAGAAAGGGTGATTTCGCCCAAAGCCTTGCCGTTCTTCAGTATCTGAGCCTTGCTGTCTGTGGCGGTAGTCAGGGCTACGGAGAGTTTGCCTATCGCAGAACCGGTGGTATTCGTAATCACCACTTTCTTCTCATCGCCCACCTTCAGTTCTTCTGCATCGAAGAGGTTTCTGCCGCCATGATAGTAGCTGTAACCATCTGACTCATAGAGGGAATGGTAATCGTAAGGCTGCGGATAATGGGAAGCTACGAAGGTGGCAGAATCCTGCACCAGCGGCGCTTCATCGGTCTGGGTAATAAAATAGTAGCCGTAATCGGAATAAGGATTACGGATGCGCTGGAGGGCAGTTTCTGACTTCCAGGATACCGGTCCCTGGGCATAGAAATAATGCTTGCCGTCTACAATACACTGGGGAACTTCCTGCAAATCGTCGGTAGCCTGCAGTTCGCTCGCCAGAAGGGCTTCGTTCTGCAGATTGCCGCCATAGCCGTAAATCTTCACCTTGCTGATATCGGAGAAGCCTGCCTGGCGCACTACCTGTTCGGTAAGCTGATGGAAACCGGTTTCGCTGACTCTGATCTTCGCCCATCTGCCTGAGGCAAGGACGGAATGGTCAGCATAGAGGGAAGAGGCTGAGCGCAAAGCATCAGAAGAAGCAAAGGCTGATACTTTGCCCTTAGCCAGTAAAGAACCTCGACTGGAACGCTCGGAGCGCTTCAGAGGACGGGCATCTACCTGGAGCATGAAGCTGACCAGCAGCTGATGGCGGTTATTGCGGAATACGACAGGACTGAAATCTATCTGGAGTACGCCCTGCTTACGGCATTCGGTAACCCGCTGCTGGGGTAATACCTGCTCAGGAGGAACTGCACCCGACAGGCGGTTGTAATTGGCGATGTCGGAGGCAGTCATGTCGATATACTCGCCATATTTCAGGCTGACGGTATATACTGAATCACGGTATGCACCGGTCAAAGGAATGGAATACACGAAACGGGGCAACACGGAATCTACTCTGACTTCAGAAGAGGTCAGATTGAAGAATCGCTGTGCCTGAGCAGGAGCCACCAGCATGAGCAGACATGCCAGCAGCATGTATTTCCAAACCTTTGTTGTGTTCATATCGATATATTGCTTGCAATATTGTTTATTTACAATGAAAATCGAGCACCTTCCTGTCTTCGAGATAGCCTACGAGATGGTCGTCGATATTGACAGGACCACAGCCTGTAGGACATCCGGTATAGAGCAGGTCGCCCGTCTTGAGCGTGAAGTACTGGCTGATGTAGGAGATGATTTCATCTACCTTGTAGAGCATATCGCTCGTGCAGCCTTCCTGTACGGTCTTGTCGTTGAGGTCGAGACGGAAGTGCAGTGCCTGGATATCGCGGAACTTCTGGATATCAACCCATTCGCCGATAACCGCAGAACCGTCGAATCCCTTGGCGAGTTCCCAAGGCTGACCAGCCTCGCGCAGTTTCTTCTGCATCTCGCGTGCCGTAAAGTCGATACCTACGGTTACTGCATCGTAATAGCGGTGGGCGAAACGCTGCGGAATGGTCTTTCCCAACTTGGATATTCTAACCACTACTTCGGTTTCATACTCTATTCTTCCCAGATGATCAGGGATGAAGAAAGGCTTGCCGTTATTGAGCAAAGCAGAATCTGCCTTGGTGAAGATGACAGGACGCTCTGGTTTAGATAACGTACCATGCAGCGATTTATTGTGTTCGGTATAGTTCATACCGATAGCAAATATCTTCATAACATCAAATTTTTATATAAAAAAGAAATGGGAGTTAGAAGCAAAGCGAGGCTTAACTTCATAACTCCCGGTATTCTAATTTAACTATAAGTCAAATTAACGCTTGCTTTTGAGTAATGATTACTCAGCAGCAAGAGTAAAGCGCTGGTAAGCAACGATCTTGAGATCCTTGCTCTGAGAAGCGAGGTACTGAGCAACAGTCTGCTTGTCGCCATCACCGAACTGGAACTCCTGATCAACGAGGCAGTTCTCCTTGAAGAACTTAGCCAGACGACCATTAGCAATGTTCTGGATCATAGTAGGGTTCAAAGTAGCAGCCTTCTCCTCACCAACAGTCTTCTTGATGTTGCGAGCCTCTTCAGCCTGCTCAGGTGTCAACCAACCCTTCTTGGTGTTGCTCTCGATGTGCTCCTCAGAGTCAACGTGAGCTGGGTTGATGCCAGCCTTCTTCAAAGCAGCGTTAACAGCCTTCTCTACGAGCTCTTCCTTAGTCTTAGCAACAGCAACCTCGAGCTCAGTCTTCTTAGTCTCCTCAGAAACAGAAGACTCGTCGAGAGCTACAGGGCGCATAGCAGCAACCTGCATAGCTACCTTGTGACCAGCCTCCTCGTTGTTCTCGTTGAGCTGAACCATAGTACAGAGAGTGTGCTTGCCCATGTGGTCGTAAACCTCGATGTTCTCACCCTCGAGGACACAGTAGCCATCGAGCTCCATCTTCTCGCCAGTGATACCAGAGCGCTGTGTAACAGCAGCCTGAGCATCAGCATCGCCAACCTTCAAAGTCTTCACCTCGTCGAGAGTGTGAGCCTTGGCAGCGATAGCAGCATCGAGGATGTCAGATGTCAACTTGATGAAGTCAGCACCATTGGCAACGAAGTCTGTCTCGCACTTGAGAGCGATGATAGCAGCGAAATCGTTAACCTTCTTAACGAGAACGCAACCGTTAGAAGTCTCACGGTCAGAACGCTTAGCAGCGATAGCGAGACCACGCTCACGGAGCAACTCCTTTGCCTTATCGAAATCACCTTCAGCCTCTGTGAGTGCCTTCTTAACGTCAGCAAGACCAGCACCAGTCATAGCGCGAAGTTTCTTGATATCTTCAATTGAAACAGCCATAATAATATTTTTATATTAAAAGTTAATAATAATCTTTGCTTAAAAGCTACTAAAGCCATCGAATCATAAACAGAATCAATGGCTTCAGTATATATTTCTTTGCCTAATTACTCAGCCTCGTCCTTGCGGGCAGCCTTCTTCTTAGGCTGGTCCTTCTGCTCAGCAGCAGCCTTGTCGTCAGCCTTCTCAGCCTTGCGCTCCTCAAGAGCCTCAGCGATAGCACCGCAAACTGCAGTAAGGATAGCATCTACAGAATCCTTAGCATCGTCGTTAGCTGGGATAACGTAATCAACATTCTTAGGATCAGAGTTGGTATCTACGATACCGAACACTGGAATACCAAGACGGTTAGCCTCCTTAACAGCGATGTGCTCCTTCATTACGTCAACAACGAAGAGGGCTACTGGGAGACGGGCCATATCTGCGATAGAACCGAGGTTCTTCTCCAACTTAGCACGCTGGCGGCTTACCTGAAGCAACTCGCGCTTAGAGAGGTTAGAGAATGTACCATCGTTCAAGAGACGATCGATGTTTGTCATTTTCTTAACTGCCTTACGGATTGTAGGGAAGTTGGTGAGCATACCACCAGCCCAACGCTCGTTTACGTATGGCATATTGATAGAAGCTGCCTTCTCAGCAACTACGTCCTTAGCTTGTTTTTTAGTAGCGACAAACAGGATCTTTCTACCTGTCTTGGCAATTGTCTTGAGAGCCTCAGCAGCCTCGTCGATCTTAGCGACAGTCTTGTTGAGGTCGATAATATGAATACCGTTACGCTCCATGAAGATGTAAGGAGCCATTGCTG
>JAJWFY010000073.1:0-6403 GCA_021615735.1 Segatella copri | reverse complement strand
AACACTCAACATTCAACACTCAACATTCAACACTCAACATTCAACACTCAACATTTTAAAAAAAAGAGATGGGAAACAATAAAAGTCAATTAGTGGTTGCGGCTATCGAGAACGGTACCGTAATCGACCATATACCAGCCGAAAAGACCTATCAGGTAGTAAATCTGCTCCAGTTGGAGAAGATGGAGACTCCTGTTACTATCGGCTACAACCTGCCAAGCAAGAAGATTGGCAAGAAGGGCATCATCAAGGTTGCCAACAAGTATTTTACCGATGAGGAAATCAACCGACTCTCTGTCGTTGCGCCTAACATCGGACTGAGTATCATCAAAGACTACGAAATCGTAGAGAAGAAGACTGTAAAGACTCCTGACACACTGAAGGGCATCGTAAAGTGCAACAACCCTAAGTGTATCACCAACAACGAGCCTATGCAGACCGTCTTCCATACCGTAGACAAGGTGCTCGGTATCGTACGTTGCCACTACTGCGACAAAGAGCAGCAATTGGGCAAAGTAGAGCTCTGCAAGTAGTTTTTTAACTAGAAATATAACAAAAAGTAAGCAATATCACTCAAAATATTACGATTTATTTGGTAGTTTGAGAGATATTGCTTATTTTTGCATCCGATTTCATTAAACATCAACCATAAAAAGTAAAGGGAAATGGTAAAAGATCAAGAGATTTTCGACTTAATCGAAAGAGAACATCAGCGCCAGCTGAAGGGTATGGAGCTTATCGCTTCTGAGAATTTCGTGAGTGACGAGGTGATGAACGCTATGGGTTCTTACCTTACTAACAAGTATGCCGAGGGACTGCCAGGCAAACGTTATTATGGCGGATGCCAGGTAGTTGACATCGTAGAGAACCTCGCCATCGAGCGAGTTAAGAAGGTGTTCGGCGCTGAGTATGCTAACGTACAGCCTCACTCTGGTGCGCAGGCTAACGCTGCTGTTCTGCTTGCCGTATTGAAGCCAGGCGATACCTTCATGGGCTTGAACCTCGACCACGGCGGCCACCTCTCTCATGGTAGCCACGTCAATACATCCGGTATTCTCTACAACCCTATCGGTTACAACCTGAACAAGGAGACAGGCCGTGTAGACTACGACGAGATGGAGAAGCTGGCTCTTGAGCACAAACCAAAACTGATTATCGGTGGTGGTAGCGCTTATAGCCGCGAGTGGGATTATGCCCGCATGCGCAAGATTGCCGATGAGGTAGGCGCTCTCCTCATGATCGATATGGCTCACCCTGCAGGTCTGATTGCAGCTGGCCTGCTCGACAACCCATTGAAGTATGCACACATCGTTACTTCTACTACTCACAAGACCCTCCGTGGTCCTCGTGGCGGTATTATCCTGATGGGCAAAGATTTTGACAACCCATGGGGTTTGACCACCAAGAAGGGCGAGGTTAAAAAGATGAGCATGCTCTTGAATTCTGCCGTATTCCCAGGTCAGCAGGGTGGTCCGCTGGAGCACGTCATCGCTGCCAAGGCAGTAGCCTTCAATGAGAATCTGCAGCCTTCATGGAAGGAGTATGCTACTCAGGTAAAGAAGAACGCTGCCGTACTCGCAGACGATCTCATCGGTCGCGGATTCGGTATCGTGAGCGGTGGTACAGACAACCATTCTATGCTCGTAGACCTCCGAAGTAAATATCCAGACCTTACAGGTAAAGTCGCTGAGAATGCGCTGGTTGCAGCCGACATCACTGTCAACAAGAACATGGTTCCATTCGACAGCCGTTCAGCCTTCCAGACATCAGGTATCCGCCTGGGCACAGCAGCCATGACCACACGTGGCGCCAAGGAAGACATGATGCATCTCATTGCCGAACTCATCGAGGAGGTTCTGAATGCTCCTGAGGACGAGAAGGTCATTGCCCGCGTTCGCGAAAAGGTGAATGCTACAATGAAGGATTACCCTCTCTTTGCATACTAATCGTTACGGATAAATATAATTACAAACTGCGGGCCTTCCGTCCGCAGTTTTTTGTTTCATTTAATAAATAATAAAGAAAAGAAAAAATTTATGAAAAAGATGAAAAGCCTACTGCTCATGGCACTTGCGTTGCTCCCTGCGAGCAAAACTTTAGCACAGACCAACGCCCAAGTTTTCTACGACTTCGGCAGTGACCGCAAGTTTGTTACCCTCACACTCGAAATGTTCAAGCAGGACAAATGGGGTAGCACTTATTTCTTTGTAGACCACGACTTCAACTACGACAAGATGGACACCAGCAGTCCAAACGTGGCACAGGGTGGTACCTACACAGAGATTTCACGCGCATTGAACTTCTGGCAGAACAGCCCAATGAAGAACTGGAGTCTCCACGTAGAGTATAATGGTGGTATTACCAAGAACTACCCTATCAACAATGCCTGGCTCTTCGGTGTGGAGTATTTCATGCACGACAAGAGTTTCAAGAACACTTTGACACTCCAGGCACTCTACAAGACTATCCGCAAGACCGACCAGAACGTACCTATGCAGTTAACAGCCGTTTGGGGATGCAAAGACATCTTTGGATTAAAAGGATTGAACTTTAGCGGCTTCGCAGATTTCTGGTGGGAGGACCACAGTTCTTTCCTGGATAAGGATGGCGACCCGAAGCTCGACAAGGATGGCAACATCGATTACAAAGCTGAGCACACCGTCTTCACTACTGAGCCACAGCTCTGGTACAACGTAGGCCAGCACTTCGGCTGCGAGAACCTGAGCGTAGGTAGCGAGGTAGAAATCAGCCACAACTTCGGCAGCAATGCCGGCTGGATGGTTCGTCCTTGCCTCGGTGTAAAGTGGGACTTCTAATTTACACAAGTTTCGCAAGTTCAGAAGTTAAAGGAGTTTAAGGAGTTAAAGGAGTTAAGACAATAGTCTTTTTGGCGTAGTTTTTAAGCAGAAAGACATACGTCTTAACTCCTTAACTTCCTTAACTCCTTTAACTTCCTGATATGTGAAAGTTCAGTTTCTCACAGTCAATCCACCATCAGAAATTCCTCCAATTCCGCCTTTTTTCTTATTGTACTGACGGGTTACACCGCTCAAGTTAACCCCTCCAACACCTTCAGAAGTAGCGTTTACACTCTGGCAGTCAACCTTGGCTTTCACACTGCCCACGCCCTCGTTCTTGATAATCAGGTTGCCGCCCTTAAACATATCCAAGTTAACAGAGCCTACACCCTCGTTATCCAGTTTCAGGCTTCCCATCTCAATCTTAGAGATTTTCACTGAGCCTACGCCTTCGTTGTCAATACTCATATCGTCTCCAGCCACATCATCGATATTCACCGAGCCTACACCTTCGTTGGTTATCTCCAGTTTGTTGGCAAGAATCTTCCCTATCTTAACAGCACCTACACCCTCGTTATCGATTTCCAGTCTGTCGCTATTAATCGTCTTGGCATGAAAAGAGCCCACACCTTCTCTCGTAATCTTCACCAGGTCAGGACTTGTAATATAAATCTTCAGTCTCTTATTATCATTGTTATAAGAAGAAGGCACGTTCAGTCTTCCGTTCAATCCTATCTTCACTTCTCCATCGCGGTATACCACCTTGAGTTTATCCTTCAGTTTCTTCACAAACTCCTGATCCTTGATGGCAGAGTAATCCATCTTCACGCTGCATTCATTACCATCGTTCTGAGTATAATAAACATCGGCAATCACATCCACATCGATAGCCTTAAAAGGTTTCTCGCTCAAATCATCCTGCGTAAAGTTGAGATTCCCCCTCATTTCACTGGCAGAAGATCCCATACTGCAAGAACTCAAGCCCATTGGGGCAAAGAACAAGGCGGCAGTTACCGCCAAAATACCAAATTTCTTCATATTCATTTCTAATTTTATGTTTCTAAATACGTGATAAACCGAATACCGTTCTGTTTCGGAAATCTGATGGTTAGACGTAAGAAGATGCCGAAAGGTTGCAGGAAAAGAGAAAAAAATGCAGAAAAAAGTGAAACCGGCTTCTGTACTCACTGGAACAGCCTCCTGTTCATACTGAAACAGCCTTCGTTAGTCACTGAAATAGTATCCGTTAGTCTCTGAAATAATATTCGTTGGCTATTGAAGTAAGCCTCACTCCAATTCCAAACAAGCAACACGCCATAACATTAAGGTTTTCAAGGAAAAGGCGCAAATCCAACAAAGCGTTCCTACAGAATGATTTTTCTCTATCCCCCAATGCAAAAAACTGCCTAAAAATTTGGAAGTTACAAAATTTCAGCGTATCTTTGCAAAAGGTTTTAAAAGATTAAATTATGACAACATTAGAGTTACAAACAGAATATCAATCACTCGTCAACATAATTGCCAACGAGGATTACGAGACAATAAGCAAGGCTGTCAAAGCACTGAAGAAAATACTGTCTCCTAACAAGGCTGTGTCTCCCAACAAGACA
Source organism: Segatella copri (assembly GCA_021615735.1). Taxonomy (GTDB): domain Bacteria; phylum Bacteroidota; class Bacteroidia; order Bacteroidales; family Bacteroidaceae; genus Prevotella; species Prevotella copri_Q. Next base: position 1,995 of record JAJWFY010000073.1, on the reverse strand, counting down.
AAGATTAAGAAAATAACCAAGGCAGACTTAGTTATAGACCCAAGAATTGCAGCCATGACTAAAGGCATCAACTCGCCTGAGTCATTCGACTACAAAAACGAATACTACAAGGACTACATGAAATAAGCTGATATGAAACAGGTTTTCTTAGATACAAATGTGATAATTGATTATCTTGGAAACAGAACGGGGTTCTACGATGACGCAGCAATCATCATGAGCTTAGCTATCAACCAAAAGATCGAATTATACGCAGCAGCCATATCTTTTGCGACCGCAAGCTATATATTAAGCAAGAACAACGACAACAACAGAATAAAAACGTTGATTGCTGATTTCTGCAAAATATGTAAAGTAGTCGCAACAGATGGGGATTGCGTGAACTATGCAACCTTATCCGACTTTGAAGACTTTGAAGATGCCATGCAATACAAATGTGCAGAAAAAGCAAAAGCGGACTACATAGTTACCAGGAACATTAAAGATTTCAAGACTGCAAACATCAAAGTTAGAACTCCGGAAGATTTTCTGGAAGATTTCATAAACCAATAGTAGTCGCTTCAAAAACTTTAAACAAACATATTTTTGCAACAGGTTTATAAGATAAAAATTATGATTTCAGAAAAAGAACTAAATAGCTATCGCTTGACAAGCATGGAAGAGCCAACAGATGAAATGCTGGCTCAGATTATGCATGAGGCAGCCGAAATATACAACAGAGAAAACGAAGAAGCTTACAGAAGTTATTTTGCCAATATGCAAAAACAGGCTAAAGAACAACGACAAAAATTCAATTTGAACTAATGGAGGCAAAAAAACACAAACCCGTTTTAATTGTCATTGCAGGACCTAATGGTTCTGGGAAGACAACAATAACCAGTCGTGTATTACACCACGAATGGCTAGAAGATTCTATTTATATCAACCCAGACAATATTGCACAAAATATGTTTGGCGATTGGAACAATCAAGATGCAGTATTAAAAGCAGCCCAATACTGTCAGGCTCAAAGAGAAGAATGCCTCAACAATAAACATAGTATGATTTTCGAAACAGTAATGTCCACTGCCGAGAAAATTGACTTTATCAAAAGAGCTAAAGAAGCAGGATTTTTTATTCGTCTCTTTTTTGTAGGAACTTCCTCGCCAACAATAAATGCTTCAAGAATTGCTACTAGAGTAATGAAAGGTGGACACGATGTACCGATTACAAAGATTATTTCAAGATATGCCAAATCCATCATCAATTGCGAAATAGCATCCCAATACGCCGACCGTACATACGTATATGACAACTCAATTGACGGTGTAGAAGCTCAACTTCTTTTCCGAATGACAGAAGGTAAAATATTTAAGGAATACGTGAAGGAGATTCCGGAATGGGCTATAGGCATTGCCAACAAAGAAGAATAGACTAGAAAGGTTTCTCGCTCAAATCATCCTGCGTAAAGTTGAGATTTCCCTTCATTTCACTGGCAGAAGATACATAAAGGTTGCAGGGAAAGAGGAAAAAATACAAAAAAGTGAAGCAGAAAGCTGTTCTCACAGGAACAGCCTCCTGTTCTTACAGAAACAGCCTTCGTTAGTCACTGAAACAGTATTCGTTACTCACTGAAACAGTATTGTTTTCCTGGTTTACTGAACGACCGTAGAGAGTGACAATTTCTTTAACTTCCCTTAACTTCCCCAGATACGAAAGTTCAATCAAATATGCGAAACTTCAAATTTTCTGCGTTAACATTTGTTTAAAAATCAGTCCTTTTTCGGTACCGTTAACTTCTTTTATCTGATAATTGTTTAACACAACATAAGACGGGATATCCTACCCCACTCGCTTTTCAAAGATTTCAGCGGTAAGAAAAGAGAAAAAATGTAACCCTAAAAAAATAGCACCTCTTTCAGAACCCAAAACAAACGCTTAAAATATGTAAAAACGGGCTAAATTCTTAAAATATGTTTATAAAAAGCGAAAAACACCCTTCACCACCCTTCACCC
>JAJWFY010000072.1:0-6419 GCA_021615735.1 Segatella copri | reverse complement strand
GTACGGTAAGTTTATAATGCGACAATCAATTATTTTAATTGGTGGCGGGGCATCCAAAGGGGTGCCCCGTTTTTCTTTCAACTATACCTTCCTTCTCCCTCTCATTTTGTTATTTTTTTACCTTTTCTTGCAGTTTCTCAATATTTTGTTGTACCTTTGCAATGTATTTAAAAATAAGCGATTATGGCTATAAAACAATATCCTTTGGGAATACAGACCTTTGAGCGTATCCGTAAGGAGGACAAGCTCTATATTGATAAGACGGAATATATCTACCGCATGACCCATTCTGATGGTACATATTTCTTCTTAGGGAGACCACGCCGTTTCGGTAAATCGCTCTTGGTTTCTACCATGCAGAGTTATTTTGAAGGTAAGAAAGACTTGTTTAAAGGACTTGCCATGGAACAGCTTGAAAAAGAATGGATAGAATATCCTGTAATCCATTTAGATATGAGTGGTGGAAAGTATATGTCAGAAGAACAGCTACAACGATATCTGATAGATCTGGTGGAGGAACAGGAAAGGAAATTTGGCTTTCATAATGAGAAGATAGATGTAAATCTTCGCTTGAAAGATCTCATCATGGCTTTGTATCAGACAACAGGCAAGAAGGTTGTTGTGCTGATTGACGAGTATGATGCTCCTTTGCTGGACGTGGCTCATGAAAAAGAGCAGTTGGTTAAGCTTCGCAACATCATGCGTAATTTTTTCAGTCCGCTGAAGGCGCGTGAAGCCTATCTTCGTTTTGTCTTTTTTACGGGTATCACTAAGTTTTCACAAGTGAGTATATTCAGTGAGTTGAATAATGTCACCAATGTATCCATGTATGATGAATATGCTGGTATGCTGGGCATCACCAAGGAAGAACTTAGCGGGCAATTGTCAGAGGATATAGAAGTGTTGGCAACTAAAATGCATCTTACCAAGGAGCAAACTTTGGATAAGTTGACAGAAAATTATGATGGATATCATTTTTCTGCTTATTCGCCTGATGTCTTCAACCCTTACAGTCTGTTCAATTGCTTCGCTCAGGGTAAGCTAGGTTCTTATTGGTTTGCCTCAGGTACGCCAACCTATCTTATCAATATGATGCGTAAATATGATGTGCTTCCTACAGGTATTACACGTGTTGAGGCTGATGAGAGTGAATTTGATGCACCTACAGAGGACATGACAACATTGATGCCGCTGCTTTACCAGAGTGGTTATTTGACCATCAAGGATTATAACAGAGATTATAACTATTATACGCTTGATATTCCTAACAAGGAAGTGAAGATAGGGTTGACCAAGGCTTTGATTCCGTCTTATGTTACTGGTAATACGCTTGCTACTACCAATACGGCTCGTCGCATAGCACAAGCTTTGGATAAGCAAGACATGGATGGAGCTTTGCATCTGCTACAGGAATTTCTGGGTACTGTGCCTTATTGCAATGTCACCAATCATGAGGGGCATTATCAGCAGATGCTTTTCATCATATTCACGCTCCTCACCGATTATCTGGTAGATGTAGAGGTACATACACCAAAGGGAAGGGTAGATGTCGTTTTGTTGACAGGAACAGATTTATACATCATAGAACTGAAACTTGATAAGAGTGCTCAGGCTGCAATGCAGCAAATCAATCTCAAAAACTATCGCCAACGTTTCGCTCTCTGCAATAAACCTATAACGAAAGTCGGTATCAACTTCGACTCTTCAAAGGGAAATATAGAGGATTGGGTGATAGAGTAAATGAAAAAAGATAGAAAAAGATAGATGAAATAGATTAAAGAAAATCATAAATAGCAGCATTGGCCATCGCAAGTACTTGCGAAGAGCAATGAAGCCTGTTTCGAAGGACATCGAAACAGGCTTCATTTTTTATTCTAGAATTCAGCGTTCTTTGGTGTACGTGGGAATGGAATCACGTCGCGGATGTTCTGCATGCCGGTTACGAAGAGAATCAGACGCTCGAAACCGAGACCGAAACCTGCGTGTGGGCATGAACCATACTTACGGGTATCGAGATACCAGCTCATATCCTTCATAGGAATGTTGCGGTCCTCAATCTCACCCATCAGCTTGTCATAGCTCTCCTCACGGACAGAACCACCGATAATCTCACCAATCTGTGGGAACAGCACGTCGGTACCCTGAACGGTCTGACCGCTCTTACCGCCGAAACCACTCTCCTCCTCGTCTATCTTCATATAGAATGCCTTGATAGCCTTAGGATAGTTGGTCATGATGACAGGACGCTTGAAGTGCTCCTCTACGAGGAAGCGCTCGTGCTCTGAAGCCAGGTCATCACCCCACTCGCATGGGAACTCAAACTTCTTGCCGTTGGCAATAGCCTCCTGAAGGATGCGGATACCCTCGGTATATGGAAGATGAACGAAATCGGAATTCAATACGCCTTCCAGACGGGCAATCAGACCCTTGTCAATCATCTTGTTCAAGAAAGCAAGATCGTCCTTGCAATGCTCCAGTGCCCAACGGATACAATACTTGATGAAGTCTTCCTCCAACTCCATCAAACCGTCCATATCCAGGAAAGCAACCTCTGGCTCTACCATCCAGAACTCTGCCAGATGGCGAGGAGTATTACTGTTCTCTGCACGGAAGGTTGGACCGAAGGTATAGATGGCGCCGAGTGCAGTAGCACCGAGCTCACCCTCCAACTGACCTGATACGGTCAATGAAGTCTGCTTGCCGAAGAAATCATCAGAATAGTCAATCTTGCCATCCTCAGTCTTCTTCAGGTTGTAGAGGTTCTTGGTTGTAACCTGGAACATCTGACCTGCACCCTCGCAGTCGCTGGCTGTGATGAGCGGAGTATTGAAATAGAAATATCCATGCTCATGGAAGTAAGTGTGAATAGCCATCGCCATGTTGTGGCGGATACGCATCACTGCACCAAAGGTATTGGTACGGAGACGGAGGTGAGCATACTGACGCATGTACTCGAAGCTCTGTCCCTTCTTCTGCATAGGATAGTCGCTGCCGCAGAGACCGTAGATCTCGATGCTCTCGCACTGGATTTCAACACTCTGTCCGGCACCCTGACTTTCTACCAGCGTGCCTACGGCGCTGATACAAGCACCAGTGGTAATCTGACGGAGCTGATTCTCATCGACCTTTGATGGGTCGACTACTATCTGAATATTATTAATAGTAGAACCATCGTTAAGAGCGATAAAATCGACTGCTTTGCTACTACGATGGGTACGAACCCATCCCTTGACATTCACGATTGAGCCGTAGGCTGTACTCTTGAGCAAGTCTACAACTTTAGTTCTTTTAATCTTTTCCATTGTTAATTAATAGGTTAAAAAGGAGACTAAACAGATAGTCTCCTTTCTTATTATATCTTATTATCCTTATTCAAAAGCACCCATGCGGAGCATGTCTACCTCCTTCTCAGTAAGGAAGCGCCAGTCACCGCGACGGAGATTCTTCTTAGTCAAACCTGCGAACTGTACACGGTCGAGCTTGGTAACACGATAGCCGAGACTCTCGAAGATACGGCGCACGATACGGTTCTTGCCACTATGAATCTCGATGCCAACCTGTGCCTTGTCGCGATCATCAGCATACTCTACAGCATCTGCCTTGATTTCACCATCTTCCAAGGTGATACCCTCACGGATCTGATCCATATCGTGAGCTGTCAGGTTCTTATCGAGATGAACGTGATAAACCTTCTTCTTCAAGAACTTAGGGTGAGTAAGCTTAGAAGCCAGGTCACCATCGTTAGTCAGGAGAAGTACACCTGTAGTATTACGGTCGAGACGACCTACAGGATAGATACGCTCAGGACAAACATCCTTTACGAGGTCCATCACAGTCTTGCGCTGCTGAGGATCATCGCTGGTTGTAACATAATCCTTTGGCTTGTTGAGCAATACGTATACCTTCTTCTCCAAAGATACAGGAGCGTCGTGGAACTTCACCTCATCGGTACGAAGGATCTTGGTACCCAACTCGGTAACTACCTCACCATTGACAGTTACCAGACCAGCCTGGATGAACTCATCAGCCTCACGGCGAGAGCAAACACCAGCATTGGCGAGGAACTTGTTCAAGCGCAATGGCTCTGTTGGGTCGATATTCTCCTCCTTGTACTCGATACGCTTCTTCATGCTATACTTAGCATTTGGATCGTAACCAGGAGTGTGCTGACGGAAACCGCCACCACGGTTGTTGCCATAGCCACCACCCTGTGGACGGCCATAACCGCCACGGTTGTTGCCATAACCACCCTGCTGAGGACGACCATAACCACCACGGTTGTTGCCATAGCCGCCACCCTGAGGACGACCATAACCACCACGGTTGTTGCCATAACCACCCTGCTGAGAACGAGACTGGTAACCGCCCTGCTGGCGTGGCTGGTAGCCACCCTGCTGACGAGGCTGATAACCACCCTGCTCATCATTATTGTTGTAACGAGGACGATAGCCACCCTGCTGAGGACGAGACTGATAGCCACCCTGCTGACGTGGCTGATAGCCTCCACGGCTGTTGTTACCATAACCACCACGGCTCTGATAACTGCTGCGCTGTGGACGCTCGCTATTGCCTGTGCTCTGCAAGCCAGCTCCGAAACCTTCCGGACGGAAACCGCCTTCGCTGTTACTGCTACTTCTGTCGCTGCTGTAAGCGCGATGTGAATTGATACGAGGACGCTGTGTGCGGCCTACTGGTCGATAACTCTTCTGATAACCACCTGCTGGGTTGTAGCCCTCACGGGTTCTCTCATTCTCAGAAGACTGATCTTGAGGTTTGTTTTCAAATTCTGAATCCATTTTCTTAAAATACTTAATAGCCTCACGGCTGGGTTAATAAATCTAATTTTTACTTATATATATGTACTAAAACTACAAAATTCCTTTGTGTATATTAGATACCTGTATAATTGCTTGGTGTGATTGCCATCAGTTCTGCCTTAACACTATCACTCACATTCAATCCCTGGATAAACTCATGAATAGTTTTCTCTGTCATGTGCTGGTTGGTACGTGTCAACGCCTTCAATGCCTCGTAAGGATGTGGATATGCCTCACGGCGAAGGATAGTCTGGATAGCCTCAGCTACAACTGCCCATGTATTATTCAAATCTTCCTGCAGTTTCTCCTCGTGAAGAATCAGTTTACGCAAGCCCTTCAATGTACTCTGGATAGCAATGACGCTATGACCGAGAGGCACACCGATGTTACGGAGTACGGTACTGTCAGTAAGGTCGCGCTGCAAGCGGCTAACCGGAAGTTTCTGTGCCAGGAACTGAAGAATGGCATTGGCTATGCCCAGGTTACCTTCACTGTTCTCATAATCGATAGGATTCACCTTGTGAGGCATCGCACTTGAGCCTACCTCACCGGCCTTGATCTTCTGCTTGAAGTAATCCATAGAGATATACATCCAGAAGTCACGGTCTAAGTCGATGATAATGGTGTTGATACGACGGATGGCGTCAAAGATAGCACCAAGGTAGTCATAGTTACTGATCTGTGTGGTATACTGCTCGCGCTCCAAACCGAGTTTTTCGCTGACAAACTTGTTGCCGAATGCTTTCCAGTCATACTGTGGATAAGCTACATGGTGAGCATTGTAGTTACCGGTAGCACCACCGAACTTAGCTGTAATCTTGCAAGCCTTGAGCGAATTAAGCTGCTCGGTAAGACGGTAAACATAAACCATGATTTCCTTGCCCAGGCGGGTAGGTGAAGCAGGCTGTCCGTGAGTCTTAGCCAGCATAGGCACATCCTTCCACTCATCAGCATAAGTCTGGAGCTGTGCAATCAGCTCTTCAACCTGCGGATAGAAGCACTCTTCCAAAGCCTCCTTTACAGAGAGAGGCACACTTGTGTTGTTGATATCCTGAGATGTCAAACCAAAATGGATAAACTCCTTGTAAGCATCCAAGCCTCCGATTTTATCGAATTCTTCCTTGATAAAATACTCTACAGCCTTTACATCGTGATTGGTAATCTTCTCGATGTCTTTTACGCGCTGTGCATCATTCTCGTCAAAATTACGATAAATGTCACGCAGGCGTTCGAACAGCGAGTTGTCGAATGAAGCAAGCTGTGGCAAAGGTAACTCGCATAGAGTGATGAAATATTCAATCTCTACGCGTACACGATAACGAATGAGAGCATACTCTGAGAAGTAGTTAGCGAGCTGCTCTGTTTTTCCCCTATAACGACCATCAATTGGTGATATGGCAGTCAATAAATCTAAATTCATAACAATACGTATTATATATAGGGTGCAAAATTAATGAATTATCGTGAGAAAACAGAGAAAATAGTGATAAAATAATTTAAAAGCATAAAAAAAAGGTCTCTCAACATTTGTTGAAAGACCTTCACCATTGTGGGCGTTGACGGATTCGAACCGCCGACCCTCTGCTTGTAAGGCAGATGCTC
>JAJWFY010000039.1:0-30622 GCA_021615735.1 Segatella copri | reverse complement strand
CAAAGGTAAGAACTTTTACGATAAAGGGCAAGGTATAAATGCGGAGCCGCTTACAGATAACCGCATCATCTGGCAGAAAAGTTTAAAATATTTATCCTTTCGTGCCAACATTACCACTTTCAGTCCGCTGGCACATAAGTTGCAAAAACAGAGAGTGAAAGCTGAAGCCAAAAGATAAAGGAGTTCAGAAGAATGACGGAGTTTCGAGGCGAAAGCAAAAAAATAACAAGAATATTAACAAGCAGAAATCCCGACGGAGCCGTAAGGAACCGAGAGGACGAGTAAAATAAAATTTGGAGGTTTTAATTATGTTGTTAGCACGTAGAAATAATGATTCAGATTGGTTGAGTAACTTCTTTGATGATACTTTATTCAATACCGAAGTAATGTCACGTATGAATGCTACTGCTCCTGCCATTAACATCAAGGAGACAGATAAGAATTACATCATGGAGGTTGCTGCTCCTGGTTTGAAGAAAGAGTGGGTTCGTGTAAACATCGATAACGATGGTAATCTGAACATCGCCATCGAGAACAAGATGGAACACAAGGATGAAGACAAGCACGAGCACTATCTGCGCCGCGAATTCTCTTACAGCAACTACCAGCAGTGTTATACGCTGCCTGAGGATGCTGATCGTGAGAAGATTTCAGCAAAGGTAGCTGATGGTATACTCGAGGTCGAGATTCCAAAGCTTACTCCTAAGGAGGAGGCTAAGACTACAAAGAACATCGAAGTCAAATAATCATCTCCCATAAATGATGGAGGCAGATTCCAAAGCAATTTGGAATCTGCCTTTTTTTGTGCCCTTACCTGAACCATCGCATTTTTCATCTACCTTATTATCATGATTTTCATGGAGCAGCCAAAAGTTTTTCACCATAAATCTTTTTTCTTCCATAATTAATATGTAATTTTGCAGGCAGAAAAGCAGATATGAAAGCTTCTGCTTATAGAATTCAGAACATTTATATAAGAAACAGATGAAGAAAACAATTCCAGTAATAGGCATGGCTTGCAGCGTATGCTCTGCCAATGTTGAAAAGAAGCTGCAGTCGCTAGAAGGCATCAACTCCGCCTCGGTTTCCCTGGCGAGCCGAACTGCCCTGGTAGATTATAACCCCGACATCATTTCTCTGGAAGATATGAAACGGGAAATCAGCAATGCCGGATACGACCTCGTTATCGAAAACGACAGAAGCGTGGAGGAAATCAACCGCCGTGAGTTCACTCTCCTGCGCCGCCGAACCCTCGCTTCCTGGCTCTTCGCCATCCTGACCATGTGTTTCTCCATGGGCTGGATTTCCCTGGGCATGGAACAGAATATGATTTCAGATGGCGTTGCTTCGGCTCATCACTCGAGTTCCTTCGCCAACCAGATCTGTCTGCTCCTGGCACTCGCCAACCTGCTCTACTGCGGCAAACAGTTTTATGTTTCCGCCTGGAAGCAGCTCCTGCATCATACGGCAAACATGGATTCGCTCGTAGCACTCAGCACCCTTATCGCCTTCCTCTTCAGCACCTTCAACACCTTCTTCGGAGAAATGGTATGGGGAGCGAGAGGCATAGAATGGCACACTTATTTCGATGCTTCCGTGATGATCATCACCTTCGTGCTGACCGGCAGATGCCTGGAAGAAAAAGCGAAGGACAGTACGGCGAGCAGCATCCGACAACTGATGGGAATGCAGCCGAAAACCGCCCGACTGGTGACTTACGAGAAGATAGAAGGCACCAACGACTACAAGATGGAGGAAGTTCCGATTTCCACCATTCAGATAGGCGACATGATAGAGGTAAGAGCCGGCGAGAAGATTCCGGTGGATGGCGTGGTGACCCAGGCTGAGAGTTTCATGACTGCCGATGCTGCCTATGTGGATGAGGCGATGATAAGCGGCGAACCGACTCCGGCGATGAAAAAGGCTGGCGACAACGTGCTGGCTGGCACTATTCCGAGCCAGGGAAAGCTTCGCATGAGAGCCAAGCAGATTGGCGAGAACACCGCCCTGGCGCACATCATCCGAATGGTTCAGGAGGCGCAGGGCAGTAAGGCACCCGTGCAGCGCATCGTGGATAAGGCGGCTCTGATCTTCGTTCCAGCCGTGGCAGCCATCGCCCTCATCACCTTTTTAATATGGTGGCTGATAGGTGGCAACGCTGCTCTTCCGCAGGCCATCCTTTCAGCCGTAGCCGTATTGGTCATCGCTTGTCCATGCGCCATGGGCTTAGCTACTCCTACCGCCCTGATGGTGGGCATCGGCAAGGCGGCGCAGAAGCAGATTCTCATCAAGGATGCGTCGGCGCTGGAGAATCTCCACAAGATCAACGCCCTCGTCATCGACAAGACCGGCACCCTCACCATTCCTAACCAGAATATCGATTTCACCAAGCAGGAGGATTTGGATCTGGAGACGAGAGAGACCCTCAAGCCTCATGCCCAGGAAGCGATGAAGCAGTTGCAGGAAAGGGGAATAGAGGTCTATATGATGAGTGGCGACAAGGAGGAAGCGGCTCACTACTGGGCAGAGAAAGCCGGCATCAAGCATTACCAGAGCAAGGTGCTGCCTGGCGACAAGCAGGCTTTGGTAAAGAAACTTCAGAACGAAGGCAAGCAGGTAGCGATGGTAGGCGACGGAATCAACGACACCCAGGCTTTGGCCCTTGCCAACGTGAGTATGGCGATAGGAAAGGGAACGGATGTGGCGATGGATGTGGCGCAGATTACGCTGATGAGCGACGACCTCTTGGCACTTCCGGAAGCCGTAAAACTGAGTCAGAAGACGGTTCACATGATTTGGCAGAATCTCTTCTGGGCGTTCATCTACAACATCATCTGCATCCCGTTGGCTGCCGGAGCCCTTCATATCTTCGGCATTGATTTCCAGATAACCCCGATGTGGGCAAGTGCCCTGATGGCCTTCTCCAGCGTAAGCGTAGTGCTTAATTCATTGAGGTTGAAATTAGCGTAAAATGAAAGAAAATGGCAGATTCCTGATGCGTTAATTGGGAACCTGCCATTATATATTTTCCTCCTTTCAAACATATCCAAATACACTTTTCTTTTACAGAGAAAGAAGGAGAAAAATGCTCTTAGGAGCAAGAAAAAGTGGTTCCGATGGCACTTTTCCTCCCTTCAGAAGGCAAAAATAAGAGGGGTAAAAGGTAGGATGAAAGGGGAAAAACGAGGAATTTCTTGATATATTTTTGTCAAGATTCTAGTAAAAAAGCAAGAAAACTGGGGTAGAGAGAAGATGAATATGTGCTGTTCCTACAATACAAAACATGGTACAAGCCAAAACTATAATATAAGCTAATTTACTGATTACCATTATATTACAATCATCCATCTCTTCTTCTCGAATAACTATCAGAAGCCTAATCCGGTCATTATCGGTCACGGTCATTTTCGGTCATTTTCGTTTTCGGGGGCGCAAATCTCCCCTATAGTATTATATAAATAATTTATATATACTATAGACCCAAATGACCGAATCATTTTTGAAAATGACCGAAAATGACCGTGACCGAAAATGACCCTTTCCCAACATCAAAAACGATTTCAAAGGCAGCTTTTGCAATCAGATGCACAAGCCGAAAGCACTTATACCTCTACACATCAGCTACTTACGCACTATTTTCCAACATTCTACCGGAAAAAGCTTGCTTTCTGCTTCGAATTTTTGTATCTTTGCACCGGCAATCGAAAGAACAGTCTTCTTGTGCCAAAAGTCGGTCATCTATGAAGACCGAGGCTGGTCTTAATAGATGGCAAGCGCTGGTCATCAATGAAGACCACAAAATGGGCAGGAAACGGCTTTCCGGGGAATTGTGATTCAAGGAACTCTTAAACGCAGACAAAGCATGATCAACTTCAAGAACTTTCAAAACTTCAAGAAAGACTCCAGCATTACAAACAAGTGGGGAGAGTTATTCCTCCCCCTCTACCTTGCAGCTGTCGAATCCCATCTCCTTGGCTTTGTCAGGACCAAAGGTGAAGTAGATGGCTTCGCCCTCATCACAAACCTCGCCTTGGGAGTTCTCCAGAGTCAGGTGGATGGTAACGATGTTACGGCGCTGACTGGCGATGTGACCACGCACCGTAATCTGAGAATCGGTAGTCATCACAGGCTTCTTGTACTTCACGTTGAGCTGCATCGTCACACCCGTGGTCTGCAGTTTGCGGTTGATAACCCAGCCTGCCACTTCATCCATCAGCATACTGATGATTCCGCCATGCAGGGTATTGATCCAGCCCTGGTAATTTTCGCCGGGATTCCAGATGGTAAGCACATCCTCACCCTCTTCCCAAAACTCAAGATGCAATCCTACAGGATTGTTGGGGGCACAGCAAACGCAGTTGTAACCCTCCTTGTTCAAATATGGATTTAATATCTTCTTCATTTTCTAATTGATTAAACTGATTTCTAACTGATTAAACTTTTTAAAACAAGGCAAAGGTACGAATAATATCTGACAAGGCAAAGTTTTTTTAAGATATTACGGTTAATTTTCCATAATAAAAAGTGAAGAAGCGTGGGAATCTTTAAAATTGATGTACTTTTGCAAGCTACAAAAAGACGATTATAAGTATGATTAAGATTTTAGTGATAGAAGACGAAAAGCGAGTGGCTGATTTATTGAAAATCGGTCTGGAAGAGAACGGCTATCAGGTTCTGGTGGCTTACGATGGTGAGATGGGATGGAGACTGTTTCAATCGAATGATTTCCAACTGATTATCTCAGACATCATCCTGCCGAAGCTCAATGGTTTCGAACTCTGCCAGAAAATCAGAAAGGCGGATGAAGAAATCCCGATTCTGATGCTCACGGCTCTGGGAACCGCCGATGATAAGCTGGAAGGCTTCGATGTGGGAGCCGACGACTACATGGTGAAGCCATTCGATTTCAGAGAACTGCTAGCGAGAGTGAGAGTATTGCAGAAAAGAAGAGCCGTGGCTAAGGTTGATGTGGCAAAGGAGATTTCATACGCCGACCTGTGCATCAATCTTGAAAGACAGGAAGTAACACGAAACGGCGAACCTGTCAAGCTTTCGCCTAAGGAATACAACCTGCTGGTTTATCTGGTGGAGAATGCAGAAAAGGTAGTGAGCCGAGTGGAAATAGCAGAAAAGGTTTGGAACACCCATTTTGATACGGGCACCAATTTCATCGATGTCTATATCAACTATCTGAGAAAGAAAATGGATAAGAACTTCGAGGTGAAACTGATTCATACCAAGCCGGGAGTTGGTTTTATCTTGACGGACAAGATGTAACGAACCAAACAGATAAACCGAATAAGAATTTGAATAAAACCAGAAAGAAAAGAGATATGAAGATCAGAACATCCCTTACCCTTAAATACACCTGCATTACGGCAACCATATTTCTGCTTTGCATGGTGCTCATTTACCTGGTCAGCGAACATACCCGCGACCAGACTTTCTTCAGAAACCTGAAAAGCGAAGGCATTACCAAGGCCAATCTCTTCCTGGCCGGACAGGTAGATGCCAAGACCATGCAGTCGATTTATCTGAACAATAGGAAGTTTATCAACGAGGTAGAGGTTGCCGTCTATACCACCGATTTCCACATGCTCTACCACGATGCCATCCACAACGACATCGTGAAGGAAACCGAAGGGATGATCAAGGAAATCATTCAGAAAAAAGAGATTGAATTCCACATCGGAAAATACCAGGGCATCGGAATGGTTTTCCAATACAAGGGAAAGGATTATATTGTTACAGCTGCCGCTTATGACGGCTACGGCTACGACAACCTTGTGGGACTGCAGGAAACCCTCATCTGCCTCTTCATCATCGGATTGTCGCTGCTCTTTATCGCCGGCTATGTTCTGGCAAAACTCTCCCTCAAACCGATAAGAAACATCGTGAATGAGGCTGAAACTATTACAGCCTCCCACATCGACCGCCGCATCCCCGTGAAGAACGAAAAAGATGAGTTGGGCGAACTGACCATCGCTTTCAATGAACTGCTCAAGCGACTGGAGATTTCATTCAATTCACAGAAGCAGTTTGTGAGCAACGTGTCTCACGAACTGCGTACTCCTCTGGCTGCCCTAACAGCCGAAATCGATGTTTCGCTGCAGAAAGAGCGAACCAACGAGCAGTACCAGCTCGCCATGCAGAATATGCAGCAGGACGCCAAGCGAATGACCCGACTGATAGATGGTTTGCTGAACCTGGCAAAGGCGGATTACGGCAAGGAAGAAATCAGCATGCGAGAGGTTCGCCTGGATGAACTTTTATTAGATGCAAGAGAACTCATCCTGCGGGCACATCCGGAATACAGCATCGACCTACTCTTCTGCAACGAGGAAGAAGACGATGACAGTCTGATTACCGTCCTCGGCAATCCTTATCTGCTGAACATCGCCTTCTCGAATCTGATAGAGAACAACTGCAAGTATTCGGAGAACCATTCGTCTATCGTTCAGATTTCATTCAGAGACAAATGGAGCATCGTCCGCATGGCAGATAACGGTTTTGGAATGTCGGCAAAGGATAAGGAGAATCTCTTCACCTTATTTTATAGAGGAGGCGGAGATGAGAAGAAGAAAGTAGAAGGCTACGGCATCGGAATGTCACTGGCCCATAAGATTATCCATCTGCATGATGGCAACATCGCCGTGCATTCGGAGCAGGGCAAGGGAACCCTCTTCATTGTGGAGATTCCACATATCTAGCATAATCCTCACAATATACATCTCCCTATTAATAAACGACTTACTGATTCTCTAATAGTTTTCTAATACCGTTCTAATTCTTTTCTAACGGCTTCTTCCACATAGTTTGCTTACCTTTGCAACCGCAAAACAATAATTCACATCAAGTAAAAGTAAAGCAATTATGTGGAAGAAGAAAAAGAACATCAGAAAAATGGCTTTCAATACCGAGACGGTATTGATGGCTGCCAAGGCACCACTCAACACGGTGCTTACTTACTTCCAGACTACCTCATTGGGACTCACCGATGAAGAAGTAGAGAAGAGACAGTCACTCTATGGCAAGAACGAGATTGTACACGAGCAGAAGAAAAAGCCGCTCGTAATGCTTGCCAAGGCTTTTATCAATCCTTTCGTAGGAGTGCTCACCGTACTGGTAGCCATCTCTTACGTGATGGATGTGTGGATGGCAGATCCTGGCGACCAGGACTGGACTTCCATCATCGTAGTCTCGACCATGATTATTCTGAGCACCATCCTCCGCTTTGTGCAGGAATGGAAAGCCAACCGCTCCAGCGAAGCTCTACAGAAGATGGTGACCAACACCTGCTATGTAATGCGTCTCGGCACAAGCACCCGTGGCGGTTCGCCAGGCGATGAAATCAGCAACGAGGAACTGGTACCTGGCGACCTCATCATGCTCTCTGCCGGCGACATGATTCCTGCCGATGTCCGCATCATCGAATCCAAGGATTTGTTCGTCAGCCAATCCAGTTTGACAGGCGAATCAGATTCCATCGAAAAATTCCCGAATCTTTCGGAAGCCCGCAACCATACGGGCAGCATCGTTGACCTCGACAACATCTGCTTTATGGGATCCAACGTGGTGAGCGGATCGGCAAAAGGCATTGTCTTCGCCACCGGCAGCCACACCTATCTGGGAACCATTGCCAAGAACGTGGCGGGCCATCGTGCCGCTACGGCTTTCGACAAGGGAATCACCAAGGTGAGTCTGCTGCTCATCCGCTTCATGCTCATAATGGTTCCTATAGTATTCCTGGTCAACGGAATTACGAAGGGCGACTGGTTGGAGGCTTTCATCTTCGCCATCTCCGTGGCCGTGGGACTTACCCCAGAGATGTTGCCGATGATTGTAACCGCCAATCTTTCGAAAGGAGCGATGGTAATGTCGCGCAAGAAGACCATCGTAAAGGATTTGAACGCCATTCAAAATTTCGGTGCCATGAACATTCTCTGTACCGACAAGACGGGCACCCTGACGCAGGACCACATCGTATTGGAGCGCCACGTGAACGTGGATGGAACCGAGGATAAGGAAAACCGCATTCTGCGCCACGCTTATTTCAACAGTTATTTCCAGACGGGACTTAAGAACCTGATGGATCGCGCCATCCTCTCGCACGTCAAGGAACTGGGACTGGAATCGCTGAGCAGCTCATATAAAAAGGTGGATGAGATTCCGTTCGATTTCACCAGAAGACGCATGTCGGTGGTGGTAGAAGACAGAAATGGCAAGCGACAGATTATCACCAAGGGAGCCGTAGAAGAAATGCTGACGGTTTGCAGCTTTGCGGAATTCGGCGGAAAGGTTCAGCCTTTATCAGACAGCATGCGAAGCAAGGCACAGAGATTCGTGAAGGAGATGAATGCACAAGGTATGAGAGTGCTGGCCCTGGCGCAGAAGAGTTTCCTGAGCAAGGAAAACAACTTTGCCATCGAAGATGAAAAGGAGATGGTTCTCATTGGCTATCTTGCCTTTCTCGATCCTCCAAAGGAATCAGCTTCCCAGGCCATCAAGCAGTTGCACGAGCACGGCGTGGAAGTAAAAGTACTTTCGGGAGACAACGAGGCGGTGGTAAAGGCGATTTCCCGACAGGTAGGAATCAATACTTCTGATTCCGTTACGGGGCCGGAACTCGAAAACATGAGTCAGGAGGCGAAACAGAAAGCGGTGGTAAAATGCAGCATCTTCTCGAAGCTTACACCGATGCAGAAGTCGGAAATCATCCAGCTCCTGCAGAAGAAGAACAACACCGTGGGCTTCCTGGGCGACGGAATCAATGACGCAGCAGCCTTGCGAGAATCAGATATCGGAATCTCGGTAGATTCAGCTGTAGATATTGCCAAGGAGAGTGCCGACATCATCCTGCTGGAGAAAGACCTGATGGTTTTGGAGAACGGCGTACTGGAAGGCAGAAAGACCTTCGGAAACATCGTGAAATACGTGAAGATGACGGCTAGTTCCAACTTCGGCAATATGTTCAGCGTGCTGGCAGCGAGTGCCTTCCTGCCTTTCCTGCCGATGCTTCCTATCCATCTGCTCATTCAGAACCTGCTCTATGACATTTCCCAGACCACCATTCCTTTCGACCGAATGGATAAGGAATATCTGGCTAAGCCACGTGTTTGGGATTCAGGCGATTTGAGCAGATTCATGATCTGGATTGGACCTATCAGTTCGATATTCGATATTGCCACCTACATGGTGATGTGGTGGGTGTTCAAGTGCCAGGGTCCGGACATGGAATTCCTCTTCCAGTCGGGTTGGTTTGTCGAGGGCTTGCTTTCCCAGACCCTCATCGTTCACATGATCCGTACCCGCAAGGTTCCGTTCATCCAGAGTTCTGCCTCATGGCCTGTGATGCTGATGACCTTCTCCATCATGGCAATCGGCCTCTGTATTCCGTTCACCACATTCGGCAGTTCGATAGGCCTGACTCCTCTTCCATGGACCTACTTTCCATGGCTCATAGGCATTCTGCTGTCTTACTGCGTATTGACGCAATGGCTCAAAACCCTTTATATCAGGGCTTTCAAACGCTGGTTGTAATGTAGGAAAATGTTTATTGTTTGTTCCGTCTGACTACCTAAAAATAAGGGGTCAGACGGAACCCTAACTATTTAGAAGAAATAAAAATACCTAGAAATGGGGATAAAGATAAAGTCTCCACTATTTAGAAGAAATGAAAATACCGATTATTAAGTATTGCAGGATTTTGAAATACCCAGTACCTTTGCAGCGTGAATTAAAGATACTCGCAAGCGGCGAGTAAGTGAACAAGAAACAATACAAAAACATAAAAGAAATGAAGAGAATTATTTTTATTATTTTAGGCAGCATCAATATTTGCCTTGCTCATGCACAGACCTTTAACGGACAATATATTTCTGAATGGCAATGGGACATGAACAAGAATACGAATCTGATTAATCAGCTGAGACTAGAACTGAGTGTTCCGATAGGAAAAGGAAAGGATTCGTTTGAGGCGGCAACGCTGCACGTGGCAAAGACAAACGATGGAATTATTGATGACTGGCAGGGATTTTCCAACATAGATGAAGATAATCATTTTGCCCTGCTTGCCGTACTGGGCTACATGCACGAGTGGAATTCGGGGCATCTGTTTGTGGGTGTAAGGAATGTGAACGAGGATTTCTTCACATCTCGCGTTACCTCGCTTTTCCTAAACAGCTCTGAGGGACTCTTCCCTACCATCGCATCCAGCTATCCGATAGCCAACTATCCGCATTCTGGCTTGACCCTTTACTTTGATGTTACCAAGGGAAAATGGACTTTCAGAAACAGTCTGAATAATGGTGCAGGATATAGTGGATGGAAAGCCCACGACAATCCTTTCGTGGTTCGCCCGAAGAAGGATGGAATCTTCAACATGTCGCAGTTGGAGTATAATGATAAAGGAGGAAAATATTTTGCGGGTGTTGCCGTTCATACCCGTCAATATCCGATAAACGAGGATGGCGAAATGGTTTCTGCCGATGAATCCAAGGGCAAGGTTACCGGTGCCTGGTGGGTTTATGGCGAACAGAGCGTATGGACAGCTGGCGACAAGAATATTTCGTGCATGGTGCAATATTCAGAGAACACCAGTCATCAGAATGCCTGCTACCGATACGCAGAACTGGGCGGTGCCTATCAGGACGAGAAGAACGAGTGCGGCTTGTCGGGCCAGTACGCCCGCTTCCAGCAGGGTTCGGAGTATTCGCTGGAAGTAACGTGGAAAAGACAGCTGACGGAATCCATCTCCCTTCAGCCATCGTTCCAATACATCAAAAACGACAATGGAGATTTCACAGCACTTAGTGCCCGACTCTATGTCAGTTTCTAAAGCAAAGATACAAAGACAGCTTTCACTCTTATTTCTTAGCAATCCATTTCGGCAAGACCAGGGTGCCCATCACCAGGAATGGGTAATAGAAGATGGCGCGCCAGAGCATGGCGGCAAGGATGGCTACCGAGGCATCGGGCAGGAAATCGGCATAATAAAGGCGGAACATCAACTCTGCCACGCCACTTCCGCCAGGCGTAGGACTCAGAATGGAAATCATCCACATCACCCATTGGCGACACCAAGCCACCAACATGTTGCCCTGACAATGGAAGGCAACGAGAATAGCTACTACGATGGCGAATCTCGACAGCCACGCCAGGGAAGTATAACCCATCAGCTGCAGCCAGAATCTTCCGCCCTCCTGTTTTGCCTCCTTCGAAGCCATCGTCATCTCCTCGGAAAACTTCTCTACCTTGGGCAGGAATCTGCGAAGGAAAGGAATCTTGCAGCATCCCTTCAATACCCATCCAAGAATTTGAGGGCGATGCAATAATAAGAGGTAGAGAATGGCTGTCCAAACCGCCACGATAAGGGTGCTGATGATGAAGATAACCTGCACTCCGCCCTTAATCCATTCGTTCGTAGCATCCGCAGAAATCCCCACTCCATCTGCCAAACTAAACAAGAGATGCGATGGAACACAGAAATAGAGCAACATGCAACTGATGGCCAGAAAAGCCTCATCAGTCAGTAGGGCTGCAAACATCGTAAAAATGCTTCTGCCCATAGAAACTCCCTCGCGGTTGAGATAGACGAAAGCCAAACCACTTCCCCCCACCGCCGAAGGAGTAACGGCAGAAGTAAACTCGCAGAGCACATTGATGCGGAACGCCTCGGCTACGGATAACTTACGCTGGCAGAGATGACGGAAACGGAGGGTGAGCATCAGATTCTGGACCGCAAAGAGCAACACGCCCATTACTACCCCCAAAAAGAACCTGGGAGACAAATCTATCCTGCTCAGAACTTCCACATCAAACTCCCGAATCATCATTCCAACGATGACCACCAGTCCGATGGAAGCCGCCAACCATAAATGCCATTTTTTCATATTACTCTCAAAATAAAACTATACCTTATTATATATAGTAATATAACGATTAAATGGCTAATCTATTTTGTTGTCTGTCAATTAAATGCTGATATCTGTCCAAAACTTCTACGGCTATGTCATTCCAAGAGCGCACCAGAGTCTCCGCGGCTGCCATATAGTTCATCTGCACCCAACTGCTCGCCGTCTATCGTCGCCTTTGCCAAATCAATCGTCAGCGAATTGCCGAAAGGAGTTTTGCGGATAATGCTGTAATACTTTTTACCGCTGCAAAGGTATTTAAAGGATGTTGCCATCGTGTTACAAAGAAATGAAAGAAGAGTGAAAGCATTGCCTTTTTACAAAAAGATTTAAAAAATGGGACTGAATAAAACAAGGTAACGATATTTTGATTATATTTGCAGTATTATTGCAAAACTAACAGATTTACGATATGAAAAAACTACTCTTATCCATTGCCTTTCTGCTCCCTGGTATGGGAATGATGGCGCAGACTCAGGTAACGACTGCCGAAGGTATCCTCGAAGGAAAAGACCTCTCAGGCATCACAGTATTCAAGGGTATTCCGTTCGCTGCCCCTCCGGTAGGAAATCTCCGCTGGAAGGCTCCGCAGCCTGTACAGAAATGGCAGGGCGTTCGCGAGGCCAAGGAGTTCGGACCGAACCCGATGCAGGAACCTCTCTTCGGCGATATGAACTTCGGTACGAAGACCAACAGCGAGGATTGCCTCTACCTTAATATATGGACACCGGCAAAGACCATGAAGGAGCATCTGCCGGTACTCATTTATTTCAACGGCGGAGGACTGATGGCAGGTAGCGGAAGCGAACCTCGATATGCGGGCGATGCGATGGCACGCAAGGGCATCATCTCCATCACAGCCAACTATCGTGAGGGCATCTTCGGATTCTTCGCCCACCCACAACTCTCTAAGGAAACATCCTACAAGGGTTCTGGCAACTATGGATTCATGGACCAGGTGGCTGCCATCCAGTGGGTAAAGGATAACATCGAGGCTTTCGGCGGCGACCCTAACCGCATCACCATCGTAGGCGAATCGGCAGGTTCCATGTCGGTCAGCGCCCTGATGGCTTCCCCTCTCTGTCAGGGACTCTTTGCGCAGGCAATGGGTTCCAGTGGTTCGGTGATGGGATTCAAGAAGGTGGCTACACAGAAGGAAGCCGAGGAGAAAGGAGTGCAGCTTGCCCAGAAAATAGCCGAGAAGATAGGTAAGAAAAACGGCAAGAAGGTGGGAAAGAAGGTTGGAATGAAGAACCTCAACGAACTTCGTGCCCTTCCTGCCGAGGAACTGATGAAGCTGGCGGAAGTAAGAGCGGTTCCTGTCTATAATATCGACGGATATTTTATGAAAGAACAGCCTGTAGAGGTATTTGCCAAGGGCGAGCAGACCAAGGTGCCTCTGCTCATTGGCGGTAACAACCAGGAGATGACTCCATGGGCGGTATTGATGGGCAAGCAGCCTACCGTCGAGAATCTGAAGGCGGGTGCCAAGGCTACATTTGGAGAAGAGAACATCGAAGAACTCTTCCGCCTCTACGGCATCAACAGCGATAAGGATGTATTGGAGCAGCCGGGCGTGAACCTAGCTTCGGATATCTTCCTCGATTATTCTACATGGAAGTGGGGCAACATGCACAAGCTGACCGGCGGACAGCCTGTTTACCGCTACCGCTATTGCCATCCTCGTCCTGCTATGGCCATCAAGGGTAAGGTGGCTGCATTGGCTGGCGGCGTGGTAGATGCCAAGGAAGATGCGGCTCCTGCGCCACAAGACAAGGGAGCCGTTCATTCTGCCGACATCGAGTATGCAATGGGGACATTGCCAACCAACCGCGTGTTCAAATGGCAGCCGGAGGATTATATGATCAGCGACATCTTCAACCAGTATTACGTCAACTTCGTGAAGACCGGCAATCCGAACGGTCTGGGCCTGCCGGAGTGGCCATCCACCAACGGCAAGGCAGTAGCACCTGTGCTTCAGATAGACGTGAATACCGTCGTAAAAACTGATGCCCAGATGGAGAAGCGCTATGATTTCATAGACAAACTGTTTTGGAAGAAGAAATAATTCTCTCATTACATTGAATCAATCGGAATACAGATTTCATTGAATAAACCAGAAATAGAGATGTTTCAGAAATTCATTATCAACAGAGACGGAGTACTGAAGTTCGGGCGTGTCTACCTGCACCGTGACATGCTGTCACCCGGCGAGCAATGCACCTACGGGGGCGGTTTGTGGAAGATAGATGAAGGCAGAGGCGCCATCGTGCTCTACGGCAGAAGTTTCGACTTCGGTCCTCCCGATTTCGACTTTGTGAAACAGATAGACTGGACGGGCTTGGGCGGCACCCCTCGCCCGCTCTTCTATCTGCCTCATTGGCCTAGCGAAGAAGAGATTGTGCCAGTCATCATCAATTAAGAAAATAGTATAATATTCTATAATTTTCTGTGTAAAACTTGCGGATATCAGAATAAAACACTATTTTTGCGAAGAGAAATCCTTCTCGGGGAAAGTGCTCTCTAAGAGAAGAGATTCCGTTAATAAGTAACAATTAAAAAGCAGTATAGTATGAAAAAGAAATTAGTTTTGACAGCAGCCGTCATCGCTGCATTGTCAGTTGTCTCCTGCAATGGCAAGAAGACAAATAGCCAGGGGGCTGACCAGGATAGCCTCAGTTATGCTGAAAATGATTCGCTCAATTCCAACGATGTCATTCTCGATTCCATCGCCGGCACCTACGAGGGAACTCTCCCTGCTGCCGACTGTCCGGGCATCAAGACCGTTTTGACGCTCAACGCCGACAGCACCTACCAGTACTCAGCCGACTATCTGGAGCGCAAGGATGGTCACGACGAAGCGAGCGGTATCTTCAAGGTATTGGCTAACAACGTGGTAGAAATCACCCGTCCATCGAGCGGCGAGACATCTTACTACAAGGTAAAGGATGCCAACAGCCTCATCATGACCGATTCGCTGGGCAACGAGCCTGAAGGCGCCATGGCTAAGCATTATGTGCTGACTAAGAAAAGGTAAAAGAGCCTTTAAAAGGTAAAAGGGTAAAAAGAGCCCCCTAGCTTAACATTCCGCTAGGCTCTTTTTACCTTTTTACTTTTTTACCTTTTTACCTTTAAAACGCCTTTTTTGCCGGTTCTCACAGCGCTATTATTACAAACCTGTTACATTCCTGCCTTTCAAGTTAAAATCAATTAAGTTTTGCACCGGAACCTTCGCTATTCCAGATATTTTTCCTAATTTTGCGCCCACGTTTCTAACAGATGAAATGATTTTAAGATTCAATGGAATATACTAAATAGATTAAGGATAAAGAAAAATGGAACATGTTTTTACTGAATCGATGTTTTTGGTGGGATTCGTGATTTTCATCGCCGCCATACTCGTATTAGACATGCTGGTCATCGACCGAAAGGCACATGTGGTGTCTATCAAGGAAGCCGGTTCATGGACGGCTGTATGGATTATTCTCGCGCTCGCCTTCGCCGTATTCATCTATTTTCATGGCGACATGGTGCACGGCATCGAGAACTTCGACGACCTGAAGCTGATAGCCTCGCGCTATGCTTCGCATCTCAAACTGGACCCGAACGACTATGAGGGGAGTCTGCAGCAATATCGCCACTACATGACCATCTCTTACATCTCGGGTTATCTGATAGAGAAGACGCTCTCGGTAGATAATCTCTTCGTGATGATGATGATTTTCACCTCGTTCGGAGTGGACAAGAAAGATTACCAGCACGTACTGAACTGGGGTATCCTGGGAGCCATCGTACTGCGCTTCGTCTTCATCTTCGCGGGTGCTGCGCTCATCAGCCGGTTCGCCTGGATATTGCTCGTATTCGGAGGATTCCTGATTTACAGCGGTGCCAAGATGTTCCTCAACAGGAACAAGAAGGAGGAAATCAATGCCCTGGAGCATCCGGTAGTGAAGTTCATGCAGAAGCGCCTGCATCTGGGTCCGCTGGTGATGACGGTGGTGTTCATCGAGTTCTGCGACCTGATTTTCGCCTTCGACAGCATTCCAGCCGTATTCTCGGTATCGCTCGACCCGTTCGTGGTGTTCTTCTCGAATATCTTCGCCATCCTGGGCTTGCGTGCCCTCTTCTTCCTGCTGGCAGCGATAGCAGACAAGTTCCGCTATCTGAAGGTGGGTGTGAGTGTGCTGCTGGTGTTCATCGGTGTGAAGATGCTCATCCACGATTTCTTCGAGATTGATGCAGTCAGTTCGCTGGTATTCATCATCCTCGTACTGCTCGTCAGCATCGGGGCTTCGGTGGTGATTCCGCAGAAACAGGAAGCGTTGGAAAATACGAAATAAGCAAACCATTCGTAAAGGAGATTATCATCAGGTAATCTCCTTCCAGGAAAACATAAAAAGGGCGATTGCTATTCCCCACGCAAGGGATAAGCAATCGCCCTTATCTTTTATGAACTCAGTTTAGAAAGAAGAGCAAATGAATTGGCTTTCCCTTCGGCCGCCGAACTTTGTTTCTTCACTCTTCTCTCTTCACTCAATTTACTTCCAAGGATTCTCTGTTGGGTAAGGCAGGCTAGCTGGCTGGTTGTAAGCGATATCCTTGATGCCGAGATACTTGAATACCTCGAACAAGGTCTTACCTACGTGAGAGAATGCTACGGCTCCGTGGTGTGGATAACCCTTCTGAATCAATACGTGACGATAGAAGCGGCCCATCTCGTTGATGGCGAAGATACCGATACCACCGAATGAACGGGTAGGAACATCGAGAACCTCACCCTCTGCGATGTAGCTGCGGAGGTTGCCCTCAGAATCGCACTGCAGACGGTAGAATGTGATGTCAGAAGCTGCGATATCACCCTCCAAAGTACCACGGGTGAAGTCTGGTTTACCACCATTCTCCAACAAACGGTTTTGGATGAGCTGATACTTAATCTTACGGCTAGAGCACATCTTGCACTGTGGAGTGTTACCGCAGTGGAAGCCCATGAAGGTATCAGTCAACTTATAATCGTACTTGCCCTTGATGTCCTCATCATAGATATACTGAGGAACTGAGTTGTTGATATCGAGCAATGTAACGGTATCGTCAGAAGCACACATACCGATGTACTCAGAGAGTGCACCATAGATATCTACCTCGCAAGCTACAGGAATGCCACGGCTAACGAGACGGCTGTTTACATAGCAAGGCTCGAAACCGAACTGGCTTGGGAATGCAGGCCAGCACTTGTCAGCGAATGCTACATACTGGCGAGAACCCTTGTGAGCCTCTGCCCAGTCGAGCAATGTCAACTCAAACTGTGCCATTCTGCGGCTGAGGTCAGGATAGTAGCAGCCTTCGCCCATCTCCTTGGCCATATCAGCGCAAACCTCATCGATACGTGGGTCGTTCTCGTGCTCCTTGTAAGCTACGAGAAGGTCGAGCTCTGAGTTCTCCTCAATCTCAACACCGAGTTCGTACAAGCCCTTGATAGGAGCGTTGCAAGCGAAGAAGTCCTGTGGACGTGGACCGAAGGTGATAATCTTCAAGCCCTTCAAACCGATGATAACGCGAGCTACTGGTACGAAGTCCTGAATCATCTTAGCTACGTCCTCTGCTGTACCTACAGGATACTCAGGGATGTAACCCTTCAGGTGGCGCATGCCGAGGTTGTAAGAGCAGTTGAGCATACCGCAGTAAGCGTCACCACGACCGTTGATCATGTCGCCGTCACCCTCTGCAGCTGCAACAAACATACAAGGACCATCGAAGTTCTTTGCAATCAAAGTCTCAGGAGTCTCAGGACCGAAGTTACCGAGGAATACAACCAAAGCGTTGCAGCCCTGCTCTTTCACTTCGCCCAAAGCCTTGAGCATATCTTTCTCGTTCTCAACTGTAGTCTGGCAGTTGAAAATTTCACCCTTGTACTCTTTTACGATGTTCTCACGGCGCTGAGTAGAAAGCGCGATTGGAAAACAGTCACGGCTAACGGCAATAATACCGAGCTTTACTTGTGGAATGTTGTTGCTTACCATAATTTTAGTTTATTACTTAAGTTTTTGTATAAATTGCTTATATTTATTGATTCTTTTCTAATTTGTTTGGCTGACAATTATTCATTGTTCCGAGCACAAAGGTACAAATATATTTTGTATCACCAAGCGTTTTAAGGAATTTTTAATTCAAAAAAATGGCGCAAAACCGAAATTCTGCGCCAAATGTAACATATGATAAAGTTCTTGATACATTTCATACATGTCTCTATTATCATCTGATACCCCTTTTCTGCCTTAACATCTTCTTTAATATCTTCGCAGCGGGCGGTACCGGATGGTGTAAATCTGATTGAAGTACTCCTTCCAGCTGTTCGGCTCCTTGTCGTCATCACGCACGATGCGGATGCCGTAGAATCGGGTACCCGTCTCCTTGTATTCCCGGAATCTCGACAACAGCTGCTGTGGCGGATCTGGAATCAGGAAGTCGGTTATCCAAAGCACATCGGCATTCACGTAATGAAGACCGTCGTTGTCGAGAAGTTCGAACATCTGGTTCATCATCTTCTTTGCCGAAGTTCCGCCGCCGATAAACGGAAGGTGTGTTGTGGTTGGCTGGCGACGGATGCCTCGCCCGGTATGCGCCTGTCCATCTCCGTCGGACGGAACTGCATCTGTTTCGGCTGATTCCATCATAGTGATTCCGATTCTCTTTAGGCGCTCTGCCTTGCGCTTCGCCATCAGGTCGATGGCACGGGTACTGACGGAGAAATCTATCAGGAAGCAGTCTCGCTCCAAATCTTCTGCCGTCTCTTCCAGCAGAGAGATGAGTGTTGAGGATATCCTTTCAGGCGTGCCATACATACTGGCTGAGGTGTCCAGACAGACGATCATCGGACCCTTACGGGAGGCATGGGTGAAGCCCAGTTTGCGGGATGGTTTCGACATTTCGCTCTTATAACGGAAGGTCTGGAGTCTTCGCGTGCGATACTTATATATAAAGAGGCCCTCCATATCCTCGTCACTGTACTGTGCCAGTTCGAGCGGGAGAAGGGAGTTGAGATCATCGCCCACGGTAATGCCCTCGATATCGCTACCCGCTGAATGCTCCATCTTCATCTCTACGCCCGATGCGATGGTGAGCCGGTCTTTTCCGTTGGCATCGGCTACTCGTCCCATCTTCGCCACAATTTCCTTGATTTCGGGGTATTTATCCTGAATCTTCACCTGGTTCAGACGGCGTTCAAACTCCGTTTCAGTCCATCCGTTCGTCATCAGTTCCCAGGCTTGTACGGCGCGCTGCTCCGAAACGCCCTTCGTCTTCATGTTGCGGGTTATCTGGTCCATCATGCGCACCAGTCCTGTTTCGAAGTTGTTCTGACGGAGCGAGATAAAGTCCTTCAGCTTGTTCAATACCTGATGTTCGATGCAGACCTTCCAGTCTCTTACCAGCCTTTCCCAGTTTTCGGGTTTCGAAGCCCCGTCTCCAGTCATCAGCTTGAGGAAGAAAGGCTTATCGAACCCATCTTCAGCATGTTCCTGTTCCAGCTGGTCGAGCAAAGGGAGCCACACCAGTTCATCCATCCGCTTGAAGGGAGCCCAATCGAGCACATCATCAGCCCGATGACTCTCGGTCCAGGCACGCTGGCGCTGGAACCGCATGTGGTGGACGCATTCCACGATAAACTTTCCCACGCTATCATAGAACACCTTGCTCTTAATCTTGCTGTTCACCACCTGTCGCACGAATTTCTGCACCTCTTCGCCAGTTGCTTCCATGGTTACTTTCAGGGTAAAGAGATGAATGAGATAATCCTTCAGCGGGTCTTCCTTCAAATTCCAAGGCATGGCGGTACCTGTCGGATCAGGAATCTTCACCTGTCCCGACTTGCAGAAGTCATCCAGCATCTTCAAGTAATACTGTGCCTCCGCCAAATCCTTGTTATTCTGGTATTTCATAGGAGTAAATCCTTATTTTTTCTCCATCAGATATTCTGCGAAGATTCTTGCAGCACTCTCTACTTTGGCTGCGCAAGGGCGAGACTTGTAATATTCTGCCGTTCTTGCCGAAGCCACATAGCTGGACTGCGCTTTCTCGTGGCCCTTCAAGCCCAGAATCTCGGCACAGATGATGCTGCCGTTCTGCTCCTTCGATTTGGCGAGCAAATTCTGCACCACCTTATAGCAGGCCGACTTGCCCTCACGGTCATCCCCCTCGGTCTGTCCGCAATCCAAGCCAACGAGCACCACGATGCCCGAAACGGCACCGCACATCATTCTCATTCTGCCTACTCCACCACCGAAGCCGGCACCAATGCGCTTCGCCATCTCATCATCAAGACCATATAAATCGGCAAAGGCAGCCACTACCGACTGGCAGCAGCCATAGCCCTGCATAAAGTTATCCACAGCCTGGTGAACACGCGCCTCCAACTCTGGAGTCAAAATTTTCTGTTCATTCATCATGTTTAGATTTTTCTATATATAATAATGTAATAAGAGGCGATTAAACCTCATAAAGTTTCATCGTATCCTGACGGGTAAATGCCAACTCCTTATAGAAATCACGGAGATAAGCCGATATTTCCGCCTTATCATCAGCAGATGCGAAGAGATTCTCGCCCAACAGCCTTTCCAACGAGTTCAAGCCATCCGAAAGGTTTTCTATCTCTCCCTCGTAATCCCTTCTATCCTCCGGATTCCTGCGTACACGATGATACTTAATATCCTCAGCAAGCGCATTCTTCATCTCCACGAGTTTATCTGCAAAAGGAGAAAAGAGGGCACGGATCACGATGTTTCGGATAGCATCCCGCTCTTCCGGCTCCTGCCACAGACAATGGTAGATAGGAAGCAAATCGCAGATATCTACCTCTTCCCTATCCTGCATGAAGGCAGAAGTGCGAAGCAGGCGGACGATATTCTTCCATCTTCGGTCACTCACATAGATGTTTCTGCGCTCGGCAGCCTCATCCACATTCACGGCTCTCAGAGATTTACGGATGGCAGAAATCGCATCGAGCACCTCCTCCTTTACGCCAATCTTATCGATACGCTCCGTCCATCCTGCATACTCCTCAGCAGTAATAGCATTTGAATTCGCTTTTCCTTCGGCCGCCGAACTTTGTTTTTTCACTCCTCGTTCTTCACTCTTCACTTCCAGCAGCATCGCCCGGAAATTCTTCTCCAGCTTAATCGGTCGGCTTTCTATTCTGATGACGAATCGGTCCCAGAGCGCCTCCAGTCCTTCTCCCTTAGCCGGCAACTCATTGCTTGCAGCTACGAGAAGCTTCAGAGGAAGATGCATTTCCCGATTGCCGTTTCTAAAGATTTTCTCGTTAATCACCGTAAGGAGCGTGTTCTGGATAGCAGGTCCCGCCTTCCAGATTTCATCCAGGAAAACCACATCGGCAGTAGGCAGATAACCCTCCACTGCACGCTCGTAAGTATCCGAAGTCTTCAGTTTCTGAATGCTCACCGGACCGAAGATTTCATCGGGTGTAGAGAATCGCGACATCAGATACTCAAAGCTCTGAGCATCCCTGAACGCCGTCTTCAACTGTCTGGCTACCATACTCTTTGCCACACCCGGAGGTCCTAGCAGGATGATACTCTCACCTGCCAGAGCAGCCAGGAGCGAGAGCGATATCTCCGTCTCCTTCTCATAAATGCCCCGGTTCATCTCACCGAGTAATTGTTTGAATCTTTCAAGCATATTCTTACTTTTCTATTCAGAATCGTATAAAGACGAAAAGAAGTTAAGAGATAAAATTCATTATCCCTTAACTTCCTCATATTCTTTTATATAAATAAGGTATGACTTACTTTACGTTGCCCACCTTAATCAAGTACTCAGCAATCTGAACAGCGTTCAGGGCAGCACCCTTACGAATCTGGTCGCCAGTCAACCACAATGTGTTACCATTGTCATCAGCCAAATCCTTGCGGATACGACCTACATATACATCGTCCTTGCCGGCGCTCTCCAATGGCATTGGATAAACGTAGTTCTGGGCATCATCCTTTACAGTTACGCCTGGAGCAGCCTCCAAAGCCTTGCGGATGTCCTCTACTGCCAATGGCTTCTCTGTCTCGAACCAAACACTCTCTGAGTGAGAACGGAGTGAAGAAACGCGAACGCAGGTAGCACTGGTGCGAACATCAGAGTGCATAATCTTGCGGGTCTCGTTATACATCTTCATCTCCTCCTTGGTGTAATCGTTAGGAGTCATCTTGTCAATCTGTGGGATGACATTGTATGCCAACTGATGAGGGAACTTATTGATATGCTCAGTCTTACCGGTCTCGATGATATCCTTATACTGCTGCTCAAGTTCAGCCATGGCAGCAGCACCAGCACCTGAAGCACTCTGGTAAGAAGAGATATGAATCTTCTTGATATGGCTCAAGTTATCGATAGGCTTCAACACTACTACCATCATGATGGTGGTACAGTTAGGGTTGGCGATGATGTTGCGAGGGCGGTTCAGGGCATCCTCAGCATTTACCTCAGGCACAACCAGAGGCACGTCGTCGCACATACGGAATGCGCTAGAGTTATCAATCATCACGGCACCATACTTGGTGATAGTCTCGGCAAACTCTTCTGAAGTGCCGCCACCAGCAGATGTGAAAGCAATATCGACATCTTTAAAGTCATCGTTATGCTGCAAAAGTTTGACCTCATAGTCCTTTCCCTTGAAGTTGTATTTTCGTCCGGCAGAACGCTCAGAACCAAACAACACCAAATCATCCATAGGGAAATTTCTCTCAGCAAGGATACGCAGGAATTCCTGTCCTACTGCGCCACTTGCACCAACAATTGCTACTTTCATAATCGAATCTTTTAATTTATAAAGTTGTTATAAGTGTAAACTGTGGAAGAGAAAGCCAGCCTCCTTATCATCTTCATGATTCCTCATCTTTCTGACAGCTTCATAATTTCTCATTTTCTGATAGCCGGAAACTGCTTATTTTCTCAAATCCGCTGCAAAGTTAAGACTTTTTCTACAATATCAAGCATAAATTCCCAAAAATTATTGCTTTTTGCTGCAAATTTATCATTTTTGCTTACTTTTCTGCAAGAATATGCAGAAAATAAGAGAAAAATAGTTGCTTATCGTATTCATCAATCAATACGACAGCCCTCATTTCTGTCTTCTGATAAGCTTTCCCCAACACTGCCTTAAAACGACTACCTAAAGTCTCGGCCAACTCCTCACGTCCATAGATACGTTCTACTCTTGTATTCCTATAGGATATTTCATATTGCTGCCGTTTTAAAATCTTTCGGCAAAGTTACAAAAAATAATGATACAAGCAAAGGAATAGTACGAAAAAATGGTGAGATAGTAGAATCTATTACATTTTTATGAGAGACTTTTTCCAGACCACACATACATTTTTATTAGGATACACAAATGGGGAAACTAAATATTTTTAATGTTTTTCGAAGATTTTAACTAAAACGTTTGGCGATTACACATTTTTTATCTACCTTTGCAGCGATTCTTAAATACTCTTGTAAAAGAGAGCTGAAGTTCGCGCCGATTGTAAAGGATAAGATTATCTCTCGTAACGATGACGATTGGCTTGGGGACTAAAGGATCAAGACATAAGGGAAAGGCGTTTACTTACGCTTTGTTTTGGCTCTTCGAAACTTCGCAACTTTCAAAGTCAAGTCAAAAACGAAAGCAACAGTAGATGTCCAAGTGGGTAGATTGTACACCTTAACATCCTATTTTTTTGATAGGATGCAGGGATTGTTATATACTATCGGCGTGGGCTTCTGCGTTGCTCGTTCAGACTTGATGGGCAGTGCGAAGGCCTCGAAGAGCGGGATGAGTGACGAGTACAGACTCCCGCGCTTTTTTTATGTCCTACTTTCAAATGTTATATCACAAGCTTTGGAGAGTCGGCTTGTATATATAATAATGTATATGAGCACTAGAAAATTAAATGCTTTGCTATTACTTTTAGGTCTCTCATTGCCTGCTATGGCTCAATCTGTAGACTACTCTATTGTTGCCGTCGGCGAAGAAAGCGGACTTGATTTCAAGAAAATCACTTCAGACAACGATTGCTTGTGCATGCCGGAAGTTAAAAGAAGAGGCAAGAAAATTACATGGTGGTCTGGCAGAGTTATCGCCATGTCACCTACTGAAGAAAAATTAGCTTTCTTATCCTATAAGACCAACAATTCAAACATCTATCTGAAAAACCTGACAGGTGCTGGAACTACGCAGCAGCGCACCAATCGCCAGCAAGTAATAGATTTTTCTTATTCGCCTGACGGACAGAAAATCTGTTTCACCGAAAAGAATGGTTCTTCCAATCGCATTTTCATCACAGACGCAAACAAAGGATATGGTTGCCGACAGGTAACAGCAAACGAGTTCGACTTTTCTCCATCTTACAATGCCGACATGAGTCAAATCTTATTTTGCCGTAAAGAAAACTCTGGCAGCTTTGGCATTTGGAATTATCAATTCAACGACAACTCTTTCTCCAACTTTACGTCTGGATTCAATGCCATACCAGTTCCTAACACCACAGACATTCTCTGTGTAAGATCTTCAGGCATTGGAAACAATGAGATATGGAGAATCAATACAGAAACAGGAGTTGAAGAATGCATCGTATCAGAAGGGAACCGCAGCTTCACCTCTCCTACTATTTCGCCTGACGGAAAATGGATATTGATGGTAGGCAGCAGTATGAAAGTTGTTGATGTAGCCGGACAGAATAGCCAAAATAAGGTATACCCTAATACAGACATCTTTGTTTGCCATATAGACGGAAGTAACCTAACACAGATTACCTACCATGCTGCAGATGATTTGAGTCCTGTATGGAGTAAAGACGGCAAATACATCTATTTTGTATCACAACGTGGCAGCGGCACTCAAACTGCCAATGTTTGGAGGATTCCATTTAAGATAAAGAACTAAAGCAATTGTTTCATTTTTAAATAACAAACATCATGAAAATTAAATTTTTAGCATTAGTAGCAGCGATGATGATCAGTACCACATCGTTTGCACAGTTTTCACAGAGCAAGAACTTTTCTAACAGCAGTAACGAAATCTCCAAGGGTTGGAACAGCCTGTATGTGCAGTACAACAGTATTGGCACCAGCTACAGTCTTTCTTCATTCAATGACAGGTATGATGATTATGGAGATGAATATCAGAAAGCAATAGACAATAGTGGCTTGAGCGAGAAACTTAACGCTTTCTCTATCGGTTACAACCGCACCATCAACTTGACTCCATCTGCACCTCTCTATCTGGAGATTGGTGCAGCTCTCCAGTACGCATTCTATTCTGACGAGGTAGGCCAAGAAGTTACTCTCAAATACACAGGAAACATGCTTACAGCCAAAGTTCCTGTAAGCCTGCTCTACCACGTTGCTATTCCAAACTCAGACTTTGCAATAGAGCCTTTTGCAGGTATTGATTTCAAATATAACATCATTGGTACAGCAAAGCGTGAAGTGACCTACAAATACTATGGCGAAACAAAAAAAGACGAAGATAAATTAGACAACATCTTCGACAAGAAAGACTGTGACGGTCATCAGGCTAACAGATTTCAGGCAGGTTGGCACGTAGGTGCAAACTTTGTTTACAAGAAGGCATTTATCGGTATCTCATACGGTCAGGACTTCTCTAAGTTCCATGACGACATCGACTTGAAGTTCAATACATTGTCAGCAACATTAGGTTGCAGATTCTAATTTATATTTTACTCGTAGCATTCTCCAAACTTATTTGAGAAGGATGCTACGAACTTTTACGCTCTATGAGAAGATATACACTCCTTCTATTGTTTTCCTTTATGACTTTAGGGATAATGAATGCACAGAACCTAAAGGATAGCACTTACGAGAAAAGCCAGTCATTGAACGATGTCAACATCACCGCCAAGAAAATATCTTCTTTCTTGAAAAGACAAGATGCGACTACCAAACTCGATATTACTTTCATCAATACCTTGCCTAAGATATTAGGCAATACAGACCCTATACATTACCTGCAGACCATGCCCGGCATCTCGACCAACAACGAATATGATGCAGGCATACATATCATGGGATGCAGCACAGGGCACAACCTGGTGGGTATCAACGGCATACCAGTTTACAACGCTGGACACCTTCTTGGACTGTTCTCAACATTCAATCCTTCTCATTTCCAATCCCTCACAGTTGCCACATCGCCAACCAGCGCAGATTTCACAGAGAGAATCGGCGGTATGGTTTCTTTAAACTCCATTGATACAATTAGCCATAAGATACATGGCAATATAGCAGTAGGACCAATGTCATCGCAAGGCACATTACATTTGCCATTATCCACAAACAGCACCCTTATCCTGTCAGCCCGTATGGCATACCTCAACTTATTATATAGCAAATGGCTTACATTCGACGGAGACAAATTCAAATATGACTTTAACGACGTGAATCTAACCTATCTTTGGCAACCTAACACAAAAGACAAGGTTTCTATCGACTTTTATACAGGAGGCGACCATGTGAACCTCAATATGCCTTACTATCCAGCTGAACTGAAACTCGGTTGGAACAACATCCTGTTATCTGCCCAATACGAACGGACGTACAATGCCAACGCTAAGACCAGACAGCAGATATACATCACCTCATATAGCAATGACACTAAGTTTGTACGTGGAAATGAACAGCTTCTTTTGCCAAGCAAGATAACAACAATAGGAGTTGCCAACCATAGCCAACTGCATCATTGGGGGCTTGGCTATGAACTGAGATATCATGACATAGCCCCCCAATCACCTGCCGTTAGCAATTACTATACCAGCAGGAGCACCAATACGACAGAAAATGCAGCAGAACTATCTGCATACGCAGACTACAAAATAGGAAATGAAAGTCTTTATGCCATCATTGGTGGCAGAGAATGTATATACTGGGCATCAGGACAGAAAGCTGACTTTCATTTTTCACCCAACGTTTCCTTCCACTTTCAGGGAGTTTCTTCCAAAGTAGTGATGAACCTATATAGACGCTGGCAAAATCTACACCAAACAGGAATATCACAGATAGGATTGCCTTTTGAGTTTTGGGTAAGCTCAGATGATTTTATCAAACCAGAATACGCAGACGGTATAAACATTCTGGGAGAAAAAGCCATCGACAAAAGTGGTTATACCATCAATCTGGAACTGTTTTACAAAAAGCTGTATAATCAAGTGGAATATACCGGCGACCTGCTAGATTTCAGCAAGTCAACTTATGACTTAAAAAATTATGTAAGACAAGGCAAAGGTTGCAATTATGGTTTTGGAATCATGATTAACAAGCGATTTGGAAGCATAAATGGGTGGATAGGCTATACTTACACTCATGCCTCCCGTACAATAGAAGGAACAACAGGAAAAGAGACATTCCCGGCATCCAACGAACGTCCGCATGAGTTAAATATGGTCTTATCCTACAAGACCAGTAAGCACTTAGTACTCAGCAGCACATTCGTATATGCATCAGGCACACCATTCACAGCCTCAAAGTCATTTTATGCCATAGACGGCAACATTATATCCCAATACAACGGATACAACCAGAATCGACTTCCTGCATATTCCCGTCTAGACCTATCAGCAGATTATACATTCTGCAAAAAGAATCATTCGGAGTATGGAGTAAACTTTTCTTTATACAACGCCCTCAACCATAGAAATCCAATCTACTACAGGTTGCATTTCCATGAAGTTGACAAAGAAAAGACTTACAGTTACAAACCGCTGAGCTTTGCGGTCAAAGTACTTCCATCCATCAATTTCTATTGCAAATTTTAAACAGACAAAGTTATGAAAAAAATATTTGAAGTTCTAATTATAACACTTCTTTTTATGGTTAGCTGCACATCAGATACAATCCCAAACTACCAGCCTCAAATCGTAGTAGAAGGTTGGATAGAAAACGGACATGCCCCTGTAGTCCGCCTTTATTGTACAGTACCCGTAAACAACAACGAGAACAAACAGGAGGACCTATACAATAATACCATCGATGATGCCAACGTAGCCATAACTTGCGATGACCAACCATACATATTGCATCATGAGATAAATAACAGCTATGAGTCTTCAAGTATTTATACCAGCAACGAACTTACAGGCATTGCAGGAAGAAGTTACAAACTCACCATTGAGACCAAGGACGGGAAAAAACTAGAAGCAACAACATCTATTCCTTATCCACCCGAGATTTTAGAGAAAGGTATCAGTCAAGATCTCGGCAAGGGAAAATATAATCTCTATGCCAAGATAGAAGACGATTTGGCTCAACACAGATTCTATAAGGTATTTGTCAATTTAGATAAGACACATCAAGAAGAGTTTCACAGCTCTTTCTTGGGAGAAAGCGACAATGAACTTTTCGACAAGCCAAATCCTAAATTACCGATATATGGCTTTTCCAGAAACAAAAAGGAGAACAGCCACGTTTCCTTTCTGGCAAACGAGCAGGTTTCCGTTAAATTATGCAGAGTAGATAGTTTCGCTTACAACTATTGGAGCGAATATGCAAAGATGTTAGAGCTATCAAGAAACCCAATATTCACCTACCAACATAACCTCCCCACAAACATAAAAGGAGGAATTGGTTACTGGTTGGGATATGGAGCTTCACGATTTTCAATCACCATTCCTTAGTTCATTTGATAGAGATTCTTTCAAACATACGTTTGTCTTTTTCGAAATGCAAAATTGCAAAAATATCACCATGATTGTAGGATAAGGGCAGAAAAACTGACACCATATACATGATTCCCAGACCAATACCTGCCAAAACGACCAGGCTGCCTAAGGAAACCAAAGTATATTTTAATCCTTTCTTCATTACATTTTATTTTTTAGTTGTTTTCAGGGGGACAAAGATAATGAATTTATCCGAAACAGCATAGAAAGTTGGGGGATAAATGTATGAAATGCCATTCTGTATGTACCAAATGACAAAGAGGAGGCGTCATAAGTCTAAATTACAGTTGGTGCATAACAGTTGACCTACGCATGCACATCACCTATTGTGCAAGCGCATA
Source organism: Segatella copri (assembly GCA_021615735.1). Taxonomy (GTDB): domain Bacteria; phylum Bacteroidota; class Bacteroidia; order Bacteroidales; family Bacteroidaceae; genus Prevotella; species Prevotella copri_Q. The sequence continues at coordinate 1,654 of JAJWFY010000039.1, read as the reverse complement.
TCAGCTGCTATGCAAGCGCACAACAGCTGTTGTGCGACTGGAGATACTTACTAACTCAAAAACATATACTATCTTTTCTAACAACTTATACTATGTTTTCCAGCAACATATCAGTAACATTCCAACAAACAAAAAAGGGTGAATCATTTACTTATGACACACCCTCTTTGCTAAATCAGATACACAACTGATCTTATCTTATAATATTATACTCAAACTCATAATCACCATTCTTCAGCTATTCGGGAACATCTTCCCCATTTTCAAGAAGACCTTCAATATGAAACTCAAGTTCTTTAGGATTATTCATAAGAAAAAAGAGAAAAACTTTGGTACTTTCAAATATTAATCGTAATTTTGCAACATATTAGAGTAACCAAAATTAAGGAGGATTATTATATGACTAAAATAATGTCAAACTCAAAAGAACGACTAAACGATAAAGCCCAACGCTTTTTCGAGGATAGCTGTACCGTTCAAGAACCAACAGTAGCCTATCGTCACGATTATGCAACTGAGACTCAAAACGAATCCGAAGAATATCCTTTTACGGCATCATGCAATAATGACGAGTTGGCGAATCATGTCTTAGCTCATGAAGAAGAATATGCAAAAACAGGCAACGCCATTGACTTTCTAGAAATGATGGCCGATTTCAAAAACGAATTCGAATGGTAAAGATACGTGTATTACCACCAACCCAAGAAGACATACGCTATTGTATCGAATATGCTAGGGATGAGTTTGGAAGGAAATGCGTTTTGAGATGGAAAAAGGAACTTGAAGCCATATACGCTCGTCTCATTATGTTCCCTTTGTCATATTCTCCTGAGCCTATTCTGAAAGATTTTCATCGAGATTATCGTAGCGCACTGCTTATGGACAACTTCAAGCTCATTTATCGCTACGACAAAGAGCGTGACGAAATCGTCATTGTTGACATTTGGTACACCAAACGTTCTCAACAAGCATTATTGAGACAATTCAAAAGGAAACTATAAAAACTTGGCGAGCTGAAGGATTACTCCCTTTTGCTCGCTATTTTTTTATCTTCTACCATTTCACCACCACCATAATCCTTATCATCGATGGGGAAAATATAGTTGCATATATTACTTTACATTATTATTCCCTGATAAAGACTTTTCTGAACGTTTTTAAAAGAAAACATCCAATACTTCCTCAAACACATCATTAGGACTCACTTTATTGAAGAGACGCATAGAAGTTTTGAGTTTCAGCACGTCAATTCCGCTTCCCATGATATATTTGATATCCTTATCCTTGTGGAGCAAGAGCGCCTTGCAGCATTCACGGAGTCTATCACCCAGAATTTCATGTTCAACATAGGCTCTGGCTTCACCCTCGCCATCCAAGCCATAGTATTTTGAATTGTAACTATGTCCGAGTCCCTTCTGTTGTGGGAAGATATACCATATCCAATGGCTTTGTTTTCTACCTCCTTTCAGTTCACTTAAAGCCTGGGTATAGGCAACCTCCTGTGCATCCAGGAAGCGCAAGAGATCATAGTGTGGCTGCTGAGCCTTTGGATATCCGATAATGTCCGAAGGTGTAAAATCGGACGCCAAGTTTTCACCAGCGACAATTTTCTCATGATCAATTCGTTTGGGGCATTTACCGGGAACGAATAAAG
>JAJWFY010000038.1:0-31261 GCA_021615735.1 Segatella copri | reverse complement strand
TGCTGTAAAACATAAAAAATGGAGAAAAAGAACATTTTAATATCCTATTTCTCCATTCTATTTTACTCAAAATGAATAATCTGAGCCATTATTAGTTCTATCCGTTTCTATCAGAAAACATCTTCTGAAGAAAGCTAAAGTTCGAAAACCTGAGCGCTTCTGCCTGCGATGGTTACCTGCTTGTTGCCCAAGCCAGAAACCGAGAGTTTCAGCGTGCGAGGCAAGGCATTAACCACTTTAAGCCAGGTTTTGCCCGATTTAGAATCCTTCACCACACTGGTGCCCACATATTTCTTCAGCGCATCCGGCAGACTGAGCACGGATGAAATGTAGAGGTCACCGGCATGCTGACCGAACATCTTCTGCATCTTGTAGCTCTCGCTCGCGCGTACATTATTATTATCAAAGTAAATCATGTCCGGCTGCCAGTTGCTGTATCCGTCCTTACACAAGAGAGGAGCATAGGATGTCATTTCTACCACATCGCCGTTGCGCTCCACATTGCAGAGGTGGATGCCCTCAGCCAGCGCATTGTCTGCCGCATTGGCACCGCGGGATGCATATTCGCCCAAATAAACCTTAGGAGACTTGCGGTCATAATGGTCGTAATAATCCTGATGATTCAGGAACCAACCCGGCTGCTCGTAATAATGCTCGTCTACGGCATCTATCCAGCGTTTGTTTTCCCGGGCAATCTTCCAGCCCTCAATATAGTCAGAAGACGGGAAGTGGAACGGACCTACGGTGCCCACCACCTCAAGCTGAGGATATTTCTGCTTCACAGCCTTGCAGATCATCAGGTAGCGCTGCTCAAAATCGGTAGAGATAAGGTCTTCGTTGCCGATGCCTATCATCTTAAGGTTGAACGGAGCTGGATGACCTGCATCAGCTCGCATCTTCGCCCACTTTGAAGTGGCAGGGTCGCCATTCGCCCACTCTACCAGGTCCAGCACATCCTGGATGTACTGCGGCATCTCGCTCATCGGGATTCCGCCCTGCTGACCAGCCACTCCGCGCTCATCAGCCACAGAGTTCTGGCAAGGAACACCTGCCGCCAATACAGGAAGCGGCTCGGCTCCCATATCCTCGCACCACTGGAAATACTCATAGAAACCCAGCTGGCGGGTCTGATGGTATCCCCAGATGTTGTAGGCTGGCTTGCGATCTTTCTGCGGACCCACGCTCTCCTTCCAGTGGTAAATGTTCTTGAGCCCCTGACCGTGGAGCATGCAGCCGCCCGGGAAGCGCACGAAGCGAGGCTTCAGGTCGGCAATGGCCTCGGCAAGGTCTTTACGCAGTCCATGACCCTTGTAAGTATCTTGTGGTTTGAGACTTATCAAATCTACCGCCACTTTCTGCTCGCCCTTAGGCAAGATGGCGAACCGGATGTTCTTGCCCAGTTTGCCCTCCTTGGTGGTGGCTTCGCTGGCGAGTTCGCCCTCATATTTATCGGTTACGATGAGCTGTGCCTTATATTCCTTCCAGTCGGTGCCCTGCACCTTTATCTTGGTCTGGCATATCGGCAATCCCTCCTGGTTTACGAGCGCCAGGGTGAGGTCTTTCTTCTTGGCGTCGATACATCGGGCGTGCAGACTCACCTCGTAGATGGCAGGCTGATGCTTGCCCTCCTTGCCCTCAACGGCAGCTCCCCGACGGATGACGATGCCGTCCCAGCCTATATTATAAATAGGTGTAGTGCCCAGAACGGCGTAATGTGGATTGTTCCGGCTCACCCCGTTTTCGGTAGCGATGCTCTCTTTCTCCACGCCCACCCAGGCTGTGGTGGCATTCCACTGGTGGCGGTGATCTTCCATGTTATATTCGAAATCGCCGTTCTGCAACATTTCTGCACAGAGTCCTCCGTCGGCAGCGCGGCTGATGTCTTCGAAGAAGATGCCCATCAGCTTATTGGAGATGCGATGGGATTTCTGTGGATTGATGCTGAGGTTGGCCAGAATTTCCGATTTCTTCGGCAGGTCGATGTGGTTGTCCTTGGCATAAGCTGCGAGGTCGGCATCGGTCTTCGGCATCGGCTGTCCATTGAGTTTTGCCTCTTCTGAGAGGGCATGGAACCAGGAGCGGATGTAGTTGAGATGCACGGCAGGCACCTCGAAATCGCAGCCCTGGAAGAGTTTTCCGCCGATGGTTGCGGTGTCGCGCTGCCAGAGTATCTCGTCGGCAGAAGCTTCCAGCGTATCTTCCTTGAAGGTACGGAAATCGTTGCTTGCCTGTACGTATCGCTTGCCCTTGGATGTCTTGAGATAGATGTCGAAGTTGCCGTCATCCATCTGATAGGCAGCCACATCCTTCACGCCTTTTTCGCGGATGATGGGATAATCCTGCGGGCGCCAGGTGATGAGGTCTTCTGAATAGGCTACGGCAAACTGCGGTGCATGCTGGTTCACGCTCCAGAGTGCGCGCCATGTACCGTCGTTGGCTTTTACCACGAAGGGGTTATACATCTTCTTTTCAGCTCCCCACGGACCGTAGTCGCTGGCGCAGAGCTGTCCTACATCCACCCAACGCTCATCGTCGGTGAAATAAGCCAGATGCAACCCCTGGTTGGGTGCTGGCGAATAGATGAATATCTGGCAGATGGAGTCCTTGCCCTGTATGGTGTATGCAGGGGCATCCTTGTCTATTTGCTTCTGCATCTGCTGCCTGCTGACAGCCTGACTGGCACTGGCAGCTGCCACGAGCAGCGCTGATGCAAATATGTACTTTAGTTTTATCATGTTTCTATATTTTTAGATTAATATTGTTTGTTCATTTTACACTCTTTCTCTCGGCTTGATAAAAAGGCAGAGTGCATCCCTGCACCCTGCCCCTACAAATTAGAGAGTTATAAAAAATCAAGTATGCAGTGACTTAAGCACTGCTTCTTTCTGAAATAATTATCTTCTTTCTAGCTGTAATATTCCTTCTTGCCGGCAGCCAGCGTATTCTTCATCAGCGAACAGATGGTCATCGGACCAACGCCTCCCGGAACAGGAGTGATGAAGGAACACTTCTCTGCCACCTCGTCAAATTTCACATCACCATTCAGGCGGAAACCGCTCTTCTTCGTAGCATCAGGCACACGGGTGGTACCCACATCAATGACTACGGCTCCCGGCTTCACCATATCGGCTGTCACGAAATCAGGACGGCCTATGGCTGCGATGATGATATCTGCCTCCTGGCACTCCTTCTTCAAATTCTTGGAATGGGAGTGGCATACGGTGACGGTAGCATCGCCATACTGCTTCTGCATCATCAGCTGAGCCATTGGCTTGCCTACGATGTTGCTTCTGCCCAGAATGACGCATTTCTTGCCACTGGTCTCAATATTGTAATGCTGCAGCAGGGTGAGGATACCGAGCGGAGTGGCAGAGATGAAACAAGGCATGCCAAGCGACATTCTGCCCACATTTACCGGGTGGAATCCGTCTACATCCTTGCGGTAATCTATTGCCATGGTCACCTTCTGCTCATCGATGTGCTTAGGCAGAGGAAGCTGAACGATGAATCCGTCAACATCATCATCCTGGTTCAGCTTGTCTACACACCGCAGGAGCTCTTCTTCGGTAACATCCTCCTCATAACGGATGAGGGTCGACTTAAATCCACACTTCTCGCAGGCCAGCACCTTGTTTTTCACATAGGTTTCGCTGCCTCCGTCGTGCCCTACGAGCACGGCTACCAGGTGTGGCTGCTTGCCACCGGCGGCTACAATCTGTGCCACCTCCTGGGCTATCTGTTCCTTGATGGCGGCTGCCGTCGCCTTTCCGTCGATTAACGTCATTCTTTCTTTAGTTTATAATTTATAATTTATAGTTTATAGGGCATTCTTGCTTTATGGGCATTCTTACCTATCGCAAGTTTGCTATACGGCAAAGCCGCTATAAACTATTAACTATCAACTGATTTACATTCCCGGCATCTTAGGCATGCCTGACATACCCTTCATGCGGCTCATCATCTGCGCCATTTTGTTGCCGGTCATCATCTGCATCATCTTGCGGGTCTGGTCAAACTGCTTGATGAGTTTGTTCACCTCCTGAATGTTGGTGCCCGAACCCTTAGCGATGCGCTGGCGGCGTGATGTGTTGAGGATGGCTGGGTTGGTGCGCTCCTTAGGAGTCATACTCTGGATGATGGCCTCTACGCCCTTGAATGCATCCTCTGGGATATCTACGTCGCGGATAGCCTTACCTACACCCGGAATCATCGCTGCGAGATCCTTGATGTTACCCATCTTCTTGATCTGCTGGATCTGGTTGTAGAAATCGTTGAAGTCGAACTGGTTCTTTCTGATTTTCTTCTCCAGTTTCTTGGCCTCTTCCAGGTCGAACTGCTCCTGTGCGCGCTCTACGAGGGATACCACGTCACCCATGCCGAGGATTCGGTCTGCCATACGAGCTGGGTGGAATACATCAATGGCCTCCATCTTCTCACCGGTACCGATAAACTTGATTGGCTTGGTTACCACGGTACGGATACTGAGGGCAGCACCACCACGGGTATCACCATCGAGCTTGGTGAGAACAACGCCGTTGAAGTCGAGACGATCATTAAATTCCTTGGCTGTGTTTACGGCATCCTGACCGGTCATGGAGTCAACCACGAAGAGGGTTTCGTCTGGACGGAGATGATTTTTGAGATTGCTGATCTCGTTCATCATCTGCTCATCAATGGCGAGACGTCCGGCTGTATCGACGATTACCACATCGTTGCCGTTAGTCTTAGCCTGCTGGATGGCATGGTCGGCGATACTGAGCACATCCTTGTTCTCAGGCTCGCTGTATACCGGAACACCCACCTGCTCACCCACTACATGGAGCTGCTGGATAGCTGCCGGACGGTAAACGTCGCAGGCCACGAGCAATGGCTTCTTGCCTTTCTTGGTCTTGAGCATGTTGGCAAGCTTGCCACTGAAGGTAGTCTTACCCGAACCCTGCAGACCGCTCATGAGGATGACGGCCGGATGACTTTCGAGCTTCAATGGGGCTTCTTCGCCGCCCATGAGTTCTTCCAGTTCATCGTGCACCAACTTGATCATCAACTGTCCCGGCTTTACAGCAGTAAGTACATTCATGCCGAGTGCTTTCTCCTTCACCTTATTGGTGAATTCCTTAGCTACTTTATAGTTTACGTCGGCGTCGAGGAGTGCACGGCGCACATCCTTCATGGTTTCCGCCACGTTGATTTCTGTAATTTTTCCCTCGCCCTTCAATATTTTGAATGAGCGTTCCAGTCTATCACTTAAATTTTCAAACATTTTTCTTTCTTTATATTTTTGGCTACAAAGATACGACTTTTTTTCGAGAAAGCCAACTTGTTTATGCTTTTTTTTATCCCGTCGGCTAAAATAGCTGTCGCTCTGCCTTTCCCAAGTTCATTTCTTCAGTTTTCTCTTGTGCTTATTTTTCAGGATTCTCCTTCTTTTTCGATTTTGATTCAGCATCAGAAGTTGCTTTTTCCTCTTCTGTAGCCATTTCAGAAGGAGGATCTTTCTTTAAAGCCGAGACATCATACGGATTAGTCAATTCATACTTCTTCCCCGTTGCTTTTTCATAAGCAGCTACAACCGGATCCTTATGTTCCATTTTTTCAAATACCTTTTTAGCCTGTTGCAGATGCTTCTTATCACGTTTTCCCTGTTTATCCATCCATCCGAAAGCATCAAAACCAATGCCAGCAGATGAAGTTGGCAAAGAGTTTATCTTCTCCTGAATATCCTCTTCCATGTTTTTGATGCCTTCCTGATTCTTGCCCCAAACTGTCACTTCGCCTAATTGTTTGGCATCCGGCAAGAGAAACAGAGTATCCGGCAGTTCCTTGTACCGGATAGTTGCCTTCATAAAACCAGGTTTCGATACGGTTGCTGAATCAAACTGATAGCGCATCGTCCAATAGCCCCGATAATCTGTTCTTGCCCAATGATTGTTATTGGTATGAATAAGTGCTTCACGAATAGGCACATGATTTTCTGCCGATGCGATGACACACGTTTTCTGCGCATAGGCTACCTGCCCTAACATGGCAAGCAATACTGTTAAAATCAATATGATACGCTTCATGCTTTTTCTCTGATTTATATCTTTTCTTTGTACCAGACAAATTACTTCTTCTTAATATGAATCTGATACAAAAGTAATGATTAAATCTGATACTTCATTAAATTTCCCAAGAAGTTTAAGTTCATTTAAAGAGTAATGTAAAAAAATTAAGCGTCTATAACAGTTGGTCTATTTATATAGTATCATTCAAAGGTATATAGTATCATTCAAAGGAAAGATATGGTGTTTTCAACACTAAGAAATATTTTTATAAGTAAAAGCATATAGTTTTTAGAGTTCTTGCATATAGTCTTTTTAGTCAAAACACATAGCTTCCCAGATATTACCACTAGGCTCAGCAACTCTGCCGAGCCTAGTCAGCAGGTCTGCCGACTGCAGTCAGCACATCTGCCGAGCCTAGTGACAAATCCCAGTAAAAGCAGTTCCGTTACTGCAGAAATAACTCACTTAATTCTATTGAATTCATTTGATTATTCTACTATTCCACGTTGCTCGATTCTCTTAGCCTCTTCAAGAAGCTTAATGGCATCTACATACTGAGCGATGCCCTGAGCCACCTCCTTGGCAGCCTTCATTGCCAGGACTACAGTCTGCGGACGGTGTACTACATCACCTCCGGCAAACACACCGCGACGGGTGGTCATACCGAACGGACGTTCAACAACTTTTACATATCCCTTCTCATCCACCTCGATTCCGGCAGTGGTAGAAACAATACGGTTGGCTGGTCTTGAACCGATGGCGAGATAGATTCTGTCGAATTTTTCTACCCTTTCACCCTCAGGAGTGTTCAGCACACAGCTTCCTAGACGGCCGTTTTTGCCCTTCAGAAAGGCCTCGACGGTAGTTTTCCACTCAAATTTTACGCCTTCCTTCACTGCATCTTCATATTCGCTCTGGATGGCAGGCATCTCTTCCTGGGTCTTACGGTACAGCACAGTTACATCGGCACCCAGACGGATAGCAGTACGGGCAGCATCCATAGCCACGTTTCCGCCGCCAATGACACCCACCTTCTCGCCGTCGCGCAGCGGAACCATGTCGCGGGTCAAAGCGCCTTCGTTATAGGCATTCACGTTATGCAGAAAGTATGTACTCTGGCTCACACCGTGGAGCTTTGAGCCCGGTGTAGAATCCATGTTCTGAGGCACGTTTGTACCTGTGCCCATAAAGATGGCGTCGTAGCCTGCACGGAACAGACTGTCGATGGTTACATTGTTCTCGCCCACCATGCAGTTGGTAATAAACTGCACGCCGAGGGCAGCAATCTTAGCCACCTCATCGCGCACTACCGACTTAGGCAAGCGATACTCAGGAATACCGTACATCAACACGCCTCCCGGCTCAGCCTGGCCCTCGAAAATGGTGACGTTGAAGCCCTGACGCGCCAGATCGCCGGCTACGGTCAAACCCGCTGGACCCGAACCGATGACTGCCACACGGCCACGTGTTTTCTGTGGCAACATCTCGCGCGAAAGGTTCATCTTGGTATCAAAATCGGCAATAAACTGCTCCAGTTTGCCGATCTGTACCGGTTTTCCTTTCTTTCCGAGCACGCAGTTGCCCTGACACTGTTTCTCATGAGGGCATACACGGCCACAGATGGCCGGCAGGTTGCTTTTGGCATTGATGATGCTCATCGCCGCACCCATGTTACCCATAGAGAGTTCGTGTACGAAATCTGGAATGTCGTTACCAATCGGGCATCCCTTCTTGCACTGCGGAATCTTGCAGTGGAGGCAGCGTTTAGCCTCCTCAATGGCCTCGCGGGTAGAAAACCCCTCGTTCACTACCTGGAAGGCAGCAGCATCCGCCTGCTGTTCAGCTGCATCATTCTGTTTTGCAGCATCGGCAGTTTCCGTCTGCTTCACTATTGTTTCTGTTGTATTCTGCCCAGCGGTCTGTGCCTCTGCAGCATTCTTCATATTTTTCATTTCTTTCTGTTCACTCATAATAGAACTGCTCTCCTGTTTTATTGATTCTACAATCTATCCTTTGATTTGTGGGTGCAAAGGTACAAATAATATTTCATAAATCGCCCATCCTCCTTACATATTTTCATTTTTGCCGTTTTTTTCCTTATTATCTACAAAAAAAGCCCTACATTCACATGCAAGGCCTTAAAATAAATACTTTTATGAAGGTTCTACATTCACATGCAAAACTTGCAAATATACGGAGGAGAGGGCAATTGTTAAGGTTGCCCTCTCAGAAAAAACAATTTTATTTTTCTTTAATCTCAATATCTTCCTTCACATGATTCCGGATTTTGGTAAGGAAGAGTTTCATACGCTTCGCATCCTTGTGGTCAATGATGTCGATGAGCTCAGCAAGCTCCTCTCTGATCTGTGCCACCTGACCCGATGTGTATGGATTGAAGAGGATTTCCTGCAGCAGGTAGTCGTCTTCGTTCAGCACGCCCTTGGCTATCTGCATGTGGCGCTTGAAGGTGGTGCCCGGAGCATCCTGATGCTTCATCACGGCGGCGAAGGCAAAGGTGCTCACGAATGGGATACTCAGCGAGTAAGCCACCGTCTGGTCGTGCTCGTCGAAGGTATATTCATGAAGGCTCAGTCCCAGCTTCTGGTAGAGATCCTTGAAGAATATCTTGCCCATATAGTCGCCCTCCTTGATGATGACTGCATTCTCCTCTGAAAGCTGGTTCAGATTGGCAAAGGTCGGGCCGAACATAGGGTGCGTGCTCACGAAGCGGAAACCGCTCTTCTCGTAAAACTCCTGCAGTCCGGTCTTCACGGATGCGATGTCGCTGATGATGCAGTCGCTGGAGAGATGCGGCAGCAGCTCCTCGAACACCGGAATGGTGTATTTCAACGTCACGGCATTGATAACAAGTTCCGGGCGGAACATATCCACCTCCTCCATCTTGGTAAAGCGATAGCAGTTATAGGTGAAGCGCAGGCGCTTGGCATCCTTTTCGTAAACTGCCACCTCGTGGTCGAAGCTGAGCAGGTCGATGAAAAAGCTTCCCATCTTACCTGCTCCCATGATTAATATTCTCATTTCTTCTCTCTTCACTTAATTTATTTCTGATTCAGGATTTCCAACTGCTGGCGGACACTCTCCTCGTGGATATGCTCGAAAATCTGAGCAGCGAAATCTGCACTCATGCCGCAGAGGGCAGCCTGTGCACCACGCTTGTCGAGAATCTCGTTATAGCGGTTGGTCTGCACGATGGTCATGTTGTGCTCCTTCTTGTAGGTACCAATCTCACGGCACACGCGCATACGCTTTGCCAGGAGATCCATCAGCTGGTTGTCGAGCTCATCAATCTGGCCACGCAACTGGTGCAGGCCCTCGGTAGAATAGTGCTCGTCGCGAACCACGAGGAGACTCAGGATGTAATCCAGCACCTCTGGAGTAACCTGCTGCTTGGCATCGCTCCATGCATCGTCTGGATTGCAGTGGCTCTCTACGATGAGTCCGTCGAAGCCCAAGTCCATTGCCTGCTGGCAGAGAGGAGCAATCAGGTCGCGGCGGCCACCGATATGGCTAGGGTCGCAGATGATAGGCAACTGTGGTATGCGGCGATGCAACTCGATAGGAATCTGCCACATTGGGAGGTTGCGGTAGATTTTCTTGTCGAAGCTTGAGAAACCGCGATGGATGGCACCCAGTTTCTTGATACCAGCCTGGTTGATGCGCTGCAGGGCACCAATCCAGAGCTCCAGGTCTGGGTTCACAGGGTTCTTCACCAGCACAGGCACGTCAACACCCTTCAGGCTGTCGGCCAGTGACTGCATGGCGAATGGGTTGGCAGAAGTACGCGCACCCACCCAAAGAATGTCGATACCATACTTCAAGGCGAGTTCCACGTGCTCAGGAGTAGCCACCTCGGTAGCGGTGAGCATACCGGTTTCCTCCTTCACCTGCTTCATCCAAGGCAAGGCCTCCTCGCCATTTCCCTCGAAGCCTCCTGGCTTGGTGCGAGGCTTCCACACACCCGCACGGAACATGTGGCAGCCCTTGGCAGCAAGCTGCTTGGCTGTTGTCATAACTTGCTCCTCAGTCTCGGCAGAGCATGGGCCTGCGATGATACAAGGGCGTTCCTGGTCACTAGGAAAATTCAATGGTTCTAATTCTAATTCCATAGTCGTATATTTTTAAATTTTTTATTTGTCAAATACTCTCTTGATTCTCTCTAAAGCCTCCTTCATCTTCTCATCCTTGGCGCAGAGGCTGATGCGGATATATCGCTTGCCGTTGCTTCCGAAGATGAAACCTGGGGTGATGAAGACGCGTGCCTCGTGCAGAATCTTCTCTGTCAGGTCCTCCACATCGGCATATTTCTCAGGAATCTTGCCCCAGAGGAACATGCCCACCTGGTTAGGGTCAAACTGGCAGTGCAATACCTTCATGATTTCCTCGGCTATGTCGCGGCGGCGGCGATAGTTCTGGATGTTGTTCTCGCGGTGCCACTCGTCGGTGTTGTTGAGCATCGCCTCGGCAGCAGCCAGCTGAATGCCTCTGAAGCTTCCGTTGTCGATGTTGCTCTTCACCTTCAGAATCCACGAGATGAAGGTCTTGTTGCTCGAAATCATCGCCACACGCCAGCCCGGCATGTTGTGGCTCTTGCTCAGCGAATTGAATTCGATGCAGCAATCCTTGGCACCAGGCACCTGCATGATGCTCATCGGGTGTTCGTTGAGGATGAGCGAATATGGATTGTCGTTCACCACCACGATGTTGTGCTTCTGGGCGAATGCCACCAGCTTCTCGTAGGTCTCACGCTTCGCCACTCCGCCTGTAGGCATGTTCGGATAGTTGGTCCACATCAGCTTCACGTGGCTCAGGTCCATCTTCTCCAGGGCGTCGAAGTCGGGCTGCCATCCGTTGTCCTCACGCAGGTCGTAGTAGGTAATCTTGGTACCCAGAATCTTGTTGATGGCGGTGTAGGTGGGATAGCCCGGGTTCGGGATGAGCACCTCGTCGCCAGGATTGCAGAAGGCGAGCGTTACGTGCAGGATGCCTTCCTTGCTGCCTATGAGCGGCTGTATCTCCGTAGCCCAGTCAAGGTCTACGTCATACCATCTCTTATAGAAACCAGCCATAGCCTTGCGCAGTTCCGGGATGCCCACCGTAGGCTGATATCCGTGTGCGTTTGGATTGTTGGCTACCTCGCAGAGCTTGTCGATGGTCTGCTTAGAAGGCGGCATGTCTGGACTTCCGATGGCAAGGCTGATGATGTCCATGCCCTCGGCATTAAGCTTAGCCACTTCCTTCAGCTTGCGGCTGAAGTAGTATTCCTGTATTTCCGTTACTCTATTGGCTGGTTGTATCATAATTCTTATTTTTAACTCTTAACTGTTAACTATAAACTATCAACTATAAACTATTCTTTCTCCTCATATTCTCCCAACACCTTGATCTTCTTCACCAGCGGCGTGATGGCGTCGATGCTCTGGCGGTAGCGGGTCAGGTTGTCGAAGGTGAGATCCACGTAGAAGAGATATTCCCACTCATGTCCGATGTTCGGCAGCGACTGAATCTTGGTAAGATTGATGTCGTAGAAACTCAGGATGGTGAGCACCTTGGAGAGCGATCCCTTGTCGTGCGGCAGACTGAAGACGATGCTCGCCTTGTTTGCCTTCTCGATAGGACGGAGAAGAGCGGCCTTCTGCGGATTGCAGACCACGAGGAATCGGGTGTAGTTGTGCGGATTGTCGTGGATGTCCTCCTGCAATACCTTCATGCCGTACATCTGGGCGGCATACGAAGAGCAGATGGCAGCCCATCCATGCACCTTGTGCTGCGCGATGTAAGCCGCCGAACCGGCAGTATCCTCTGCCTCCACCGCCTTGAGGTCGGGATGGTTTGCCAGGAACTTGCCACACTGCATCAGGGCCACCGGATGGGAGTGAACCTCCTGCAGGGTGTTCCAGTCGTCATCAGGCAGGCAGCAGATGCTGTGCTCGATGTGGAGCTTGTGCTCGCCCACCACGGTGGTACCGCTCTGTCGGAGCAGCTCGTAGTTGTGGAGCAGGCTTCCTGCTATGGTATTTTCGATGGCGCAGATGCCGACCACCGTAGGGTCTCGCTTGATGTTCTCAAACACCTCCTCGAAGGTGGCGCAGCAAATCAGCTCTATCTGTTCGCCCTCAAAATACTGATGGGCAGTGATGTCGTGGAACGAACCCAACTCTCCTTGTATTGCTATTCTCTTCATTGCCGTATCTCTCTTTTTTTACGAAAAACGGTCCAACTCTTGATAGAGCGGGACCGTTTCGATGATTTCAAAGAATCTAATATCCTAAGTTGAAATTTACACGCAACTTCCCGCTTTACAATTGCTTGCAAAGTAAAAGTAATAGCTAAAAAAGTAAGCGTTCAACTTCTTCATAATTCTTATTTTTTATTTGTTATTCACTCATTGCTTCGAGTTTCGACCCCTAGAAGTCTCTACTCGTTTGCAAAAGTAATACTTTTCTTTGATACTGCCAAACAATTTGTCACTTTTTTCTTGAATTTCCTTATATTTTATGCTTTTCAGCAGTTTTTCAGCAGATTTTTAATAGAAATTCTCAAAAAACGGCAGAATTTTATCAGCATTCCTTCTGCAATTATCGGCAGTGTTCTCTTCCTTCAGCCTTAAACTCGCCGCTGAGTTCCCCTATTTTCTCGGGGTTCAGCTGCAGGTATCGCTGCATATCCTTCTGGGCTCCATCCTTGTCGCCCATCTGCATCAGCAGGTTTCCCCGCTTCAGCAGATGTTCGCTCAGGGCAGCCTTGATCTCGGCATCCTCGCCGTCGGCACCCAACTGCTGCTCCAGTTTCTTCTCCAGCTCCACCACCTGCTGCGTGAGGGTAGCCACCAGAAGAACGGGATTCATTTCATTCAAATCCATCTTTCTATCCTATTTTTAATATTGATATATATATGCCTTTTTACATTATATATAATAATGTGGATTTACTTGATGGCTCCGATGATTTCTGTCACCGATTTGCAGCCGTGGGCATCCAGCCACTCGTTGATACCATCCTTCACCTTCTTGGTTACGGCAGGATCCAGGAAGTTGGCTGTACCGATTTCGATGGCTGTGGCACCACACATCAGGAACTCGATGGCATCCTTGGCGTTCGAGATACCGCCCAAGCCTACCACTGGGATGTTGACGGCATGAGCCACATCATACACCATGCGCAGGGCCACAGGCTTTACGCAAGGACCGCTCAAGCCACCCGTACGGATGCTCAGCAGCGGCTGGCGCTTCTCAATATCCACTGCCATACCCATCAGCGTATTGATGAGCGAAACGGAGTCAGCACCCTCTGCCTCTACGGCACGGGCGATGTCGGCAATGCTGGTAACGTTAGGCGAAAGCTTCACGATAAGCGTCTTGTCGTACACCTTGCGCACCGCCTTCACCACGCTAGCCGCACCCTCGCAGGTAACGCCGAAAGCCATACCGCCATCCTTCACGTTAGGACAAGAGATGTTCAGCTCGATGGCAGGAATCTTCTCCAGCTCGTTTACGCGCGCCGCACACTCGGCATAGCTCTCAGGCGAATGTCCGCTCACGTTTACAATCATGTTGGTATCGATGTCCTTAATCTGAGGATAGATGTGCTCGCAGAAGTACTCCACACCCTTGTTCTGAAGACCCACGCAGTTGAGCATACCCTGAGGCGTTTCAGCCATTCTAGGATAGTCATTTCCCTCGCGTGGTTCCAGGGTTGTACCCTTCACGATGATGCCTCCTATTTCCTCCAGAGGAACGAAATCTGCAAACTCCAATCCGTAGCCGAAAGTACCCGATGCTGTCATCACTGGGTTCTTCAGTTTCAAATCCTTTATATTTACACTTAAATCAGCCATAATCTTTCTAAATCAAATAATATTCTATTACATTTTTAGAGCATAAATGCTCGGATTAGATATCCCAGGTGAGCTGCTTGATGTTGATGACAGGACCATCGGTGCAAACGCACTTGTGTCCCTCGGTGGTCTTCTCCACGCAGCAGAGGCAGGCACCCACGCCACACGCCATCTTGTTCTCCAGCGATACCTCGCACTCCACGCCAGCCTTCTTGGCAAAGCGCGCCACGCTCACCATCATAGGCTTAGGACCGCAGGTGGAAATCATATCAAACTTCTCGTTCTCCAGCACAGAGTGGTTGGTTACGAAACCCACCTCGCCGGCAGAACCATCCTCGGTGGTGATGCATACCTTGCCTATCTTGGCAAACTCGTCGAGCTCCAACAGGTCGGTATCCTTGCGGGCACCCAGCAGGAAGGTGACTTCAGCACCGAAATCCTTAATCATCTTACCAAAATAGAGGAGCGGAGCCACGCCTACGCCACCACCCACAAGCAGGTATTTCTGCTCCTTCCGGGTAGGCATCGTGAAGCCGTTGCCCAATGGCAGCATACAGTTGAGCGTATCGCCCGCCTGCAGTTTTCCGAGCTGCTTTGTGCCGTCGCCCACCATGGCAACGAGCAGCCAGAGCTGGTTCTTCTCGCGGTCTACGAAGTTGATAGAGATAGGTCGGCGAAGCATTGTAGTAGCCGAATGATCCACTCTTACTTCCACAAACTGGCCAGGCTTCATTTCTGGCAAAGGTTTCTCGTCGGTAAGCTTAATCAACACATGCTTGTCGCTAAGGCTTTCCACGGAAACCACCTTGAGGTCGAGAACATACTTTTTCATCTTTTCGATATTATTATATTATTTCGATATTATTATATTATAATGTTATTCACTAATGTTATTGCAACCTTATTATATATAGATGCAGCCTTTATTATCATCAGGCGCAACCTTATTATATATAGGTGCAAAGGTACTGCAAAAAATCGAATTTCACAAATCCGAGAGGAAGTTTTTTCCAAAAGCCCTCCTAATCTTTCCCAGAATCCTTTCTATCTTTTGCCGAAACCTTCATTCATTTTTCTTCCAGCCCCACCTTCTTTACTTCTTCGGCACAAAGGTCTCCCAGGTCTGGTCGTCGTAGAAGATGCGGATTTCCGTAATCCTGCGCTGCGGTTTGTCCACTATTTTAACCGCTGCATTGGCGATATTTTTAGGTGTCCTTTTTACACCGTGCATCTGAGGCTGGTCGAAGAGCGAGGGTGAAGCAGGAGAGGAATCCTGTCCGTCTGCCCCGAAATCGAGCGAAGGCTCCATGGCATCGCCTGCCATGCCGCCAGCCCCGGACATGCCGCCCTGAGCACCCATACCCGCTGATGCAGAAGCACCTCCATACATATCCAGCGAATCCTCGGCGTCCATGCCGCCCGCCCCCACAGAAGCCCCGGATGATGATGCCGCGACACCACCTTCCACCTTATTAATATACATAGGAGGAGTACCGAAAAGCAACCACTCGGTGTTCACCTGAGGGAACTTTTTCTTGATTGCATCCACGATGTCGAGCGTAGGTTTGGTACGGTCGTTGAAGATGTTGCTCAGGGTTGCTGTCGACTTTCCGATGAGCTGAGCGAAACTCTGCTGGTTGAGTTTCTGGTCCTCCATAATCTGTCTGATTCTATCTTTCATGCCACTCAAAATTTTCAGTTTATACGATGTTTCAATCGATGTTTTATTTCCGAACAGGGCGTTTTTTGCCCCATTTTTCTAAGATTTTACAAAGGTAAAGCAAAAATTTGGTTATACCAAACTTTTCGGCAAAAATTTAGTTTTTTAAACTTTACGTTTATGTTTTCAAATTTATAAACCACCATTTATAGATGTAAGTTTTCTGATTCAGATTTATATATTTGATTTTACTATTCTAAATTAGTTACAAAGCTTTTCTTGATGCAAAAGAAGCAAATCGCTGATTCCCAAAGCCTATTTGAGCTAAAAAGTAGGCATTTTAGGGGCGTATGCACGTTGATGAGTCCATTTTTGAGAAAACAGATTGAAACTTGAAATAACTAAAATATATAACTCACTGGGTTTCACATACTTCCAAGTTTAAAATCATCAATGTATATTTATACATTTATACCATCAAATCATGATATTCACGTTTATATTTATAAATCTGAACATCGTTTACGAACATAAAGTTTTCTCCGATTTACTTTTATAAACCAAATCACCGATTTATATTTATTCTATTTATAATCATAAATTATAGATATATAAACCTTAAAGAATGCAAACGCTAAATTTTGGGGGTCAAACGATGGCAAATTTTTCCATTTTGAGCGTTTTCAAGCCCGCAGGCCGAGTTTTGGGCAAATTTGCGAGTATTGAAGGGGGTTATTTTCGATAACCCGTTGATATACACCATAGTTAGGTATGATTTCACCGAAATCAGGAAAATCGCCATCTAGATGAGAAAACCACGAAAACGAGACTCGACACGAGAGAAAAACAAAAAAAATAGCGCCCGTTTTCTCGTCAACGAACGCTATTTCCATCTCTTTTTGGAGGCTAAACGCCCTCCCCGATTCCAGATCATTTCATTTTCCAAACAAAAGGGAGAAGGAGCAAAAATCGCTCCCCCTCCCACCCTTCTTCGCCGACTCGTCAATAGCCGCAAACCGAGCCGGAAATGAAGTTGTTTTTTTCACTAATGAAGGATGAAAAAGATGAGTTCCTTCATCAGTTCGCCAGCCGAAGTAAACGGATTGTCGATGCCCTTACTCTTCGCATCCACCTCCTTCATCTTCTCGATAATCTGCATCACCTTCACGCCGGAATAGTTTCTCATTCCCGTCAGATAATCGCGCACGCCCCAGGTTCCTTTCAAATCCAGGAATTTTGCGAACTCATTTTCGTTCTGCTTGTTGGGTGCATAATAGGCTATCATCAGATTCTGGAAGTAAGAAAAGAGCAACGGGAGAATCGCATAGAGCGAACCCGTCTTCGGGTTGCTGTCAAAATACTTTATTATCTGATTTGCCTTGAAAACGTCGCGCTGGATGATGGCATTGCGAAGCTCGAAGGCATTGAAGTCTTTGCTCACGCCGATTTCCTTCTCCACCACGTCGGGGGTAACCCTGCGGTCGGAATCGCTCAGCGAGATGAGCAGCTTGTCGAGCTCCGATGTGAGACGGTGGAGATCGGCTCCGATGTGGTCGGCTATCATCTGCACCGCCTTCGGCTCTATCGTAGCCTTCCTTGCCTTCAGATAGGTCTCGATGAAGCCAGGCAGCTGCCGGTCGTAGAGTTTCTTGCTTTCAAAGACCACGCCCGCCTTTTCTGCTCGGGGCAGGAATTTCTTTCTTCTGTCTATCGTGCCGTTTTTATGACAAATCACGAGCACGGTAGACTTCACCGGCTTTTCCAGATACCGCTCCAGCGCCTCCAGGCTCTTCAGGTTCTGCGCCTCCTTCACAATCACCACTCTATACTCAGCCATCATCGGATAGCCCTTGCACTGGTCCACTATCTGAACTGCCGTGGTATCTGCGCCGAAAAGCACCGTCTGGTTGAAATCACGCTCCTCGGGCTGCAGCACCGACTCCGCAATATAGTCGCAGATCTTGTCGATATAGAAAGGTTCGTCGCCCATCAGCACATAGACGGGCGCAAACTCGCGAGCCTTCAATGATTTCATCACCGACTCGTAACTTATTGCACTTTTCTTTTCTGCCATTGATTTATTTTTTGTATCTTTGCAATGTTATTCAGATGCATGCCCCAGGAGTCAGCCCATGAGTTTACCCACGAGTCTGCCATGAGTCAGCCCAGGAGGCCTGCATTTCCACCTGCAAAGGTACAAAAATAAATCGAACTATATATATAATAAGGTAGAGAAATTAAAAAAAGAGATATGATTCGCTTAAACTTGCCAACTTTCGACATCAAGGTTTCGGGCACCCGACAGCAGCCCAGAATCCTGGATGTGCTGCGCAGAAAATACGTGGCGCTCACTCCCGAGGAGTGGGTGCGCCAGCATTTCGTTCACTTCCTCATAGAGCACAAGGGCTATCCCGCCGGACTGCTTGCCAACGAGATTCAGCTCAAAAGCGGCGACAAGGTGCTGCGTGCCGACAGCGTGCTCTATAGCCGCGACCTGCGCCCCAGGATGATTATCGAGTACAAGGCGCCCCACATCCCCATCACCCAGAAGGTGTTCGACCAGATATCGGTATACAATCTTCTGCTCCACGTAGACTTCCTGGTGGTGAGCAACGGGCTGGAGCATTACATCTGCAAGATGGACTATGAAGGTAAAAAATATGTATTCCTTGAAGACATCCCCGAATACTCCGATTTATTGACAATATAAAAAAATAGGGCAACAAGGCATCCCATCCTTTCCCATCCCATTTTCCATCATTATCGTCAAAACACCCCATTTATCCCCCTTCAAAATTCGCATATTTCCGGGCGACAGTACGGCTGCTCAGAAATACGCAAATTTTGGAGGGGCTTTTTTGCTGCAAATACAGTTATTTTTTAATAAAAATAGCCGCTACATTTTGTTTTCTACCTATTTATTATTATCTTTGCAGAAATTTTAAATTCAAAAAAGTAATGGCAACAGACAATATGAAAATAGCCGTAGCCGGAACAGGCTATGTAGGACTCAGCATCGCTACGTTGCTAAGCCAGCACCACCAGGTAGTGGCTGTAGATGTGGTTCCAGAAAAAGTGGAACTCACCAACAACAGAAAGTCACCTATCCAGGACGACTATATCGAGAAGTACCTGGCAGAAAAGGAACTCAACCTCAAGGCTACCACCGATGGAGCCGAAGCCTATAAGGACGCCGACTTCGTGGTAATAGCCACACCTACTAACTACGACCCCGTGAGAAACTACTTCGACACATCACACGTAGAAGAGGTGATTGAACTCGTAAAAGAGGTGAATCCCGACGCCATCATGGTTATCAAGAGCACCATCCCAGTGGGCTACACCGAGAACATCCGCAAGAAGATGAACTGCGACAACATCATCTTCGCACCCGAATTCCTGCGCGAAAGCAAGGCGCTCTACGACAACCTCTACCCTAGCCGCATCATCGTGGGAAGACCCGAGGGCGACGAACGCCTCGACAAGGCAGCCCACATCTTCGCAGCCCTGCTGCAGGAGGGAGCCATCAAGCAGAACATCGACACCCTCTTCATGGGACTCACCGAGGCTGAGGCAGTGAAGCTCTTCGCCAACACCTACCTCGCCCTGAGAGTGAGCTACTTCAACGAGCTGGATACATACGCCGAAATGAAGGGACTCGACACCAAGGCTATCATCGACGGCGTGGGACTCGACCCGAGAATCGGCACCTTCTACAACAACCCATCCTTCGGCTATGGCGGCTACTGCCTGCCAAAGGATACCAAGCAGCTGCTCGCCAACTATGCCGACGTGCCTGAGAACCTGATTCAGGCCATCGTGGAGAGCAACCGCACCCGCAAGGATTTCATCGCCGACCGAGTGCTCAACATGGCTGGCTACTACGACTACGCCAACCAGAACAACTACAACGAGGCAGAAGAGAAGCCTTGCACCATCGGCGTTTATCGCCTCACGATGAAGAGCAACAGCGACAACTTCCGCCAGAGCAGCATCCAGGGCGTGATGAAGCGCATCAAGGCAAAGGGTGCCCAGGTGATTATCTACGAGCCGACGCTGAAGAACGGAACCACCTTCTTCGGAAGCCTCGTGGTGAACAACCTGGATGATTTCAAGCGCCAGAGCCATGCCATCATCGCCAACCGCTACGACAAGTGCCTGGATGATGTGAAGGAGAAGGTTTACACCCGCGACATCTTCAGAAGAGACTGATTTGAGTTAATAGTTTATAGTTTATAGTTAAAAGCGGAAGACTGAAAATAACAAATTATTAAAATAGATAAAAAATGGCAAAGTTAGTTATCAATTCCTACGAGGAATTTGCTTCTCACCTGGGTGAGAAATTAGGAGAGTCAGAATGGTTGCAGATCGACCAGGATCGTATCAACAAGTTTGCAGACGCTACCCTCGACCCACAGTGGATCCACGTAGACGTAGAGCGCGCCAAGGTAGAAAGCCCTTACCACAGCACCATCGCCCACGGCTACCTCACCCTCTCGGTGCTGCCTTACCTCTGGCAGCAGATCATCGAGGTGAACAACATCAAGATGCTCGTTAACTACGGCATGGACGAGATGCGCTTCGGCCAGCCGGTAATCACCGGTTCACGCGTTCGCCTCGTGGCAACACTCCACGAGATTCAGAACCTGCGCGGCATCTGCAAGACCAGCATCAAGTTTACCATCGAGATTGAAGGCCAGCGCAAGCCAGCCCTCTCAGGCATCGCTTCTTTCCTCTACTATTTCAACAACTAAAAGATGGCAGCAGGTAAATGGATTGGTGGTGTGCTCGGTTTCATCACAGCCGGTCCGCTGGGAGCCCTGGCAGGCTATGCCCTCGGTTCCCTCTTTGAGCACGGACTGGATGCGGTAAACCGCGACGGAGACCACCATTACAACAACGCCTACGATGCCTACAGCGGCCAGCAGCACAACGGCCGCCAGGGCTTCGGCAACCAGGGCTACAGCCGCCAGCAGAGCTATGAGGGAGAGCGAAACTCCTTCATGTTTTCGCTGCTGGTGCTCAGCTCCTACATCATCAATGCAGATGGCAAGATCATGCATTCCGAGATGGAGATGGTGCGCCGCTTCCTGCGTCAGAATTTCGGCGAGGCAGCCAAGCAGCAGGGCGAGGAAATCCTCCTCAAACTCTTCGAACAGCAGAAGCAGATGGGCATGCAGCAGTACCGTTCGGTGATACAGGACAGCTGTCATCAGATACGTGCCAACATGATGTATGAACAGCGCCTGCAGTTGCTCAATTTCCTCGTCATGATAGCCCAGGCCGATGGAGTTGTGAATTCTCAGGAGATTCAGGCACTCAAGGAGATGGCCATCCACATGGGGCTTTCTGCCGAGGATGTAGACCAGATGCTGAACCTGGAGAGCGGGGCTTCTTCAGCAGGCAGTCTGGATGATGCCTACCGTGTTCTGGGTATCAGTCCTGACGCCTCAAACGATGAGGTGAAGGCCGCATACCGCAAGATGGCGCTCAAGCATCATCCTGACAAGGTAGCAGCCCTAGGCGAAGATGTGCGCCGTGCAGCCGAGAAGAAATTCCAGGAAATCAACGACGCCAAAGACCGCATTTACAAGGCTAGAGGACTCTAAGTTCCAGATTAGGATTAAAAGTTCCAGATTAGGATTAAAGGAGTTAAGGCAGATTGTCCTAGCTGCCTGAAAACGAAAAAAAATAAAGGCTCGCCAAGCAATTTTGGCGAGCCTTTATTGTATCTTATCGTATCTTTATCAGAAGATTATCATCCGAAAAGAGCGGAGAGAGGAGGAAGATTAATCCTCACCCTCAGTCTTTCTTCTGCGGATAGCGCGCTTGCGCTTTGGCTTCTCCTCAGTCTTAGGAGCCTCAATCTTAACACCAGCCAATTCTGGGTCGATGAGGATACGGCCACAATACTCACAAGGAATAATCTTCTTGTGCATCTTGATATCGAGCTGGCGCTGAGGTGGAATCTTGTTGAAGCAACCGCCACATGCGTCACGCTGCACGTAAACGATACCCAAACCGTTGCGGGCACCATTACGGATGCGCTTGAAGCTCTGGAGCAAACGTGGCTCAATCTTCTTCTCGAGCTCGAATGCCTTCTCCTTCAAATTCTCCTCTTCCTCACGGGTTTCAGCCATGATTGACTCAAGCTCAGAACGCTTCATTACCAGACCCTTCTCGCGGTCAGCCTTCTGGTCCTCAGCCTTGTGAAGGTCGTACAGGCGCTCGTTGATTGTCTGCTGCGCCTCGCGGATTTTCTTGCTGCAAAGTTCGATTTCCAGCTCCTGGAACTCGATTTCCTTGCTCAAAGTATCATACTCGCGGTTGTTGCTAACCATTTCGAGCTGCTTCTTATAACGCTCCACGCTAGCCTGAGCCTCCTCAATCTCGTGCTGCTTCTGATCGATGGCGCGGTCAAACTGCTCAATATCGGTCTGGATTTTCTCGATACGGGTGGTAAGACCAGCAATATCGTCTTCCAAATCCTGAACTTCGAGAGGCAACTCACCTCTCAACGCACGCTTTTCATCAATTGCAGACAAGGTGGTCTGAAGCTGATAGAGAGCCTTCAACTTCTCTTCCACTGTCAAATCTGTAGGATCTTTCTTTGCCATAACTTTATTTTTTTAATGTTGAATGTTAAATGTTGAATGTTGAATGAGGCTTGCGCCCTTCCAACCTATAAATACAATATCGGATTCGTATTTATCTCCGAGATGCAGCATTTGGCATCAGGGAAATTCTCCTGGATGATGCTGCGGAAGATTTCGCCCGTAAACTGCTCACTCTGATAGTGGCCGATGACGCAAATCTGAATCTCCTGCTCGTGGCCGAAATACTCGTGATAGCTCATCTCGCCCGTGATGAAGGCATCGGCACCTGCCTTGATGGCTGCGTCGAGCAAGAAAGCACCTGCTCCACCGCAGAGTGCCACCTTCCTGATAGGCCGGCGAAGCAACTGGTTGCACTGCACGCACTCCACGCCAAACCGCTCCTTGAGCATCAGCACCAAGTCGTCGGCTGCCAGGTCCTCAGCCACCTCTCCGATGACGCCCTCGCCGCCCTTCACGCCGTCCACTTCCTTCTCGCCAGCAAAGAACTGCACGTTTCGCAGTCCCAGTTTCTCGGCAATCTTGAAGTTCACGCCGCCCGCAGCCGCATCCATGTTGGTATGCATCGCCACGATGGTAATATCATTCTTAATCGCCTTGCGCACGGTACGCTGCACGTAGTTCTCGTCCGATATTCTCGCCAGTTTGCGGAATATCAGCGGATGATGGCTTACGATGAGGTTACAGCCCTTCCGGATGGCCTCGTCTACCACAGCTTCAGTAACGTCAAGACACAACAATGCCCCTGACATTTCTACCGCCTCTGTCAATCCAACTTGCAGGCCGGCATTATCATATCCTTCCTGCAAGGGCAGAGGCGCGTAATGTTCAAGGGCATCAACTACCTGTTTTATTTTCACGCTCCTATTCAATATTTTATTTTTAGACTGCAAAGTTACTCATTTTTCCCCGATTTTATCTCCATACAGCCCTCCGTTTAAACTTTTTTAATACAAAGTTTCGCTTTTGCGCAAAATATTTCACAAAAACAGCCGATAGTTGTAGATTTTTTATTAATTTTGCAAGCATACTTCATAAAAGCAGAACGGAGCCCGCCCCCAAGGAAAGGTTCCCGATGAAGAACAGAGTATAATAAATTGGTTTAGAACATCGTATCATAAAAATAGTATAGCTTATGCATCAATCTACATTACCCTGCGATTTCGCACTCCCTGCCGAATGGGAGCCACAGAGCGCCATCATGCTCACCTGGCCACATGCCGGCACCGACTGGAAGCCGTATCTGCCTGAAATTACAGATACTTATCTCGAACTGGCAGATATCATCACGCGCTACGAGCAGCTGCTTGTGGCTACACCCGATGTGCCTGCCACCCGATACCAGCTCGAGAAAAAGCTCTCTGCCGAACAGATGAGCCGCGTGCTGCTCTACGAGGTAGAAAGCAATGATACCTGGGTGCGCGACCACGGCCCCCTCACCATGGTGCTGCGCAAAAAGCAGAACACCTGGATGGTGCCTTACCGCATACTCGACTTCAAGTTCAACGGCTGGGGCGAAAAGTTCAGATGGGAGAAGGATAATGCCATCACCCTGCAACTATACTATCAGGCAGCCTTCAATGCCGATATAGAGAACCACCAGGGCTTCGTGCTCGAAGGAGGCAGCATCGAGAGTGACGGAAAGGGTACACTCTTCACCACCTCACAGTGCCTGCTGGCGCCTCACCGCAACCAGCCGCTCGACCACGACAGCATCGACCATCTGCTGCAGACTTTCTTCCAGCTCAAGAGAGTCGTCTGGCTGGATCACGGCAATCTGATAGGCGATGATACCGACGGCCACATCGACACCATCGTGAGAGTGGCACCACACGACACCTTATTATATGTAGGCTGCGATAATCCCGAAGATGAGCAGTATGAAGACTTCCAGGCGCTGGAGAAGCAGCTCAAGGGGCTCTTCACCTGGGAGGGATACCCTTACCGCTTGCTCAAACTGCCGATGCCCGACCCTATCTATGATGAGGGCGACTGCCTCACCACCAACCCGGAGAGCGAGGGCGACCGCCTGCCTGCCACCTATGCCAACTTCCTGATACTGAACAAGGCGGTGATTTATCCCACCTACAATCAGCCGGAAAAGGACGAGGAGGCACGCAAGCAGATTCAGCTCGCCTTCCCCGACCGCGAAATCATCGGCGTAGATTCGCAGACCATCATCCGCCAGCATGGCAGCATCCACTGCATCACCATGCAGTTGCCTGAAGGCGCACTCAGAGACTCAACATTTCACATTTAACATTCAACACTCAACATTCAACACTCAACATTAAACTATGAAAGTCGGTTTATTACAACTTCATAATACGGCAGATATCGCCAACAACAAGCAGCGCCTGGCAGAAGGCATCATCGACCTCGCCCATCGCGGCGCAGAGCTCATCGTGCTTCAGGAGCTTCATAACTCCCTCTATTTCTGTCAGGTAGAGGATGTTGACCTCTTCGACCTGGCAGAACCTATCCCGGGCCCTTCGACCGATTTCTACGGCAAGCTTGCCAAGGATCTCGGCGTTGTCATCGTCACCTCCCTCTTCGAGCGCCGCGCTCCGGGACTCTACCACAATACGGCGGTAGTGATGGAGAAGGATGGAAGCATAGCCGGAAAATACCGCAAGATGCACATCCCCGACGATCCTGCCTACTACGAGAAGTTCTATTTCACTCCGGGCGACCTCGGTTTCCACCCTATCCAGACCTCTGTAGGCAAGCTCGGCGTGCTGGTTTGCTGGGACCAGTGGTATCCCGAAGCAGCCCGTCTGATGGCGCTGCAGGGAGCCGAAATGCTCATCTATCCTACCGCCATCGGCTACGCTACCTATGATACCGAGGAGGAGCAGCAGCGCCAGCGCGAGGCGTGGACTACCGTGATGCGGGGCCATGCCGTAGCCAACGGATTGCCGGTCATCGCCGTAAACCGCGTAGGTTTCGAGCCTGATCCAAGCGGTCAGACCGAGGGCATCCAGTTCTGGGGCAGCAGTTTCGTAGCCGGTCCTCAGGGCGAGCTCTACTACCGCGCCAGCGATCAGGAAGAAGAGAGCCTGGTGGTAGATATCGACCTGAAGCACAGCGAGAATGTGCGCCGCTGGTGGCCATTCCTCCGCGACCGCCGCATCGAGAACTACGGAGATATTACCAAGCGATTTATCGATTAACCCATTTTTGCCGGAAATTCCGAGAGAATATCGGGATTCCGGCATACATATATATATAAGGTATAGTTTTTCAGGATAAATGGAGAATTTGGAAGTGATGGTGATACTTTTCATCATCGTGATTTTAGGTTACGTCGCCTGCAAGTTGGGATATATGGGCGACAAGTTTGACAAGAAGCTATCCAGCATGGTAGTAGATATCACCTGTCCCCTGCTGGTGCTCTCGTCAGTAATGGGCGATGAGCTGCCCGACCGCACGCTCATCCTCCCCCTTCTGGGCGTAGGTTTCCTTACCTACATCCTTTTGCTGGTATTCGGTTTCTGGGTGCCGCGTCTCATCACTCGCAATCATGATGACCAGGGCATGATAGGTTTTGCGCTGATGTTTGCCAACGTAGGTTTCATCGGCTACCCTATTGTTTCAAGCATATTCGGTCCGAAGGCCATTTTTTATGCCGCGCTGCTCAACATGCCGAACACCTTTTTTATTTTTACGGCAGGTGTCATGCTCATCAAGGGCGAGTACAGCGTCAAGCAGTTCAATCCTAAGGTACTGTTTTCTCCGGCTCTTCTTGGTGCCTTCGTTGCCGCCCTCCTGGTAGCTTTCGGGGTTCATACGCCGGATATCATTGCGCGTCCGGTAACGATGGTGGGAAATGTTACGGTTCCTGCCGCCCTGATGATTATTGGTTCCTCGATGGCTAAGTTACCGGTGAAGGAGATTATCGGCAGTCCTAAGGTATACCTCTCCTCGTTCTTGCGTCTTGTTATAGTACCTCTGAGCATTTTTTTCCTGTTCAAGGTATGTGGTGTAAGCGATCAGGTCAACAACATCAATACGGTTGTCATTGCGATGCCTGTAGCGAGTTTCGGCACGATGTTCTGTCTGAAATACGGCCGCAATCCTTCGCTCATCACCGAGATGACGTTCATCACCACGGTTGGCAGCATCATCACCATCCCGCTCATCACCCTCCTCTTTTCGTAACGAGAAAAAAATCCCCTGATGCCACAAAGTCACCAGGGGATTTTTATATTATCAGTAATCGTAATAATCACTAATCACTAATCACTATCTCACGCAGAATTTCTTGCCATTCTTGATGTATATACCCTTCTTCATAGCCCCCGTAATGCGGCGGCCGCTCAGGTCATAAATGGCAGCATTGTCTGGCTCCTGATCCGATGTTACAGAATGGATGCCGGTAGACTCCAGGTTGCGGTAAGTCCTTACCTCGAGTTCATAAACCGGTTCAAGACCTCTTACGCTGTTCACGCTTCCAGCACCAAACACGATGTTTTCAGCCAATTTACCATCCACCAGTGCATAATACTTTGATACGCCTTCATCCACCGTCAGATAATAGTAATAAGTGGAGCCGATGACAGGTTTGCCATTATAGAAATTGCGGGAAGGATTATACTGGCTTCCTGCTTCCTCGAATGTTACACCTTCTCCTATTTTGGTTCTCACCTCAAATGTGCGAGGTTCGTATCCGGTTGCCGGCAGACGCAGTCTCTCAAAGTCCTGACCATACAGTTCCATATACTCCTCCGAGCCATTTCTCTTAGCCACAACAGCCAGATAATCACCCGGTTCTGCATCTACAGTACTCAGAACCGTAAAGACCAATTTAGGATAGATGTAGCCCCGTCCAAAATCTTTAACCGTCTTGGTGCTGGATGATATAATCTCCCGAATCTCGCCCTTAGCATTCATCAGAGCCATGGCAAGTACTCCGTCAAAGTTCTGTTTTCCTTCATTTTTGATTGGTACTGAAAAGACGATACATTTCTGTCCCTTCTTCACATCAGTAACATTCATATTCATTTCCTGAAGATAGTCAGTCATCTTCGTGAATCTCATATCAGAGATTTTTTCCTTTCCGTCAGATGGCTCCATGCCGAATACTGCCATCTGGCCAACGTTATACCGACTGGCAACTGGCTTTCCTTCTTCGTTTTGCGGATTGAGGGCTCCTATATGGTAGAACCCGTTGCAAAGACCGCCCCAGCCCCAGTTTACGCTGAAGCTATCGTCCTTATAACCATCTATCACGAAGGCATGACCGCCGCCAATAGAGTCGAATGCAGCATAGAGCACAGGACGGTTGGCATCAATCTCTCCGCGCAACTTTTCGTTCCATTCCTCTGCGCTCCCAGCTTCTATTGACATCTGATGCGAAATCTTGCTGTAGCCGAAATACTTCTGCATGGCGGCCACCAGATCGCTTATATACGAACCGCTACCGTCTTCAGTATACTGCATATCCACAGCCACACCGAGGTCTGACATGAGCCTTGCCACGCCGTCGAAGTCAGCAGCGTTGGTTCCGTCATATCGCACAGGCATATTTGCCCAATCATATTCGTGCTCGAATTGGGCAGTCAGGGTCTTGCCGTCCCATTTATAGGAATGGCTTCCAGTACCCTTGGCAGGATAACCGTGATACTGCATCACGATGGCACCAGCCGTAGCCGCACAGCCAACCGGATATTTGTTTGGCGTGTACTTGTTGAATGGAGCCATCTGGTCCCATTTCGCGGTATTGAGCAGCTTTTCGCCGCTGAAACCGGTTCTTGTGGCAGTCTGGTTCGCCTGATTGCTGTTAGCCAGCGCTGCTATCTGCCGTTCATAACTCTTGAGCAGGTCCTTCAATCCGTCGGGCAGATTTCCTGCATCAAATGTTCCTGTTGAGGTATACCCCAAAACTGGCGCTACTGCGTCGTCACCTGCTATAATGACGAATCCGCCTGCGTCATTGTTGAAAACATAATAAGCATCAGAGCGCGATGCGGTATTAGCCGTTCTGCTCTTGGCTCTAGCTTTCTGCGGCATCTGTTTTCCCCAGAAGCTATAAGCCTGCTGCTGTGCCTGCCATTGAGTTATCCGCTTAGCCTCCGAAGGAGAATATACCAGCAGCAGCAACAATGCCAATATGTTTTTAAAGTGTAATTTTCGTTTCATTAGTTCTTGTTGTTTAATAATCTACAATATATCCTTTTATAAGTTCACTTGAATAAGCCCACCCTGAATTGTGGGTTCTATAGTTTTTTTAAATACTTTGTTCTGCTGCAAAGATAGGAAAAATATGAATACCAAACAAGTTATTTTGCCTTTTTTTTTGGACCCTGCCCCCATTTTTTTATGTATTGCCCTTTTTTTTACGTATTGAACGAAAATAATCCCCCGGTGCCACAGAAAGCACCAGGGGATTCTTATCTTTTAATTGTAATAATTCAACATTCAACACTGAACACTTAACACTCAACATTCAACACTCAACATTCAACACTAATCACTTAACATTCAACATTACCCATTACTTCGCGCTGATTTTCTTGCCATTCTTGATGTATACGCCCTTCTTCATTGCCTCGGTTATGCGGCGGCCGTTCAGGTCGTAAATGGCCTTAGGAGCGGTATTCTTATCCAATGTTACAGAATGGATGCCGGTAGGCTCCAGATCCTCTACCACATTATCAAAGTAGACTATCCAATCCTGGGTATTCGAATGAGCTTCATACTTCGCCTTGCTGCCCGGATAGAGATGCAGCGTGCGGTACAACTGACTGCTCTTGCTGGCAAATACACACCAGTTTATCCTGTAAGGTGCCTCCTTATGACGCATATATACATCCGTCAGATAGAAGCAGGCATTGAATGTGTTGCGGCCGAATTCCTCTATCATCTCAGGTAAATCAATTTCCTTCAGTTTGGTTAACATAAAGGCATTGGAACCTAACTCCTTGACACCTGCAGGCATCTTGAAACTCTCCAGAGTGGCATTGCCTTCAAATGCATATTTAGGAACCATATCAGCCTTGCTGTCCTCATAAGCCACCACCTTGGCACCGCTCAGGTCGATGCTCTTGAAATAATGGCTCGCCAGCTCATCAAAGTCGCGCTTGTCTATTTCGCCGTTCACCTTGATATTTCTGTAAACAAGATAGTCAGGGTTTTCCTTGGCAAGTGTTTGCTTCAGCTGTCCTGCCTTCTCCAGGTTGATAACTAACTCCTTCTCCTGATAGTTGCGATAAGTGGTCACCACGAGATCATAAACCGGTTCTATTCCTCTGAAAGAATTCGGTTTGGCAGTACCCAGTTTAACATCATCCATCAGCTTTCCGTTCAATTCTACGAAATACAGTGAGATGCCCTCATCTATCGTCAGATAATGATAGTACTTAGAACCAATTACCGGCTTGCCATTATAGAAATTTCTGGCAGGATTATACCTCGTTTCTGCTTGCTGGAATGTAGCCCCCTCGCCCATTTTCGTTCTTACCTCAAATGTACGAGGCACATATCCGGTTGCCGGCAGACGTAATCTTTCGAAGTTCTGATTATACAGCTCTATATATTCCGAAGAGCCTTTTTCCTTTGCCACAATAGCCAGATAATCACCCGGTTCTGCATCTACTGTACTCACAAAACTGAAAGACAGAGACGGATAATACCCGCCAGCGGCAAGATTAACAACAGTCAGAGGGCTGGATGTTACGATTTCCCGCATCTCGCCCTTCGCATTCATCAGCGCTACGGCTACTTCTCCATTAAACGGCTGATCTCCTGTATTGCCGATTGGCGCACTAAAGATGACACCATTCTGCCCCTTCTTTACATCGGTGATATTCATATTCAACATCTGCAACTCACCTACATTTGTCAAGAATCCCAAAGTAGATACTTTCTCCTTGCCATCAGATGGCTGCATGCCGAATACTGCCGATTGACCTACATTATACTTATCGCCCTCTGGTTTTCCGTTGCTTTCCGGATTCAGGGCTCCAATCTTGTAGAAACCATCACAATAGCCGCCCCAGCCCCAGTTTACGCTGAAGCTTTCGTCCTTGTATCCATCAATCACGAAGGCATGACCGCCACCAGTATTAGGGTCAGATGCAGCATAGAGCACAGGGCGGTTGGCATCAATCTCCTCGCGCAGTCTGCCGTTCCATGCCTCTGCACCCACATCTTCTATTGCCATCAGATGAGAAAGTTTGCTGTAGCCGTAGTACTTCTGCAGGGCGATTACCAGGTTGCCGATATACGCACCGCTTCCTGTCTTATTATACTGCATCTCCACTGCCACACCGAGGTCTGACATCAGTCTTGCCACGCCGTCGAAAGCGGCATCGTTGGTGCCGTCATATTCGGCAGGCATGCTTGCCCAGTCGTAGGTATGCTCGAAACTGGCTGAGACGGTTTTGCCGTTCCAGGTATAAGAATGGCTTCCGGTGCCCTTGGCAGGGGATCCGTGATGCTTCATTACGATGGCACCAGCCGTTGCCACACAGCCTGTTACATAGTTATTTGGCGTATACTTATTGAAAGGAGGATACTGGTTCCATTTCGCAGTATTGAGCAGTTTTTCGCCTGTAAATGCTGCTCTTGTGGCTGTCTGGTTTGCCTGATAACTGTCGCCCAGCGCCGCAATCTGCCGTTCATAGCTCTTCAGCAGGTCCTTCAGTCCGTCAGGCAGATTCTCGGCATCGAATGTTCCCGTTGAGGTATAGCCCAATACTGGCGTTACGGCATCATCACCAGCGATAATGACGAATCCGCCGGCATCGTTGTTAAATACATAGTAAGCATCCGATGGCGATGCAGTAGTAGCCGTGCGGCTCTTCGCCTTCGCCTTCTGCGGCATCTGCTTTCCCCAGAAGCTGTAGGCCTGTTGCTGAGCCTGCCACTGTGTGATTCGCTTGGCTTGCAGAGGAGAGTATCCCAGCGCCAGCAACAATACCAATAGGAATTGAATGTGTAATAATCGCTTCATAAGTTCTTATCTTTAAAGGGTTATTATATATATGTATAGTTCTTAGAAAATTCTTTCTTCATCGGCAAAGATAAGAAAACTAAAGTTTCGCAAGTGAAAATTCACAAGCGTGATTTAACGTAATTTTGGAAT
>JAJWFY010000071.1:0-7066 GCA_021615735.1 Segatella copri | reverse complement strand
TCGTGACCTCCTGCGTGACAGGCAGGCATTCTAACCAACTGAACTAACGCACCAATCATGAAATCAAATTGAATGGCTTAGCGCTCATTTTTCATTTGCGAGTGCAAAGGTACTACTTTTTTTTGGTTCTACCAAATTTTTATGCAACTTTTTTACAGAAAATATTGAAAAAACATCGCATCCTCATATCCAACTGGGCTACAAAGCCATTGTTTCAGGATATTATTCCCCTCAAATCCAACAGATTGCAGCATTTTAGCCGCTTTTTGGTTTCTGATACCTACAATAGCATAAATCTGCTGAAGATGAAGTATATTCCGGGCATATTGCAACAAGCGTGACACAGAAGCCTTCGCGTAACCCTGCCCCTGAAACTCCTTTTTGATGACAATTCCGAGTTCGGCACGGTGATGACGGGGATCAAAATCAGTAAGATCCAGGATGCCCACCTGCTCATTCTGCTCATTCTCTACTATCAGGCGCACTTGATTGTCTACATAAATATCTGCCGAAGCACTGGTTATATAGTCGAGCAGCACCCGGCGCGAATATGGAACATTGGAAACACCCAGTTCCCAAAGCCGATCATCATTCTCTATCTGGTAGAGAAAATCAAGATCTTCCAACTCTAAAGCACGTAATCGAATATTCGGTTCTTTCATAAACTACACTTATTAATAATGTACGCGCGTACCTTATAATATAGAAATAAATCTATCCTTATAAATAACCAAATTCATCCTTATCCATCACCTCCCTATCCGTAATCACCTTACCGATGTCCTTCGTATAGGTAGCCAGTTTAATATTCTCGTCAGACCGCTGCGCAAGCTGATGCAGCATCTCTTCATAGCTCATCTCGTCAGCATCAAACAATACCTGGTTTGACAGGTCGACATGAGAAGGAGAAAAGAATCCCAGACTCTTTCTGATTCTCGCAGTCATCATCTGCGTAAAGGCTACAGAGGCACGGGCATAGATGGCAAATTTGATAGGAATACTCAAGAGATGCGACATACCCGAATAATGTTTACGGAAGAAGATAAGCATCGCCTCGTAAAACACATGAACATAGCGGAAGCTCGACTTCTGAGTACTTTCACCTTTGTAATGCAGGATATCTACAGGCAGATAATAGTTCTGATAACCACCCTTCAAGATACGGTAAGAAAGATCAATATCCTCGCCATACATGAAGAAATCCTCATCCAGCAACCCCACCTTCAGCAAGGCTTCACGACGAATCATACAGAAAGCACCGCTCACAACCTCTATCTTTGCCGGCTTATCCCATGGAAGATAACCCATGTAATAATGACCGAAACTGCGATGCTGAGGAAACCGGCTGCACAACCCCATCATCTTATAGAAAGCCACCATCGGAGAAGGCAATCCTCTCCTACTCTCAGGAGCTGGTTTGCCATTGGCTCCCAACATCCTTACACCCAGTGCACCGGCATCAGGATGAGAACGCATAAAACTGACAGCATCCTTGAGAACATGCTCACCGATAATGGTATCCGGATTCAGCAAAAGGACCAGATCACTCTCGCTCTTGCGGATAGCAAGATTGTTGGCACGGGCAAATCCGTTATTATGCGTACAGGCTACAACATGGAGATTAGGATATCGGGAAGCCGGGAAACACTGTTCGAGATATTCCACCGTCCCATCCTGAGAATGATTATCAACCACGATAATCTCTGCCGTATCGCCACTTGCATCACCCTGCTGCCCACACTCCAACACGCCGATAGCTTTCTCTACCGAACGCAGACACTGGGCAAGATAGTACTTCACATTATAGCTTACTATGATAACACTGAGTTTCATACCGAATATCAAATATTAGATACTGAGAGTTTAACCTTCCGCCTCTGTTGTTTCGTCCTCACATCTTCCGACAGAAGGATAAACAAAGAAGAGACAGAGAAAAAGGATGATAGCCATATATCCGAAAGCAGGCGCCATCGTCTGATAATACATAAACGTATTGATCAGCATTGGCAAGCAGAGCATATTCAGACGGGCAGTGCCCAGAGGAAGAAGTGCATCTCCCTTACGGGTTACCAACTGACGGTGAATAGCCTTGAAACTGAAGAGTTTGAGCGCCAAAGGAATAACGGCAATGGTAAGAAACTCCATCGCTACGGTAATCACATAGACCAACGTGACATCCCCTGCCAGATTAGTAGGTTCCAGAATTTCTGTCTCATAGAGCAAGACCAGCAGGAATCCTACCAACAGGACAAAGAGGAAATTGGTCATCAATATTCGTTGTACTTGTTTGATTTTCATTTTGTTGTCTTTTGTTATTGTCCAAATGGAGTTCTGTTCAGAATACTCCGTCCGAGGGTAACCTCATCTGTATACTCCAATTCATCACCCACCGAGATACCACGGGCGATAACAGAGAGTTTAACAGGATAATCAGCAAGTTTACGGGAGATATAGAAGTTGGTAGTATCACCCTCCATCGTACTGCTGAGAGCAAAAATCACCTCCTTCACCCCACCTTCAGCCACACGCTGAACCAGCGATTCTATCTCTATATCCGAAGGACCGATACCATCCATCGGCGAAATGATGCCGCCCAAGACATGATAGAGTCCGTGAAACTGCTGCGTGTTTTCTATCGCCAGTACATCCTGCACATTCTCGACAACACAGATGGTAGAAGC
Source organism: Segatella copri (assembly GCA_021615735.1). Taxonomy (GTDB): domain Bacteria; phylum Bacteroidota; class Bacteroidia; order Bacteroidales; family Bacteroidaceae; genus Prevotella; species Prevotella copri_Q. Next base: position 4,385 of record JAJWFY010000071.1, on the reverse strand, counting down.
ATCGCGCCGGGAATCAGAACAGATCGGACAGACATCAGTGTCGCTGATATTATGACAAACCCTGCAGTATTTCACTTCACGCCGCATCCTGGAAATGGTATCAGCAAAAAGTTCCACATCCTCACTCTTACGCTTGAGCATAAAAAGTACAAGGCGCAAAGCTGTTTTGCGCCCTATACCTGGCAATTTAGAAAACTCCGCCACTGCCTTTTCCAACAAAGCCGAAGAAAACTGTTGTTGCATCTTAGCAGTTTAGAGATAAATACCAATACCCAGTTTCAAACCTACAGTAGAATAATCTACATGCTTCTTGAAACTCTGATCGTAGTAGACAGCTGGCTCGAGGGTAACCGACTTGCCGAGAAAGAAAGCATAACCTACCTCTACCCCTGGCATGAAATCATTATAACCTCCGGAATGAGCCAACTTTACGCCGCCACCCAGATACAGACCATTCTGCTCGATATAATAACGTGCCTGGGCACCAACAGAGAAATAATCCTTCACGCCTTCAAGACCAGAATGATTATATTCTACCTGCCCCAACAGCATCCAGTCGTCTTCTACGAAGTATCCAGCCTTAGCCTGAATACCGAGATTGAGGTCCTGAGAGCCATTATAACTCAAGTTTAAGCCCGTCATCGACGCACCGATATACTGTTTTCCACTTTCAAACTGAGCATGGGCAGCTGTCGAAACGACAAGTGCCAATGCTGCAATAGCTAATTTTTTCATTCGTATCATATAAATTTACGTATATTGATTAATACTTATATATAAATCTATTGTTTCTTCTGATAACTGCGATACCAACCCAGGAACCAAACCAAGGCTATCACCAGAATGATGACACTGCCGGTATAAGCCAGGCTCTCACCCAAAGCCAAAGCTGTTGGCGAAATGAGCAGGAAGGTTGAACATATCACGGTCATAAACAAGGCAGGAACCAGCGTCATTACAAAAGGCTTCTTCTGCTGTACCAGATAAACCGTCAATGTCCAGAGAGTGAACACAGAAAGCGTCTGGTTAGCCCAGCCGAAATACTGCCAGATGATATTGAAACCATCAGGATTCTCCATCTGCCAAACCAGAATGCCCACCGTAAGAGCAAACAACGGAACGCAGATATAAAGACGCTTGCGCATAGAGCGCTGCTCCAAACCGATAAACTCGGCGATAATCAGACGGGCACTTCTCAAAGCCGTATCGCCACTGGTAATAGGCGCTGCAACAACACCCAGCAGAGCCAGGATTCCACCAGCCACACCCAACCAGCTGGAACATACAATTTTCACAACGGTAGGCGCATCGAAGTTCTGGATAAGCGACTTGCCGCCATCAAACTGAGCTATAAACTGCTGAGCCACCTCCGGACTAACACATTCACGCCATCCACCATAATAGAAGAAATACATGGAAACCGTAGCCCATATCAAGGCAACAACACCTTCTGTAATCATGGCTCCATAGAAAATAGGGCGACCCATCTTCTCATTCTTCATGCATCGTGCCATGAGCGGACTCTGCGTAGCATGGAAACCACTGATGGCACCACAGGCTATCGTGATAAAGAGGCAAGGGAAAATCGGACTCTTCTGTACAAAAGACTCCGTTCCCAACCAAGCCGGATTCTCATTGAGATTGCAACTCTGCAAATTGCTCCAGAGTTCAGGCAATGAAGGCCACTTCACAAAGAGACCTATCATCAGAGCACCCGCCATAAAGAGAAGCGAGAAGGCAAAGAGCGGATAAACCTTACCGATAATCTTATCGATAGGCAGTAATGTAGCAATGACGTAATAAACGAAGATCACCACAATCCAAAACATCTGGCTGCCCCAGAATGCATCCGTATTACAAATGCCACTCATAATGATAGCCGGACTGTATACAAACACAGCTCCCACCATCATCAGCAAAAGTACCGAAAAGACCAACATCACTTTCTTGGTGCGTGCACCCAAATACTTACCTACCAATTCCGGCAAACCAGCTCCACCGTTACGGATACTGAGCATACCGCTCATGTAATCATGCATGGCTCCTGCGAAGATACACCCGAAGATAATCCACAGATAAGCCACCGGTCCGTACCAGGCACCCATAATGGCACCGAAGATAGGACCCGTTCCTGCAATGTTGAGGAACTGAATCATGAAGATTTTCCAACTAGGCAGTACCATAAAGTCGACCCCATCGGCTTTGGTCACTGCTGGCGTAGGGCGGTCATCAGGACCGAACACATGCGCCACAAACTTTCCATAAAGAAGGTAACCCAATACAAGGGCGACCAAACTAATAACGAAACTGACCATTTTGCTTTTATTGCTTAAAATTTTCTCTCTTTTCGGTGCAAAATGCACTTTATTTTAATATTTCAACCGCAAAAGTAATATTTTTATTTGAAATAAAAAAAAATATTGGTATCTTTGTTGCCAAATTGTAAGATTATGAAGAGATTTAAGATATTTTTTATCATTTTATGCTCAGTTTTGGCTGCTAAAGCCCAGAGTATCGTGTTCAACAACCAGGTGCCGAAACATGAAGTAAGAGCTGTATGGCTGACAACCATAGGAGGTATCGACTGGCCACACTCTTATGCCCAGTCTTCTTATTCTGCCGAAAAGCAGAAAAAGGAACTGACGGATATACTGGACCGGTTACAGCAGGCTAAAATCAACACCGTACTGATACAGACCCGCGTAAGAGGTACCATGATTTATCCGTCTGCATACGAACCTTGGGATGGATGTCTGTCAGGATTTCCGGGCAGAAGTCCGGGCTATGATGCCCTGCAGTTTGCCATCGACGAATGCCATAAGCGCGGTATGGAACTGCATGCCTGGGTGGTAACCATCCCTGTAGGAAAATGGAACGCACTCGGCTGCAAAACCCTCCGACAGAAGATGCCGAAACTCATCAAGAAGATTGGAGCCGACGGATACATGGATCCGGAAAACAGTCGGACAGGTGATTATCTGGCAAACATCTGCAGGGAAATTACACATAAATATAATGTAGACGGTATTCACCTCGACTACATCCGTTATCCGGAAACCTGGAACATCAAGGTGAGCCGGGAACAGGGACGCCGGTATATCACCAACATCGTAAGAAAGATTCACGATGCAGTGAAGGCTGAAAAACCTTGGGTCAAGATGAGCTGCTCACCTGTAGGAAAGTATGATGACCTGAGCAGATACCGGAGCTTTGGCTGGAATGCATACACGAAGGTTTGCCAGGACGCACAGGGCTGGCTCAAGAGCGGTCTGATGGACGAACTCTTCCCTATGATGTATTTCAAGAACGAACACTTCTATCCGTTTGCCATCGACTGGCAGGAACAGAGCCATGGCAAGATTGTGGTTCCAGGGCTGGGCATCTACTTCCTCGACCCGAAAGAAGGAAAGTGGAGCATCAATGACGTGACGGCAGAAATGTATCACATCCGAAACCTCGGAATGGGATATGCTTTCTTCAGAAACAAGTTCCTCCTGGACAACAAACAGGGTATCCTCGACTTTACCCAACGTTTCAATCCATACCCATCATTGGTTCCGCCGATGACCTGGGCAAGCAAGAACCAGCCGGAACAGCCACAGCTATTATCGGTAATCACCACCGACAACAAGGTATCAGTTTCCTGGAGCAATCCTTCAAACTATACGGATAGCACTAAAATCGCAACCCCTTATATATATAATAATGTATACGCGAGCAAGAAATATCCGGTTGACATCACCGATGCACGCAACCTGGTTGCCGCACGAATCATAGGAAATTCGTTCAAAATAGAAAATCCTGATGCAAAACATCTGTTTATTGCCGTAACTTCAATGGATGGATATGGCATAGAAAGTCTGCCTACCCAAGAAAAAGAGGAAGAGAATCCACTTTTTGCCCAAAGCACAGGAGCTGCGAAATTACTCGAATGTGACGGAAAGAAGGTATATCTTGCAGAAACTACCAAAAATCTCGTTTTTGATGTCCTGATGATCGAAACCCTGCAAGGATGCGACATCCTGCACCTCCAAACAAAGGATAACACACTAGATGTTAGAAACTTAAAGGAGGGTACGTACCGCGTGGTAAGCATCAACAAGAAGGGGTATAGGCATACATTAGGAACCTTCAGGATGAAGAAAAATTGATTTTTTTCGAAAAAAGTTGCGAAAAAATTTGGTGGAATCAAAAAATAGTAGTACCTTTGCACTCGCAATTCAGAAATGAGGCTTTTAAATGTTGCACCCTTAGCTCAGTTGGTAGAGCAACTGACTCTTAATCAGTGGGTCTAGGGTTCGAATCCCTAAGGGTGTACAAAAGATAAGAATTGGCTCCGTAGCTCAACTGAATAGAGCACTTGACTACGGATCAAGAGGTTCAAG
>JAJWFY010000037.1:30024-31841 GCA_021615735.1 Segatella copri | reverse complement strand
CAAAGGTAAGAACTTTTACGATAAAGGGCAAGGTATAAATGCGGAGCCGCTTACAATGGCGTGGTAACGCGTGGTATTAAGTGGTAATAGAAAAACCGCTTATTACCACGCGTTATTCACTTATAATCAATCAGTTACACAAAGCGTGGTAAATGTGGTAATAAAAACAGCAAAACATTTTCGTATAATAATCATACTTCATCACCACTATTGTTCCCCATTCTGTCTTCTCTTTCTTTTTGCAATCTTACCCAAAGCATTGATAGAATCCAGATAATCTTCCTCTACTTGGGTCAAGGTTTTAACCTGATACTTTCTATATTCTGCCAAAGCCTTATCCATAGCCTCCTGATGGCTGATGCTACCAGAACCTTTCAGCAATGGACGTCCTGTAGATTGCAGGATGGTATCGAGCTGTTTCACGTAGTCCATCATATAGACAGGACGATGTTCCAGAGCCATGATTTCTGCAAAATCGAAATATCCGGAAACAAGATTGTTGAGAATCTTCAGTTCGTTTTTATCCAGATAATTTTTGGCTATCTTTATATCCTTGATGGCAGGTAATTCCCCTTCAAAAGTTTTCAAACCCATAAATGGCTGTTCGGCATCAGCTCGTTCATAGATGACCTCAGCAGCAGTATGTCCATGGGCAGCATAATGCAATTTGTTCTGCACTATCTTGAAGAATAGCTTCGAGGCATCAGTCCGTGGATCATAGTCAACACTTGTAGCATAGATATCGAGAACCTGACGATAAAGTACTTTCTCTGAAGAGCGAATATCACGAATGCGGTCTAGCAGTTCTTTCCAGTAACTGCCGCCACCCATATTCTTGAGTCGCTCATCATCCATTGTAAATCCCTTCACAATATATTCATGGAGTCGCTCTGTAGCCCACTGGCGGAAGCGTGTACCTTGAATAGATTTTACACGATACCCCACAGAGATAACAACATCAAGATTATAGTATTTTACCTCTTTACTCTGCGTTTTCCCCTCTAAAGCACCATGTTGAGTGGTCTGTCGGAATTTCCGACAAACCACTTTTTCATCCAATTCTCCTTCTTTGAAAATATTGGAAATATGCTCACTAATCGTAGCACGACCTTTATTGAATAATTGTGCAATTTGCTCAATATTCAACCACACGGTTTTATTCTCCAATCTCACGTCAAGTCTTACACCTTCATCAGATTGGTAAATAATCATTTCGCCTAAATCCGTCTGCACTTCATCCTCCCATTTATATCCACAATCCATGCAGAGATGAATCATCCCTTCAGATTGCACATTCTGCGAGTTGCATTTCGGGCAAGTTATCTTATTATTATTTGCTTCCATCACTTTCTTGATTTTTATTCATGCCGATGCCGAGCTGAATTATCTATGAGAACACAGTAAAGGCGAGACGGTCAAACTCCGGGTCACTTTTCAGTAACAGTTCTCTATCTTCCATTCTTTACAAAACATTGTATTTGGGTACAAATTTATAGATTTTCTCTGATATTCCACTCTATTTCGGAGTTAAATAAAGAAAAACAGCCCGATTTCGCTAAAAACTTTACTGATGTTGGGAGAAGAATTGGGAAAAGTAGGAATAAACTTCTTTTTGCTTTACCATTTCAATGTATTGACAATTGTGCCGAAATCATGAACTTCATTATGCGAACTCATCCACTTCATTTCACGAGTTCATGTACTTCATTTAGCGACTTCATCTACTTCATTGAGTTAACACATACGGCTGATTTGGCTGAATGAGACGACTGCGATGGCTGAAGGAGTCGAATGCATTAGCCGAATGAGACGGCTGC
>JAJWFY010000037.1:0-29924 GCA_021615735.1 Segatella copri | reverse complement strand
GAGACGACTGCGATGGCTGAAGGAGTCGAATGCATTAGCCGAATGAGACGGCTGCGGTGGCTAAAGGAGTCGAATGCGATGGCTGAAGGAGACGACTGAGGAGGATTAATAAAACACTTAATGCTACTTTATTTTAGGACATCTCCCTAGTATTCTAATTAAAGTTTCACTCTAGTACTATAACTATTTTGCAATACATTACATTTCCAAACATCCGAACAATAATAATTAATCGAACCTTTATGGAATTATCTACAATAGTAGAAATTATTGAAGCATACTAGCCCTGCCGACGGCTTTCTTTTTGGCATTGCCATCTACAATAGTAGAAATTATTGAAGCATTCTAGCCCGCCCCTCCATGCCGAAACCACCTTCTCAATCTACAATAGTAGAAATTATTGAAGCATTCTAGCCTTTAAGAAAACATATTTTTAAGTATTATGGAATCTACAATAGTAGAAATTATTGAAGCATTCTAGCCTTTTGGGGGTCTCAGTTTTGGGGATACCCATCTACAATAGTAGAAATTATTGAAGCATTCTAGCCGCTGAAGGGGGTTAACGTCCGCTAGGCGAATCTACAATAGTAGAAATTATTGAAGCATTCTAGCCGGTACATGGGTTTCCCTCAAGACGGATTATCTACAATAGTAGAAATTATTGAAGCATTCTAGCCAAGGTAATAACAACAAACATCGAGCGCAATCTACAATAGTAGAAATTATTGAAGCATTCTAGCCCGTGACATGGTGGAAGCATTTTGCTCACTATCTACAATAGTAGAAATTATTGAAGCATTCTAGCCAACAACCCGAAGAATCCTCAATGACATGGTATCTACAATAGTAGAAATTATTGAAGCATTCTAGCCTCTTCGTTGAGCCCTTGCGGAGCCCGAAATCTACAATAGTAGAAATTATTGAAGCATTCTAGCCTCCGGATGTATTAACTGTTTTGTATAACATCTACAATAGTAGAAATTATTGAAGCATTCTAGCCATTCATTCTTCTTGATATGAATAGCTTCACATCTACAATAGTAGAAATTATTGAAGCATTCTAGCCTTTCAAAATCGTTGAGGGGCGCAGTATCAATCTACAATAGTAGAAATTATTGAAGCATTCTAGCCGAAAAGAGTTGCAGTAATCAATTCTGTAAATCTACAATAGTAGAAATTATTGAAGCATTCTAGCCGTACTATCTTTGAGACGATTATCAATACGATCTACAATAGTAGAAATTATTGAAGCATTCTAGCCACTGAATGAAGTTCCCGAGAAGTACCTGGAATCTACAATAGTAGAAATTATTGAAGCATTCTAGCCTTCCTGCGATATAGCGTAAGGGTTTGTAATCTACAATAGTAGAAATTATTGAAGCATTCTAGCCTCTTATTGTTTGCAAAGATACTAAAATCCCTTTAAACAAAAGCATTTTCAATCAAATATTTTAGAGAAAAATATCCCCCGTCACTCATAACACATTTAAATATTTCAAAGAACGACCTGTAAATAAAGAAGTTACAGACTTTATTACAAAAGCATAAAGACCAAGGTTTGCAAAGTCAAAAATAGACTATGGCTTGGTCCCTATGAATCGCATTACCATACTTAGTAAGCTTATCAGGATCTACATTAAAGAGGATTACACTATCATCTGCTGTGAAATGTTTGGCATAAGCCTCTATCTTAGCAACAAGATTGTCAACAATTCTCTTCGTATTACTAACCTCATAAACAGAATACTGAAGCCGAATGGCACCATTACTTTTCAGCATTTTAGAAAAGTTGGTACGCATCTTGTCATCCGATATGTCATAACTAACGATTATCATTTAAAACTCAAATATTGGATACTCTTTTACTGACTTACACCCCATAAAACAACGATAGTACTGCTGAACAAACTTGAATATGTCCATTTTACGAGCAATCAACTCATCATAAAACACCTTGTAATAGTCAGCACACTTCTCATACTTTAAATGATATTCTTGCTTTATAAGAGTGAAATCTTTCTCTGAAAACTGCTTGCGATTAAACGCCAACAATGTTGCATGGTCAATGATACATCTGAAAGGTTCCATCAAGTCACACACTAATGATTTGCGTTTGAACCATAATCGATGATATACACCAACATACAGGTCAAAACCAAACATACGAATGAAACTCTCCAGAAAGTTGAATAGAATTGAGTAACCGATATCCAATGTCACATTCAGCACATCGCTCTTCATCCTTGGATGTCTTCCTCTCCAGTTTTGATTCTGATAATATGCAGAAAAATAGGTCTTGGCAACCATACCTTCCAATCCCATCAATTGATTATATTCATCAATGTCTGGCAAAGTAACTAATGCAGCATCACATTGCTTGATGGCATCCACAGTATAGCAATCCTTCTTTCGAGTCTTTGATAATGCAGTTTTCTGATTCAACACCTTATTATATACAATGCATTTTGCAATGCTAAGATCTTCTGCACAGTATTCAAACTGCCTTTTTCGAAGCAGATAGTTTGCCTCGGCAGAGTTTGCCCAAAAGAAAACAGGACGAAGATTTGGCTTCATCACTACCAAAGCTACACCATACTTTTTGCATTTATCAATCAACGGAGTAGTAACTGTGATGTGACCGATAATGAAAAGAGCCAACAATTTTTGGAAGGGGAACTTAGTCAAGGTCTTTTTCTTATCACCTTCAATTTCCTCTAGCATCAGTTCTCCGCTATTTACTCGAAGACTCCGGTCGTGCTCTATGCAATTAACCACGAAAATGGTCCGCATCTCTATGTCTTTATGTGTAAACATTATCTGTATTCGTTTTATCGCAAAGATTGCAATAGATGCAATGAATGCACTTGTTTGGATTTACCTGTATCATAGTAGAAGCAGGATTATAACGTTTAAACTGCTCAATGAATCCTACCAGTTCCAGTTTTCCTAGTTCTCCAGGCAATTCAACTGGTATCATCTTATTCGTCGATATTTCATAGAAAGCAAGTTGTTCAACTGCATATCCCATTTCTTTCAAGCAGAAATATTGTCCCCAAAGTTGATAAATCTGGCCACGAAAAATGCGTTTGAGATTGTTCTTACGTTCTATCAATAAACGCTTGTCCTGTTTATAGACATCTATCTTGCCAGATATACCTAACTCATCACAATAGACAGGGAGCGACATAATATCACTCTTTCGAGTACTCCCTTTCTTTTCATCCACACCTTGGTGCGCCAGAGAACCTTTAGTCTGTGGAGCGGCTTTATATAAATCTCCGTCCGACTCCATATACACACTATGCAAATATATGGAGTACGGACAGAAGATAAAGTCATTCAACGTTGAAAGCGGAATGTAATCATCCATTTTTATATGGCTTTTGTTGTGCAAAATTGAGCCAAGCCTTATTGGATATATCAAACTTCACATTATCCAAATCCTCAGCATCTTTTATCTGCTCAACCAACATCAGTCCCTTGCGAGCGATGTTGTAAGCACCATTAGCATCCGCATTCTCAGGAAGTTGATCACCACAAGAACGGCTATCGTAGAATATTCCATTCTCATCGGCAACAGGAGACACTAAGTAATCTGTTTCGGTTCCTGTAATACTATTACGCATCTGCAAAGTCAACTTCAAAATGTGCAGCAAGCCAGTAAAGAACGCTTTGTCTGTTTGCATACTGATAGCATCCTTGAGATTACCATGAATGTCGATATAATAATGCTCCAATAAAGATTTCATCTCTGTTGTTAAGTCAACCTCCTGATTGTCCCACTGTGAGTTCTTTTCTTTATTTCTGAAAGTATCAATACGCATTCCTCTGGTGCATAAAGTCCACTTAGTCCTTGTACCTTCCGCTTTTTTACCAAACTTGTCATAGTCAAGATTAAACTCAAACCATTCCTTATCCTTATTATAACGGATAGCATCAAACTTAGAGAAGAAACTTTTTGCCTTTTCTACATTTAGATATCGAGTATCCAACAAGTTGACAAATCCTGTAACTGGGTCTATCTTAGATGTATTCCATGCAGGGATATAGAACAGGAATCCGCTCTGTTTTCCTAACTTTTGAGAACTATCAGACTTACAGGTAAGTTGGTATGCATTCAGCAAGCCTCCAGGAGTAGAAACATCAGTTTTTTTGTCTACCAAATAGTTAAGCTTATCTATCAACATTTTTTCAAACTTCTGATATACTTGCTTTTCTACCTTTTGACGACTACGCATAAATCCCTTGCTCAGATCTTCCAAAACAACAATGGCATGATATCTAACCATGAGCTGTGTAATCTTGTGGATAACCTGAGACAAATAGCCCTCTTTCAGCTCTTTGATATTTTCGATGGTCTGCCAACTTTGACGAGCTTTAAGTCGTTCTTCTTCACGAACATACAACAAATCGTGATAATTGGTATGATAGGTATTACCATTATACTCATTCACTATTTCATTAAGCGAGTACTGTTCCTTGATATTTCCCTGCAAATCTATAACAACCAGATAAAGCAAATGACGTTCACCACGATCTATACCAATAATATGCATATCATCTGCATGACGCAAATACGCCTTCACATCTTGATTGATATTCTCTGAGCCAACGCTCTTGAAATTCATTGTGATTGGCACATGGAACATAAATTTATCAACAGTGTAGCGACGATCTTTTATAAGATCATAGTCAAACAAGCTTTCTTTTTTCTTGTTATCCTTATTCTTGTTAAGAATAGGATGATTAGCAGGATGAGTTGGATGAGTATTTTCTATACTTTTCTTACGATAGAACATCTCTGCCTGTCCGTTAAGCTTGTAAACTACATCTGCCAGATTACGTTCATCAAACAATGCTTTCCAATAAAGAGTATGCATATTTGGAGTGCCTTTGCTATACTCAGAGAAATCCTTATTGTAGATTTGGAACAGATACATCTTCCCCTCCTCAACAAGTTGGTTGATATACGATACAGATGCTCTTGCAAAAGACAATTTATACAACAACAAATTAGCATCTTGATAGAATGCATCAAGCGACAAATATGACTCTGGTTTCAAAGAAGAGAAATCATATATGCAAGTGCTATCATAGCTGTTCAAAAAATCCATACAGAATTTTATCCATACGTTTACAGCATGGGTATAACCTACATTATCACCAGTAGCAGTCAAGTATCCCTTTTGGAATTTCTTATACTTACCATACAATACATTGTTCAAATCAAAGACTTCCTTTGTTATCGTCAATGGCTTGTTAAACGCCTTGCTATTTAAGACGTAATCATCTGTATTAACCTTAAAATAAGCTTGTACATCTTTTAATTGTGTACTACACTTTGGTATCATCGTTGTCACGTCTTTGAAGAACTTATATACCATTTTCTCATAGCACTCCCCATCTGACGGCATTGCCTTACCCAATAACTTCCTTGAGTCTTTGTCCATAATAGCAAGATAATACAACCCATTACGACGTAAGATAATGGTAGCATAGTCTTTCTCCTTATTAGCATCCCAACCACCAAGCAATTGAGGATTCTCAAAGTTAAGTTTGATCTTCTTTTGAGAATATGGTTTACGAGTCATATAATTACGAATCATATTATACAGCGGTGTCACTGTATCAAGTTCTGCCCACAACGAAGCTAGTTCACCATAGAAACGTTCATCTTTATCACTTTCATCACCCTTGCCCAACAGAGGCTTCACGAAATGCTGCAAAGATTTTATTGCATCCAACAGTGCTTTAATTTTAGAAACATTAGCCTTGTCTTGTGCCAGATGATTTACTGTAGGATAATCAGAATGAAGTAATGCAGCAACTTCTGTATACGCATTTTGAACAAGCGCAAACAGATTCTCACGCTGCATTGTTGGAGTATTTACCGCTCCAAATGTTGCAAAATAGTTCTCTACAAAGTAGGCATTATTAGGATCTGCTTCGTTCAAACAATCATTTATATAACTGATACTAAAGCTATCTGCCTTTTTGAATATACCAGCAATTCTTTTTTCGTAATCTTCCTCAGACTCCTTATGCTTTCTTGCAGGAGCAACATGCTTTATATTCTGCATGATAGCATTCTGAATCACACCCCAATTTCCAAACATTTTCTGAGAAATATCAGTCAACTGCAAGTCATTACGGATAAATATCCCATCAAGAGAATAATCAGCCAAAGAACCAAGCAAAGATTTAAGCATCTTGTCACCCAAAACATTTTCAGCCAATCGCTCATAGCAATCCTTGATTGCATTCAAGACTTCCTGATCACTATTGAACTCTTCTGGCAACCAAGATATTGCATTTCTATCACTAAGAATCTGCTTAAACAAAGCCTTAAGCTTTGGTAACTTGTCATCTTTATGCTGCTGATTGTAGAGATTGATATACTCATTGATACCTTTAATCTTAACATCGTGCTCATCATCGGTTTTTCCTCCAATTATAGCATTATAGACATCAATCTGCTTTTGAGTAAGGAGCATATTATAATAGTCAAGCTGGAACATCTCCTGAATACTTTCTACATTTAAGTATTCAGAAAAATTAGAGTATAACTCATCCATGTTAGCTTGTATCTCTGTTCTAGCGATAGCTTTCTTGAAAGCCTCCATATTATCAATGAACTTTGGAAGGTTTTCATTGATTAGACGATAAGCAATACCAGTTGACTTCTCTTCTGCCGTATACATATTTTTACGATTATCAAAGAAGCCGACAAAATAAGTAGTAAAGCCCCAGAATTCTTTTACGATTTCTTTGGCCTCATCTTGTGACATTGAATCAAGTTGGGTTGATTCTGCGGTATTGATGAATTTAAATAAATCAGAATCAATTATCTTTGTCTTATCAGTTTTATCCTTATATGACTCAATGAGATTTTTGCCAAACAAATTAGCATAAGCCTTGTCCTCTGTCAACTTCTTCGCTATAATAGAACGAAGATTTTGCTGATTTTCCTCAAACGCTTTTTTTGCATCTTCGTTTTGTGACTTAGATACATAGTTATCATAATATTCTGTCAATGAATTATTATGACCTTCATTTTTCAAAGGCAAACATCCATCAGCCAACACTCTATCAATAAATACCTTGTGGTATTCATCAATCAATTTCTTCACCTTCACATAGCTTGCAGCTCTGTGTTCATCTTCATCCAGCAAACCACTTTTGACTATATTATCCAAAGTGGCACCAATAGGTTTCGCTTCAAAGCGCAAAGTCTTTGAAAGAGGATAAAGTCTTTTAAAATCTTCAAAATTCTTAGCCATATTATTTTAAATTATTTTTTTCATTTTCTCCAGCAAGTTCATCCTTGCCTTATCAGCAATCTCTTTCGCCTCCTGATAGCACCCATCAATTTCTTCATAGGTGTATGCATTCCGAGCCTCAGCGATGCTTTCGGTTGCTACCTCTTCGAACATATCGAAGACGATTTGTTCATTATTATTCTGCTTCATATCTAACACTATTAAGAATTCGTATTTCCTTGTTCGAGTATCACCCAAACACCGGTTTTATCACTTCCTTCGTGTCTTATGATGCCTGCTTTTTGCATTAACGCCAAATCTCTTTCTATAGTTCTTACTGTCACCGACAATGTTTCAGACATTTGCTTAGCTGTCACCATAGGATTTGACTTAATAACAGACACCATAATAGTCTGTCGCTCTGTTAGTTTCACATCGGATATTTCTATTGAATTTACACCGACATTTACACCGACATTTACACCGACATCCCCATCACGCTCTGCGATAACTTCATCTACCGTCTTTCGTTGAATTATCGCCATCACTCCACCTCCATTTTCTTCTATCGTTGGCAATGGTAAGCTGGCACGTTCAAACTCCTCGGCAATCTTCTTGAAACCACGTCCCATGATTCCTTATATTCTATATTTTGACTTTCATTCTGCATATTCTATTCCTCCATACTTTTGATGATTGAGTAGACTCTCTTCTCCCTTCCCAATGTCTCAGGAAAGGCATAATGGCCATTACCTATTTCACGAGGATTAGGCTCTATATGCTCGGCATACCAAGCACGTTTATATTCCGTGGTAATGATGCCGTAATCCCTGGCGGCGATGATGGAAGCGGCTAGAGATGCGCCATATAGCTCCTTGATGTCGATCATCTCCTCCAGCGTTATCTTCTCACGCTTCTTGGAGCCCAACTCTTCGATAAGCGCCAATTTGGGAAGAAGGAAGAAACTGGCAAAGAGATCACAACGCTTCTCCAGCCTCAGCGGACTATCTTCCGGGAAGAGGAGAAGCAGATGAGCCAACTCATGAACTGCCGTAAAGCGAAGTTTCTCCACACTGCTCTTTTCCGGATTGAAATCGAGAATCATCAGCGGATGCTTCTTGTCTGCCCAGGTGCTCATTCCGAAGACATACTTTGGAAGATTAGCAGCAAGTATCATGATACCTTTTCTTTCCAAGAGTCTCAGGATGCTGGCGATAGGTCCATCACCGCAATGCCACTTTTCACGAAGAAGGTCGGCAGCATGGATGGCATCTTCCTGCGTTGATATCCCGGTGCCTTTTATCGGATTCTTGAACCGGGTAGGAAATCCCGCTTCTTTCTCCTTCGTAAGATACTGCTCTGCCCAAAAAGAGAGTTTCGCTTCCAGGGCTTGCAACTCGTCTTCGGACAACTTGCCATTGGAGGTGGTGCGGAGCATCGGCATATCTATCTTGAGATTGGTTCCTTCGAAATATTCCTCGCTGATATTGAGGGCTTTGGCTATGGCTTGCAGGGCATCACGCTTAGGGCGCATGATGCCTTTCTCATATCGGGATATGCTCTGCTTGGTGATGGCTCCGTTGGTTCGCTCTACGAGTTTATCCATACTGAACCCCATCATCTGTCGCGCTTCCCGCAATCTTATAGAAAATGATTCATTAATCATAATTGTCTGCTCTTAAATTTGTTGACAAATATAAGAAAAAGAATTGAATCTGTCACCAAATAACAGATAGATTTAACATTAAAAAGCACTAAAAAGGGAGCAGAAGAAGGAGATCATCGTAAAAAACAGGTTTACACCTTATTATATAAAAGAATTCATAGGAAAAAATGGCGAGGATAATATTATTGAATATCAACGACTTAAGCGTTTCATTGTGCAAGTTGAGGCTATTTCATTGTGCAAGTTGTGGCGATTTCATTGTGCAAGTTGAGGATTTATCCTTTGCCGTTTAGTAAAAAAAGACGGGTATTTTAAAGCTTTTGCCCTTACAGGGCGCAGGGGTATTACAAAAATAAAACCCAGGGCGATTGCCCTGGGCTATGAGCTTCTGCCCTTTCAGGGCGTAAGGCGACAGCAGACGGCATTACAACCCTGAGGGCAAGACAAATGTATTTTTAGTTGCTATAAGCACTCTCACCATGCTCGTAGATGTCGAGGCCTTCCTCCTCTACTCGCTTGTCAACACGTACACCTACACTCTTATCTACAACCTTGAAGATAATGTAGGTAACTACAACGCTGTAGATGATGCTTACCACGGTGGCTACAACCTGAATCCAAAGCTGATGCCAGTCACCATAAAGGGCACCCTGTACACCATCGGCTCCTGTTACATAATGAGTAGCGAAGACACCGGTGAGGATTGAACCCAGAATACCACCCATACCATGAACACCAAAGGCATCGAGGGCATCATCATACTTGAACTTCTCCTTTACTACCGCTACCATGAAGAAGCAGACGATGGTGGAAATGATACCGATGCAGAAAGCACCTAAGATATCCGTACTACCTGCTGCAGGAGTGATGGCTACCAATCCGGCTACAGCACCGGTACATGCACCTACTGTGGTTGGCTTCTTGTTGACAATCCAGTCGATGAGCATCCAGGTTGTGGCTGCAGCAGCGGTGGCAATATGGGTTACGAGGAAGGCATTGGCAGCCAGACCATCAGCTGCCAATCCGCTACCGGCATTGAAGCCGAACCATCCCAACCAGAGGAATGACATACCCATGAACACGAAGGTGATGTTGTGAGGAGTGATAGGATGACCTGCACGGTAATCATCACGCTTGCCTACACAGAGTGCCATGACCAGAGCGGCTACACCGGCATTGATATGTACCACGGTACCACCCGCAAAGTCGATGGCTCCCATCTCCTGCAGGAAACCGCCACCCCATACCCAGTGGGCCATTGGAAGATAAGCGATGATAACCCAGAGGATGGTGAAAAGTACATAACCGCTGAACTTCACACGCTCGGCAAAGGCACCGAGAATCAAGGCTGGAGTAATCAGGGCGAACATGCACTGGAACATTGCAAAGGTGAGCTCCGGAATGCCTGTAGGCATGATGGCATCCAAGCCGATGCCGTGAAGGAAACATTTATCGAAACCGCCGATGACGCAAGCCAGAGGATTGCCCGAATCGGCATATTCTGTAGAGAAAGCCCAGGAATATCCGAAGGCTACCCATATCAGACTGACTACTGCCACGATGAATACCGTCTGCATCAGGATGCTGAGGATATTCTTCTGGCGCACCAAACCACCATAAAAAAGTGCTATACCCGGGATTGACATCAAAAGCACCAAGATGGTTGCCATGATCATCCACGCTGTGTTACCCGTATCGAGTGTTGTCAATAATAAACTGCTCATATTTATATCTTATAGTTAAATTAGAATACCAAATAATATTTATGAAAGATAAGCAAGAATGCCTAATTCAACATTCAACACTTAACATTCAACATTTTAAATTATTCCTCTTTCTCAGCATTATACAATGCAATGTCGCCACGTTCGCCGGTTCTGATTCTAACGGTATCCAGCACCGGAATCACGAAGATTCTGCCGTCTCCTACTTCACCGGTCTGTGCTGCACCCTGGATGGCAGCGATGGTAGGTTCCACGTTCTTGTCACGAACCACAATATTCAGAAGCACACGCTCGATGCTGCTGGTATCATACATCACACCACGGTAAATGCGAGCCTGGCGCATTTTACCCTCACCTCTTACATTATAATAAGAGAACCACTCGATGTCTGCTGCTAAAAGCGCCTTCTTGACATCCTCGAATCTAGACTTGCGGATAATTGCCTCAATCTTCTTCATAATCCTTTAATAATTAATAATGTGTTAATACTTTTATTGATTGTCTCTTTTCGAAAACGGACCTTCATTAGTTTGCTATTCAAATTAAGCCTTCCTTTTACACTATGTTCGTTTTCGGCTGCAAAATTAATACATTCTGTCAGTATTTTAAAGAAATAACAAACATTTCGTTTTTACTTTTCGACTGACATTTTAAATTTATCCAGGCTTATCCTATTCTCCTTACAATTTGTAAGGCAGAAAGCAATTTTATGATACAAATTGTAAGATAGCGAAAAATAATCAAGATTTCTGCATTTATTTTCTTGCATATTTCAGCAAAACGTCGTACCTTTGCAACCGAAATCAAACAAATAGTCATCGAAACATTCGAAAGACTAGCAAAAAGTCAAATCTCAAAAGAGACGAGACATGAGAGATAAAAGAAGAGTATTCAAACATAAAGAACAACGCAGATGAAAGAAACAGTTCATTTCACAAAGATGCAGGGAGCGGGTAACGATTATATATATGTAGATACCCAACAATACGATATCCCTGACCCAGAGAAGGCGGCCATTGCCTGGAGTGCTTACCACACTGGCATAGGAAGCGACGGACTGGTTCTCATCGGAAAGCCGCAAGACGGCAGAAGAGCCGATTATTCGATGCGCATCTTCAACGCCGATGGTTCAGAAGCGATGATGTGCGGCAATGCAAGCCGATGCATCGGTAAGTATCTTTACGAAAAAGGATTGACCCAAAAGGACACCATCCGACTGGAAACACTTTCGGGTATCAAGATATTGAAACTTCATCTTCAGGATAATAAGAAAGTTGTGGAATCGGTAACAGTAGACATGTTGAAACCCAAACTTGAAAATCCCGAGCAATTCATAGGCCCTTCGGTGCTCGAAGCTGACGGCAGAAAATTTGAAGGCACCTATGTTTGCATGGGTAATCCGCATTTCGTTACCTTCGTGGATGACATCGACACCATCGACATCGCCCACTATGGTAAAATTCTGGAAAGAGACAAGGCATTTCCCCAGAGATGCAACATAGAATTTGCACAAGTAACTGACACAGACGCCATAAGGACACGAGTTTGGGAAAGGGGAAGCGGAATAACAATGGCTTGCGGAACAGGAGCCTGTGCCACAGCCGTAGCCGCAGCCCTTACCAAGCGCGCTGGCAGAAAAAGCAGTATCGTGATGGATGGCGGAACGCTGGAAATAGAATATAGCGAGGCTGATGATCATGTTTACATGACGGGACCTGCAGCCTTCGCCTTTGAAGGAGAAATCCAGGTGGAGTGTTGAATGTGGAATGTTGAATGTTGAATTTAGCTGCGCCCACAAAGTCAACATTCAACACTCAACACTCAACATTAAAAATAGACGCAAACTTAAATAACAAATGGTCGATAATGACCACAAATAAAAGGAGAAACAAAATATGGCATTAGTTAATGAACATTTCCTGAAGTTGGCCAACAACTACTTGTTTGCCGACATCGCAAAGAAGGTGAACGCCTACAAGATTGCACATCCAAAGCAGCGTGTAATCAGTCTGGGCATCGGTGACGTAACCCAACCTCTCTGCCCTGCCGTCATCAAGGCGATGCACAAGGCAGTGGATGAGATGGCTGAGCAGGCTTCTTTCAGAGGCTACGGTCCGGAGCGAGGCTACGATTTCCTTCGTGAGGCTATCATCAAGAACGATTTCCTGCCTCGTGGCATTCATCTCGACGCCAACGAGGTATTCGTAAACGATGGAGCCAAGAGTGATACAGGAAATATCCAGGAGATTTTGAGATGGGATAACAACATCGGCGTTACTGACCCGATTTATCCGGTTTATATAGATTCTAACGTGATGATAGGTAGAGCGGGAGTCTTTGAGAATGGCAAGTGGAGCAATGTAACCTACATGCCTTGTGATGAGAGCGACGAGTTCATCCCTCAGATTCCAGACCACCGTGTAGATATGATTTATCTCTGTTATCCAAACAACCCAACGGGTACGGTCATCTCGAAAGAGGAACTCAGAAAATGGGTAAACTACGCTATCAAGAACGAGAGCATCATCCTCTATGATGCAGCCTACGAGGCATATATCACCGACCCTGACATTCCACATTCTATCTACGAGATTCGTGGAGCCAGAAAGGTAGCAATAGAATTTCACAGCTATTCGAAGACTGCCGGATTCACCGGTGTGCGTTGTGGTTACACCATCGTTCCTAAGGAGTTGAAGGCAAAGACATTGGCAGGTGAGGAAGTGGCATTGAATCCTATCTGGGACCGCCGCCAGTGCACCAAGTTCAATGGCACCAGCTATATCAGCCAACGTGCTGCCGAAGCCATCTACACCCCTGAGGGTAAGGAACAGGTGAAGGCAACCATCAACTACTATATGGAGAATGCCCACTTCATGAGAGCAGAACTCCAGAAACTCGGCTTGAGAGTATATGGTGGCGAGAATGCACCTTATCTCTGGGTGAAGACGCCAAACAATACACCTAGCTGGAAATTCTTCGAGGAGATGCTTTATGGTGCCAGCGTAGTCTGCACACCAGGTGTCGGTTTCGGTCCATCAGGCGAAGGCTACATCCGACTCACCGCCTTCGGCGAGCATGAGGACTGTAAGGAAGCCATGGAGAGAATAGCCAAATGGCTGGGAAAATAATTCAACACAATAGCCAAATGGTTAGGAAAATAATTCAACACTTAACATTGAACATTTAACATAAAAATTATATAAGGTATGAGCAACTTAAGATTTGAAGCTGTTTCAGAGGCTTCCAAGAGAAAGCCTGTTGAGGTAACCGCTCCTAGCGAGCGACCAAGTGAATTCTTCGGAAAGAAGGTATTCAACCGACAGAAGATGTACAAGTATCTCCCTGCAGATGTCTATGAGAAACTGGTAGACGTCATCGACAACGGAGCACGTCTCGACCGTAACATCGCCAACGCCGTAGCCAAAGGTATCAAGCAGTGGGCTGACGAGAATGGCGTAACCCACTACACCCACTGGTTCCAGCCATTGACAGAAGGTACAGCCGAAAAGCACGATGCCTTCATCGAGCACGATGGCAAGGGTGGTATGATCGAGGAATTTTCAGGCAAGTTGCTCGTTCAGCAGGAGCCTGATGCATCATCTTTCCCATCTGGCGGTATCCGCTCTACCTTCGAGGCTCGCGGTTATTCTGCATGGGATCCAACATCTCCTGTATTTATCATCGACGATACACTCTGTATCCCTACCGTCTTCATCTCTTACACAGGTGAGGCACTCGACTATAAAGCTCCATTGCTCCGTGCATTGCATGCTGTTAACGTAGCTGCTACAGATGTTTGCCACTATTTCAACCCAGATGTAAAGAAGGTTGTTTCTAACCTCGGTTGGGAGCAGGAGTACTTCCTGGTAGATGAAAGTCTCTATGCCGCACGTCCTGACCTGATGCTGACAGGCCGCACCCTGATGGGTCACGATTCAGCCAAGAACCAGCAGATGGACGACCACTACTTCGGCGCCATCCCTGAGCGTGTTCAGGCATTCATGAAGGATTTGGAAATCCAGGCTCTTGAACTCGGTATTCCTTGCAAGACCCGTCACAACGAGGTAGCACCAAACCAGTTTGAGTTGGCACCTATCTTTGAGGAGACCAACCTTGCCGTTGACCACAACATGCTCTTGATGAGCTTGATGAAGAAGGTGGCTCGCCATCACGGTTTCCGCGTACTTCTCCATGAGAAGCCATTCGCAGGCATCAACGGTTCCGGTAAGCACAACAACTGGAGTCTCGCTACAGATACTGGCATCCTGCTTCATGGTCCTGGCAAGACACCAGAGGATAACCTCCGTTTCGTAGTCTTCATCACAGAGACTTTGATGGGTGTATATAAGCACAACGGTTTGCTCAAGGCTTCTATCATGAGCGCTACCAATGCGCATCGTCTGGGCGCCAACGAGGCACCTCCAGCAATCATCTCTTCATTCCTCGGCAAGCAGTTGACCGACCTTCTCGAGCACATCGAGAAAGCCGATAAGAAGGATCTCTTCACCATGGCTGGCAAGCAGGGTATGAAGTTGGATATCCCTGAGATTCCAGAGTTGATGATTGATAATACCGACCGTAACCGTACTTCACCATTCGCCTTCACCGGTAACCGTTTCGAGTTCCGTGCCGTAGGTTCTGAGGCTAACTGTGCATCAGCGATGATCGTATTGAACACCGCTGTAGCCGAGGCTTTGACCGACTTCAAGAAGCGTGTGGATGAGTTGATTGCCAAGGGTGAGGACAAGACTTCTGCCATCATCGATATCATTCGTCAGGATTTGAAGACCTGCAAGCCTATCCGTTTCGATGGTAATGGTTACTCAGATGAGTGGGTAGAGGAAGCTGCCAAGCGTGGTCTGGACTGCGAGAAGAGCTGTCCAAAGATTTTCGAGCGTTATCTCGATCCTGCTTCTATCAAGATGTTCGAGGATATGGGCGTCATGAAGAAGAACGAGTTGGAAGCTCGTAACGAGGTGAAATGGGAGACCTACACCAAGAAGATTCAGATTGAGGCTCGTGTAATGGGCGACCTGAGCATGAACCACATCATCCCTGTGGCTACTCACTATCAGAGCCAGTTGGCCAAGAATGTGGAGAACATGATTGACATCTTCGGTGACGAGGAAGGCAAGAAGTTGACTGCCCGCAACATCAAGATTATCAAGAAGATTGCCGAGCGCACTCAGATTATCGAGACTGGTGTTGAGGAGTTGGTAAATGCCCGCAAGGTTGCCAACAAGATTGAGAACGAGCACGATAAGGCGATAGCTTATCATGACACGGTAGCTCCAAAGATGGAAGAAATCCGTTATCAGATTGATAAGTTGGAGTTGACAGTAGCCGATGAACTCTGGACATTGCCTAAGTATCGTGAGCTCCTGTTCATCCGCTAATCAGCAATGTCTTCCAACATAAGACATATTTCTGACAGATAATAACACAAAGCTCTAGTAAGAGCTACTCTTCATCAGATATAACAATTGAACGATCAATCTATTTCTTTTATTGGTTGTTTAAGTTTGCGCGGAGTGTGGTTGTGAAATCACGCTCCGCTTTTTTGTATATGCAGAAAAAAACTGTAATAAGCTTCATTGCCCGATGAAGCCTACTTCAACTATCAATGAAGCCTGTTTCGATGACTAACGAAGCAGGCTTCATAAAACTTATGTAATTCTATTCATTGATACAAGCCGCACAAATAAACTCGCTTAAACTAAATGCTATATCTTTATGAGCATACGTACCTCCATAACGCCCAGACTTTGCAATCAAACCAATTGCATTGGTGGTATCTATCCATTTTTTAGGAGAAAGAGTAAAAGCATTAAGACCTGCCTTTTTTTTAACCCCCTCGAATTCGAGGGGGTTAAAAAAAGGATTATATAAACTTTCTCAAAATCGTTAAATCACAGTAGCTAAGTCGATATTCAAAAACATCATTTCAAATATTTTCTATCATCCCCATCATCCTCCAATACACGCATTTGCTGGATTGCTATTTGATTAAGCTTAACCAAACGTTCACCTTGTGGCATTCCTTGATCAATAAATACCGCATTGAGATTCTCCATATTGGAAAGACAAATCAACTCATTGACAGTTGCGTAATCACGTATATTACCATTCTTTTCGGGGTTCAGATCTCGCCACTGCTTCGCAGTCATACCAAACATTGCCACATTCAGAACATCAGCCTCATTTGCATAAATCAGAGAAGCTTGCGCAGGCGTAATTTCAGTAGGAATCAAGTTATGCTTTATCGCATCAGTATGAATGCGATAGTTGATTTTAGAAAGTTCACGCTTAGCAGACCAACCCAATTGAGCTTGTTCCTCCGCTTTTAAGCGTTGGAACTCCTTGACCATATAGATTTTAAACTCAGGACTTATCCACATCGCAAACTCAAATGCAATATCTTTATGAGCATAAGTTCCACCATATCGACCAGCTTTAGATTGAAGAGATATTGCATTAGTACGCTGTACAAAATCCTTAACACTTATTTTAAAGCGATTCAATCCCGCTTGATTTCTAATTATGGCGAATTCGCCATAATTAAAATTCGGATTGTATATCTTCTCCCAAATTCCAATATATTCCAATGTATTTCTATTACGTAACCAATCTGTTACAAAAAACTCACCATCTTTTGCTTTCATCATATCTGTTAGACAGATATAGTCCTCACCATTTAGGTTCAAAACAGAAACTTCTGTTGTATTTACAATAATTTTTGCCATATTTTGTCAATATTTGGTTTGTGCTTGCAAAATTAATAAAAAAGCTCAAACTTACAACACTTTTGCAACAAATTTACAACAGAAAGCAGCAAAATAAACCAAGTTCACCATTCTCATCCACGTATGGAAAAGGAATATGATGTGGTCGATAGCAGCAGGCGCCCTCTGCTATATGCTGCTCATCAGAATCTGACTACACACATTTCTCCATCAACACAAAGGTGATGAAACCCAGGAGAAGGGCGTAGGTGGCTTGCTTCTGAAAGCCATGGGCATGAGTTTCGGGAATCATCTCATCGCTCGTTACATAGAGCATGGCACCACCGGCAAAGCCCAGCATCACGGGGAGGAAGGTGGAAGAGGCTGAACCCAAACCGAAACCCAACAGAATCCCTACCACTTCGAGCAAAGCGATGAAAATGGAAATAAAAAAGGTGCGGACTGCTGTAACACCAGCCATCATCAAAGGAGCGATAATCACCATACCTTCAGGGATGTTCTGCAGGGCGATACCGAAGGATACCCCCCACTCCGTTGCTCCCTCTGCCGAACAGACACTCACTCCAGCCGCCATGCCTTCGGGCAGTTTGTGCAGGGCTATCGCCATCACGAAGAGCATCACATGACTGAGCCTGGCATTGTTGCGATGCTCCTCGGGGTCTAGTCCCGTGATATGATGAAGATGGGGAGTCACCAGGTCTAGCACATTCAGAAACAAGGCTCCTGCCATCACGCCGATTACTACCAGCCACCAAAGACTGGTCTGTTCGAAGGCTGGCACTATCAGTCCCAACGTGGAAGCTGCCAGCATGATTCCGGCACAATATCCCAATACGGCGTCGTTCCATTTGTGAGGCAACTCCTTGACGAAGAATCCCAGAATGGCACCTATAATCGTGGCACCGCAAAGTCCGGCAGCACTAATCAATACGTTTGTCATAATCAATATATATATTGAAGTTATCCAGTTAAACACATGAAGATGCAGATACATCATAGAAGAAAAAAAGCATGGACAACCCTCACAGTCATCCATGCCCATCTATTTCGTATCTGATCTATTCAGTTATTACTAATTATGTTTTGTTATGGTGAAATTGGTGTTTTCCAATTTCATATCATCATTCCTATTTCAACTTCTTATAACCATAAGCTGCGTTATTGCCCAACTGCTCTTCGATGCGGATAAGCTGGTTGTACTTAGCCATACGGTCGGTACGGCTCATAGAACCCGTCTTAATCTGACCGGAGTTTGTTGCTACGGCAATATCAGCAATTGTTGTATCCTCGGTTTCACCAGAACGATGGGAAGTAACGGTGGTGTAACCATGACGGTGAGCCATCTCGATAGCATCCAGTGTCTCGGTAAGAGAACCAATCTGGTTTACCTTGATGAGGATAGAGTTGGCTGCACCCATCTTGATGCCCTTCTCCAGGAACTTCACGTTGGTAACAAAGAGGTCGTCACCTACCAACTGGCAACGATCGCCGATGGCAGCAGTCAACTTCACCCAGTTGTCCCAATCGTTCTCGTCAAGGCCATCCTCGATTGAATCGATAGGATATTTGGTAATCAGTTCTTCCAGGAACTTGATCTGCTCAGCAGCAGTCAGTTTCTTACCATTAGGATCCTTCTTCTTACCATCCTTCAACTGGCGGTAATCGTAGAACCACTCACCATTTTCCTGAACGGCAAACTCGCTGGCAGCACAGTCCATGGCAATCTTCACGTCCTTTCCTGGCTCATAACCAGCATTCTTGATAGCCTGGCAGATGCTGTCGAGCGCATCTTCGATACCATCGAGTGCAGGAGCGAAACCGCCCTCATCACCTACGGCAGTAGAAAGACCACGGCTCTTCAAGAGCTTAGCCAAAGCATGGAACACCTCTGCACCCATACGGATGGCCTCCTTCTCGGAAGGAGCACCCACAGGACGGATCATGAACTCCTGGAAGGCGATAGGCGCATCAGAGTGAGCACCACCATTGATGATGTTCATCATAGGAACAGGAAGGGTATAAGTATTGCAACCGCCAATGTAGCGATACAATGGGATGTGGAGATACTCAGCAGCAGCATGAGCCACAGCCAGAGAAACACCGAGGATGGCATTGGCACCCAGGTTTGACTTGGTCTTGGTACCGTCCAGTTCCAACATCTTATAATCGATGGCACGCTGCTCCAAGGCAGAGAAGCCAACCAAAGCAGGCGCAATTACCTGATTCACATTCTCCACAGCCTTCAAGACGCCCTTGCCGCCATAGCGGCTCTTGTCGCCATCACGAAGTTCCAAAGCCTCGTTCTCGCCAGTGGATGCACCAGAAGGAACCGATGCACGACCTACGACACCTGACTTCAAAGAAACTTCAACCTCTACTGTAGGATTGCCACGAGAATCCAAGATTTCTCTTGCATGAACATTTTCAATAATCATAATTCTATAATACTTTTAATTACATAAAAATTTTTTTCCGAGTGCAAATTTAGGTATTATCTGACAAATCTCCAAATTCCTGGCATCATCAAAAGTAGGTATTCGCCCGAAAATACCTACATATAGGTAAGGAGAGGCATGGAAATTTGAGATGCTACCAAATTGTCATTTTATTTTAATTTTATCAATCCGTTCTTCGAAATCCTCCTTTTGCATAGCACCCATCTGCACAGATGGTTTGCCTTTCACGGGGATGAAGAGGAAGGTAGGGATGCTGCTGATACCGAAAACAGAAGCAAGTTCGGACTCCTGGTCGATATCCACCTTATAGAAATCTATCTTGCCGGCATATTTCTCGGCGAGAGATTCCACTACGGGAGCCATCATCTTACAAGGACCACACCAGGTGGTATAGAAATCGATGACGGCAGGACGGGAACCGGCGAATACCCATTCATCCGGATGAGCCTCGTAATCCATAATCTTTTTTCTGAAATCAGATGTGGTGAGATATTGCACCTTGGCAGTTTCAGTTTTCTCAGACTTCCCTACAGTCGTTTGAGGAGAAACAGCAGGTGCTTTCCTGTTCTGTGTACAAGAAACAAGAAATGGTAGAAATAAAATAGCTGCTAATATGATTTTCTTCATAGTTTTTCGTTGTTTTAATTTGAGAAGGTATGCCATTAGGCTATAACACACCCTCTTATTACAATTAATCACTAATAAATAATCACTATTTACTAATCACTACTCCTAATCCTTCAAAGAATAAGTAACGGTAGTAACAACCCTTACCTTTTTAATATATGGGGTATTGGAATCGCGGTCTTCGATAGAGAACTGGCCCTGGTCGGCATTCATAATCTTGTCTATCTTACTCTTGCTGTTCTCAGCAAACTGGGTAGCAGTCTGCTCAGCATTCTCTATCGCCTCCTGCATCATCTTAGGTTTCATCTGACGGAAAGCAACATACTCATACTTCACCGGATTCTCGTAACCACCATCCACAATGGCAACCCCCTTCTGAAGCAGATCACCCTGACGGGCAATGATACTGCGGACCAGTTTCACATTCTTCGATGTAACCGTGATGATGGAAGTAATGTTATAACGATACCCCTGGCGGTTTTCGCCATATCGTTCAGCATTGAGGTCAATGACCACAGGCGCATTCACGTTGATTTCATTAGTCTTTACGCCATTCTCCACCAGGAAGTTTCTGATGGTTCTCGTGGTGGCATTGATTTTTTGATAGAGTTCAGGTAGGTCATTGCCTATTTCCTTGGAAACGATAGGCCACGTCACCTTATCAGCCTCCACCTCCTTTTCGGCAAGGCCTTTCACTACAACCTTTCGATCTTTACTAATCACACTTTCAAGTCCCGACTTGATACAAAATCCAAGCATGATGATGCCGATGGTTAAAATCACGGCTTGCTTAATACCAGAATTGATGTTCATAATTAGTCCTCCATTATTAAGTTGTTAAAATTGAGTTTCCATTCTATCTCAGATTGAGTTGCAATTTGAGTTTTCAAAGATACAATAAAAATATAGAAACACGACACTTTATAATGATAAAATATGCTAAAACAGCCCATATCAACCCATAAGCACCATTTTTCTGCCTAAAAACTTGCATATATTACCAAAAAAAACTATCTTTGCACTATCTTTGCAATAAAACATTTCTAGCCAAAAACAATAAAATGGATTACAACATGATTGGGACCGCATGGTCGTTACTGCCTCCTATCGTCGCCATCGCTCTGGCGCTGAAGACAAAGGAGGTCTATTCTTCTCTTTTTATCGGTATCATACTGGGTGCCGTTCAATATTGCATTTCGATGGGAACAGGTTTCGACGGATTCCTCGTTCACCTGACAAACCACACTGTAGGTGAAGGCGATGATGCCAAGGCTTACGGCTTGATACATTGCCTCTCCGACCCATGGAACGTGGGCATTCTGGTGTTCCTGGTGGTATTAGGCAGCATCGTTTCATTGATGAACAAGGCGGGAGGTTCGGCAGCTTTCGGTCGTTGGGCTTCCAAGCACGTACACTCGAAGATTGGGGTGCAGATTGCTACCATTCTGCTCGGCATTCTGATATTCATCGATGATTACTTCAACTGCCTTACGGTGGGTTCGGTGATGCGTCCTATCGCAGTGCGCAATGGTGTTACCAAGGAGAAGCTGGCTTATCTCATCGACTCCACTGCAGCACCGGTCTGCATCATCTCTCCTATCTCGAGTTGGGCAGCTGCGGTATCGGGCTTCGTATCGGGCGGAGAGAACGGACTGGCACTTTTCTGCAAGGCGATACCTTTTAATTTCTACGCATTCTTTACCATCCTCTTTATGTTTGGCATCGTGATACTGGGCTTCGACTTCAAGGCGATGAGCAAGTATGATGCAAGACTGAAGGAATGGTACGAGCGAACCAATGGCGGGAAACTCGATGAGGTGAGCGATACCAAACTGCAGATTGTTGAGCACGGTGTGGGAGCCAAACAGGAAGAGGATTCCAAGAACAAGGGAACCGTGAGCGACCTGGTAATTCCAATCATCATGCTGATTATCTTCTGCATGGCGGGCATGGTATATTCGGGCGGATTCTTCGATGCCGATAATGCCAACTATCTCAACTTTGTGGATTCCTTTGCTGCGAGCAATGCCTCTGTAGGCTTGGTAATCGGTTCATTGGCTGCCCTGATTCTTACCATCATGATGTTTACCATTCGCAAGACCTTGCCTTTCGATGAGGCGATGAGTAGTCTCATCAAGGGTTTTGAGGCGATGGTACCAGCCATCCTGATTCTTACTTTGGCATGGACGCTGAAGAGTATGACCGACTCGCTGGGTGCGGCAGAATATGTATCATCGGTTGTAGCGAGCAGTGCCTCAGAACTTCAGATGCTTCTTCCGGGCATCATCTTTCTGGTAGCAGGCTTCCTGGCATTTGCAACGGGTACCTCCTGGGGAACCTTCGGTATTCTGATTCCTATCTGCATCGCCGTATTCCCTGGTGCTGATCCTTTGCGCATCATCTCTATCTCGGCATGTATGGCTGGT
Source organism: Segatella copri (assembly GCA_021615735.1). Lineage (GTDB taxonomy): Bacteria > Bacteroidota > Bacteroidia > Bacteroidales > Bacteroidaceae > Prevotella > Prevotella copri_Q. The sequence continues at coordinate 7,023 of JAJWFY010000037.1, read as the reverse complement.
GCGGTGTGTGGCGACCATATCTCTCCTATCAGCGATACCACCATCATGGCGAGTGCAGGAGCGGAATGCAAGCATGTACATCATGTATCATCACAGTTGCCTTACGCCCTGACTGTAGCCTGTGTGAGTTTCTTCACCTTCATTGTGGCGGGATTCACTCATACGCTGGGTATGGTAACGAGTGCCATCATCTCGTGGATATTCGGTGTTGCCATGCTTGGTTTTGCTTTATTTTATTTAAATAAGCGCCAAAAAGTTAAATAGTTCTTAATTTATTTGTATATTTGAAATATTTTCAATATCTTTGCAAAAGAATTTAATAAAGAACATATTAACATTATAAAAAGAATACATTATGAAGGAATTAAAAGGAACAAAGACAGAGAAGAACCTCCAGGAGGCTTTCGCTGGTGAGTCACAGGCTCGTAACAAATATACCTATTTTGCAAGCAAGGCAAAGAAGGACGGTTTTGTACAGATAGCTAATATCTTTGAGGAGACAGCTGCTAACGAGAAGGAGCACGCTAAGTTGTGGTTCAAGTATCTGGAGGGCGGTGCTATCCAGGATACAGAGAAGAACCTGGAAGCTGCTGCCAATGGTGAGCACGATGAGTGGACCGATATGTATCCACGCATGGCAAAGGAGGCTCACGAAGAAGGTTTCGAAGAGATTGCAGCTAAGTTTGAGATGGTTGCTCAGATTGAGAAACATCATGAGGAGCGTTATCGCAAGCTCTTGAAGAACGTACAGGACAAGCTCGTATTCTCTCGTGACGGCGACTGCATCTGGCAGTGCTCTAACTGCGGACATATCGTAGTAGGCAAGAAGGCTCCTGAGGTTTGCCCAGTCTGCAACCACCCACAGAGCTACTTCCAGATTGAAGCACAGAATTACTAATTCTTGCTTGAGACGAAATATCTAACAGAACATATATAAATAAGAGAGGGTGTGTCATAGTCTTATGACACACCCTCTTTTTTATGATTTAGCTTGAACCATTTCCAACATGATTTCTATCAACCTTGGAACACCATACTGTTCTACCTCGTCCTCTTTCACCCAGATATAATCATCAGGGAGCAGGGGGCGGGTTTCTGTTTTCTGCAGATAGAAGTCGGCAAGGAGGATGCGATGGGTAAGTACATGCTTCACATCCTTAGCCAGGAGAAGAGGATTATGGACAAAGGCTGGCAGTTGCGGAGCATCTGATGCGTTATATGGTTCCCACAATCCTTGCCAGATATCACCCTCGCCGCGACGGTGGATAGCCACTTCGCCTTTACACCTTATATATATATAGGAGAGATGGCGCGTTTTCACCTTCAGTGTCTTGTTCTTCACCGGCAACTCCTCTACCCTTCCAGTCCTCAAAGCCTCACAGGTTTCGACAAGCGGACAGACAAGACATTTTGGAGATTGAGGAGTGCACTGGATAGCTCCGAAATCCATCATACCCTGGTTATAGGCAGCAACAGGCGATAATGCAGTATCAGAAAGTTGCTGAGCAGACGAAGCAGGCAAGAGTGATTGAGCCAACGCAGCAAACTCTTTTTTCCCCTGCGTTGAGTTGATAGGAGTATCTATTCCGAAGTAACGTGAAAGAACCCGGTACACATTGCCATCTACTACTGCCGCCGGAATATCAAAGGCAAAAGAACCGATGGCTGCTGCAGTATAATCGCCCACCCCTTTCAGGGCTTTGATACCTTCAAGCGTATCAGGGAAATGACCGAGCTCTACTATCTGTTTAGCAGCAGCATGAAGGTTGCGGGCTCGCGAGTAATACCCCAATCCCTGCCAGAGTTTCAAGACATCATCCTCGCTGGCAGCAGCCAAGTCTTCAACCTTGGGATAGGTCTTCATGAACCGCTCCCAATATTCCCACCCCTGTGCGATGCGGGTTTGCTGAAGGATGATTTCGCTCAGCCAGATGGCATAAGGATCCTTGGTTTCGCGCCAAGGCAAATCCCTACCATACTCACGAAACCAACGGATAATGACAGCCGAAAAACTATTCATAAAATTCAATGTTCAAATCTCAATGTTCAAAGTAATTACTGTTCCGGATATTGCTCGTAAATCTTCAGACCGAACTCATTCGCCAAGGCATAGGCATGCTCCATGATATCGGCGAGAATGTGCTCATAATTCACCCATACCTTATCCTTGATGAAGAAATAGAACTCGATAGGAAGACCGCATTGTGTGGCTTCCATGTGACGCACCATCAATGTGAGATCGGTATTGACCTCCGGACGCTGGCGCAGATACTTCTCCATGAATTTACGGTAAAGCTGGAGATTGGTAGGGGCAAGGGCTGCAGGATTCTTTAAATCCTCAATATCCTTCCCTTCTTGTATATCTTTATCTATCGCCTTCTGCAACGACTCCTTCAGCTTAAACGAATCTTCGGTGGCGAAATGCTTGGCAAGCAGATTACGTTTTAATGTCTCATCCACCAGACGGACACTACGGAAATCGAAGTAAACCACGCGCTTCACTCTTCGTCCATCACTCTTCTGCATACCAATCCAGTTCTGAAACGAACCGTTCACCAAGGTAATAGGTGAAATAGTAACGATGGTATTATCAAAGTTGCGCACCTTCACGGTCGTGAGTGACATATCCTCAACGATACCATTGGCATCCACCGACTTCACCGTAATCCAGTCGCCCTTATGCAACATATCATTGCTGGTAAGACGCACACCAGCCGCCAATCCCGTGATGGTATCCTTAAAGACCAGCATCAGGACTGCCGAGGTAGCACCCAAACCGGCAAAGAGGGTCATCGGGTTTTTGCCTAGCAGGATGGCAATCACCACCACAGCAGCCACGAAGAGCATCAATACCCTGAGAACACCGCAGAAAGTATGGAAATACTGCTGAGCCGACGAGCGTCGTTCCTGAGAATCCTCCAATCCTTTGAAAGACCCGATGAAGACCAGAACCGTACGCACCGACATCACCACGATATAAATGCCCGTAGCCCGCTCCAATATCTCCTTGAATATCGGATACTCCAGATAAATCAGTGGCATGAGCGACCATATCACCACAGCCGGCACAATATGGCAAGCCGAGGTGAGCACCTTCTTGTTCAGCAGCACATCATCCCAAGTAATGTCCGTCTTATCAGTAATCTTACTGATGAGCGGAACCAGTATCTTGCGACAAAGAAAATCGCTCAACATCGCCAAGAGAATGGCAGTAATGGTGAGCAAAATATGGCGCAGCATGGGCACAAAATCACCGGTGACTCCTGCCCATGTTATCATTTCATCTACAAACTTACGAATTTCCTCCATAAAACTATTAACTATCAACTATAAACTATCAACTAACGCTCACGGTTGGCAGAGCAAAGTACATACTTTATCTGCAAAGTGTCTGGCATTATTGCCATGCATGATACCATTGTTAATGATTGCGAAACAGAGCTCATGCCCATTGGCTGCGGTACAGTAACCCGCCAATGAGATGATGCCCGTCAGCGTACCCGTCTTTGCTTTCACATTGCCATGCACAAAACTGTTCTTCATACGCTTCTTCAACGTACCGTCAACCCCACCGATAGGCAGCGAATGCTTCAGATGATCCATGATGTTGCCGTTGAGATAAGCATAACGCAGCAGTTTCACCTCCAGTTCGGCACTGAGATAATTATAGAGCGAAAGTCCCGAGCCGTCAGCCAGTTTATATCTTGCCGGATCGAGTCCTATCTTACGGATAAGCTGTCTTTCCACATTCCGGGCACTCTTGGCACTCGCCCATTTATTGCCCGTAGAAGCCGCAATCTGATAATACATGCTCTCAGCATAGAGATTATCACTCTCCTTCATCATCTTGTGCAGAATCTGATCCATCGTATGGAATCGGGTACAGACCGTAAAGGCACTCGCAGGGCAAGTCTTCTCTGAAGCCCCAAAGCAGGAATATTCGATGCCCTCCTCACGGAGCTTGGCAAGAAACTTATCCATAAAGATGTCCTTGCGCTGGAACACCAGTGGCGAAAGCACCGGATTATCATCATCCCAGCACCAGCCTTCACCCAACAGGTCGGCATCCTTCAAAGAGCGGTCGGCATAGATGCTGCCACGGATGGTATCCACTCCCATTTCCTTCAGACTATTGACAAATGCCGACATATCATCGCTGTTGAAACGGGGATCCATACCGCCTATACAATAGATATTCCCCGTCAACACCCCATTCTCAATGGTACCGGTATATTTCAGAGTGGTTTTAAACTGGTAAGAACCGCCCAACTTATCGAGCGCCGTAATGGCAGTCAGGAGTTTCATCGTACTTGCCGGACGCATCAGCTGTCGTTCATTTCTCTGATAGATACAAGAGTCAGCAGACAGGTCCCAGACCATCAGTCCTACCTGTGATGTTTCGAACATCTTGCTTTCAAGGAGTTTATCAATACCCACCTTCACCGATTCTGGCCAAGGCAATTTCTGCGCCAGCGTATCCGCTGCCAGGGAGTCAACGAGTGTAGAGTCGGAAACATCCTCCTCATCAACCGTTTCTATTCCCTCATCTTCAATCACATTCTGGGCCTGCACCGGTACGGATATCCATACCATCATCAGACCCAACATCATATATATTATCTTTTTCATCACAATCAGTTCACCTGAACTTAAAAGAAATTATTTATTTTTGATTCTCTCCATAAACGCCTCTTCATTATCCGGCTGAACGGTCACTATATTCTTATGCCCGTATTCGATGACCACACAATGGTCTAATCCGAAGAAAGTCTTGGCGATGTGTACATCAATGACATCACATAGTGGCACATTTCTGTTGGAAGAGAACCTGCCCTCATTGATGATGAGATATTCCATTTCCTCATCCAGGTCTATCGGTTTTACCATCTTGAAGGTATAGGTTGTATTCAGTATGCGCTCTATCATGCCCACGATGATGATAGCCACAAAGATGCCGATGATAGCCAGTTTGACCCAGAAGAAGTAGAGAGCCAGGATTGCAAACACCGCCACACCGATACTTGCCGTCAGCGTAAAGCGCTTATGAAAAGTTCTATCTGCCATAACTTTGATTTATTACCTTATATTATTGTCGTTTTTACGACCTTTTGATAGTCTAAAAGACTATATAACCTTAAATTTCGCTGCAAAATTACAAAAAATCCCTCTCTTATTACTCATTTTAAAGATTAATTATTACTTTTGCAACGAATTAAGAATTAATTCTGAGAGAATGGGGCTGTTTTATAGATAAAAACACCCGTTCTTAAAATTGAAATTAGATAAGAATAAACTCAATGGTTTATAAGTATGATTTTCTGATTATCGGCTCAGGAGTTGCCGGTATGAGTTACGCCCTGAAAGTAGCCAGAGCGCATAAAGGTAAGGTGTGTATGATTTGCAAAACCTCGCTCGACGAGGCTAACACGTCATTCGCACAAGGTGGTGTTGCGTCAGTTACCAACTTGGAAGTGGATAACTTCGACAAGCACATTCAAGACACGATGATTGCTGGTGATTATATCAGCGATTATAAAGCTGTGAAGCAGGTTGTCACCATGGCACCGGAGCAGATCAAGGAGCTCGTGCAGTGGGGCGTCAACTTCGATAAGCAGCAGGACGGCAAGTTCGACCTACACCGTGAGGGCGGTCACAGCGAGTTCCGCATCCTTCATCATGCCGATGATACGGGTGCAGAAATCCAGCGCGGTCTGATGGAGGCTGTGCGCAACTGTCCGGATATCGATATCAAGGAAAATCATTTCGCCGTAGAAATTATCACTCAGCACCACTTGGGTGCCCGTGTTACTCGCCGCACTCCTTATATCAACTGTTACGGTGCATACGTATTGAATCCTGATACCCAGAAGGTGGATACCTATCTGAGTAAGGTTACCGTGATGTGTACCGGTGGATGTGGTGCCGTTTATCAGACTACCACCAACCCTGTCATCGCTACGGGTGATGGCGAGGCGATGGTATACCGTGCCAAGGGTACCGTGGCCGACATGGAGTTTGTCCAGTTCCACCCAACCGCTCTTTATCATCCGGGCGAAACCCATCCTGCCTTCCTCATCACCGAGGCGATGCGTGGATACGGTGGCATCTTGCGTCTGCCTAACGGCGAGAGTTTCATGGAGAAATATGATAAGCGATTGAGCCTTGCTCCTCGCGACATCGTGGCTCGTGCCATCGATAAGGAGATGAAGATTCACGGATTGGATCATGTCTGTCTCGATGTAACCCATAAGAATCCAGAGGAGACCAAGCGTCACTTCCCTAATATCTACGCCAAGTGTCTGAGCATCGGCATCGACATCACCAAGGAGTATATCCCTGTTCGTCCTGCCGCTCACTATATGTGTGGTGGTATCAAGGTAGATTTGAACGGCTGTTCAAGCATCAACCGTCTCTATGCCCTGGGCGAGTGTTCATGCACCGGTCTGCATGGCGGTAACCGTCTTGCCAGCAACTCGCTCATCGAGGCTGTGGTTTATGCCGAGACTGCTGCCAAGCACAGTATTGAACATGTAGATGAATACGACTTCAATGAGAAGGTACCAGCATGGAACGATGAAGGTACTTTGACCAACGAAGAGAAGGTGCTGATTACACAGAGCGTGAAAGAGGTGGGCGAATGCATGAGCAACTATGTAGGCATCGTGCGCAGCGATCTCCGTCTGAAGCGAGCATGGGACCGTCTCGACCTTCTCTACGAAGAGACAGAAAACCTCTTCAAGCGTGTAAAGGTAAGCAAGGAACTCTGCGAGCTCCGCAATATGATTAACGTGGGTTATCTCATCACCCGCATGGCGATAGAACGCAAGGAGAGCCGTGGTCTCCACTATACCATCGACTACCCTGTTCATGCTTACGACAAGAAATAAAGTTTTTTCAAGCTACCATATAAAGCCGCCAGGATATTCTCACACGATATCCTAGCGGCTTTTTCTTTGCCTACAGGAAAGTTTGCTGCCCCTCAAAAAGTAGACACAGAAAGGTGGAAAACTGATGGAAAATGAT
>JAJWFY010000007.1:0-91076 GCA_021615735.1 Segatella copri | reverse complement strand
TATTCCAAAATTACGTTAAATCACGCTTGTGAATTTTCACTTGCGAAACTTTAGTCAATAAGAAATAAGGCTAAAAAAGAAAAGAAACGTTTAGAACATGATAGAATTAACGAAGTCTCAGAAGAAAACAGCTCGCAAGCTCATTAATTTGGGCTTGCAGCGAGAGTGCGCCAAGTTCATGCAATCTACCAAAGATTTCATGAACAAGAACGCATCAGCAGAGGATGCACACGATGCATACCTCAAACTATATGATAAGGTATACCAGTTCGACAAGCATATCGCTCGCCGATACGATGGGATGTCAGGAGGTAGATATTACATCACCGTATGTTACCTTTACTATGACGGAGTGTTGACTGACGAAGACATCCGAGAGTTTGACGATGAGCTATATAATAGTTTGAAAGAAGCCAAGAAGTCTTTTCAAAATTAAACAATATGAGTTACACAGAATATTCTTGTAGCAGACTAACTTTTAAAGCTTGCATAATAGAATCCTTAAAAGAAAACGACGTTTTCTGTATAAAGACAATAACCTTTTCCTTGCTACAACCAAATAAAAAGCGTAACTTTGCCGAAATATCATAAAAATAAGCAATTATGAAGGAAGAAGAAATCAAAGAATTGTTCGAGCAATTCGAAGCTATTGCCAACGAATACGAAGGCGTAGAATGTTGGAGTGCAAGAGAACTTGCAAAAGTGTTGGGTTATAGCCAATGGCGTAATTTCGAAGGAATTATCGAAAAAGCAAAAGCATCATGCGCCAATGCAGGGCAAGAGGTATCATACCATTTTGCTGATGTCAGCAAAATGGTCACCCTTGGTTCTGGATCTCAGCGTGAAGTCAAAGACTACATGCTGACTCGTTATGCTTGCTACCTTATTGCACAAAATGGTGACCCACGCAAGCCACAAATCTCTTTTGCCCAAAACTACTTTGCCGTACAAACTCGCCGAGCAGAATTGGTGCAAAAGCGTTTGCTGGAATACGAACGTGTACAAGCACGTGCAAAACTTGCAGAAACAGAAAAGCGTCTCTCTGGTGTATTATATGAAAGAGGTGTGGACAGCAAAGGCTTTGCCATCATTCGCTCCTTGGGCGACAAGGCGTTGTTTAATCTCGACACGGCTCTTCTCAAACGTAAATTGGGTGCTCCTAACAGCCGACCTCTCGCCGATTTCCTTCCAACACTAAATATTAAAGCTAAAGATTTTGCTGCAGAAATGACTTCTGTCAACGTTCAGCAAAAGGATTTACATGGTCAGCAATCTATCTGTCAAGAGCATGTCGATAATAATAAGGCTGTTCGTAATATGATGCTCCAACGTGGCATTGTACCAGAAAATCTTCCTGCAGGTGAAGACGTCAAGAAAGTAGAACGCAGATTAAAATCTGACGAAAAGACATTGACCAAAAAGAATAGCAAAAAGAAATAATATCCATCACAATTCTATAACTAGAGAAGATGTAAGGATTTCACTCGCGATCTATGATTTTTAGTTAATTTTCCACGATTTCTTCGTATCTTTCATTTATAATGTGTACCTTTGCACCAAATATTTAAACGTTTAAAGATAAAATGGCATTAAAATGTGGTATTGTAGGCCTCCCAAACGTGGGTAAGTCTACACTGTTCAACTGTCTGTCTAGTGCAAAGGCACAGGCAGCTAACTTCCCTTTCTGTACTATCGAACCAAACTTGGGCGTCATCACCGTACCAGATGAGCGACTCAACAAGTTGGCAGAGATTGTTCACCCAGGACGCATCGTCCCAGCTACTTGCGAAATCGTGGATATCGCAGGTCTCGTAAAGGGTGCCAGCAAGGGCGAAGGTCTTGGTAATAAATTCTTGGGAAATATCCGTGAGTGCGATGCTATCATCCACGTAATCCGCTGCTTCGACGATGACAACATCGTTCGCGAGGGTGGCGCTAAGGTTGATCCTTTGGAGGATAAGAGCGTCATCGATACAGAGTTGCAGCTCAAGGACCTGGAAACTATCGAATCTCAGCTCACCAAGCAGAAGAAGACTGCTGCAGCAGGCAACAAGGATGCTAAGACGATGGTTACCGTCCTGGAGGCTTACAAGGCTGTTCTGGAGCAGGGAAAGAATGCTCGTGGCGTTACTTTCGAAACCAAGGAAGAGCAGAAGGTGGCTCACGACCTCTTCCTCCTCACTACCAAGCCTGTGCTCTACGTAGCCAATGTTGACGAGGCTTCTGCCAAGACCGGCAACGAGTATAGCAAGAAGGTAGAGGAAATCGCCAAGGAAGAAGGTGCTGAGTGCATGGTCATCGCTGCCAAGACAGAGGAAGACATCGCATCGCTCGAAACCTACGAGGACAAACTGATGTTCCTCGAAGAACTCGGACTGGAAGAGAGCGGCGTAAACCGACTCATCAAGAAGGCATACGCCCTGCTGAACCTCGAAACATTCATCACCGCTGGTGAGATGGAGGTCAAGGCATGGACCTATCACAAGGGCTGGAAGGCTCCTCAGTGTGCCGGCGTCATCCATACCGACTTCGAGAAGGGATTCATCCGTGCAGAGGTTATCAAGTATGATGACTATATCAAGTATGGCTCTGAGGCTGCAGTACGCGAGGCTGGTAAGCTCGGCATCGAGGGCAAGGAGTACGTCGTACAGGATGGTGACATCATGCACTTCCGGTTCAATGTATAATCCTATTCTTCTACGGTTATGATAGCAAATCTGCTTAACTATATCGTATGGGACCCAGATCCTATTCTGGCTCATCTGGGTCCTATGACCATCCGCTACTACTCCACCTGCTGGATGATTGGTCTGCTGCTGGGCTATCTGCTCATGAGCAAGCTTTACAAGCAGCAGGGGCTCTCAGATGAGAAGTTCTCCCCACTGTTTCTCTACATTTTCTTAGGTGTACTGATAGGTGGCCGTTTGGGACATTGCATCTTCTATCAGCCGGAATATTTCCTCACCCAGTGGGATCACTTCATCGAGATGCTGATACCTGTTCATCACATGCCAGACGGCAGTTGGAAGTTTACGGGTTATGAGGGACTGGCGAGCCACGGAGGCGTATTCGGCATGTTCGTCGGCATCTGGCTCTATTGCCGCAACATGAAGGTGAGCGGCTGGGTAGTGCTCGATAATATGGGTATCTGCTCAGGCATTACAGCCACCTTTATCCGTTTGGGCAATCTGATGAATTCAGAGATTATCGGCAAGGTAACCGATGTGCCTTGGGCATTTATCTTCGTTCGCGAAGACCAGTATCCACGCCATCCGGGTCAGCTCTACGAGGCATTGGCATACTTCTGCTTTTTCCTCCTCATCCTCTTCATCTACAAGAAGAGAGGACCTAAGAGCGTAGGCACCGGTTTCTATTTCGGTCTTTGCCTTACTCTCATCTTCACCTTCCGCTTCTTCATCGAATATACGAAGGAGATTCAGGTAGCATTCGAGGCAGGTCTGCCTATGGATATGGGACAGATATTGAGCATTCCGCTCATCATCGCCGGTGTATGGAGCATCGCTTCCAGCACAAAGAGAGCGAAAGAAAAGAACGTAGAGGCAAAATAATATTTGACGACTTATTTTCATATTATAAAAATCCCTCCTCGTGCAACAGCATCTGCTGCCACGGGGAGGGATTTATATTTTTATCTTCCCAGTAGAATCTTCTTGATATCATTGAGCTTGTTCAATGCCTCTACCGGAGTGAGATTGTTCACATCCAGCCCGAGTATTTCATCACGTATCTGCGTCAGTACAGGATCATCGAGCTGGAAGAAACTGAGCTGCACACCATCCTTAGATTCATCGATGTGCTGTACGTTCGGTTTACCGGCACCGCCTACCCCGGCATTGTCATCCTCCAACTGTTTGAGAATCACATTGGCACGGTTCACGATGCTGCGAGGCATACCGGCAATCTCTGCCACATGGATACCGAAAGAGTGCTCACTGCCTCCCGGTTCCAGTTTACGCAGGAAGATTACCTTTCCGTCCACCTCTCTCACACTCACATTGAAGTTCTTGATGCGAGGGAAGTTCTTCTCCATCTCGTTGAGCTCATGATAGTGGGTAGCAAAGAGCGTACGTGCCTGTGCCTTCTTATGTTCGTGCAGATATTCCACGATAGCCCAGGCAATGGAAATACCATCGTAGGTAGAAGTACCTCTTCCCAGCTCATCAAAGAGCACCAGCGAGCGCGGAGAAACGTTGTTCAGGATGTTTGCTGCCTCGGTCATCTCTACCATGAAGGTCGATTCGCCGAGCGATATATTGTCGCTTGCACCTACACGTGTGAAGATTTTATCCACCAGTCCCACTCGGGCGCTCTCTGCGGGCACAAAACAGCCTACCTGTGCCAGCAGCACGATAAGGGCGGTCTGGCGCAGCAGAGCCGATTTACCAGCCATGTTAGGACCGGTAATCATCATAATCTGCTGTTTCTCGGTATCGAGCAGCACATCGTTAGGTACATAGCGTTCGCCCAGCGGCAGTTGGGTTTCAATCACCGGATGCCTGCCCTGCTTGATGTCGAGCACCTCAGAATCATCGACGATAGGGCGCACGTAGCGGTTCTCGTCAGATGTCTTTGCAAATGACAAAAGACAGTCCATACGGGCGATAAGGTTGGCATTGATCTGTATCTGCGGAATATACTCCTGCATGGCAGCTATCAGTTCGTTGAAGAGCTGTGCTTCCAATACCAGAATCTTCTCATCAGCACCGAGAATCTTTTCCTCATATTCCTTCAGTTCCTGGGTGATATAACGCTCTGCCTGAGCCAGCGTCTGCTTGCGTATCCACTCCTCAGGCACCTTATCCTTAAAGGTATTTCTCACCTCCAGATAGTATCCGAAAACATTATTGTAACCTACCTTCAGACTCGAAATTCCTGTCTTTTCAATCTCCCTTTCCTGTATCTTGAGCAGATAATCCTTGCCGTGGCGGCTGATGGCACGAAGGTCGTCAAGTTCGGCATTGAATCCGTCGGCTATCACGTCACCCTTATTGACCAGCTGTGGCGGATCGGGCTGTATTTCCCTGGCTATGCGGTCTTTCAGGGTCTCACATACGTTAAGCTGCTCGCCTACCCGCTTCAGAGCCTCGTTCGTAGCATGCTGGCATGCCACCTTGATAGGCTTGATGGCTTCGAGTGCATTCTTCAGCTGAACCACTTCACGAGGCGAAACTCTACCCACGGCTACTTTGGAAATGATACGCTCCAGGTCGCTGATGCGATGCAGCTGGTCATCGAGAAGCTGTCGGAATTCCGGTTCCTTGAAGAAATATTCCACGATGTCGAGACGCTCGTTGATTGGTTTAACGTCCTTCAACGGGAAGACCAGCCAGCGTCTGAGCATACGTCCGCCCATCGCCGTTACCGTACGGTCGATGACATTCAAGAGAGAAGAACCGTCTTCCTGCATAGGGGCAACCAGCTCCAGACTGCGGATGGTAAACCTATCCATACGCACGAACTTATCTTCTTCGATACGTGAAAGGGCGGTGATATGATTAATCTGTGTATGCTGGGTAATCTCGAGATACTGCATGATGGCACCACTGGCTATCACACCGTTCTTGAGATGCTCTACACCGAAACCTTTCAGAGATTTTGTCTTGAAATGTCCCAGGAGTTTCTGCAGGGCTGTCTGTTCGGTAAAAACCCAGTCATCCAGTTCGAAGGTACAGTATTTGCTGCCGAAATATTTCTCGAAGTCATTCTTTCGGGCGCGGTCGTAGAGCACCTCTTTCGGCATGAAGTTGCCCATCAGTTTTTCTACATAGTCGTAGGTTCCCTCGCCGGTAAGAAACTCTCCGGTCGAGATATCCAGAAAGCTCACACCGCAGGCGGTCTTGCCGAAGTGTACGGCTGCCAGGAAGTTGTTCTCCTTGTAGTTCAGTACGTTATCTCCCATCGCCACACCCGGTGTAACGAGTTCAGTAATACCTCGCTTCACCATCTTGTCCATCTGGCTCAGTCCCTTCTTACCTTTTATTTCGAGTCGTTTCTTCTTCGGGTCTTCCAGCTGGTCGCATACCGCTACGCGCTTACCCGCCCTGATGAGTTTAGGCAGATAGGTATCCAGGGCATGATGAGGGAATCCTGCCATCTCGGTCGTGCCCGTAGAACCGCCATTGTTACGTCGTGTCAGCGTAATGCCGAGTATACGGGATGCCTCCACCGCATCTTCGCAGTAAGTTTCGTAGAAGTCACCGCAACGGAAGAGCAGCAGCGCTTCGGGATGTTTCGATTTCATCTCGAAAAACTGTCTCATCATCGGTGTAAGACCTTTATTATAGTTTGCCATTATCTTTCTTCTCCTTATATTATTTCTTTTAATTTACATAGTTTCTATCTACAATACTCCTCCTTAAACCACAGCCGGTATATCGGGTCAACAAAGACAAAAGCATCGTTTTGCTTTTCGATAATATCTTTGTTCTGGAGCGTTTGCCTGTTCTTGACAATCGTATTCGGATTACCAAGATTATAGATTTGTTTCACGGCTTGCGAAGAGAAATGCTGTTCGCCATTGGCTATAGCCTTAAGCATCTCTATCTGGGTGGAACTGAGATTCTCCGTATCATTCTGAAACATCGGGGTATTGATGTTGAGTACCTGTTTCAATCCCAGATGATATATATCTTCCGTCACTTCCGAAACCGTGAAACTCCAGATAAAATAGCACAACTGCTGGAGATACCAGGAATGGCACGCCACGGCATCACAGATCCGCTCTGCCATCTCTGCAGAGATTGACTTTCCTGTCTTCTCGAAAGATGACAGAATGAATGGAATCCAATGCTCCTTAGCTATCTTCTGCATGAAAATCACTTGTCCGAAGCGATAAAAAGGACTATTGGAATTGTTGAAGATATTGAGCATCATGTTTCGCTTGCTGCCGTAGAGACAGTAAGAGGTAAGCTGCTGTTGCTGCCATACCGAGCGCATCTTTCCCTCCATATCCTTATACTCAGGAAGATTAGCCAACTGCTGGAACTCGTCTATGCAGACGATAATCCTGATGCCCTTTTCCTTTGCCAGCAACTCAGGCAGTTGGAGAATCGCCATCTTATCACGCTCCTGTGGCACAAACTTCAGGTCGAAAGCCATGAAGTCGGTCACCTGGTCGTTGATTACAACCTGCGGTATCACACCTGTCAGGAATTTCTTTGCATCCTCTATCCACCGTTCCATTTTAGAGGAAGCACAAGCTATAACCTGACTGGCAAAAGTGCGATAAAATTCAGATTCAGAGCCGATGCTGAAGGCATCGATATAACAGATTCTTACGTTATTATCCTCACCAGCCAATTCGCTCATCGCCCTTTTCACCAGCGATGATTTACCCCATCGGCGTGGTGAAATCAGCATCACGTTGATATGGGAGGACAGTAATTGCTTCAGCAAAGCCCTGTCTTCCTGTCTGTCGATAAAATTCTCATTGGTAGCTAATGTACCAAATTGAAATGGTGATAGATATTTTGCCATATTCCTTATAATTTGGTACAAAGTTACGAAATATTACCCTAAGGTAAGTTACCCTAAGGTAATATTTAGAGTTTTTTAAATGAATATATGCTGCATTACCATAATAAAGCCGTACTTTTGTACTCATGAAAAAGAAACAATTATACATAGGGGTTCTGTCGGTTGCTTGCTGCGCGCTCGTAGCAATAGGCATCACCTTGCACCTGCTCTACCCCAAGAAACAGATACAGAACCTGGTGAAAACTCCACCGGCTCTCCGGCTCAAGCCACAGCCTGCTGATACGCTGAAGAAGAAACCTGTGAAGAAGATGGATTTCAATATCTCCGGAACTTTAAGAGATAAGGAAGGAAAGGGAGTGGCTGGCGTCATCGTGAGCGATGGATTCAACTGTGTAAAAACCGATGCACAGGGCAGATATAAGATGAAGCGAGACAGCCTGGCAAAATTCATATACTATTCTGTTCCAGCCGATTGCGAGGTTCCTACCCATTCTAAGACCGATCGCACGGCTTTCTTCTACCAGAAGGTATCCAAGGGGAAGAAAACCTATAACTTCACCCTCACCCGATTGCCGGGCGGCAAGGAAATTCACTATAAGATGATTGTCATCGGCGACCCGCAGGTTACCAATGCCTACAGCCCTTACTATACTTCTCCGGATGATAATCCCATCAAGAAGAGCGATGTAGAAAGATTCACTACCCAGACGATGGCGGACATCAGGCAAACCATCAGTTCGCTGCCTGCCGGAACACCGGTCTACGGGCTCAGCATGGGCGATGATGTACAGTATTATGGCGGTTACAACGCCAAACTGGAGCGTCAGATACGCCAGGCATTGGGCTCTTCAGAGATGCGTCTCTTCTCCGTCATCGGCAATCACGACCAGGATGGCAAGGCGCTCTACCGCAGGAAATGGGAGGAGAATTTCGGTCCTACCGATTTTTCCTTCAACCGTGGCGATGTGCATTATGTCTGCATCAACAACTGCTTCTTCCACCGCGGCATGGCCTATTATTCGCCGGGCGAACTGCGTGAGCGCCAGGTGAAGTGGCTGAAGCAGGATCTCGCCCTCACGCCAAAGGATATGAAGGTGGTACTCTGTTATCATATTCCTTTTACCTTTGGTAATGCGCCTTTCAGCAAGGCGAAGCCGCTGACCAATGCCCATGAGCAGGGGCATTATTCTTCTTCTCGTCTCTCGCTCCTGCTTTCTTTGCTGAAACAGTTTAAGGGCGGTTATGAACTCTTCTGCGGACATACTCATTTTGCCTGCAACCACGAGATCAATTATCAGGGCGAGGATGTAATGGAGCATTGTCATGCTGCCGCCTGTGGTAATATATGGCAGTCGAATATCAACATCTGCGGAACTCCAAATGGATATTATGTATACAGTTTTGTGGGTACCAGCATCAGCAACTGCTATTACAAGGGAACTTTCTGGGATAAGAGCAAGCAGATGACCTTGTTCCGTGCGCAGACCGATTTCAACGGTGAGAAATACTCTAAGGATTGGCAGTTGGCAAACAACAGGAATATCCTGGTAGCCAATGTCTTCAATGCTACCAGTCATTGGCGTGTTGTAGCCGTAGAGGATGGCAAGGAATATCTGATGGGGCGCCTCAGCGGAAAGGGACAGGATGCCTTTGCCGCCGGCTACCATCATAAGTACAGCGAGAGTGTATCCTATCGGTTCGTGAGCAAGGGGAATGGTTATCTCATCATGAACCACCTTTATTATTATACTCCTAGAAATCCGAATGCCAGAATCATCATCAAGGCATCCGATCCATACGGAAATACCTATACGGCATCAAGCGACGAGGTAACGACAGAGCCTTTCGCCAACTATGCTCACTACTATGAGCGAGAGTACAAGGAATATAAGAAGACAAAAGCCAGCATATTGCGCGATTCTGTAGCAACCAAGCAAAGGGATTCTATTTCTTCTAAACAGAAATAAACAAGGACATACCCTGACAAGAATACAAGAGACGCTTTATTCATCAGCATTTACTTGAAGACGTTTCATCTCAGTCTCTGCCGAAGAAATCTTCTTCTTTTCCACATTCTTGCGGAATCGGTAAGTCAGTGTAATACCTATCTTGCGAGTCTCGTACTTGCTAAAGGTATTCGTCACAACATTATGAATCTGTCTCGAGCTTTTGGTCTTGTCACCATTAAATATATCATTGGCATCTATTGACAAGCGCAACCTATCTTGCAAGAATGATTTCTTGATGCTCAGATTAAAGGTGGAAAGTGGACTCAGATAAATAGTCTCCAGATAGCCACCGAAGAGTTGCTGATAACCAGCCGACAGCAACCATCCCTTAGGCAACTGGAAATCATTGTCAAATGTAAGCATAACAGTAGGACGCTTATCGCTAAACATCTGTCCATCCACTCCAGGATAATGAACAAATGATTTCTGCATGAAACCAGTAAGAGTGGGTGTCCAAAAGCCTATCGACTTCCTGATATTGAGCATGGCTGCAAGAATCTGTCGATGAGACAAATTGGTCTGTCTGCTGACCGTTACGGCAGATTGCCCTGGCAATGAATATACATCAGCAAAGAGAGGACGATGGAAATAAGAATAATTCAATGTGAAATACAGCCAATTATACATCAGCATATAGGAGACATTATGCTCCAGCTGCGTTGTCAAGCCTGCATTTCCCATCTTTCGCTCATAGCGGTTCAGATAAACCACGTTATCATTCATGTCCACATAATTTGGTCTGCTCGTCTCTATCGAATAGCTCAAGCTCTGCATGAGCATACCTGCGGCATGGCTCAGGTTCAAAACAGGCATCAGGTAGTTGTCTGAATGGTGCAGTGCATTCTGCTCCCCTTCTACCGTCTGTTTAGAAGTCACATTCTCGAAGCGCAATCCAGCACTCAGCGAAAAGGCTCCGAGAGGCAAAGTATAGTTAGCGAAAACTGCATTTTTCACTTCCCTATTGTCCGTATTCCCACTATGCAGCATTCGGGCATAATCTATGCCATCTATACCCTTGCTATAACTGAAGTCATAGCCAAAGCTCAGATTTCCCCAATTTCCCAAATCATGATTGGCATGGATATTTGCAGAAATCACATCCCAGCGAGAACGAGTATTGTATTGCAAGTCATCTGCCCTATCTTCTTCCTTCTCCTGGATATGAGTATTGTTCTTGATTTCCTTATGGATGTAATCTGCTGCCATGCTCAAGTGCCAATCATGGTCGAAGGCTGCATCATAGTAAGCATTCAGATGATGGGTATCGGTATGATTATGCGAATCCTTGCCAGACAGCAAATCCGCAGTCTTCCCGATATTAGGCACTACCGATAGCGAGTCACTGCCTATCGCTTTGTCCCTGACAAAGCTCCCGCCATATTGCAGTCCCAGCTCTGCCCTATCCGATAAACGATAATTCATACCAGCTTGAACATTGTGGGTATGGGTACGAGACAGATTCTCGGAATATTGCTGCTTGTTCCAGAGGGTGTCAGCCAAGACTTGTCTGCCATAATAATCCTTGGACAGAGTCTTAGAGTCGTGATAATAATAGCCTAGAAACAAGTCTAGTTTGTCCATATTATAAGAAGAGGTAAAACCATATTTCTGGGCAAGATGCTTGGCCTGCGTCAAGTTGCCCACCACATTAAAGGCCAGTCCATTTCCCAATTTCTTAGTCTTGATATCCACCACAGGTGCTCCCGTTGCCTCATAATTGGCATCAGCAGTAGGTATCACCTGGACAGATTTCACTTGGTCAACCTGCAGGTTATCCAATTGGCTCTGTTCTCTCACCTTTCTTCCATTGATATAGTAGATAGGAGCTCCTTTGCCTGCCACCATGATGCCCTGCCCCATGCGAATGATGCCCGGTGTTTTTTGGAGCATCTCATAAATATCATTCTGGCGGTTCAAGATGGAGTCGTGTTCTACATCCACTACGATGCTGTGTCCTATCATCTTTACAGTGGCACGTCGAGCCACAACATCTACGCCATCCAAGGAGATAACAGTATCACAAGCCAAACTATCGTGCGCCACTCCCGATTTTACCTCCTGTGCATTCAATATGCCAGTCACCATGGCAAAGAGACAAATCAAAAAATACTTTCTCATAATCATGACCAATTTTATAAATTACAAAAAGTTGAATTAAACCGCGAATTCAACAAGCAAGTGCAAAATAAGGTATGTCTCTCAAAACGTTTCTTGAGAGACATACCTTATTATATATAGAGAAATTTTTTATTTGTTCAATTTCCAGGTAACACCATCCTTGGTGTCCTTTACCTCGAAGCCGGCTTCAGCCAGGGCATCGCGAATCTGGTCGCTGGTAGCCCAGTCCTTATCAGCCTTAGCCTTGGCACGCAGGTTGAGAACCATATCCACTACCTTGCCATAAGCCTCTTCACGGGCATCATTGTTGGCTCCCTTCTCACTCTTCAGACCGAGCAGGTCGAAGGTGAAGAGATGCATGGTGTCTGAAAGCTCCTTCAGGTCTTCAGCAGAGATGTTTGCCTTGTGGTCGAGGGCTGTGTTGATTACGTGGCAAGCCTCGAAGAGATAGCTGATAACGAGTTGAGTCTGGAAGTCATCGTTCATCGCATCGTAGCAGCGCTGGCGCAATTCGCTTACAAACTTCTTCACCTGCTCATCGCTCTGCTTAGCCACAGGCACACGCTCCAGGTCGTTCAAACCATTCATCAGGCGCTCCAATCCCTTCTGGCTAGCCTTCAAGGCATCGTTAGAGAAATCTACGGTGCTGCGGTAGTGGGCAGAGAGGATGAAGAAGCGGATGGTCATTGGCGAATAAGCCTGCTCCAAACTGTCGTGATTGCCAGTGAAGAACTGCTCCAAAGTGATGAAGTTGCCAAGACTCTTACCCATCTTCTGACCGTTAATGGTAATCATATTGTTGTGCATCCAGTAACGAACCATCTGGTCGCCCTGAGAAGCTACAGCCTGCGCAATCTCGCACTCGTGGTGAGGGAAAATCAAATCCATGCCGCCACCATGAATATCGAAGTGGCTGCCCAAGTACTTACGTCCCATCGCAGTACACTCGCAGTGCCAGCCTGGGAATCCATCACTCCAAGGACTAGGCCAGCGCATGATGTGCTCAGGTGAAGCCTTCTTCCAGAGGGCGAAGTCAGCCTGGTTCTTCTTCTCGCCGATACCAGCCAGCTCGCGGCTCTCGTTGATTACGTTCTCCAGGTTACGTCCGGAGAGGATACCATACTTATGATCCTTGTTATACTTCTCGATGTCGAAGTAGATAGAGCCGTTACTCTCGTAGGCATAGCCATTGTCCAGGATTTCCTGAACCAGTTTCTCCTGTTCGATGATATGGCCTGTAGCATGAGGCTCAATGCTAGGAGGGAGTACGTTCAGCGCCTCCATGGCATCGTGGTAGCGGTTGGTGTAGTACTGCGCAATTTCCATTGGCTCCAACTGCTCCAGGCGAGCCTTCTTCTCAATCTTGTCATCGCCTTCATCTGCATCGTGCTCCAGGTGGCCCACGTCGGTAATGTTTCTAACGTAGCGAACCTTATAGCCCAGATGCTTGAGATAGCGGAAGAGTATATCGAATGTGATGGCTGGTCGTGCATGACCGAGATGCGGATCGCCATACACGGTAGGGCCACAAACATACATGCCCACGTTAGGAGCGTGGAGCGGAGTGAATCTCTCTTTCGTACGAGTGAGAGTGTTGTAAATCAGTAATTTCTGTTCCATCTTGTATGAACCTTTCTTTTATATTATTTATATTTTGAGTGCAAAGTTA
Organism: Segatella copri; assembly: GCA_021615735.1. GTDB lineage: Bacteria > Bacteroidota > Bacteroidia > Bacteroidales > Bacteroidaceae > Prevotella > Prevotella copri_Q. The sequence continues at coordinate 77,783 of JAJWFY010000007.1, read as the reverse complement.
ACTCATTTTTCTGATATATCCGACAAATCATTCGCAAAATGTTATTAAATTCCTCGAAAATATCAATGGAACAGATCTTCCATGGTCAATTCTCTCTGTATGATAGGCTTCAAATATATAAAAGCTTGTCATAAGTTGTTCAAGTGGGTTAAGCAACATTTAATGATAACCAACTCTATTTCGACTTCATGTTCAATTAATATATTTTAAGAGAAGCTTGTGATCTAAATCAATTATTATTAGTAATTTTGCAACAAAATTTAAATGGCACTACTCCGTAATGGTGCGAATAGATATCAATTCAGAATGAAGCAAGAAAATGAACTAAAATCGCTTTTGACAGATCAAGAGTTTGAAGCCTCGGATAACAGGGAACTATTACTCGCTCAAGCAAAAGCGTGTGCAAATGGTTATGCATTAGCAACAGAAGGCATAGCTGTTGTATCAGATTTTCAAAATAAAGAATGCCATATTTATTCTGGAAGATTCGGTCAAACTATAATGAATCTTCCAGAATATATGGTAGATCGTAATTCTGCCTTTGAGGACATCGTATTCTGTCATGCAAAAGAAGACGAACTTATTGAACGTCATGTACTGGAACTTCGTTTCTTCAACTTTATAAAAGAACGTTCAATAAAAGAAAAGACAAATTTTTCAGCTTCATGTATCCTTAATTTTTACCGGGCCGGAGACAATGAAAAAGTCAAGATACTCCATACAACGAGATATTTCAGCTGTAGTGCCAACGGTAGTGTTTTACTCGGTCTATGCACTTACATCCCGTACCCTATTTCCCATAACCGACAAGATGGAATAATTGTTAATCTATTGACTGGGGAAACGGTTGGACGGGACATATACGAAGCGAGTGACCGTAAAATTCTTAGCCGCCGACAACTTGAAATACTGTCATTGATAGCCAAAGGAGTACCAAGCAAACAAATTGCCGACAAGTTAAACATATCCATTTATACGGTTAATCGCCATCGTCAGGATATTTTAGCATCGTTAAAAGTTGCCAATACCGCAGCCGCAGTAGAAATTGCATTAAGAATGAACCTTATTTAATGTGCATGCCTGATTCGAAAATTGGTTAGAAATCAGTATTGCACATATCGTAAATTTTCTCTAATTTTGCAACCGCAAATAAATCACAAGGAAGTTGCAATTTAATAAACATCAAATCAATGTTACAATGAGAAAATTAGTATTTATCGCAATCATAGCAAGTCTTGCTATGACTGGATGCATCCAGAAAGAGTCAGAGAAAAAAGAAGGAAGTTCTGACAAGAAAGTCTTAACGGAAAACGTTAAACTCGCTACATGCAATATCAATGTAGGAGGAATCCGTTTTACAAAGTCTAAAAACGGCGGAGAGAATGGTATCACACTTCTTGGCGACACTCTCAAGTTTGTGGCCGGTCCCCAAACTGATTATTTCCGCTCCCCGGATGGAAGCGTTGTCAATAGCTCTGCAGTCATTTTTACAGAAGTTGACAACACTAAGCCTTTCACTTTTACGGCTAAAGTACAGCCGAACTTCACCAAAACTGGAACATATTCGGCAGGTGTGTTATACGCATACGAGAATGACACTCATTGTCAAAAACTGTGTTTCGAACAGGATGAATATGGTGTTCACCGTGTGGTGTCAGTTCGCACAATAGGCACTTCTGATGACAATAATCATCAGGCGATTATCGGTCGGTATGTTTATATGAGATTATCATCCGATGGCACTAATCTTGGCAGTTATTTTTCAGAAGATGGGAATATATGGCACATGGCTCGTCTCTACAAGAATGATTTTCCGAAAAAACTGCTTCTTGGCCTAAGTTCCCAAAGTCCTAAAGACGATGCACACACCTGCTATTTTACGGAAGTGTCGCTTAAGCAAGAGGCTGTTGCCAATTTTCGCATAGGTAAGCTCGACGGGGAATAAGCACCATACCTCAGCACTATTATCAGATTTTAACAAACATATTAAACATTTCGACAAATGAAGAGAAATCAATTTTTCATAGCATTGTCGCTGCTTGCATGCACTCTGCTGTCATGTCAAAATGAGAAAAAACAACAATCATCAATAGCAAATAAATCGAATATGGAAAAAAATGACACAATCTTAAAGCCATTTGTGGCTGAAAACTTGTTTTGGATTCGTGAGCCCAAACAATACACTATCGCGGACTCTTTGATTACAATCGTTTCAGAACCTCACACAGACTTGTGGCAGCGCACCTATTATGGGTTCAGCAACGACAATGCTCCGGTGCTGCAAATGAAAACCTCCAACAAGTTCTTTTCTTTTACTGTAAAGACATCGTTCAACAGTTCGGCCCTGTTCGACCAGTGCGGTATCGCAATCTATCTTGACAGTGACAATTGGATGAAGGCGTCAATCGAATACGAGAACGAGGAATACCAGAGATTGGGCAGTGTGGTGACAAACAACGGATATTCCGATTGGGCTACGCATGATATTCCATCTTCCATAAAGGAAATGTGGTATCGCCTTAGTCGTCGGGGAAGCGATTATTATATAGAGACAAGTCCTGACGGTACCACTTTCCACCAAATGCGTACATTCCATTTGGATAAGGGTGATGGGGAAATCTCGTTCGGAATATATGCGGCAAGCCCAGTTGACCATTCATTCACCGCACAGTTCTCTGAAATGGAAGTCGGCGAGTGTAAATGGCAATCATGGTCAACGGAAGATACAGGATTCAAACAGACTGCAAACAAGTAAACTGTAATCCAAAGAAAAATTAAGGCCATACACGCTTATAGGGCAATGTCATCCAAACTTTCGGCTATCTTTTTGCATAAAGTAAGCAGTTTCTGTATATCTATTCACTATTTGTAAGTTTTTTGCCAATTAATTGCATAAAATTATCAAATTATTAGCGTATATCGAAAATAATGTGTAACTTTGCAGCCGCAAACAGTTATCAATTATCAAGAAGGCGGCTATAAGTTCCGCTAATGAGTATTAAGTTAGAAGAAAATGGCATATACAAGATTGAGTGCTGCCGAAGCGGCAGCGATGATTAACGATCAAGATACAATCGGATTGAGTGGTTTCACACCAAACGGCGTGCCTAAGGCAACCTTCCGCGAACTCTCCAAGAGAGCCGTGGCTGAGCACGAGGCGGGCAGACCTTTCCAGGTGGGCATCCTCACGGGTGCTTCTACCTCGCAGAGTATCGAAGGTGACATGGCAGCAGCCCATGCCATCAAGTTCCGTGCGCCATTTTCTACCAACAAGGATTTTAGAACTCATACCAACCTGGGCGAGATTGATTATGAGGATATGCACCTCGGCCACATGGCTGAGCGCCTGCGCCGTGGCTTCTATGGCGAAATAGACCTTGCCATCATCGAAGTTTCTGATTTGGAAGAAGGCGAAACCACCTGCAAGGCATTCCTGACCTCTGCCGGCGGCATCGTTCCTACCATCGTCCGCCTTGCCAAGAAGGTGCTCATCGAGAAGAATACCTTCCACAGTCCAGCTTCCCGTTATCTTCACGATGTATATGAGATAGCAGAATGCCCATTCCGCACTCCTATCCCTATCATGAACGTAGGTGATAGAATCGGTAAGGAGTATGTTGAGATTGATGCACATAAGATTGTGGGTGTGATAGAATGCAACATTCCGGAGGAGGCACGTGCCTTCAAACCTCTCGACCCTGTGACCGAACAGATGGGACATAATGTGGCTGATTTCCTGGTCAGCGACCTGAAGAAGGGACATATTCCTCCTCAGTTCCTGCCTTTGCAGAGCGGAGTGGGCGTAACTTCCAATGCCGTTCTTGAGGCATTAGGACAGAACCCTAACGTGCCGGTATTCAGCGTTTATACCGAGGTGGTTCAGGATGCTGTAGTGAAATACATGCGCGAGGGAAGAATCAAGGATGCTTCCTGCTCTTCGCTCACCGTAACAAACGATACATTGAAAGAGGTGTATGATGATATTGATTACTTCAAGAAGCATCTCACCATCCGCCAGAGTGAGATTTCAAACTCTCCTGAGGTCATCCGCCGTCTGGGTGTCATCGCTATGAATACCGCCATTGAGTGCGATATCTACGGCAATGAGAACTCCAGCCATATCTGCGGCAGCAAGCTGATGAATGGTATCGGCGGTTCCTGCGATTACGAGCGCAATGGTTACATCTCTATCTTCACCACACAGAGTACCACCAAGAACGGTTGCATCTCAGCCATTGTTCCGATGTGCAGTCACGTGGACAGTACCGAGCACGATGTGGATGTGATTGTTACCGAACAGGGAGTAGCCGATCTCCGTGGCAAAGGCCCATTGCGTCGTGCCAAGGAGATTATCGAAAACTGTGCCCATCCGGATTACCGCCCTATGCTTCGTGAGTATCTGAAGTTTGCCGAGAAGGGCCACGAGCCACAGAGCATGCGTGCTGCCCTCGCCATGCACGATACCTTCCTGAAGAAGGGCGATATGAGATTGACTGATTTCGGAGAATATCTGAAATAAGAGAAGGCCGAAAGATTGTGAAAACCGAGAAGACAAATCTTTCATAGATGACTCAGAAAAATATCGAATTATATGATAAGCGGCATTCATATCCAAGGAATGCCGCTTATTATTTGTTATAAGCATATAGAAAACACTTTAATTCTATATGAATAAACTATACTCCCAGAAGAAAGTTCCGCATAAAGACGCTGAACGGAGAAGTAATTAGGCATCAAAACTTTTTCTTATCAGAACAAGAATAATTTCAATTAACATAGGAGAAAGTTTATCCCTTAATCGAGCTATCGCACGACGCTTCTGTACCTTCACCGTCTCAGCGGAGATGTCCAGTTGCTCTGCAATCTCCCTGTTTTTCTTCCCCTCCATGCAAAGAAGAAAGACTTCCTTTTGGCGAGGAGGCAACTCATCTATCGCAGCAAAGAGTTGACGATAGATTTCTTCCTTATTAAAAATATCCAAGGTATCATCCACCAGCATAAACTCCTGCAGATTATCAACTATACTCTGCCGATAGTTGTTGTGTACCGTTTGATGGCGCAGGTGATTGAGAGCAGAGTTATGCACCGTATTATATAAATAGGCGGAAAACTTGGAAATACTGTTGAAAAAAGGGCGACGTTCCCATAGAACAGAGAAAAGATCCTGCACGATATCTTCTGCAATGGTCATTTCCACAAACTGACAACCATAACTCACCAAGGCACGATAATATTTATCGTACAACAACTCGATGGCCTGATTATCCCATTGGCAAATTATTGCAATTTCAATATCACTTTTCTCACTCATGAGTGCAAAGATACGCATTTTTATGCAGTAAAATTAAAAAATGCAACTTTTTTTCACTTTTTTCTTGATTTTTGTAACCACAAACGCACCCAAGTGTGTTATAATAGTAAATACAGAGAATAATTCTATCACAAAAGTATTAGAAAATATGAATAAGAATATTGATATCAATACACTCGTCAGTAAATTACTGACTGGCGAAATCTCAGAGGAAGAAGGCAAGGAGCTCTTATCAAGAGTAGAGCAAGATGCGTCGCTAAAAGACAAAATAGAGCATCTCATGAATGAAGATGATTTTCTCCAACGCTACCATCTCTACAAGAGCATTGATGCCGAGAAAGCAAAAGCTACATTCAAAGCATCTCTCCAACATGCAGAGGAACAGGAAGATAGGAATGATGACAAAACTGCTACCATCATCTGGTTGCGACGCATAGCCGCTGCAGCTGCTATCGCCCTCATATTAATGGGTACATGGATGTATTTCGGACATCAAGGTTCCACCCCACCAGCCGTCATCACCGCAGAACTGCATCAAGCCATAGAACGGGTTCAGCAGAATGACATGAATGGAGCTACACTTACCATCAACGGCAAAACCATCAAGGTGAAAGATGCACAGAGTGCATTGGCACAAGCAGAAAAAGTAGCTGACAGTAAGGATGGAAGCAGTTTCTTTGGAAGCGACGAAATAACAGAAAGCTCCCTGATAACAAAGAAAGACAAGGAATTCTGGATGGTACTGGACGACGGAACCTACGTACATCTCAACTACAATACCACTCTCATCTATCCTAATCACTTTGCAGGCAGCGAGCGTAAGGTAAAGCTCAAGGGAGAAGCCTATTTCATCGTGGCCAACGACTCGAAGAAACGACCTTTCATAGTAGAGACTGCCAACGGAGATGTACACGACTATGGTACCGAGTTTAATGTCAACACGATGAAGGAAAAAGGTGTAACCAGCGTTGTTCTGGTGAAAGGTAAAGTTGGTGTGAGCAGCAAGTACGGTAAAGAATACCTGTTGAAACCAGGCGATATGGCAACCCTGAAAGCAGGCAGAACACCAGACATCCAGCAAGTGGATGTTAATCTTTACACCTCTTGGAACACGGGCAACTTCTTGTTCGATGGCTGCACGCTGCAAGATCTGATGGAAGTTATCTCCCATTGGTACAACATGAAGGTGGAGTTCTCGTCCGAAGACATGAAAGAACTGCGATTCACAGGAAGCATCGACAAATATGAACCGATGGGACAGACTCTCAATGCAATAGAGAATATCACAAGATTGAAGATAACTGCCAAGGAAGGCATCATCAACATCAGAGAATATAAACATTAATATTATATACAACATGAAAAGATTTTTATCAATAATGGCAATAGCCTTGTTAGCGTGCATCGCAACAATGGCTGCCACAGCCAAAAAGACGAATCTGAAAGTACTCTATGTAGGAGGTCATTCCGACATAGAGACTTTTGGAGTAGCAGACTATGACAAGGAAGCTCATGCCAAGAGTATCGTGACAAGAACTGCCGCCTGGAAAGTCTTTCTTGAAACATATTTCACTACAGTGAAAACGGTACAAGGAAAAGACTACAACTACAGGATGTCATACGACTATGATGTAACCATCATTGATGGCGACCCAACTCCTATTGAGCCACGTCGCACAATCATTGAAAATGACAGATTCAGCAAGCTGATACCAGCCAAGTATTTCCCAGAGAACTTTGACCGCCCTGTCATCACCATCGCAGACGAAAGCGAGACAACAGGTCGCTATATCGGTGTGAAAAACGACTGGTATTGTCTCTGCCTTCTTGGTCATGCTTACAACATGAATACCAAGAGTGCCATCTTCAAAGGTCCTTATAAGGTGAAGATAACCACCACAAATCGCCCAACTCCTGCAGGCGCAAAGGAATATGCAGAAATGTGCCAGGAGAAGCTTCCAGATATGATTCCGATGTGGAAAGTACAGAATAAAGACTATAGCAACACCAAGGGTTATAAGGCAGGTTTGGTTACTCGCCAGTGGGGCTATCTGGATTCTCCTGATACAGAAATCATATCGGGTGGCGAAAGTGCCAAGAGCTATGGAGCCATCGCCATCGGTCGCCATGCCAACTTCTTGCATTGGGGGTTCTCTGCGTCTCCTGCAGATATGACAGAAGAAGCTAAGCCGGTTTTCCTCAATGCAGTTATTTATATCAACAAGTTTAAAGGTCATCATATCATTGCCCGCAAACTCAATGAGGGAATTTCTACCCGCACTACAATTGATGAGCACAAATATACCGTAAGCAAAGAAAACTACGAAGCTTACAAAAACTCGATTGAAGGTTTTAACAATCAGATTAAGCATCTGGCGGATTCACTTCAAAAGGTGGTTGCTGCTGGCGGCAAGATGAGCGAAACAGACAAGATGTATATGAAAATGGCAGAAAATCCTCAACCCATTCCATCCTATATTGACTATGTAAAGGAAAGGGCAGGAGAACTGTATGAAATGTTTGGCACCGATGTTGACAAATATTCAAGCTATTATACCGAAAATCGCCCATATTTCTATGGCAATCTGAACGATTATGATATTAAGCTCGATGAAGATGCCAAGAGCATCGGCATCGCCAATAACGACAAGCGTATCCTTGACAAAGCTATCTCCATGTGGGAAAAAGGCAAAGACATAGAGAAGGCAAAGCGTATCCTCTATCGCTATACGTTGCTCCGTTACGACAATGCCAAGCAATGGCGAAAGTGGTATAATAAATATCAGAGCAAACTCTTCTTTACTGAGAGCGGAGGCTGGCTGTGGCTGGTCAATGATCTCGATCCGAAGACTCCAGGCAATGACTACAGCGTTCTCAAATTCTACGATTTCAATGAAAGCAACATCGCTCCTATCCAAGAGAAAGCAACCAAAGAAGAGCCTGTTGCCCTATCATCCGCTGTCAGCGCTGTGGGCAAAGACAAGGAACTCATCATCCGCATGAAGATATATCCAGGCTATCACATCTATGCAAAGGTAAGCGATCAGGACCCTTATATCCAGACGACTTATGACCTCAAGGCAGAAGGCGATGTCAAACTGGTAGGCGAACTTCAGAAACCTGTTGGCAGACCTATGGCAGGCTCTAAATCTATCATCCTTGAAGGTGAGCAGATTTTCCGTCAGAAGATAGAAGGCAAATCGGGTAAGATTACCTTTATAGTCAACTATCAGGCTTGCGATAGCCATGTTTGTCTGATGCCAAAGAGCAAGACTATCACGATAGAATTATAAAAATATTGGTTTAATTTTATAACAAGAGAGAATGAAAGAATTTGGAAGAATGAAACGAATCCTTTTCGCTACCTCCCTGCTTGTAGGAGCAACCCTATGTGGAGGAACCAGTACTGCTATGGCTCAGCAGCCAAAGCACCAGACGGTAACTATCAATGCAAAGTCGATGAGTGTGAAACAGTTCTTCGCTGAAGTCAAGAAACAGACTGGCTTGAACTTCATCTACAGTACAGATTTGGCAGCCAAGTTGCCACACATCACGGTGAATGCCACCAACCGCCCGTTGCGCCAAGTACTTGACGAGGTGATGAACAAGGTAAACTGCCGTTATGAGATTGAGGGTAATATCGTGACTATCACTCGCCGTATGGCAGGTGAGAGAGTTCGTAATGTATCCGGTGTCGTCACCGATGAAAGTGGCGAGCCACTGATTGGTGTGTCCGTATGCATCGACGACAGCAAGGTTTGCACCATCACCGACAGCAAGGGTTTCTATACCTTGAAGGTGCCAGCCAATGCTTGCACCTTAAAGTTCAGCTACCTCGGCATGAGCAATGCAGAATTGCGTCTGGGAAGCGGTAGAGCACCTTTAAGCCGTAACATACAGATGGTTACCGACAATCAGCTTTCTGATGTTGTGGTAACAGGTTATCAGGAGATTTCCAAACCTAAGATGACAGGTTCTGTCACTACCATCACCTCAGCCAAATTGGACGAGCGTTACACCACCAACATCATGAACAACCTCGAAGGTCGCGTGGCAGGTCTTTCCACTTATAATGGAAAGATGACTATCCGTGGAACCTCCTCTCTCTATGCCGAGACCACCCCATTGCTGGTTGTGGATGGCGTACCTGTAGAGGGAAACATCGACGATTTGAACCCTTACGACATCGAGAGCGTAAACATATTGAAGGATGCCGCAGCCAATGCCATCTATGGTGCCCGTGCATCCAATGGTGTTATCGTAGTAACCACCAAGAATGCCAAGAAGGCAGGCAAGATAGACATCGACTTCGCAGCCAACCTTACGGTATATGAGAAGAAGAACGTAGATTATGCCGACAATTTCTATATGACTCCAGAACAGCAGGTGGATGCGGAGGCCAAGTATTGGGACTACTATTTCTTCCATAATGATGGTGAAGTGGCTGACCCTATCGGTACTACTGCTCAGTCAATCTCTATGGGTACCCAAGCGGTAACTCCTATCGAATATGCCTATTACCAGCGAGCTAAGGGAGAAATTTCCGAGGAAGATTTGCAGAACCAGTTGGCTTCTTTCAAGAAGAACAACTATGCCAAGGAGTATGCAGATGCTGTATATAAGCAGAGAGTGATGCAGCAGTACAACCTCTCACTTCGTGGCCGCAGCGATAAGTTCACCAACAACCTGACTATCAACTATAAGTATGACAACAGCGGACTGATCAATCATTTCGCCAATCAGTTCAATGCCCAGTATAAGGGTTCATACAATGTAGCCAAGTGGCTCACAGCCTCCATGACTATCAATGGTATCTATAGCAAGAGTAAGGAAGTAGGTTACGACAACAATAGCTACTATAGCGATATCTGGAAACAACCAGCCTATATGCCATTCTATAATGCTGATGGAAGCGTCAAAGGACAACACTATTGGTATGATGGCAATGATTACATGACCTTCGGTTCTCCTTTTGAGGATTTAAGTTCCAATCCAGTGGATGAGTATTACAATAACACCCAGGTTACCCGCCGTCAGTATATGCGCTATCATGGAGATTTGCTCTTCAAGATTATTGACGGATTGACTGCCAATGCCCAGTTTGTATATGAAACCAATCATAACACCGTAGAATGGAATGCAACACAAGATAGTCATGTGATGCGTACCATGCGTAATGCTTATTATTATCAATCTGCAGATGGTACTATCAAGAACTACGTTCCTACCACTGGCGGTCTGCTCCGTACTACAAATAGTGACGGACGTTATTGGACAGCACGTGGACAGTTGAATTATGCCAAGACCTTTGGCAAGCACGACATCATGGCGATTGCCGGCTTGGAATTCCGTGAAACCAAACTGACAGGTTCTAAGGCCTTAATGTTAGGTTATGACGACCAGTTGCAGACAAGCTCTACCCACACGATAGACTTGGGAACATTGAGTACCATGAGCTATTCACCTCTTTTCCTTGGCGCCTCAGGTGGTTTCCCTGCAAGCCAGTTTGTATTCGATCCTTATATCAAGGAAGGAATGGGAGTTGTTCCTGAGACTCACCACAAGTATGCTTCTGGTTATTTCAACCTCACCTATACTTATGATGAGAAATACAATGTGTTCGGTTCGTTCCGTAAGGACTATGCTGATGTATATGGCTTGAACGCCAAGTTCCGCGGCACGCCACTCTGGTCTGTAGGTGCAGGATGGTTGATTCATAATGAAGACTTCATGAAGGATATCAAGTGGGTAAACTTCCTGAAACTCCGTGCCAGCTATGGTGTAACTGGTAACATCTATCAAGGTGCAACCAGTTATATGACAGCTACATCAGGAAAACTCAATCAATATACCAGCTTGCCATACGGCACCATCGAAAGTCCTGCCAACCCTAACTTGAAGTGGGAGCAGAGCCGCACTACCAATATCGGTATCGACTTCGGATTGCTCGACAACCGCTTGCGTGGTTCCATCGATTATTATAACAAGGTGGCAAAGGATGTGTTCTCTTATCGCACCCTCGACCCAACAACGGGTTTCACCTCTATGTTCGTCAACATGGCTTCTATGCGCAATCGTGGTATAGAATTGCAGATTACTTATGATTGGCTGAGAGGGGCAAGCCGTAAGAATTGGAGTTGGACCACCAACTTCACCATGTCACACAACAGTAATATTGTAACCGATGTAGAGAACCCATCAAACAGCGCATCCCAGTTGATTGAAAGACCATACGTCAAAGGAAAGCCATCCAGCGCCCTCTGGTCATACCGCTTTGCTGGCATCAGCGACCAAGAAGGCGAGAAGGGTCAATCTCTGTTCTACATTGAGGATGGGGGCAAATCTCACAGTGCAACAGGCAAAAGTATAAGCATCTTGGAATACTCTGGTCAGAGCGAGCCAAAGGTTATCATGGGTATGGACAACAGCGTAAGATGGAACGGATTCTCTTTCAGCATTCTGATGGCTTACTATGGCGGTCACATGATGAGAGCCTTGGCGCATAATGAAACATTCTCAAGCACCTGGAGCACCGCTATCGCCAGCTATTTCCTGAATGCATGGACGCCAGAACACCCAACAGATATTCCAGGCATTGGCAGATACGCCTCTACAGCGACTGGCTCTGAAACAACCTATAGCAATAATGCTATTCATCATGCAGACTTCCTGAAGATTAGAAATATCGTATTGGGCTATGACTTCCCACAGGAGTGGTTCAGAGGAACAGGCATCAATCGCCTCTCTCTCCGCTTCCAGATAGACAATCCTAAGTATCTATGGGTAGCCAACGATGTGCATGTTGACCCAGAGACTCTTGGACTCCGCAATCCAAGTTCATACATCTTTGGTCTGAACATCAGTTTCTAATCTCTAGAATCATATAACATAAAAAGTAAGATCACAATGAAAAAAACAATATACAGTTTACTGGCAATCACAGCATTGCTGTTCTCATCTTGTGAGAGTTTCACCGAATTAGAGCCAAAGGGCAAGAACTTGCTTACCACAACCGACCAATTAGAAATGCTTCTCAACAAAGAGTATGAGGGATGTTCCTCTGATATGCGACAAATGGCTGGTGATATGATATATGCCTACAGCAATGTAGCAACAATCATCAGTCAGCCAGTTAAGACCCGCAACGTCATCATCTGGACTTACGATGAAGCCAATATGGACAAGATGGCAGAATTGACTCCCAGTGATCAAGACTACACTAATTTCTACGGCTACATCGGCACGATTGCCAACCCAATTCTCTCAAAGATTGATGCCGCATCTGGTACGGAAGCAGACAAGAAACTTATGAAAAGCGAAGCCCTGACATTGAGAGCCTGGTCATTCTATATGTTGGTCAACAAGTTTGCCAAGGCTTACAATCCAGCTACAGCTGCTACAGATCCAGGAATTATCCTGATGACAGAGGATAAAGATATCCAGACTGCTCAGTCTAAAAGCACCGTAGAGGAAGTTTATCAGCAGATACTCAAGGATGCCAATGAAGCAATTGAGATAGATGGTCTTCCTAACTCTGCCGTTAACAAAATGCGCTTCAGTAAGCCCACAGCTTATGCCGTAAAGGCATTGGCATTGCTCAACATGCAGAAGTATGACGAGGCAGAAGAAGTGGCCAAGCAGGCTATCGCCATCAATGGCACTATTAACAACTATAATACCTCATATCTTGGTAGTACCCAAGGTTATATAACAGGCGGGACTTATCCTGTTATCAATCGTGGCAAGAAAGGAACCGATGAGGATTATTTCTTAAATGGAAATTCTGAAAGCTTCAATGCTTACACCCCTACTACCATGGCAAACTTTGAGGATGGACATGCCTATAAGGACAAGATGAGCAATATGAATATGATGTATGATTACCTGATGGATGCCGGAGTAAGTATGCTGGGTGAAACTGGTTTCAATTTAACTTTTGATCTCAACTCGTTATGGAATGATGGTGGTCTTCGCTCTACCCAGATGTATCTCACCATCGCCGAATGCGAGACCCACAAAGGCAACTACGATACAGCCGTGGAATATCTCGACAAGGTACGCATAAACCGCATCGATCCTGCCAAGTATCAGCCCCTCAAAGGCACAGTCAGCACCAAGGAAGAAGCCATCAAGCACGTGAAGCAGGTGACCATGAATGAGGACATCTATTCTGTCAATATCTTCATAGACAAGAAGCGCTGGAACCAGTGCGATGGCTGGAAGCAGAACTATAGCCGCACACTTGCTGGAAAGACTTATACCATCACTCCAGACAGTAAAATGTGGATATTCCCATTCCCTCAGAGCGTGATAAACAATAATGGTAATATCACACAGAACTACAAAGAATAAGAAAATATGAATAAAAAATCTATTTTATTGATACTTTTATCAACTTTAGCCTTGGGCGCAAATGCCCAAGGCAAATATACCATCAAGGGTAATCTTCAGAATGCTGAAGGTCAAAAAATATATCTGTATTCTGGCGACATGGGGAACATGGATATTGACAGCACCATCATCGCTAATGGTAAATTTACCCTGAATGGCGAACTCGATACTCCTTTCAAGTGCGGTAATCTTATCTTGGGCAATCCCAAAGACTATCTCAATGCCAAGTCTTGGCAAATTGCCCTGGAACCAACTACCATCACGATTACAGGTGATGCGAACAAGCAAGACGCCGTAAGCATAAAAGGTGGAAAGGCACAAGACGATCTCAACAAGATGAAGGAAGAAATGGAACCATTCCAAAAGCCATTGACCGAACTTAACAAACAGTACTATGCTCAACAGACTCAGGCTGGCCGCGATTCCATCAGTGCCCTGATGGAGCCTTATCGCAAACAATATAAGGATTATACTGACAAGTTTATGAAAACTCGTACCGACTCTTACTTTGCCACTCAGTTTTTAAACATGAGTAAAGGAAACATGACATACGAGGACGTCAAGGCGATATGGGAAAACTATTCTCCTGATGTTCAGAAATATGGAGTCTGCGCTCAGGACATCAAATCAGAACTGGAAGTACTGACAAAAGTAAGACCTGGCAAGCCTGCACCTGATTTCATAGCCAAAGACATCAATGGCAAGCCTTTCACCCTCTCTTCTTTGAAGGGTAAAGTTGTCATCATCGACTTCTGGGCAAGCTGGTGTGTACCATGCCGCAAGAGCAATCCTCATATGCGTGAACTCTACAACAAGTATCACAAAAAAGGATTGGATATGGTCTATGTATCCGATGATGATAGCAAGCCAGAAAGATGGAGAAAGGCGGTAGAGCAAGACCAGCTCATTGGCGATGGCTTCCATCATGTACTCAGAGGCTATAAGGTTATTGACCCTGTGAAATACACAGCAGACAAGGCCAACGACATCTCCGACAAATATGCTATCCATTTCTTGCCTACCAAGTACTTGATTGACAAGAAGGGCAATATCGTCTGCAAAATCAATGAAGGCGAGGATGCCAAGTTGGATGCTATGATAGAGAAGCTGCTGAATGAAAAATAACTCTCTCTTATAATATAACAAAACAATATACAAATTTCCGAAAACGAAAAGAGGTCAAGCAAAGCATTTCAACAAGCTTTACTTGACCTTTCTTTATCTCCCTTTACCTATACCGATAAAGCAGTCGAACCCTTTTTGTCTGCATCTTACAGGAATCCGGAGGATCGCCTACTGACTGGTAATGTGTAGTGAGAATATCGTGAGTGATAACCCCAAATCGTGATGGATGATAGATGATTACATAAAACTTATTCACGAATACGGCTGCATCGGGTTACAAATACGGCTGCATCGGGTTACAAATATGGCTGCATCGGGTTACGAATATGACTGCATCGGGTTAAGGATATGACTGCGTAAGCTAACGGAGACGTATCCGTAAGCTTATCGAGACGTATCCGTAGGCTTATCGAGACGTCTGCATCAGCAACTGAGACGTCTGATCTCGCTTACTGAACTACTTGAGTTGCTTGATTGAACCACTTGAGTTGCTTGACTGAACCACTTGAGTATTCTTCTTCATGTGCTTGCGTACAACCATAAAACATTTTCTGAAACTTTTCCATGAAATCTCTTGCGGGTTTGAAAATAAAACCGTAACTTTGCGGCATGGATTTTTAAAACAGATGATTATGAAACAGGTAGAAGAAAGATACATCAGCTTGCTGACCGACTTCGGCTTCAAGCGAATTTTTGGAACAGCAATGAACAAGGATTTGCTCATTTGCTTCCTCAACAGCTTGTTTAATGGCAGACAGGTTGTGAAGGACGTATCGTATCTGAATCCAGAGCACGTAGGAGATGTCTATACCGACCGCAGAGCCATCTTTGATGTATATTGCGAGGGCGAAAACGGCGAGAAGTTCATCGTAGAAATGCAGAATGCCTACCAGACGTATTTCAAGGATCGCGCCCTTTTCTACTCAACCTTCCCTATCCGTGAACAGGCACCAAAGGGGAATGAATGGGATTTCAAACTCAATCATGTCTATACCGTTGCCCTGCTCAACTTCAGCATGAACGAGGATGCATTCGACAAGGAGAAAATCCGCCATCATGTGCAGTTGTGCGATACAGCTACCCACAAAGTATTTTACGACAAACTCGAATATATCTATGTAGAGATTGCCAAGTTTGACAAGACCCTGGAAGAATTGGATACGCTCTACGAAAAGTGGCTCTATGCTCTGAAGAACCTCTATAAACTTACCCAACGTCCTAAAGAGCTGTGCGACAAGGTCTTCGACCGCCTCTTCGAGGAAGCCGAGATAGCCAAGTTTACTCCGCAGGAAATGAGGGAGTACGAGACCAGCAAGATGGCATATCGCGACATCAAGAATTCCGTAGACACCGCTAAGCGTGAAGGCATAGCTGAGGGCAAGGAAATTGGTATGAAGGAAGGTATGGAAAAAGGTCTTGCGGAAGGTATGGAAAAAGGTAGAGCAGAAGGCAAGCATGAGGCCAACACAGAAACAGCACAACGATTGCTGGCAATGGGACTTTCTGCCGAACAGGTTGCCAAAGCTACCCAGCTACCTTTGGAAATCATTAAGAATCTGAGCAATTCATAAACGGAGACGTAGATTACGAATATCTCCATATAATCAAGGGTCTATACGCCACCTGTTCTTCGTGGCATATAGACCCTTGTCGTTTCCCGTGAGGCGCAATGTGTAAGATGAATATCGTTTAAAACTGCAGCAAAGATACAAATAATCCCTCAATGAGGGATGAATTCTTTCGAAAAGCTCCCTCAATGAGGGATACATTTAATCATTTTTATCCCTCATTGGGGGATTTTTACACATTGTATTACCAAATGAGTTCGTGCCAAACTTGGCAAAAAACGCAAGTTTGGCACGAACTCAACTTATAGTTTCAGGAGTTTGGCAAACTCCCAGACTACAATACCGGCGGTGACACTGACATTCAGGGAATGCTTGGTACCGAACTGGGGGATCTCCAGACAGCCATCGCTCATATCCACGATGTTCTGCTTGACTCCCTTCACCTCGTTACCGAAAATCACAGCGTAGCCTTTAGAGAGGGAAGGATGAGCCTCAGGCAGGTTCTGGAGCTTGGTGGAGCCTTCTACCTGCTCGATGCTATATACAAAGTAGCCATTCTGCTTCAGCTTCTCTACAGCCTCTTCGGTGGTCTTGAAGTATTCCCAATCCACGCTGTCTTCGCCACCCAATGCCGTCTTATGAATCTCGACATTGGGAGGGGTGGCGGTGATTCCGCAGAGATACACCGCCTCTACACGGAAGGCATCGCAGGAACGGAAAACACTTCCTACATTATATAATGAACGCACATCATCCAGGACCACTATCAGGGGCAGCTTCTCGGCTTCCTTGAATTCCTCCAGGGTGAGGCGGTTCATCTCTATCGTTCTTAATTTGCGCATTATAATATACCTTATTATATATAATATAATCAGAGGCGGTTAAGCCTCTGCCTCCTTGGTCTTGTAGGCAAGGGCGTACATGCGAATCTGCTTGATCATCGCCAGAAGACCATTGCTGCGGGTTGGACTCAAATGGTCTTTCAGACCAATTTTCTCTACGAAATAGAGGTCGGCATCCATAATCTCGGTTGGGGTATGACCGCTCAACACACGGATGAGGAGGGCGATGATACCCTTTACGATGAGCGCATCGCTATCGGCAGTGAATACGAGCTTGCCATCTACATAATCGCATTGCAGCCATACGCGGCTCTGACAGCCGTCGATAAGGTTCTGCTCGTTCTTGTATTTCTCATCGAGAGGAGCCAACTCGTTGCCCAAGTCAATGAGCATCTGATACTTGTCCATCCAGTCGGTGAAATCCTGGAACTCCTCTACTACTTCATCCTGCAATTCATTAATTGTTGCCATTATTTTATTTCTTTAATTTCGTTTACTGTAATCAACTTATAGAGCTTGTCGTTAGGGCGTACCTTATCTGGTACAGGGATGGAAACTCTCCAGCCCTGCTGCGCTGTCTCTACCGGTTTCAGGTCGTAGCGGATTTCATCGGCATGGAGATACATCACACCGGTGGTGTTACCCGTAATCAGCAGTTTCTCGCCCTTGTCGAAGGTAGATGCCTCTACGGCTACTTCTGCCACACCCAACTTAGAGAAATATTTCATCACCTTGCCCACGAGCACCTTCTTCTCGGTAGCTACGGAACCGTAATGCTTGTTCCATTCACCGAGAGTCTGCCCCTGGTAATAACCATCCCAGAAACCACGGTTGAAGACGGTAGCGAGTTTCTCATCCCACTCATCCTTCTTCTCCTCGGTAAAGGTTCCGTCGAGCACGGCAGCTATCGCCTCCTTATAACATTTCACTACGGTATATACGTATTCAGGACCACGGGCACGGCCTTCAATCTTGAAGACGCGCACGCCGGCATCCATCATGCGGTCGATGAAACGGATGGTCTTCAGGTCCTTCGGACTCATCACATACTTGTTGTCGATTTCGAGCTGGTTGCCGGTCTCATTATCTGTAACGGTATAGCTGCGGCGACAGATCTGCACACACTCGCCACGGTTGGCAGAGCGGTTGGCATTGGCGAGACTCATGTAGCACTTGCCCGATACAGCCATGCACAGAGCACCATGACAGAACATTTCGATGCGGATTTGCTTGCCCATAGGTCCGCAGATGTTCTGCTGCTCTATCTGCTCATGGATGTGCTTCACCTGGTCCATGTTCAATTCACGTGCCAGTACGGAAACATCAGCAAAGCGTGCATAAAACTTCAAAGCCTCTGTGTTTGAGATATTTAACTGTGTGGATAAATGAACCTCCTCGCCCACTTCATTGCAATAGCTCATTACAGCCACATCGCTGGCGATGACGGCAGAGATGCCTGCCTCCTTGGCAGCATCGATGATTTCCTTCATCGTTGGGATGTCGTTATCGTAGATGACTGTATTGACGGTGAGATAGGTCTTGATGCCATGCTCGTTGCAGGTAGCAGCAATCTCACGCAAATCATCGATAGTAAAATGGTTGGCTGAATGGGAACGCATGTTCAACTTGCCGATACCAAAGTATACGGAGTCGGCACCAGCCTGTATGGCAGCAGCCAGTGACTCGCGTGAGCCCACAGGTGCCATCACTTCAAATTCGTTTATCTTTGTATTCATGAATGCAATTATCTTTTTTCGGGTACAAAGTTACACCAAAATGAAGACAAAACACAGAAAAATGGAGAAAAAATGACAGAAATTCGATTATATTGACAAATCAATCACGATTATTTGTCTATATTTGCCTATAAATAAGAATATATCCCTAGGATATACTTCTTTTTATATGAATCCTATCCAGTCTTACGGCTGGTATTATCAATTAAAGTGAAAGCAGATGAAGAATGTTTTTACCTCAGGAATGATTCTGTTCCTGGCAATGACCACAATGGTTAGTTGCACACAAGAAAACGTGATGCTTGAGACAACACCACAAGTAAAGAACCAGGAAGTAAGATTCAGCTTCTTCGAAAGCTCCATTGTGCCTATCGGTCAGGATGAAGAGAGCAATCTTGCCAGAACGAGAGCCGATGGGAGCGAGAAATCGCTCAAGGATGCAAAGCTCTACACAGAGCTGGAAGTATGTCTCATTCCGAAAGGAGATGAGACCACTGCCGGCTATACCGTGAGACAGGAGAACTGGGATGACGAATTCGGAAACGTCAGCCTGCAGGTTCCGGCAGGAGAATACACGCTCGTTGCAGTAGCAGCAAAAACTGATTTGCAGCAGGAAGAACGAATCGAAGTAAAATCAAGGAATGAAATGACCTTTGCCAACAATATCGTACGCGATATGGCGTATACGCTGCAGGATATCAAGGTGGAATCGGGCAGCAAAGCCGTAACACAGAGTGTTTCGCTGAAACGTGCCGTCAGCTGTTTTGAACTGCGTGCTACCGACATCATGCCCCTGACTACCAAGACTCAGGAAATCACGATAAGCGGAAGCTGCGGCACGGTATTCAATCCTTCTACCGGATTCTGCAAAGAAAAGGCTACCATCACCCGAAACTTTTCTTTTGAAGCCAAAGAACACCAGAAAACGGGCTTTCACTATACACTCTATACCCTTCTGACCGACAAAGATGTAACCGACATTCATATAACAGCTACGGCAAAAGACAAGGAAGAAAAAGTTATCAAGACCGTCAGCTTTGACAACGTACACCTGGTTATCGGAAAGAAGACTACCTATACCGGTCCGATTTTTACCTACCCTAACAACATGTCGTTCACAGTCAACCAGCCGGAGATTCCAGCATCAGGCTATGACAAGAAATTTTAATAACCCATGGCGTTTTAAGAAAGATTAATGCCACAGATTAAAATCTTTTTTGTATTTTTGCGGCATGGAAAGAAAGAACATTATAACCATAGGACTCGCTCTGCTTGTATTCGCCGGCTGCGGATACAGACAGCAGCGATCCGGTATCTCAGAGACAGGTGGAGGCGAGGATTATCTTCCGGAGCATATCCACCTGATCAGTACTACGCCCCTCAAGGACCAGGGCAACAGCGAACTCTGCTGGGCATACGGCATGCTTGCCACCATCGAAAGCGAGCACATCATGAAGGGGGATTCCGTGAATCTCTCCATCGCCTACATAGCCCGCATGATGCTGGAAGAACAGGCACTGGAATATTACTTTGCACAGGGAAAGAAGAACATCAGCCTGCGCGGTACTGCCCCGATGCTGATACATTATATAGATAAGTATGGTGCACAACCTTACGACAGCTATGAAGATCCGAAGCACGTGAACTACAAGGTGCTCTGCCGCAAGGTGCAGAAACTGTGCGATGGCGCCATCTCGCAGAAAGCGGGCATCAGCCAGCTCAAGGAGGAACTGAACGACCTGTTTGACGCAGAAATAGGCTACATGCCTGCCAAGGCCGTACACATGCTGGGTGCCGAATATACCCCTCAAGAGTTTGCCCACAGCGTATGCTATCCCGAGGAGTATGTATCGCTCACCAGTTTCTCACATCATCCTTACAGAGAATACTTTGCGCTCGAGATTCCCGATAACCGGATGCACGATGCCTATCTGAACCTTCCGCTCGACGAGCTGATGCTCCACATCAGGAAGGCGGTAGAAAAAGGACACCCGGTATGCTGGGAAGGTGACATCAGCGAACCTGGCTTCAAGGAACCAAGGAAGAACTGTGTAGACATACAGCCGATGGAACGCCCCGTGACCCAGGCATCGCGACAGAAGGAGTTTGAACAGCTTCGCACCACCGATGATCATGTGATGGAAATCATAGGTACCTTCATGAAAGGCAAGCAGAGATTCTACGTCTGCCGCAATTCATGGGGCAAGAACTGGGGCAACAAGGGACTCATCTACCTATCGGAAGACTATCTGCGCCTCAAGACCATCGCCGTGTTCATGAGCGAAGAGGCATATATAATGAAGAGGCATATATAATAAGGTATAAGCTCCCAAACAGGCTTCAGACATAAGAAATATGTTAAAATGGTTGACATACATCAAATAGCTGTTAAATAGCACGTGTGTGCGCACACACATAGTTGATTTATATCAAAAAAGAGGCTTTTTTATGTGATTTTCTCTTAAAACATTTGGTGGGTTCGGAAAATCGTCGTACCTTTGCATCGTCAATAAGACAAAAAGGTTATTAGGTTTTTAGGTTAAGATTGTTAGTTGTTTTAGGTTATTAGTTAGTTTAAAGGTAAATTTAAGATTGTTTATTCAGAGAAACGGTATTAGTTAAGGTAAAGAAAAGATTGTTTATTCAAGGACGACAAAAAGTTTAGGTTATTAGGTTTTTAGGTTTAAGATTGTTAGTTGTTTTTTTATTAGGTTTTAGTTTAAAGGTAAATTTAAAGATTGTTTATTCAAGGATTAACAGGATAATTTCAACAGGTGAGTTGAAGGTAAAAAGATCCAAATGTATGGGATAACCAAAGATGACGCCTGAGCAGAATTGCTGCTTCGGGCTCCGTAATGGAAAGGGTAACAAAAAGCCCTTGAGTTATGAGAAATTTGGGAATATCGTATTAGAAGAGCGCAATTTCGAAATCATTCGAAGTTGCGCTCTTTATTTTATCCCCTAGGTAAAGGAGCTAGGACATATGTATTACTACATAAAAACTTTGTCAAAGACTATAGCCATAACACCTTAAAGTACTTAACTCATTTACTCCTAGACTGGAGAAAGTTCAGTTTGAGAAAAAATAACCGCCAAATTATTTTGTTTTACCAACGAAAAGTCGTAATTTTGCAGAAGATATATAAAGATAGGAAATTATGGCAAGACATCCTCTTTGGAACGAAGAATACTGGCTCCTGCTGTTGCAGCTGTACCAGAAGAAGCCCATGGGCGTGAAACCTCTCTATTCGAAAGGGATGGTCGACTTGAGCCTGGAACTGCATATTCCACCTGAGTTCCTGCACGAACAGATGTTCAAACTCAGAATGGTGACTCCGAGAATCAAGCGACTATGGGAGAAGTATGCCGATAAGCCACAGAAACTGAAGCGCGATATACAGCGCATCAGGCAGATGAACGGCTGCGGAAACGCCATACAGTTCTTCGAGGGAGTGGAAGTGAAGGAAACATTCGAGAAAAACTGGGAACCACTGGAAAGTGAACCATCGCTCACCCCCGTGAAACTCATCATCATCCTCGATCTCTACTTCCAGCTTACACCAATCACCATGGTGCCGGAAACACCGGAAATCATCGACCTGGGAAAACTCATCAGGACATCACCGAAGGTCATTGCCGAGGCGATGGGCGTATTCATGTACTGCGACCCCTATCTCAACCGCGAAGATGTGCTGATACACCCGCTGCTAGAAGCATGCAGCGACATCTGGCACCAATACGGAAACGGAAATCCAGACAGGCTTTACCAGCTTGCCAACGAACTAAAAGAATACTTTAAGTAATTATGGCTCAAAAACTCATACAGACACAGGCACAGAAGTTACAGCAACTTCAAAGACTTTCAGCCCAGCAAATGCTGCAGGTGAAACTGTTGGAAATGCCGCTCACGGAACTGGAAGACAGTATCAATGCAGAACTGGACGATAATCCCGCTCTGGAAAGCGAGAACCCAGACGACATGCTCAACGAGAATGTTGCCAATGATGATTCGCCCGCAGATGATGAGTACGACAACAGCAGCGATGAGGATGCCTACGAGGCTGAATCTGAAAAAGAAGAAAGAAAAGACGAACTGGACCAGGCACTGGAAAGCATCGGAAAAGACGACCAGATGCCTGACTACAATACAGACAGATACAACAATCAGGACAGCGCTGACTACGAAGAAATGGTTTACGGCGACACCACCTCTTTCTATGATAAGCTGAAGGAACAGATGGACATGCAGCCGCTCAGCGAAAAGGAGAAGGAAGTAATGGAATATCTCATAGGTTCACTGGATGACGACGGACTGCTCCGCAAGGACCTGGACAGCATCTGCGATGAACTCGCTATCTATCACAACATCGATGTTACGGAAAAAGACATCGAGCACGTGCTCCACATTCTACAGACCTTCGACCCAGCCGGTGTAGGAGGAAGAAGTCTGCAGGAATGCCTCCTGCTGCAGGTTAAGAGACTGCCGAGAGGTGTGCTCCGCAAGACGATGGAAGAGGTGTTTACCGATTATTTTGACGAGTTTACCAAGAAACATTGGGACAAGATCAAGGCAGGACTGGAACTGAACGATACACAGGTAGAAACCCTGCAGGCAGAAATCAGAAAGCTGAACCCGAAACCGGGCGCATCGATGGGCGAAACAGAGGGAAGAAACATGCAGCAGATTACCCCCGACTTCATCATCGACACCAATGACGACGGAACGATTACATTCTCGCTGAACCGCGGCAACATTCCGCAACTGACGGTTTCGCCATCATTCACCGACATGATTGACACCTACAGGAAGCATAAAGACAAGATGAGCCGGAGCGACAAGGAAGCCCTGCTCTACGCCAAGGAAAAGGTGGACAAGGCACAGGGATTCATCGAAGCCATCAAGCAGAGAAGACATACCCTCATCGTCACCATGAAGGCAATTATCGACATACAGCGGCAGTTCTTCCTGGATGGAGACGAGGCTGACCTGAAACCGATGATCCTGAAGGATGTAGCAGAACGCACGGGACTGGACATCAGTACCATCTCGAGAGTGAGCAACGTGAAGTATGCCCAGACTAAATGGGGCACCTTCCCGCTGAAGTTCTTCTTCACAGACAGCTACACCACTGAAGACGGCGAAGAGATGTCTACCCGCAAAATCAAGATTGCCCTGCACGACATCATCGAGAAAGAAGACAAGAAAAAGCCGATCAGCGATGATGCACTTGCCAAACTGCTGAAGGAGAAGGGATTCCCTATCGCGCGACGTACGGTGGCAAAATATAGGGAGCAACTGGGCATACCGGTGGCACGACTCAGGAAATAAGATAGTGGTATGAGTCAGGAAGAAACCGGGGCCCACCACAAAATATTTGAGAGATAAAAAGAATATATACGTTATTAGTGTTATGAAAGAGAAGAATATCATATTGACAGCACGCATCATGAGCATGATCTTCACGCCCTTCTATCTGCCGATGGTAGGACTGATTGCTCTGTTCATCTTCAGTTATATGTCGCTGTTACCGATAGGATACAAACTGGTGATGCTGGGCATGGTCTACCTCCTGACCGTCGTAGCTCCATCGCTACTCATCCACCTCTACCGCATGGTTCAAGGCTGGACCTCGCGTGAACTGGGCAAGAAGGAGCGTCGTATTGTGCCTTACATCCTCTCTATCGTATGTTACTTCGGCTGTTTTTTCTGGATGGAATACCGCAATACGCCTCGCGTCATCAGTATCATCGTAGTGGTAGCGCTGGCGATACAGATGATTTGCGCCTTCATCAATGTATGGTGGAAGATCAGCACCCATACGGCAGCCATCGGAGGTGTGGCAGGAGCTCTGGTATCTTATTCTGTAGCCTTCAATTTCAATCCGCTGTGGTGGCTCTGCCTTGTGCTGATGATGGCAGGCGCAGTAGGAAGTGCCCGCATGATACTCCGACAACATACGCTGTCACAGGTAGTTGCAGGATTTCTGATAGGCACCGCCTGTGCTATATTGGTAATATAAAGTTTATAATAAAATATAAGAAGAAATGAAACCATTAGTAAGCATTATTATGGGCAGTACAAGCGATCTGCCTGTTATGGAAAAAGCATGTAAGTGGTTGAACGACAACCAGATTCCTTTCGAGGTTAATGCCCTCTCTGCTCACCGCACTCCAGATGCAGTAGAGTCATTCGCCAAGGGAGCCAAGGAGCGTGGCGTGAAGGTTATCATCGCCGCTGCCGGTATGGCTGCCGCCCTTCCTGGTGTTATCGCAGCATCTACTCCTCTGCCAGTAATCGGCGTGCCTATCAAGGGTATGCTCGATGGTCTTGATGCCATGCTCAGCATCATCCAGATGCCTCCTGGCATTCCTGTAGCTACTGTTGGTGTGAATGCGGCTCAGAACGCTGCCATCCTCGCTGCCGAAATGATTGCCCTTGCCGATGAGGAAGTGGCTCAGAAGGTAGAGGCTTGGAAGGCGGGTCTCGGTGCCAAGATCGAGAAGGCCAACAAGGACCTGGCTGAGGTGAAATACGACTTCAAGTGTAATTAATCTAATATGTGATATGCCCCATTCTTTTGGGGCATATCTTATCTTATATATTATGGTAGATTTATTCAATTATACCCGCCGTGCCTCTTCTGTGGCACATATCGGAGCCATCGACCTGGGTGGCGATAATCCTATCCGCATCCAGTCGATGACCACCACCAACACCAATGATACCGAGGCTTGCGTGCAACAGGCTGAGGAGATTATCAAGGCTGGTGGCGAACTGGTGCGCTTCACCACTCAGGGTTCCCGCGAGGCAGAGAACATGAAAAACATCAATGCCGGCATCCGTGCCGACGGCTATCAGACTCCGCTCGTAGCCGATGTTCACTTCAATCCTAACGTTGCCGATGTGGCTGCTCTCTATTGTGAGAAAGTGCGCGTCAATCCTGGCAACTACGTGGATCCTGCCCGCAAGTTCATCAAGCAGGAATATACCGACGAGGAGTATGCCCACGAACTTCAGAAGATTGAGGATCGCTTCGTACCTTTCCTCAACATCTGCAAGGAGCATCATACTGCCATCCGCATCGGTGTGAATCATGGTTCACTCTCCGACCGCATCCGTAACCGCTACGGCGATACGCCAGAGGGCATCGTAGAGAGCTGTCTCGAGTTCCTGCGCATCTGCAAGAAGGAGAATTTCCACGATGTGGTTATCAGCATCAAGTCATCCAATACCGTTGTGATGGTTCGCTCCATGCGCCTCCTGGTAGAAGAAATGGAGAAGGAAGGCATGAACTACCCACTCCACCTCGGCGTAACCGAAGCCGGCGAAGGCGAAGATGGCAGAATCAAGAGTGCCGTAGGTATCGGTGCCCTCCTGGCTGATGGCATCGGCGATACCGTTCGTGTAAGCCTGAGCGAGGAACCGGCTGCAGAGATTCCTGTGGCACGCTATCTGGTAGATTACATCGGCAAGAAGAAGGGGCATCTGATGATTCCTGCCACAGCTTGTCCTTCATTCGACTGGCTGCGCCCTACCCGCCGCGAAACCGTGGCTGTAGGCAATATCGGCGGCAGCAACGTTCCGGTGGTTATCAGCAACCGAATCAACGGCGAGAGCACCGCTTGTGAGAACAAGGATGCTACTCCAGACTATATCTACATCGGTGGCAAAATGCCTAAGCAGTTTGTGGCTGGCCAGAGCTACATCGTAGATTACAACGTTTACGAGACGCTGAACAGCAAGCCAGAGACGACTGGTGCCAAGCTCTACCCTATCTTCCCTGCCATGGCAATGCCGCTCATCGCCAGCATCAAGGCAGACGTGAAGTTCCTCACCCTGCAGTTTGGAACTCCTGCCGAGGAATATATCGCCTGTCTGAAGGCTCATCCTGAGGTAGTGGTTATCTGCGTAAGCAATCATCAGAACCGTTTAGGCGACCAGCGTGCATTGGTTCATGAGATGATGAATGCCGGCTTGAAGAACCCTGTTGTTTTCGCCGAGATGTACCAGCACAGCAAGGAGGAAAAGAGCGACTTCCAGCTGGAGGCTGCTGCTGATATGGGAGCCTTGATGATTGATGGTCTGACCGATGGTATCTGGCTGATGAACAATGGAGATATCCCTGCCCAGACAATAGATGAAACCGCTTTCGGTATTCTCCAGGCAGCCCGTCTGCGCACCAGCAAGACCGAGTATATCAGTTGTCCGGGATGCGGCAGAACCCTCTACGACCTTCGTGAAACCATCGCCAAGATCAAGGAGGCAACCAAGCATCTCAAGGGGCTGAAGATAGGTATCATGGGCTGTATCGTGAATGGTCCAGGAGAAATGGCGGATGCCGATTACGGCTACGTAGGTGCCGGTCCTAACCGAGTAAGCCTCTACCGCAAGCAGGTTTGCGTAGAAAAGAATATTCCGCAGGAGGTGGCAGTAGAGCATCTGCTCGCCCTCATCGACTCGAACAAGCAATAATTATTTAGGCACGGATCCGCGTAATCCGTGCCTAATTTATACCCGCTCCTAATCACTCCCCGTTCCTAATCCATAGTGCCTTCAAAAGTTCAGGAATGAATGTTATCTTTAAGTTAATCTCCATCTCTTTATATGGCTCTTTCACAAAAAAAATGTATCTTTGCAACTGTAATCATCAAAAACTGAAAAGATTATGGCAAATACTAAACTGCTCCTGGTAGAGGATGATGAAAACCTCGCCTATATGGAGAAAAGTTGCTTCGAAGATATCATCGGAGGATATGAGGTGAAAACCGCCGTAAACGGCAAGGAAGGACTGAAGGTGTGGCAAGACTTTCAGCCCGATGTTATCGTATCTGATATCGACATGCCCATCATGGACGGAATAGAAATGGTGAAGAAAATACGCGAGGTTGACGGAAAAACCATAATTCTGTTTACCACCGGACTCACCTCGCCGAAAGACCTGAAGGCAGGTTATGCCGCCGGGGCCAACAACTATGTGAAGAAGCCGTTTATTCCGGAAGAGCTTGATGCTCATATACATAGCCTGCTCCAACTGAAAGCCGGAGCCCGCAGCGAAAACGCCAGCAACCAGATAAAACTGGGTAAATACATTCTAGATGCCGACCATGCTACTCTGAAAGATACGCAGGATGGTAAACAGAAAATGCTCACCGCACGAGAGGCAAAGATTCTGGAACTGCTGGCAGTAAACAAAAACGAGGTGGTGCGTCGCGAAGCCGTATTGAGCCGGTTCTGGGGAGTGGAAGACAAAGACTATTTTGCTTCCAGAAGTTTGGATGTATTCATCAAGAAAATCCGTACAGCGCTGGAAGACGAACCGGGCGTAGAACTGAAAACCATCAGAGGTGTGGGATTCAAACTCATCGCAGAATAAGCATCCCCCACCTCCTAATAACATCATACGAGAATCAAATTAGAATAAAGATAAAAAGACAGAAAAGACATCATTATGCTGAAAGCGATATTATACTACATACTGTTCCTGGCAGAATATCTCATCACCATCTTCCTGGGAGGATTCCTGGTGGGACTCTACATGGCAATGAACATGGATTCGGGCTCCCACAGCCAGCAGATAGGAGCCCTGAAGGAATCCGTCTATCCGTTTATAATAGTCATCGGATTTCTGGGCATACTCATCGTATGGTTCACCTTCGGACATTACAAATTCTCCAGGTTCTCGCTTGGAAAGGTGATTCCTGCAGCCAAATGGAAGGCGATGACCATTTGCACCATGCCGATTCTAGGCTTCACCATGGTCTTCTATTCCATCATGAATCTCTTCCATCTCGACTTCCTTCCCAAGCAGATGATGGATATTAGCTATCTCGGCTTCCTGCCTTTTAATATCAACGGATCGTTTATATCTGCCTACATATTCTTCGGCGCCATTCAGGAGGAACTGATCCGCTGCGGCAAGAAGAGTTGGGTGCAGCTGCTCACGCTCTCAATCATGATGCTGCCAGCCAGCATGATGTCGGTAACACCCAGTGGTGATATCAATGTAGATCTGACCGTGCTCGGTTTTATCACCCTCTGCTATTGCAGCTGGATATACGGCAAGACACGCAGCACCATCATTCTCTTCGTGCTTTATTTCGTATCCAATCTGGTTCCCTTCCATTTTGAATCGAAAGTGCTCGGCATATTGCTCCTGATAGCCGGTACAGCATTAACCATAGGCGGATTCGCTGCCCTGAGCAGGAAACTGCCTGAAATGCTTGTGAAAGATGAAAACGAATAGAACCAAAATACTCAGCACCACGGCGCTGATAGCCGTGCTCTGCATGCAGCTGTTCTGGATGTGGAACTCCTTCGAGATGACCGTTCACCAGATGGGGTTTGAAACACCCTGGAACCTGGCACCGGATGTCAGGGCACAGGCCCTGCTCGCAGCCTTTTACGAAAGCAAGTTCACCGTTCTCACCTCTCTCCTCACCACGGTGGTCATCATCCTGAGCCTTATCGACCAAATCAACTATATCGATGAGCAGGAAAGGGTTCGCCTGCTGCGCGAGGACTTCTCCTATGCAATGGTTCACGACATGAAGTCGCCGCTCACCTCTATCATCATGGGAACCAAATATCTGCACAACGGCGTACTGGAGAAGAAGCCGGAAATGAAGGAGAAATATTTCTGTATCGTAGAAGACGAGGCACAGCATCTGCTTGCTCTCATCAACCGCCTGCTTACCATCTCAAAACTGGAACATGGTAAACTGAGTATCCAGAAGGCTGAAATAGATCTGGAGGCGATGATAGAGGATGTGGTGGATAAATACAAGGCGAAATCGGCGAAACCGATTCATATCACCACCCTATTCGGAGCCACTTCGGCACTGGCAGATGAGGAATATCTGAAGGAGGCTATCAGTAATATAGTAGATAACGCCACCAAATACTCGAAGGAAGAAATCAACATTCAGATTTCCACCTCCGAGAATGACAGAAATGTATATATCAAGATATACGATGAGGGTATCGGCATAGCCAGAAGTGAGATGAAAACAATCTTCAACCGCTTTGAGCGTGCTGCTGAGCACGAAAGAGACGCCCGGAAGACCCGTGGCGGCTTCGGTATCGGCCTGAACTACGTGCTGCAGGTAATCAATGCCCATGGCGGCAAAGTAAGCGTAAAGAGCGAAAAAGGCAAATGGTCGGAGTTCACCATATCGCTGCCGAAATAATCAGCTTGCACAACCATATTAATAACAAAGCTCCCGATGCATCATGCACCGAGAGCTTTGTTTTATCTTATTTCACAATAGAAGAAACCGGATTTCTCACACCCTTCATTCCTACGAGGAATGCCTTGGCAGCACCAAACTTGAGGAACATATCCAAACGGATAGGAATATGATTCTCATCATCGGTTACATAGAAATCTACGATTCTCTTATACTTGCGATTCTCATACTCCATATAGGCAAGGCGCAGGCAACGGTACTTCACACCATTATCGGCCTTGATGGTAACCTTACCATCAAACTTTATCTGAGCTGGAGTGCGGTTCTTTCCATCAGCAATAGGGAATTTTACAGTGTAACCCTTCTTCCAGTTGGCAGGATCGAAACTGCGGGCACGCAGGAAGATGTTCATCATGTCAAAAACACAATCATCGTAGATGGCATTCTTCCATACATGCTTACCATCATGCTGCTGACGGTGCTGTTTGAGATGACACCTACCGCCAGAATAGCTGTAGAATACCTCATCTACCGTATAGCGCTTGCCCTCGTGAGCTCCCTTACGGAAATACATAGGCGCCAGATCGGTGCCGCTGTAGCAGAGCAGAGTGTCGCGAAGCACAAAGATATCATCTACACGCTTATTGCCTCTTGTAACAAGAGAACCGCGATAAGCAGGCTTACCATGACGGGTGGTTTGGACGATAGACATACTGGCATTACCAGCTTTTACCCAAACAAACTTCCAATTGTAATACAGATTGTAAGTAAGGAACTCACCCGACTTGAAGGCTGTATTACGGAAGGTACACTGGGCAGACACCGTAGTGCTGACCAGAAGTAGCAATAATGCAATCCCGAATGATTTAATCGTTTTCATAACTCTTTATAATTTAGGAATGTACTCGATGCCAAGTTTCTTGGCACGTTGCGCATTCTGGTTCTTAACTTTCTTTTCTTTATCAGGCTTCTGCTTGGTAATGGCACCAGGCTTCTGACGGGAAAGTTCACGGGCCGTAGGATCCCAACTCTCGGTTAAATCCCATTTAGCCTTGCATTCTATCACGTCTGGATAGTAATACACCTCTTCTGCCTGTTCATCCTTATCATAGCAGCCTGTATCCCACTTGCCGTTGCCGTTGCGGTCTACTATCAAACGCATGTAATACTTCTCCGGCTTGAGATAATAGAATTCGGCTACTCCGTTCACTGCCTTCACTTCTTTCACCACCTGATCCTGCGCATTGAGTAGCTGAACGAGGAGCGGATGATTGTCGAAATCGTGCGTTACATTAATGAGCAGCGTGCCGTAAGTATCCAGGGAATTGACCTTGAAACCCTGTTTCACAGGTTTAGATACAAGTCCGTAGATGTCCTGGAATGCGGCAGAATCAACCTCCAGACTATATTCTATGTCCGGACGCCACTCGCCTCTCAGAATATACTTGCGGTTGCCCAACGGTTTAAACTCCATCGGCGCTCGGTACCACAGCGTATCGTGCTTGGCATAGAGATGGATGCCTGCCGTATCTGCCTTGGCAAGCGGCGTATTGAAGGTGAAGATGACATTCTTGTCTGGATCGAGCTGAGAAGATACACTCATCTGAACATCAAGCGGTTTTACAGCCATCACGCTATCATAAGGTTCACCCTTCTTCTTCAGTTTTTCCTGCTTCTTGGTCCATTTCTCCAGTTCCTTAGCCTGCGCCTTCATACGCTTTTCGTAAGGTTCCTTCGAAAGAATTTCGAGCGTATCAGTCTGGTTGCGGAGCACGCCCGTACTGTCTGTCATACGGTAAGTAAGCTCTATATTCAGCGTATCCTGGTTGACCAGCGCCGTATCCTTGAGCCAATAGGTAAGCGTATCGTTCTTCTCCGATTTTTCCAGAATAAAGGCATCTTTCTCATTAAAATTCAAGCCCTTGATCTGTGGCAGGATAGAATCACCATAACTGTAAAAGAGCGAGAAGCAATTGGCTTTCTGGCGCTCTGCCTTGAGGAAGAAGCGGTCGGAAACCAGTTCGGTAAAGGCACGAAGCACTACATTATCCGGCAGGAAATGGGTATAATTAACCTGATCGATAGACTTGATATGCAGGGAATCAATCCATGTAGTATCCTGTCGTACATCCGGCTTGCTTGATGGCACGATGATATCGTGAGAGAAAGCTAGTTTTTCGCTCTTCTGGCTGAACATATAGTTGCCATCCATATCCTGCAGGGCATAGATGCGGTAAGAGCCCGGAGCCACACCCTTGATAACGAAGCGGCCACGGCTGTCGGTACGGCTTACACGCAGCATAGGCTTGGTCTTGAAGGCTGAATCGGCATGATCTGCATAAAGACCTACCAGAATGCCCTTAATAGGCTCCAAATTCTCCGATTCGAGCACATATCCTGACACCTCCATCGTATCGATGACCTCGCCGGTAGAGAAACTGTAGGTATAGTTTCCCATCGGATTGCCCTCGTTGTTATCGCTGATGGCATCGGAGAAGTCGATGGTATAGGTAGTATTCGGCTTGAGCGAATCTACCAGCGAAATCTGAATATGCTTGCCCGAAGCCTTGATTTCAGGCACTTCGAGCTGCGGAGGCGAAACCACCACTTTCTCGGTAGGATTATCTACCTTGATATATTCGTCGAAATAGATATTCACCTTCTTCTGCTTCACATTTACCCCCTTATCGGCTGGCGAAGCTCCAATCACCTTAGGAGGAGTTTCGTCGAACCAGCCACCATCCGGCTGTCCCATCTTGGCACAGGATGCCAACAGGAGGAAAGCTAAGACGTAGAAAGGCAGAAACAGGGAATTTGCCTTCAACTTGCTCTTTATGTCGTTCAATTGAATCATTCTTTATATCTTCTTAATATCGCAGCATCACTTCTCCACCCAAAGCGGAAGAAGCATACGGCTTGTTTTATTTGTTCATCATGAGCATCTCGTCGATGTTCTTGCGGCTGTTGCTCAAGCGTGGAATCTTATGCTGTCCGCCCAACTTGCCCTTGCTCTTCAGCCATTCATTGAAGAGGCCCGGCTTAGCCTTCACAATCTCCAGATGCTGGAGGGTAACATCGTGGAAACGCTTGGCCTCGTAATCGCTGTTGATTTCCTGCAGCTTATGGTCTAACAGACTGGCAAACTCATCGAGGCTGGCTGGCTCTTGAGAGAATTCTATGAGCCACTGGTGACGGCACTTGGCATTGCTGTCCATATAAACCGGCGCAGCAGTATAATCAGAAACCTGAGCACCCGTCTTCTCGCAGGCATAAGCCAATCCCTTCTCGGCATTATCCATGATCAGTTCCTCGCCAAATGCATTAATAAAGTACTTGGTACGGCCGGTAATGACAAACTTATAAGGATTCTTGCTGGTAAACTGAACCGTATCGCCGATGAGATAGCGCCACAAACCACAGGAAGTGGTGATGATCATAGCGTAGTTCTTGCCTACCTCAACACCCCAGAGAGGCACAACGGTAGGATTCTCGCTGCCGAATTCGTCCATAGGGATAAACTCGTAGAATACATCATAATCTATCATAAGCGACATGGCTGGGTCTGCCGGATCATCCTGCAGTCCGAAGAATCCCTCGCTGGCATTATAAGTCTCCATATAATGCATGTTCGGCGAAGTGATGAGCTGTTCATACTGCTTGCGGTAAGGAGTAAAGGCAATACCGCCATGGAAGAATACCTCCAGATTAGGCCATACCTCTTCCAGATGCTTCTTGCCGGAAAGTTCCATGACACGCACCAGCACACTAAGCATCCAGCTTGGAACACCCGAGATATTGGTTACGTTCTTATTCATCGTTTCGCGGGCAATAAGGTCGCGTTTCACTTCGAAATCGCTCAGGAGAGCGGTTGACTTCTTAGGAACACGCACCAGATTGGCAAGCGGATTGATATTTTCGATGAGGATAGCGCTCAGGTCACCCACCAGACTATCCGACACATTATAGTTAGGCGAATGGCTTCCACCTAAGATAAGGCTCTTGCCATCAAAGAGTCTGCTCTTCGGATTATTGCGCAGATAATAGGCTACGGCATCAAAGCCTCCGGCATAATGAATGCCATGCAAGCCATCATGAGAAACCGGGATAAACTTACTCTTATCGTTGGTGGTGCCAGATGACTTGGCATACCATTTTACCAGTCCCGGCCATAGAATATCCTTTTCGCCATGACGCATACGGTCGATATCCCCCTTCAACTCCTCGTAGGTATTGACAGGAATATTCTGTGCAAATTTATCATAACTGTTGGTGGTATTTAATAAATGCTTGACACCATATTCAGTATTTTTTCCTTTATTTATAAGGTGCATAAGCACTTTATGCTGCAAATGTTCTGCATCATAGACATACTTCTCCAACTCCTTCTGCCGAGGTTTGAAGACGTTACTTACTATCGTTGTTAAACTCATATCTAGATATATATCATTTAAGTAGATGCAAAAGTAAATCAAACTTTTGATATAGAGAAAGTTTTTACTATTTTTTAATACAAAAGGGTAAGATAAAGTATACAAAAAGGAAATATACAACACAAAAGACTCCCATAAGTGGCGATATTTACCATCTTATGGGAGTCTTCTATAAAATCGTATTTCCTATCCGGAAAGAGATACAGTTTACTCATCGTTACCGAAAGCAGCCGCTTCGGCAGCGGCAATAATCTCTTCTCTTGATAATTCCTTAGGCTGAGCCGTGATGTCGCTCAAATCGAACTCATCACTCTCCTTCTTTTCATCCTTCACCTCGACCTGCACTTCAGTTTCCTGGGCAGTTTCGGCAGATTTCTCTGTGAAAACCTCCTCTTTGAAAACATTGATGTGCTTCTCCTCTACCGGTGCGTTTTGTGCATCAGCATCCTGCGAGATGATGAAATCGTCTTTCACTTCTGTGTTAGGCACGTTTTCAACAGGTTCCTCTTCCATCTTGGTGCGGTTAGCCTTAGCTGTGAACACAGCATCAATATACTGAGGTTCTTTGCGCAGTTTTTCCAAGCTAGTCTTAGAAGCCACCTGCTGGCTTTCCTTTTTGGAATAGCCCTTTCCTACTCCACCTTCAACACCTTCGAGTACAACCTGATAGGTGAAAATCGGGCTACCATTCTTGTCTTTTTGCTGGTCTAGCATAACGAAATCCAGCTTCACGCGGTTTTTCTGGCTCCATTCGATGAGTTTGCTCTTGAAGTTAACCTCCTTATAAGCCACCTTATCGATGTTTATCATTTGTGCCAGAATACGTTTCTGCATAAAATACATGCAGGCATCGTAACCA
Organism: Segatella copri; assembly: GCA_021615735.1. Lineage (GTDB taxonomy): Bacteria > Bacteroidota > Bacteroidia > Bacteroidales > Bacteroidaceae > Prevotella > Prevotella copri_Q. The sequence continues at coordinate 42,334 of JAJWFY010000007.1, read as the reverse complement.
CGGTCCAGATAAATGGCACCTACCAAAGCTTCGAACGCATTTCCTCCCATATAACTGTTATGAGAAGAACTGTGGCCATTAGAAAGAATCAGCTGGTTGATGCCCATTTCCTGTGCCAGTTTATTCAGCGTATCACGCTGCACTAACTTGCTTCGGGTATTGGTAAGGAATCCCTCACGCTTGCCAGGGAAATGCTGGTACACGATATCTCCTACTACAGCATCCAAAACCGCATCACCCAAGAACTCCAACCGCTCGTTGTTCACTGGTTTTCCCTTAGAATTGCGGTGCATGATGCTCTTGTGCAACAGCGCCATCTTGTAGTAGCTGATGTCGTGAGGATAAAAACCGAGGATTTCATATAAAGACAAATAAAGCTCTTTATCCTTGCGGAAAGAGAGCTTTATCCTATCTATAAAATTATTCAGCATACTTCTTGAATACTACACAGCAGTTGTGACCGCCGAATCCGAAAGTATTACTCAATGCAGCACGAACCTCACGCTTCTGAGCTTTGTTGAAGGTAAAGTTCAAGTTGTAATCGAGCTCTGGATCATTATCACCCTCTTCGTGGTTGATAGTAGGAGGAACGATATCGTTCTTCACACTAAGAACACAAGCCATAGCCTCTACTGCACCAGCAGCACCAAGGAGGTGACCAGTCATTGACTTGGTAGAACTGATGTTGAGCTTGTAAGCTGCATCACCGAAGACAGCCTTGATAGCCTTAGCCTCTGAGATATCACCTACGTGGGTAGATGTACCGTGAACATTGATATAGTCAATGTCCTCTGGCTTCAGATTGGCATCAGCAAGTGCACGCTCCATAACGAGCTTAGCACCAAGACCCTCAGGATGAGATGCTGTGATGTGATAAGCGTCGGCACTCTCGCCCTCACCTACCATCTCAGCATAAATCTTCGCACCACGAGCCTTAGCGTGCTCAAGTTCCTCGAGAATCAAGCAACCTGCACCCTCGCCCATGATAAATCCATCACGGCTTGCGCTGAACGGACGTGAAGCATGCTCTGGGTCATCATTACGTGTTGACAATGCATGCATAGCATTGAAACCACCTACGCCACAAGCGCAGATAGCAGCCTCTGCACCACCGCTAACGATGATGTTTGCCTTACCCAAACGAATCAGGTTGAAGGCATCAGCCAATGCATTGCTTGAAGAAGCACATGCAGATGTAGTAGTGTAGTTTGGTCCGTGGAATCCAAAGTGGATGGAAATCTGACCTGAAGCGATATCTGCAATCATCTTAGGGATGAAGAATGGGTTAAACTTAGGACCATTCTCCTCGTGAGTACCATAGTACTTCACCTCATCCTCGAAAGTCTTGATACCACCGATACCTACACCGAATACAACGCCAACGTTGTTCAAGTCTTCCTTCTCAAGATCGATATTAGCATCCTTTACACCCTGCATGGCAGCAATCATAGCCAACTGGGTATAACGGTCAAGCTTGCGAGCTTCCTTACGATCAATCCAATCATTGATGTTCAGGCCTTTAACCTCGCAAGCGAACTTGGTCTTGAAAAGGGTTGTATCGAAATGAGTAATAGGCGCAGCACCGCTCTTACCAGCAAGGAGGCTCTCCCAAGTTTCCTCAGGAGTATTACCAACTGGAGTCACAGCACCGAGACCTGTTACAACAACTCTCTTTAATTCCATTTAGTATAATTTAGCTGCTAAATTACTTAGCGTTCTCCTCAATGTAAGAGATAGCGTCACCTACAGTAGCAATCTTCTCAGCCTTATCGTCTGGGATAGAGATAGAGAACTCCTTCTCGAACTCCATGATCAACTCTACAGTATCCAAAGAATCTGCACCAAGATCATTTGTGAAGCTTGCCTCTGGCTTAACTTCAGCCTCATCAACACCGAGTTTATCAACGATAATTGCCTTTACTTTGCTTTCAATTTCTGACATAATTGTAACTTTTAAAATGTTTATAAATCAATTTCTAATTAAAAATCTGGGTGCAAAGGAACACTTTTTTTTTGAGATAAACAAATATTTTGGCGAAAAAAGTGCATTATAGTGCACAAACACCCCCTAATTGTGCATATTTTTGGCATTTTTTTCCTTTTTTGTTGGTCGTTTCAGATTATTTTGTTACTTTTGTACGGTATTAATTAAACATTTAAATCCATTATGACATTTACAGAAAAAGCCAATAAGATATTTAATCAGGCGATAGCCGATTATCATATCAAAGACAACATTGATACACCAATCAATAATCCATATCAGGAAGGTAGCATCGAGAACTGCCTTTATCTGAAGTGCTGGATTGACACAGTACAGTGGCATTTCGAGGATATTATCCGTGATCCTCAGATAGACCCGGCTGAAGCACTCGTATTGAAACGCAGAATCGACAAGAGCAACCAGGACAGAACTGACCTCGTTGAGCAAATCGATACTTACTTCCGCGAAACATACAAAGACGTGAAGGTTCAGGATGATGCACGCATCAACACTGAGAGTCCTGCATGGGCTGTTGACCGCTTGAGTATTCTTGCCCTCAAGATTTATCACATGAAGGAGCAGGTGGAACGCCCGGAAGCTTCGGCTGAGCACAAAGCGAAATGCCAAGCCAAACTGGATGTACTCCTGGAACAGCAGGTAGACCTTTCTACAGCTATCGACCAACTCTTGGAAGATATCGAGGCTGGACGCAAATACATGAAGGTTTACCGACAGATGAAGATGTACAACGATCCTTCAACCAATCCTGTACTCTACAAGAAATAAAAAAACAGAATAGGAGAGCGCATATACCTTATTATATAATAAGAGATATGGCTCTCTTTTTTCACATTATATTATATATAGAAGAAAAAAACGATGAAAACTGAGCATATCCTGGTAATTAGATTTTCAGCCATGGGCGATGTAGCCATGACCGTACCTGTAATTCAATCTTTGGCCAAACAATACCCGAAAGTAAGAATTACTGTGCTCAGTCGTCCCTTTGCCCGTCCTTTCTTTGAAGACTTGGCTCCTAACGTTGGCTTTATGGAAGCTGATATCAAGGAGGAATACAAAGGGGTAAAAGGACTCAACGCACTCTATCGCCGATTGATAGCCAAACAGTTTACAGCTATTGCCGATTTACATAGCGTGCTGCGTTCCGATTATCTGCGTATGCGCTTCAACCTGGATAACTTCAAGGTTGCACATATTGACAAACATCGCAAGGGAAAACGCAAGCTGGTAGCTTCTAATGGTAAAAAACTTGTGCAGCAACCTACATCGTTCCAAAACTATGCTGATGTTTTTGCACAACTTGGATATCCTATCCACATGGATTTCACATCTATCTATGGGGATGGAAAACAAGGAGATTTAAGTATCTTACCACAGGAGGTATTCGGAGTAGGAGAGAATGCTATCTCACTAGAAGACAAGCACATAACAGAGCCGTGGATTGGTATTGCTCCCTTCGCTGCACACGAGGGAAAAATATATCCGATACAACTGATGGAAAAAGTTATCCAGCGACTTATCCACAATCATCCACACGCTCATATCTTCCTTTTCGGTGGAGGCAAAGACGAAACACCAGTGATGAACGACTGGGCTGAGAAGTATCCACAGCTCATTAACGCTTCTTCTCATCTTAACGGATTGAAACAGGAACTCATCCTGATTAGTCATCTGCACGTTATGGTGAGCATGGATAGTGCCAATATGCACTTGGCATCGCTTGTAAACACTCCTGTAGTAAGCATCTGGGGAGCTACCCATCCATACGCAGGTTTCATGGGCTGGCATCAGGATCCTGCCAATGCCGTACAGCTTGACTTACCTTGCCGCCCTTGCAGTATCTATGGTAACAAGCCTTGCGCTAGGGGAGACTTCGCATGTATGAAAAATATCTCTCCTGAACTGGTAACAGAAAAAATTGATTCTGTTTTGAACAAAAGATAGGGAATCAGAACTTCTATATAAATATATCAGAAACCTATATATAAATAGGTATTGAATAGAAAGAAACAGATGAAAATCCTATAACCAAAACCAACCATATAAATAACTCAGACCAGAGAGCAGAATATCCTGATGGATTTCTGCTCTTTTTTGTTTTCCACAAAAGCGTGGATAAGTGTACGGAAAACCCCAATAATAACTTTTTAATAAGTTTGTAAATATCCACACATACCTATCTCAAACCAACGAAAAGAGGATATCCACATAGATATTATTATGTTTTTAGAAACTTTTTCGCAGTTTTTGACCGAAAAAAGATATAAACTTATTAACTTTGCACCGAATTGGGGAAATGTTGATAAACCGGTTAATGCATTAAGAGACAAGAAAAAGATTTCAAAGGCCTCTGCGGATAAACTGAAATAAGACTTGGATAACGAAATACGCAAGTTTTTATGCAGAATGTTATCCACTTATCCACGGCATATCATCATCTCTATATTCTCTTTTTAAAAAATAAAAAATAAGAAATATAATATGAATGTTATGGTGAAAAAAGAATGGATTGAGAAAGGATACGTTGACGAACCAGTTGACGAAGCCTTGGACTTGAAAGCTGAAATCAGAAAGCTTTGCAAGGAGAAAGATGCTATTATCCTCGCCCACTACTATACAGTAGGTGAGATTCAGGACATCGCCGACTTTGTTGGCGACTCTCTGGCTTTGGCTCGTAAAGCAGCTGAAACCGATGCCCAGGTAATGGTTATGTGTGGCGTGCACTTCATGGCTGAGACATGCAAACTCTTGAGTCCTGACAAAACCGTGATCTGTCCTGACTTGAATGCTGGTTGCTCGCTTGCTGACAGCTGTAAGGCTGAGGATTTGAAAAAGTACAAGGAAGAGCATCCAGGATATAAGGTTGTGAGTTATGTAAACACTACGGCTGCAGTGAAGGCGCTGACTGATTGTGTCGTGACAAGCGGTAATGCCAAGAAGGTGATTGACAGTTTTCCACAGAACGAAAAAATCATCTTTGGTCCAGACTATAATCTCGGTAACTATATAAACAGCGTTACAGGCCGCAATATGTTGCTTTGGAACGGTGGTTGCCATGTACATGAGAAATTCTCTGTAGAGGCTATAGTTAAACTGAAGCAGAAGCATCCTGAGGCTGTTGTGATGGCTCACCTGGAGTGTAAGGCACCAGTACTTGCTGTAGCCGATGTAAAGGGCTCTACAGCCACCATGTTGCATTATGCCCAAGAGCATCCTGAAATCAAGGAGTATATTATCGCTACAGAGGCTGGTATCCTGCATGAGCTGGAGCGTAATTGTCCTAACGTAATTTTCTATCCCGTACCTCCAGAGGTAAGCGAGGGTGGAGTAGGTTGCAGCTGCAACGAGTGTGAGTATATGAAGATGAATACGCTCAAGAAGATATACAATGCATTGAAATTTGGTTGGCCAACAGTTGAAGTGGCTCCTGAAATAGCGAAAAAAGCGGTCAAACCAATAGAAAAGATGTTGTCACTATCGTAAAATAATGTGGTGAAAATTATAAGATTGGTGGTAAAATTTGTTTTTTATGGGTGAAAAAATCATATTTCGCTACCATAAAATGTATAATTTACGACTTTATAGACAAAAATCGTCGTATCTTTGCATCAGTTAAAACAAACGGACGTTGTGAAACGTCATTTCATCATCTTTTACTTATACAAATAATATTAGAAAATTTAATCTAATTATAAAGATAGAGCGTTCAAGTGATTTGAATGCTCTATTTTTGTTTATATAGGATTTTCTCTTATTCCTCTGTATGCTTATCCGGATGGGAGAAATCTTTATGCCTTCATTCATTTATTTCTTGATAAGAAAGAGAAGTGCAATTCGTCCTACGTATGTACCTATCATCTTTCTGAACATCATATATTTCTTGGTATATTCTTTGTTCGGAAGAGGATATAATCCGTGTTTCCTTAATTCTCTGATGGCATGATTCAAGGATATCAATGAATGCTTCAAACGGATATTGTTAACCAGATAATCCATCGAGAGCTGGGCTATACGGCGGTTGAGTGCCTGGCGCTCTGCTACAGGAACCGTATCGAGCAACTTCTGAAGATGTAGAATCACCTCCAGTTTATTGTCCATGTGGATATCTATCTTATCCTTATTTTCTAATTCACCAGGTGCGTATTTGTCCACTCTATTATAATAAGGTGAGGTCTGAGTCTTGAATATTCGTTCTGCCCGTAAGAAGAGTTGTGGTGTGAATTCCTCGTCCTCGCCGAAACTGATGTTTGGTGAGAATAACAGGCTACCCACAATGGCGCGGCGGAATATATAGGAACAGGCTGAGCCTAAAAGGGTATTGTTGTTGAGGTATTCTGTGCCGCTGATTGGGGTAGGGAGTTCGTAAGATGGTTCTCCTGTTTCATCCTTGCTGAAACAGAATGTAACGATATCTGGTTCGTGGAATCTCACGATGTCAAGGCAATGTTCATAGGTTGGCTGAAGAAGATAATCATCTCCTTCTATAAACTGGATGTATTTTCCTTTGGCTAAGTATATGCCATAGTTGCGTGCCATACTGCTGCCTAAGCCTGGTAATCTTAAATAGAGCAGGTTATCCAGCAACTCTTTTATCTGGCTGGCTACCAATTCTTCGCTACCATCATCAACGAGAATTATTTCCCTCTCTTTGGCATTGAGCGAAAGCTGAAGGATACTATTGATGCATTCTACAAGATGTTCCTTCTGATGGTTGCTTGTAGTAATGATGAAACTCACCAATGGTGAAGATATCTCTGATATTAATTCTTTCTGCATAAGTTATTCTTTTTTATGACTGCAAAGATAATAAAAAGATTTAATTTACGTATTAATAGTAGTACAAAAAACATAAAAATGGAAATAGTTTGTTCTACTGATAGTAAATATATTATGCCGACCGGTATCATGTTGACCTCTTTGTTTGAGAGCAACAGAGGAGAAGTTGTCAATGTACATCTCTTGCATGATCAGGATTCTGCTGTATTATTGGATTCTATCAGAACCATAGCTGCCCGTTATCAGCAAAATATTCATTTCTATCTAATTAATGATGATATCTTCAAACATTTTCCAATTGGTCTGGATTTTCAAGTAGATCATGTAGGAACTTCGTTTGCTACTTATTATCGTTTGTATCTTACGGAAATTCTGCCTGCTGATATTGATAAGGTTATCTATCTAGATGGCGATATTCTGGTTGTGGATAAACTTGTTAAATTGTGGAATACTTCTGTTGAAAACTATGCAATTGCTGCTGTTCCAGATAGTTATAATAATAAGATAGAACACTATAATCGCTTGCGTTATCCCCAAACTTTGGGATATTTTAATGCAGGTATGTTAGTTGTCAATCTGAAATATTGGCGTGAAAAGCAGGTGCTTCTCAAATTCTTTGATTATGTGAAATCTAATACGGAAAGGTTGAGATGTCATGATCAGGATGTACTGAACTATCTGTTTAAGAATTCTAAGTTGGTATTACCTATCAGATATAATGTACTGAATGAGTATTGGTTTGATTTGCGTTATTCTCTTATCTCCTGGGAATTTGATGAACAGATATTGGAAGCTCAGGCTCATCCGGCCATTATCCATTTTACGGGTATTCCTAAACCATGGTATAAGAACTGCAAGCATCCATGGAAAAAAGAATTTGATAAGTATAAAGCGATGAGTCCTTGGCGTGATGAAAAAGAAAAGCGCTGGATGCCATTGAAGTTCTGCCTGGAGAAAATGGCCATAAAACTGGTGGTAAGCATGGGACTGCGCAAATCTGATTATATTGTAGAAAATAGGTATATTGAATTGTCTTAAGATTTCTGATATTCAAGTATCTTATAAATAAGTATCATATAAAGTTATGAAGATTCTGTTGGTAGGTGAGTCTAGTTTGCTACATAATACTCTCAAAAAGGGATTAGTAGAACTTGGACATCAGGTAACGCTGATGTCCGACGGCAATGATTGGCACAACTCTCCTCGTGACATCGACTTGCGCCGTAATATGGAGCGTTATGGAAGATGGAGCGGGCTTATGGTGTTGTGGAAAATAGTCTGCAATCTTCATAAGATATGTGGAAATGATATTGTTCAGGTACATAACTATCAATTTGTGCCTTTGATGGGTTGGTGGAACATGCTGATATTCTGGTTTCTCAAGCTTACCAATAAGCGAATCATTAAAGGCTGTTTTGCCGATGATCCGCATCTATTCAGACAACAGGCCAAGGGTATTCCAGCTTATTCTGATACTTTTTGGAATGGTAAATTACAGAATATTGAGGAGAATAAAGAGCGTATGGCTTTTCATTTCATGCCTCAGTTTGATAAGTGCTGGCATACTGTATCTTATCATTCTGATGCTTTGATAGCCTGTCTTTATGAGTATTATCTCGGTTACGATGTTCCTGATTTCCATAAGAAACTTTACTATATTCCTCTTCCGATGATAATTCCTGCTATAGATGAAAACAGGCAGAAAGGGAATGGTGAGGTTATCAAAGTACTTGTAGGTTTACAACCCAAGCGCGAGTATCTGAAAGGTGCTTTAAAGATAGCTCATTTTGTGGAAATTCTGGCAAAGAAATATCCTGGTAAGATAGAACTCAAATATGTAGAAGGAGTAGCTTATGATGAATATTGCCGGATGCTGGATGAAGCAGATGTTCTGGTAGATCAGTTTTACAGTTATACTCCATCCATGAATTCGTTGGCAGCCATGGCACGTGGTACTGTGGTTATCGGTGGAGGAGAGGAAGAATATTATGAGTTCATTGGCGAACCAGAATTACGCCCTATCATCAATGTGAGTCCTGAGTATTCAGAATCTCAGAATGTGGCAATCATCGAGCAGGCTTTCTTTACTTCTGGACATTTATCATATCTCTCGCGTCAAAGTATAGCTTTCGTTATGAAATACCATGATTATCGGAAGGTGGCAAAAGAATATGAACAATTATTTATTTCACTCATGTAGAAACATAAGTGTTATATAATTGTTCTATAAGTTTTACCCATTTAGGAAATATCTGTTCACGATAGTATTGTTTTCCTACTTTTATAGCATGGATTCCAAATTTTTGTCTCAGGTTTTCTGAACTTATCATTTGTATGATTGCTTCAGAAAACTTATTTTTATCCCCTTGTGGTATTAAAAAACCATTATATCCATTGGTTATAATATCTTTTGCACCATATTTAAAGTCAAATGCTACAGTTGGTATTCCGCAGGCTTGCCCTTCGATAAGAGTTATGGGTTGACCTTCATATCTTGATGGTATAACTTGAATACTATAATTAGGATAGATATCCCATATATTATCGGTTCTGCCACAAAGTATAATTTGTTCTTTTAGATTGAGAAAATTGATTTGTTGTTGTAATTGTTCATAGCAACTACCTTCTCCATAGATATGGAGTTGCCAGTTTGGATATTTTTTTGCAACTTTTTTCCAGCATTCTATAAGAACATCAAATCCTTTAGCATATTCTAGTCTACCAACAGCTATTACTCTTTTGGTGTCATAGTTTTCCACTAGTTTATGGGGTGTGTTGATAAAATTGGGTATAATACTTATTTTTTTTGTATATTTATATTCTTTAGCGTCACCTTTAGTTAAGCAAACTACTTGATCGGCCGTTTTTTCCATAAGAAAAAATAATTTATGATAAGGAGTAAATGAACGAGCAGAATGCGACTCGTATACTTTTTTTGCTTTTGTTTTGATTAAGGGTAATAAGATAGCTCCCAAACTCATAGTATAGAATATGAGTTTAGGTTGGATACGATTGATAATAGTTTGAAATTTAAAGATAATTTTTCCTATTGTTATTATTCTAAAAAGAGTTTTTAATAGAATAGAATTATTTTTGGGAGTGAACGGAATTTCAAGAGAGATGAAATCCACGCTTTCCTCTAGATGGTAGCTTATAGGACGCTCATCATGATATATGGAAACAATAGTAACATGATGTTGAAATCTTGAGGCTAAATAATTAGCCTTTTCAGCAATAATTCGTTCTGCTCCACCTTTCATAGAAAAATCTTCTATAACGTATACTATTTCCATTTTTATATAATGAGATTTGTTATATTACAAAAATACTATATTTCAATTTATCTACCAAAAATACTTGTTATATTTAATAATTCTTATCATATACTCCATGCAATTAGCAATAAAACAGGATTATTTTCGTTTAAATAGTATGATTATACAAGAGCTGTCTATACTTATTCCTGTTTATAATGATGATGCTACTTTACTGGTAAAATCTCTTTGTAAACAAGCACAAGCTATTTCTGGTTTGTGTTATGAAATTATTGTTTTTGATGATGGTAGTACTAACAAAAAAAATATTGAAAATAATTATTCATTGACTCTTTTGCCAAATTGTCGTTATATATGTTCAGAACATCATGATTGTCGTGCTGCGATGCGGAATTCATTAGTTAGACAGGCAAAGTATGAGTGGCATTTAATGATAGATGCTAGGTTGATATTAGTGAATAATGATTTTTTGATACGTTATCTTAGTTGTGGTGTTCGGGTTGGAGAAGTTGCCTGTGGAGGAGTTTGTGTGGATGGTGGTTCTCTTACTGTTCAATTATATCGGGAGAATTTGCGTTTTAGATACGAAAAGCATGAAGAATCTAAACATTCAGATATAGTGAGAAAGTCTGAACCTTATAAATCCTTTCGTACAACCAATTTTTTTTATCATAAGTCTGTATTGGAACAAGTTCCTTATAATGAACAGGTTAAGGGGTATGGTTATGAGGATGTTTTGCTGGGAAAGGCATTAAGTGAAAAGAAGATAAAAGTAACCCATATTGATAATCCCGTTGCCTATACTGAGTTTGAGGAAAATCTGGTTTATCTTCGAAAAATAGAAGAAGCATTACGTACTTTGCATGCATTTGAAGGAGAGTTGAATGATTACTCTCCATTATTGCATGCAAGAAATATCTTGAGAAAGTTTCATCTTCTGGGCGCTTTCCGAAAGTTTCATGCTCTCTGTAAAGGTTGGGAGCTTATGAATCTTTGTAGCAATATGCCTTCTCTTTTCATATTTAAACTCTATAAACTAGGCTATTACGTCAGCCTTTAAGTTTAGGAAGAGATAGAATTGTTATTGCAAATGGAATGGCTGCATCTATATAGGTTATGTCGTAGTTTGAATTAAATATATCTGTCCAATTTCCATAAATATACATAGAATATCCATAGGAGATTATTGGGATGAGCAGTAGTATTATAACAGAATATAGAACCTGAAATTGGTAACTACCTTTCCAGGTTAGTGACATGGTAAGAGCTATTGTAACAAGGAATATTGTTGCAATAGGGCTACCTTGTCTAAACTGTAAGGAAAAAGGATTATTTTCAGCTCCAAATAACTCCTTGGCATCCCATAATATTAATGGTAGAAATGTCATTGCAAATACTCCCACAATAAGAAGTGGGATAAGAATCTGCTTCTTTACTTTTAATTTTATATAGTATGGAAAAAATAGAATGAACAGAGGAAATGCTACGCTCAGTCTGGTAGATAACCATAAACCTACACACACAGACAGAATCCATGGGTGCTGTTTGAAATTAATTTGATAGACTTGCAGTATATTGATAAAAGCTGCTAGCAGAAAAAAGTTTGATATGAGATCGCTTCTTACAGCTACTTCATACCAAAGGTTAATAGAAAGGAACAATAAAAGTGTAGCCTTGATGGCTGCTTTGTAACCTGATAATAACTTAATACTGTAGATAAATATCATGCAAGTGAATATTTCTGATAATCCTACGTTCTGTAATAGATAGAATGGTATATGGAATATCAGCCATATAGGAAATGGTGATGCATTTCCGCCTAGATGTGTTTTGGCAGAATACGGAAATTGTCCATTGAAAAGATTTTGGATAGGATAAGCTAAGGCTGACCATCGATCAACTTTGTTGGTCAAAGGGTCAAAATGGTATTGTACTATCAATAGTCCTATTACAAGAACTGTAGTTGTTGCAGCAAACAGATAGGGTAAATATTTGTTTATTTTTTTCTCTTCTTCTTTTGTTGCAAAGAAGAGTATATCTAAAGCCAAAACTAAAGCGTATCCAATACAGATGTATCCATAGTGTTCTGTAACTCTCATACTATATTTGCACATGAGCGTATAGCATATCCCTATATAGAGAATGCCTGTTAAGCTATAAATGAAATAGCTTTTTTTACTTAGAAACTGATTGATTCTTCTGAAAATAACACTTATGATAATTGAATATGCAGAATAGATGAATATGGATATAATACCAGTGATGGCTGGCATAAAGTTGTAGTGAACTATATATAATTCGTAACTGATTTTACCTAATTTATTGAATATACCAATCTTTTTTAATAGTGGAAAAAGGAAAGGTGCGGCTATGATTGACATAGCCAACGGCAGTTTAATGTTAAGCAGTATAACATTAAACAGTATCGATCCCTTTATTTGCTGAATAGTTGGTATTTCTTTGATTAACAAGAATATAATTCCGTATATTACGCTTAGGCAAGTATACTTCAATACATGCTTTTTGTTTAGTTTGTTCAGCTTCCCAACATATTCTGATGCTAAGTATCCACAGAAAAAGGAGAAAGCTTGTTCACTATATAGTTGTTGCTGGAATACATTATATATTCCAAAGACAAAAAGAATGTATTTCGTATTTTTCGTAAAAAATCTTCTGCTTATCCAATATACAAGATACCATCGTATGATATAATCGACGAACCAGAGATCTGAAGCGTAAAAAGTCAAATTCTTTAGAAGTTGTACTGAATTAAAATGTTCAACGAATGGTAGTTGAAATAAAAAGATAGTCCAGCATGGGATGATTACACGAAGAAATCTCTTTTTCCAAAAGTTATTGATGCCATTTATTTTATGGCTTTCATTAATGCCAAATCCTGAAATAAATAGGAAAACAGCAACAGCTACGCTACCAAAAATATTAAAAAAGCGAGGATAGTCCTCTAACTGCATAACAAAGTGCATCAGCATGATTAATAATGCTGATACACCTTGCATCCATAAAGTATTTTGACGTGATAATATATTATTTTCTGTCATTGGTCTGCCTTTTATCGAATAATAGCTATTTTACAAACAATTCCTTTTTCACCACTCTCTGTCGCAGTTTCTACCATGTAGATACCGCTGGCTACTTTCTTGCCGTTTAGGTCACAACCATCCCAGGAATAACTGCCTCCTGCACTTCTGCCTTCGTTTATTAAAGTTCCATTTGTTGATACAATTTTAATATTAGCATTGAAAGATAAACCAACGATGTTTATTTTGCCAGTATAATCTGGTTTCACCGGGTTTGGATATGCGTAGACATTATCTTTGATCATTTCAGAGTTAGAACCGACAATTCCATTATTGAAAGAGCACAGTCCTTTATCTGTAGCAAAATATACCTTTCCTGTATTGTTATTGACAGCAATACTATATACAATATTCGATATTAATGGAGAATTATCTGTATCAAAATGATAAATTTGTGTATTGCAATCATCACTAACCAAATATACTCCATTATCGGTACCGAACCATTTCTGGTTTGCTCCGTCTACTGCTATACAACGTATATTACTATTATCTAATAGATAGTCTGCATAATTAGTATTATCATTACGAGGTACTTTATGTTGTGTAAATATATTGTTACCATTTTTGATGTCTGACATTGAAAGATAAAGAGGACCAGATGTTGTTCCTATCCAAATATTACCATTTCTGTCTTCTGCCAAACTATGTACGTAAATTGGGGTAATATTTTTTCCATCCTCATTGGTAAATGTAGCTCCATACATTGTTAATTCATCTGTATTATAGTTATATTTATATAGTCTATTCTTTTCATAAGAATTGTTTACAAACCACATATTCCCATTATTCTCATCGATAATTAATCCTGTCAAATTATATCTGTCATTAGAACCTATTTCTGTATGAGGATAGTTTTTCCATTCTTGAGTAGATTGATCAAATGACAGGATTGAATTATCTCCTAAGCTATTTAAAAGCCATAATTTTCCTGTTGTATCATATTTTACAGATGAAATAATAGTATAACTTTTACTCAAAGGTGATGTAATAATGCTTGTATTGTCTTTATTGTAACACTTAATGAATTTTCCATCTTGAAATTCATATAATCCAGCCTTTGAACCTACCATGATATGTCCTTCTTTTGATGGATCAAAGTCAAGACAGAGCAGGTCTCTGTATCGATGTCCTAATGAAGCATCTGAAGGTTGCTCAAATTCTTCCCATTTTTCTCCATTCCAGACATGTACTTCTCCCATGTTATTACAGTCTTTTTCTTGTGACCAAGCACCTGCTACTGCATATAATTTATTTTTATTAATATATAAACGGTAGAATTTGTTAGATGCAGGCCCATCAGGAATAATACCTTCTGTTTGATATATTTTTTCCTTATCTGTATTCAGGGTATAGTAAGTCAATTTACCTTCTTTTACCGTCCACCAATACTTATTAGTTGTATCATAGACGTTAGTAGAATTCATTGTTTGTTCTTTGAAGTTACCGGCTTTTTCCCAATTATTCTTATCTATCAAGTTATTCTTTAAAACTCCTCTGTATAAGCCAGCTTCTTTCGAAGCAGCATAAAGGCAGTTGTCTTCTATATAACTATAGTTAACATTAAAGCCCAACTTGTATGTATCGAGTATTTTTCCTTCTTTTGTATCTAATTTAATAATTCCAAAAGGGAGAGATAAATAAGCATTTGTCCCACTTATATATATATGGTTTATCTGTTTATTATCAGTCATACTTTTCAGATAAAAATCAGGTATATTAATTATATTTCCATTGGCATCCAATAAGTCAATATTTCCATTGGTATATGTGATTACCAACTTTTTTGTATTTTTATTCCAAGCAATATGATTAATATCAAAGTCAGAAAGAGTGTTTGCTTTATCGTATGTAGTAACTGAACCATTTTTTATATGATAAGAGAAAAGTCCGTTAGACGCTAAGGCAAACACTTGGTTTCCTGCTGGTTCGATTTCTGTTATATCGTTATAACTGGTGTATATTTCCCAACTTCCCTTATCTATGGCCGATAAGGGAAGTGTCATGAATAGTATTGTAATTAATAATGTTATTGTCTTCATTTTCTGTTGTTTTAAAGCCTAATACTATATTAACTGCAAATATAACTATTTATTGTGAAATATAATATTTCTTTCCATTAATAATTTTTATCCCTTTATACGAAGTATTTACCTTCAAACCTAGCATATTATAGGTTTCTGTGCTCTTTGTTTTTTTGAAAGATAGGACTTTTTGAATTCCATTTGTACTCGGAAATTGAGTTGTATCAAGATAATTGAGTCTTTGGATAATCCAATTTTTGATATATTCTATTTCTTTTTTAAAATTAAGCGGATAACCTCCTATGTCTGAATCTTCTGACCATTTTCTCTCTTCTCTGTTGGCAGCACCACATTTTGCCAACATATCATAATGATTCTGATATTTGGCTATAAGATTTTCCTCGCTGAAATAAGTTTTTCTTAATTCGTGGTATCTGTCAGCTACTTTTTGGTTATAGTTATCCACATTTAGTGTGGAAAGCCTTGTATATAAGTTGAAAGCTTCTTTTATTCCTAGTTCAGTATCAGGTGAAACATAGTCAGGATGGAGTGGGGTAGAGCAATGCCAATCTTGTCCAACACTAGCATCTAAGTCCCAGATGGCAAGTGTTAACTTTTTGTCTCTCGCTACATCATATATCCCCCAGTACATATTTTTTCCACAATTGTCTATAGGCTTAAGAACCTCAAGAAATATCTGATAATCAATGAGTACTGGAATATCAAAGTATTCTGACACTTCTTTCTTAAATATTTCGTCATTGCTGTTTGCTACAAAGTTGATAGCATTATAAAGATGAGTATAATCAGTAGGATTGACATCTTCAAAATCTGGATATTTGGTTTCGAAAGCATGCCAAGTTTCTTTTGTATTGTCATAGTCTTTATCTATATTCCAAAATTGCGCTTTATCCCAACTGCTTACCTTCCATAGCTGACCATGAAACTCCTGATTGATATCATCATATTTCTTTAACTTAAGTTCCTTTCTATCCATTGTTTCTGTCAATGAATAAATTCCTCGGTATTCGTTGTTAAGAATTACTTCTACAACTTTTCCTGCTACTCCACTCTTGGCTTTTGGTTCTTTTGATGTATAGTATGGTTTACTGGCAAACTCATTCCAAATTTCAGTAGCGATACGATTTCTTAAGCGAAACAAATCCACTTGTCCTGCGTCTAATATCCAGTTGTTATCTTCTCGCATTCCTAATAAAGAAATTTCCTGTTTCTTCCCCTTTTCATTAAGGATTTTAATTTTATAGTTTCTCTTATGTTTATCAGCAGTATTGGTAGAGCCTCCTCTCCATTTGGCCTTGAGAAATGTTGTTACAGGTTCAGTTTCTTCTGGGGCTAACAAAGAGAGTTTTCCATTTGAATAGTTATAATCAAATGTTCCCTTTAAGTCGATAATAGGCAAGAATGTAAAGGTAATTTTAGTATTAATATCTTGTTGTCCTTTTTTTGCTTTCAGGGTATATTCCTTGTTACCTTCTATCTCTTTGAATACAAAAGTGTTTTCTATTTTTGTATTCTCTATACTCAGATTATTCCATGCTGAGTCTGTATCCAGTGTGATGATGGCAGTATAATCCTTTCCAAACGTTTCTTCTGGAATACTAGTCATATAGCTATTGGATAATTTATCATATACAACAGACTTACCATTGATTTTGAATTGTGCATAAGATGTCATACTTGCTGTTAAGCAAGCTATTAATAAGATGCTAAATTGATTGATCTTTTTCATATATTTATTGTTTTTATAAACAGATACTTATAGATATTTTTGAAGTTGATGCTGGATGGGTAAAACGATGGCTTTCTTTGCTATCCATGCTGTGAGGATAATAAAAGCGAGGGATAGGATGAATTGGAATTCTTGATGTGGATTTCCTTCTCCATATCGTTTAAGAAATATACTCTGTATGATGCGAAAGCAGAGATTATGACAGAGAAATATTTCAAAACTGATGCTGCCTAGCCATAGCAAGAGTTTATTATGGAATATCCTAATAAAACAACCTTTACCTTGATCTCTTGCTGTAAAATAGAATACGGTTATGGCTGATGGTATCCAATAAATAACGGCACAGCGAATGTTCGGATTGCAATGGATTGATAGGAAATACATTGCGATAAACAGCAATACCACTCCCATATCCGATAGGTTTACTTGCCAGAAAGAAGGTGAGTTTGTTATCTTATCTGCTATTTTTTTACCTTTTTCTGATCTGCATACTTTATATAAAAGGATACCTATCATGAAATCTATCATTCTGAATAATGGGTGGGTATAAATGTAGCCGGCTGAATAATCTGCTTGTGCACAGAGCGAGATACTGATATAAACTGCCATATATATACTTATTGTTGCTAATAAGTATAACCAGGAATGTCGCATAAGCCAAGCGTATAAATACTTAAATATAAGATAGAAGAAGATAAGATCAGAAATAAACCATGTAGCTTCATTGAGATGAGCCGTAAAGTCATGTGCCGGATACCAGGTTTGTATCAACAGCGAATGGGATAGAATCTGATACCATGGTAATATACGCCCTAATCGCCAATCCATTAATATGAGAATGGCGAGAATCAGAATATGAAGAGGATAGAGTTTGATGATACGGGAAAGGAAAAAAATTCTGTTTCCCAATACTTCTTTCTGTAGTTTTTCTCCTTTGCTTAAAGAGAGTACAAAACCACTGATAACAAAGAAAATGGCAACAGGAAACTCGCCCAAGTAATTGATTAAATCTTGGGATATGGGTAGGGTGGAATGCGAAATCACAATCATTAGGATAAGAATGAATCGCAGGGAATTGAGTGTCCTGATCATGATGCCTTTTCTTTGTTATAATGTTATTCTATTCTGTATTGAACAAGAATAAATTTTATTTCTTTTTCAAATACTCTACCAATTTAGCCACGGCTCTTGCTCTGTGGCTGATGCCGTTCTTGATTTCCTCACCCAGCTCAGCAAAACTCTTGTCATAGCCTTCCGGAACGAAGATTGGGTCGTAGCCGAAGCCTTCGGTACCATGTTTCTCGGTGGCGATATGGCCGTTTACGATACCCTCGAACTGGTGAATTTTCTTGATGCTGGTGCAGCCGCAAGGACATACATCCTGCTTCTCGATGTAGCAGATAACGGTGCGGAAACGGGCCTGGCGGTTTTCCTTGCCGTTCAGTTCTCTCAATAGCTTAGCCATGTTTGCCTCACTGTCGTGGTCGGTACCCTCGGCATAGCGGGCACTGTGAACGCCAGGGGCACCATCAAGTGCCTCTACCTCCAGACCGGTATCATCGGCAAAGCAACTTACGTGGTAATGGTCATAAACATACTGTGCCTTCTGTAAGGCATTCTCTTCCAATGTGTTGCCTGTTTCAGGAATATCTACGTCGCATCCTATCTCCTTCAGCGATACTACCTCGTAACTGCTGCCCAGGATGTCGCGAATCTCCTGGAGTTTATGCTGGTTATTTGTTGCAAAAACTATCCTTTTCATAAGTTTATAATTTATAGTTAATAGTTTATAGGGCATTCTTGCAATAGTGCTTCTTGCTATACGGCGAAGCCGCTATAAACTTTTAACTTTTAATTGTTTTAATGTCTTTATCTTTGATTTTCACCTTCATCTCATCAAATCCCTCGCCATACACACCGATTACGGAACTCTGACTTACAAAGGCATTTGGGTCGATGATCTTGACGATACGGAAGATGGTGACGCTCTCGTTCTTCTTTGCTAGGATACAGAGCACCTTCATCTCGTTGCCCGTGTACCAGCCGTGACCATCGAGAATGGTTACGCCATGATCCATCTGCATACCGATGGCATTGGCTATCTCCTGATATTTCTTGCTGAATATCATAAACTGCACACTTTC
Source organism: Segatella copri (assembly GCA_021615735.1). Taxonomy (GTDB): domain Bacteria; phylum Bacteroidota; class Bacteroidia; order Bacteroidales; family Bacteroidaceae; genus Prevotella; species Prevotella copri_Q. The sequence continues at coordinate 23,262 of JAJWFY010000007.1, read as the reverse complement.
TCGCTTGGCATTCATCACATAGTCGAGTACCAGGTTTTCTATCACCATCGTACAGAGACCGAATACTACCTTTCTAACAGCGTCTATCGCGGTAAACTCTGGTTTTGCATTGAAGACGAAGAATGAACTGCCCACGATGAGGAGATCCACGAAGATAAGCACACGGCCCAGCGAGATGTTGTGATATTTGTTGACGATGGCAGCAATGATATCCGTTCCACCTGTACTTCCATTATGCAGAAAGACGATGGCGAGTGATAAACCCGTAAACAGACAGCCGATGATGAGCGACATGAAGTCCTGTCCCTCTCCCAATATCTGCACCATCTTGCCATCTTCACCTATCATCCAGTCTTGCGCCAGCGCCAGGAACACGGAGAGCATGATGATGGCGTAGATGGTCTTCACCATGAACTTGAATCCCAGTATCTTCAGCGCTGCAAGCAGCAAGGCGGCATTAATGAGAAAATAAGACAAATAGATAGGTATCCCCGTGCCGTAGTAAATCACGGCTGCGATACCCGTTACGCCACCCGTTACTATCTGGTATGGAAGCAGAAAGATGGTCCATCCAAATGTGTAAAGCAAGAGTCCAAGGGTAATGTAGAAATAATCCTTGCACTCATTCTTAATTGTTTGACTGATTGCTATTTGCATAATATTTTCCTCGTTTTTTAAAAGTAGTTAAGGAGTTAAAGGGAGTCAAGAAGTTAAGACAACAGTTTTTGTTTTCGTATATCTTCTATTGACAGGATATACAATTGTCTTAACTCCTTTTACTCCTTAACTCCTTAACTTCTTGTTATCAATAATTTACTTTTTCAACACAACGTTGACGATCTTCTTTGGTACTATGATCACCTTCAACACGTTGAATCCTTCCAAGTACTTCTGGCTCTTCTCGTCTTCCAATACCTGCTTCTGGATTTCCTCGTTAGGAGTATCCACAGGGAAAGTCATCTGGAAACGAGCTTTACCATTGAAGGAAATGGTGAGCTGCATGTCGTTCTCCTTCAGATACTGCTCATCATACTTTGGCCATGCTGCATCGCAAACGCTGCCCTGCTCGCCAAGTGCTGCCCACAACTCTTCTGCGATGTGTGGAGCGAATGGAGCGATGAGGATGACGAGATCTGTCAGGAGTTCCTTGTTGCGGCACTTTTGCTGACCGAGTTCGTTCACGGCAATCATGAAGGCTGAGATAGAGGTGTTGTAAGAGAACTTCTCGATATCCTCGCTTACCTTCTTGATGAGCTTGTGTACGCTCTTCAGACTTTCTGGCTTGGCTGCCTCGTCGGCTGATGGCAGGAAGTTGTCGGTGCGGTTCTCGTAGAACAGTCCCCAGAACTTCTTCAGGAAGCGGTGGCAACCGTCGATACCGTTGGTATCCCAAGGCTTGCTGGCCTCTACAGGACCCAGGAACATTTCATAGAGACGCAGGGTGTCGGCACCATACTTCTCGACAATCATATCTGGATTCACCACGTTGAACATACTCTTAGACATCTTCTCGATAGCCCATCCGCAGATGTACTTGCCATCTTCCAGGATGAACTCAGCGTTCTGATACTCAGGGCGCCAAGCCTTGAATGCCTCGATATCCAAAACATCGTTGCTTACGATGTTTACATCTACGTGGATAGGAGTTACGTCGTAATCCTTCTTCAGATTCAAGCTTACGAATACAGGAGCCTTGTCGTGGTCATCGCTGTTGATGCGGTAAACGAAGTTAGAACGGCCCTGAATCATACCCTGGTTCACCAGCTTCTGGAATGGCTCTTCCTTGCAGCTTACGCCGAGGTCGAAGAGGAACTTGTTCCAGAAACGAGAGTAAATCAAGTGACCGGTAGCATGCTCGCAACCGCCTACATAGAGGTCTACGTTCTGCCAGTACTCGTCGGCTTCTTTGCTTACGAGGGCCTGGTCGTTGTGTGGATCCATATAGCGCAGGTAGTAAGCCGAAGAGCCTGCGAAACCTGGCATGGTGTTGAGCTCCAGTGGGAATACGGTCTTGTTATCTACGAGACTCTTGTCAACCACCTCTTTCTTCTCTGCATCCCAAGCCCACTTCTTGGCTCTGCCCAATGGTGGTTCACCAGTCTCTGTTGGCTTGTAGGTCTCAATCTCAGGCAATTCGAGTGGCAGGCACTCCTCTGGAACCATCTGTGGCATTCCGTCCTTGTAATATACAGGGAATGGCTCACCCCAGTAGCGCTGGCGAGAGAAGATGGCGTCGCGGAGACGATAGTTTACCTTTACTCGGCCGATGCCCTTCTCGGTAACAAACTTCTTGGTAGCTGCGATAGCCTCCTTCACGGTGAGTCCGTTCAGAGAGAAGCCGTCCATGCTGCTCTTGCCTGCTACAGGTGAGTTGGTTACGATACCTTCCTTGGCATCGAAGCTCTCCTCTGAAACATCAGCACCCTTGATAAGAGGAATGATAGGCAGGTTGAAGTGCTTGGCAAATGCGTAGTCACGGCTATCGTGAGCTGGCACAGCCATGATGGCACCTGTACCATATCCAGCCAATACATATTCTGAAATCCATACTGGGATTGCCTCGCCAGTGAATGGATTGATGGCATAACTTCCTGAGAATACACCGGTTACGCTATGGTTAGCCATACGGTCAAGCTCGGTACGCTTCTTCACGTAGTCGAGATATTTCTCCACCTCTTCCTTCTGCTCGGCAGTAGTTACCTGCTGAACATATTCGCTTTCTGGAGCCAGAACCATGAAGGTTACACCAAACATTGTATCGGCACGGGTGGTGAAGATGGTAAACTTCACGTCGCTGTCCTTTACTGAGAATACTACCTCTGTACCCTCAGAACGGCCAATCCAGTTCTTCTGGGTTTCCTTGATACTATCGCTCCACTGGATGGTCTCCAAACCATCGAGCAGACGCTGAGAGTAAGCAGATGTTCTCAGGCACCACTGCTGCATCTTCTTCTGGATAACAGGATAACCGCCACGCTCACTTACGCCGTTTACCACCTCGTCGTTGGCAAGTACAGTACCCAGACCTGGGCACCAGTTAACCATTGTTTCACCGAGGTAAGCGATGCGGTAGTTCATCAGGATCTGCTGTTTCTTCACGTCGTCGTAGCTGTTCCACTCCTCGGCTGTGAAGTCAATCTGCTCGTTCTGAGCCACGTTCAAATCAGCAGAACCCTTCTCCTCGAAGCGCTTGATGAGCTTCTCGATAGGCTGAGCCTTCTGGCAGCCGTTGCAGAAGAATGAGTTGAACATCTTCTGGAAAGCCCACTGAGTCCAATGGTAATACTTAGGGTCGCAGGTACGAACCTCGCGGTCCCAGTCGAAAGAGAAGCCGATTTTGTCGAGCTGCTCACGATAACGGTTGATGTTGGCTACGGTAGTAACCTCTGGGTGCTGACCTGTCTGGATAGCATACTGCTCAGCAGGCAATCCGTAAGCATCGTAACCCATAGGGTTCAGTACGTTAAATCCGTTCAAACGCTTGTAGCGTGCATAGATATCGCTAGCGATATAACCAAGTGGGTGACCTACGTGCAGACCAGCTCCTGATGGATAAGGGAACATGTTGAGCACATAGAATTTCTTCTTGTTTTCATCCTCAGTCACCTTGTAGGTCTTGTTCTCGACCCATTTCTGGTGCCATTTCTTCTCGATTTCTCTGAAGTTGTATTCCATTGTTTTATCTAATAATTATGTTTCTTTTCTTAAATATAATAAGGTATAACCCTATTCAAGGTGCAAAATTACATTTATTTTGGCACATAACAAAATAAAATGCAAGTTTTTTATGAATTTAATGTCTTTGCATGCACACACTTCATGTTCTTTTCCAGCTGGGCGGTAGAGCTGGCTCCTACCAATACGCTGGTTACACCTTTCTGCTGCAATATCCAGGCAAGTGCCATTTCGGCGAGTGTTTCGTCTCTTTCTCCTGCTTCTGCGTTCCATTTCTTGAGCTGTTCCAGCAGTTCTGGAGTTAGAGCAGAGTGTTTCAGAAAATGCTCTTTTGCCATACGGCTGTCTGCCGGTATTCCGTTGAGATATCGGTCGGTGAGAAGTCCCTGTGCCAGAGGTGAGAACGAGATGAAACCGATGCCGTTTTCTGCGCAATAATCTAAGGTACCATTCTCTTGTGGCGCATGGTCGAGCATGTTGAGTCTGTCCTGGAAAATGAGCAGCGGACAGTCGCGCTCCTTCAGATATTGGTCAGCAAACTTCAGAGCTTCCAATGGCCAGCGGCTGATGCCGAGATAAAGAGCTTTGCCTTGCTTCACGATGTCTACCATGGCTTGAAGGGTTTCTTCGAGCGGTGTGTTCGGATCGTAGCGGTGGCTGTAGAAGAGGTCAACATACTCGAGATTCATTCTCTTGAGACTCTGATTCAGACTGGCCATCAGATACTTACGGGAGCCCCAGTTGCCGTAAGGACCTTCCCACATATCATAACCTGCTTTGGTTGAGATAAAGAGTTCATCGCGATAGGGTTTGAAATCATCTTTCATCAGTCTGCCCATCGTTTCCTCTGCACTTCCGTATGGAGGTCCATAGTTGTTAGCCAGGTCGAAGTGGGTGATACCATGGTCGAAGGCATAGTGAGTGATGGCACGACTTCTTTCGTAAGAATCCACTCCTCCGAAGTTGTGCCAGAATCCCAAACTTATTTTAGGCAGCAAGATACCACTCTTGCCGCATCTCTTGTAGAGCGCTTCTGCATCGCTATAGCGATTGGCGTCAGCATGATAAATACCTTTAATGTCCATCATTCCTTATATTTTTTTATTACAGTGAAGAGCCATAAACTCTTCACTCTTCACCTTTCCTTTGTAAATGCCTATAAATAAGGCATTTGGCGTGGTGAAGAGCTTTTGTCCACTCTTCACCCACTCTTCACCACTCTTCACCGGTATGTGGTTAGGAGCCTGCCGGCTCTTCCTTTTCTACATCGCAAAGGTAATAAAAATATTCAATATAATCGTTGTATTGAATAAAAATTATTTTTTTTTCGATATGGAAGAGTAAGTAGGGATGTAGTAAAGGTCGATTGGTTATGGAAAAACATTCATTGGCTTGCCAATTAAATAAACAATTCATCCATCGTAATCTGTTTCTGTACGATGTCGCTATGTTTGTTCTGCTTCAATCCGAAAGAAGTAATCAATGTGAGGAGAAGCGATTTGGATGTTTTCGTCTCTTCTGTGAAGATACGCAGTTTCTCCAGCAACTTCTCCTCATATTCCTTGCTGATTTCGAATTCGCTCTTGTAGAATTTCATCTCACAGATATTGATGGTTTCATCTTTCCGGTCTATCAGCAAGTCAATTTGAGTTCCCTTTTCTGTATTGCTGCTTCGCCATGAGCAAACCAAGGTCTGTACTCCCGAAATTCCCAGGGCGTGCTTGATTTTGTCTATATGGTTTAGACAAAGCATCTCGAAAGACAAGCCAGCCCAAGTATGGTATAGCTGACTGTTTTGGGAGGATGACCAGAAACTGGAATCCTGATACTTGTTGTGCTTGATGAAACGGAAGTAGAAGAGTGTATAGAAATCTACTAACTGGAATAAGGTATTTCGCTTTTGGCGAATGTCGGAAGTCATCTTATTGGCTGTACTGAATGGTTCATACAGACGGATGAATCCGCATTGTTCCAATTCTTCCAGTACTGTAGAGAAGGCTCCGTTATCTTTTCCTCCCGATGCCTTGACCAGTTCCTGTCGGGTCATACCCATTCCTTTGGTAGCAAGGGCAGTAACTACGGCGATATGGTCGGCTGATTTCTTAAACAAAGCTCTGTATAAGTCGTTGAACTCATCTTTCAGTTCTGCATTGTCTGCGAAAAACAGCTGGTCGATGTTCTGTGCCAGACTTTTCGATTTATCCATCATTGACAGATAATAAGGTATTCCTCCCATAACCATATAGCATTCTGCTATCTGTTTTCGGCTGTAGCCGAAGTGGTAAGCCTTGAAGTATTCTTCGCATTCGTGCAGGGTGAATGGTTTTACAATCAGATGATGGGTCAGTCGGTTGTGCAAGCCACCACGGTTGCGAATCAGGTTGTTGATCATCCAGGAGGTGGCGGATCCGCAAACGATGAGTTTGATGTCGTTGCGCAGTACAGCCCAGCTGTTCCAGAAGTTTTCCAGTGCTGGTATGAATCCCGATTTGGCGGTATCCATCCATGGCAATTCATCTATGAATATTACTTTCTTGCCTTCCGGAAGTGTTTCTATGTATTGTGACAGGGCATAGAATGCCAGCAGCCAGCTCTTGAATGTCTGCAGAGTGGTGGAGTGGGTATATTTTTGCAGGGAAATGCTGAAGTTGACAAGCTGTTCGCCTTTGGCAACTCCGTTCATTCCTGTCATAAAGAAGGCAAAATGGTCCTCTACGGCTTTTCTGATGAGAAAAGTCTTGCCTACACGTCGTCTTCCATAGACGGCGATAAACTCTGATCTATCGGAGTTTATATATTCATTGAGCAGTTTGAGTTCTGCTTCTCTTCCTATCAGTCTCTGTTCCATATCTTTCGTTATTTTCTGCGCAAAGATATAAAAAAATACCCATTAGCGCAAATTATTCGTGGATAATCTGCGCTAATGGTGTGAAAAAAGTACGTTAGCGCAGATTATCTGCGTCCACTTACGAAAGTTCAGCTACATCATTTCCTTCTTAAACCAAAGCTCGAACACACAGTCGGCGATGAAAACTCCATCCTTCTCCAAGGTGATCAATTCCTTGTCGATGAGGGCTTTCTTGATGCGGTCGATATTGGATTTGCTGCCCAGCGGATAGGTTTCTGTTACAGCCTGGGCGGTGAAACCTGAGTGGATGCCACTGCAGAGGAGGCGCAGAAAATTGAGCTGATAGGTGGTTAAGCCCTCGGTTTGCTGTACGAAAAGACCATGACATTGTTGCAGCAAGGCGCTGATGCCGCTTTGTACAGTTTCTTCGTTTACCTCTTTCTCGGTTTCTGCCATCACGTTCCACGCTAGTTGCTGCACGTAGGAAGAATAGTTCTTTACGGTTTTACAGATTCTTGTAGCATATTCCTCAGATATTTTCTTTCCGTATTTCTCGAATCGGGAGCAGATGAAAGGCACCCAATATTCAGTAGGAATGCAATCCAAGTGCAGCATCTCGCCAAACATATAGAAAGGCATGCGTCGGTTTTGGAAAATGTTTTCCATCAGATGCTTCTTGCTTCCAAAGAAACAGTATGATACATTCTGATGATGCTGCCAGGCGCCACGCAGTTTTTTCTGAACCGTAAGAGTATCAGGGAATTCTCCAATTTGCTGGAATTCGTCGATGCAGACCACCATGCGGATTCCCTTTTCCTGAGCGATTCTTTCCGGAAGATTCAGAATCTCTTCAGGGGAATAGTCCTTTGGTGTAATTCCCAGAGATAATGAATATTCGGATGTAGGATCTGGACTAAAGGAGATTTTTGGTGAAACTCTTACCAGGAACTGCTTGATGTTTTCTACTACTTGTTCCAGCTTATTACTCATAGATTTCATAATGGTTTCTGCAAAGCGATTGTAGAAATCATATTCGCTTCGGCAGTCATAGATGTCCATATACACCACTTTTATCTCTGGATTATCAATTTCGGATATTACCTTTTTGACGAGCGAAGTCTTGCCCATGCGTCGGGGAGAGATGAGGATGACGTTGATGCCATGCTCAAAGTCTGCCTTCATGCGCTTGGTTTCTTCTATTCGGTCGGTGAAGTTGTTTCCGGCAACCGACATACCATATACGAATGCCTTTTCCATTTTTTTTTTGCTTGATTACGGATGCAAAGATAAGCAAAAAAATGAAAGTTCACAAGGTTGTGGACCACAAACTTGTGAACTTTTAATATTATTTTGTAAATCAGGTATTTAAAAGCTGTTTTTTATGCATAAAACAAGCCGGAATCAAAGGCTTTTCTTATCAAACACACCATTCATCGTGATGCAGAGATGCTGGAACTTGCTGAGGAGTTTGTCTGACCATTTCGTCATGTTATAAAGGTCCTTGATTTCCTTAAACTTCTTTTCATCCCATTGCGGATAATCTATCTCTGAGAAATAACGGCGGTAGTCGCGGAGATTGTCGCCCGAAAAATGGAGATAATCGTCGATGTCGCCAAACCATTCGGGAGTCATCATCTGGGTGGCAAAGGCTTCGAAGTTCTGGTTGTCTTGAAGCATGCAGTTGTGATTCAATACACACCATACGCAGAACCAGTGGTTCTTGCGGGTAACAAATTTCAACATCCTGGCTATCTGAGCCTTCAGATTCTGCATGTCGATGTATTTGCCGTCTTTTACTTTGTAGAAAACCTCGTTGGGAAGGGTTTCCGGAATGCCTTCGGGATGTTCCAAATCGTAGATTTCCTGCTCGATGATGTGCCATTTTACGGTGGCTGATACCAGCTTGAGATATTCTTGTGCTGTAAAATTGACGTGGGCAAGCTGGGCGCCCAGCAGTTGGGTGTCTCTTATATATTTCATAAAGTCGAGGCGCAGATTTTCCGGTACCTCGTCTTTTAGCGTTTTTCTTACATCCAGCAATTGGCTGACGGAGAGCGGCTTTCCGTTGTTGTCATATTCCAGGGTTGTGAAGTATCGGTCTATGTCGGTGATGCCCTGTGGTTCTTCCTGATATTTCTGTAGCGACATTTCGAAGAGGCGGGTGGTCTGCTCTTCGCTCATGGCGAGGTTGGTGAAATGGCTCAGCTGGCGGAAGTGGAGCATCAGATAGCATGCCATGCTGTAGAGCTGGAAGAGATTCCAGAGGCGCTCTACGGGTTTTACGCCGGGGATATGAGTGGGTTTTACCTGGCGTAACAGTTCTTTCTGGAGTTTGGTTACTTCGTTTACATCGATAGTACTTCCTTTGCCCAGTTCATCGGTTTCGAAAAATTCATTGAGCTTCGGCAGGATGCGGGTCATATCCAGCGGCGCCACTTTCATCCGTTTTCCTTCTATCTGTTTTCCCTTTTTCATGTCTTCCATGATATGCGCCATCAGGGGTGTAAACTTCTGCATTACGATGATGCTGATGCTTACTTCGTGGGCTTCGTTCTGCTCTTTTCGCTGCTTGGCTATGTCGTTGTGCTGCAGTACCATATCTTTCTCTGCCATATAGCAGAGCCGGGTGGCTTTGGTGCAGAGCGAACGGATATCGAAGGTCAGTTCCTGCGGACTGTAATCTTCCCATGCATCTACCAGAATGCTGAGCATTCGGCAGAAGTTGTCGAGCTGTCGGTCGAAGACTTCGTAGCTGAATTCTATTTCATCTTTATCTTCCTTCATTGTCAGTCTGTTTTAAGAAAAAAAGTTTCGCCACAAAGGTAAGATTTATTTTCGGATTATGCAAGGATATGCATCTGTTTTTCTTCTTTTTTCCCCATACTTTTCCCCGTAGCCCCCTTGTTTCTTCCCTGATTTCAGAAAAGTAGCGGGAAGGTGGCGGGGAAAATTTGGAATCGGTGAATGGAAGTATTAACTTTGCAATCGAAAACGAAAGAGCGGCTAAATGTTGAGCCATGAATGAGCTGAAACTCTTCACTCTTCACCTAACCCTCGGAAATGCCCATAAACAGAGGGGTTTCGAGGGGTGAAGAGATGGAGACAACTCTTCACCCACTCTTCACCACTCTTCACCTTATTATATATAAGGGCAAAAAAGATGATTATTATTAACTAAAAAAATTAATATATGAACAAAGTTACAGCTTTATCGTCATCAGATAAGATGACAAACGAAATTTCAGCACTCTCTCTTGTTGAGAGTTTTCTCGATGAGTATTATCTCTTCCGTAGAAATGTGCTAAGTGGTAAAACCGAGTATTTCACTCTCTCAAAGAATGAGGACGAAACTGAGGAGCCCGTAGAAGAGGAACCGGAAACCGGTGGGGAAGAGGAGGAGTCTTCTGACTCAACCTGGAAGGTGCTGACTCCGGAGGCTTTCAATTCTATCGTCCGTCACGCCAAGCGGTTGGGTGTAGGAGGTAAGAAGTCGCCCCGACAGGATATTGAGGAGTTCGTACGTTCTGAAGAGGTTCCGGAGTTTGATCCTATCAGGGAATATCTCGAGAACCTGCCGGAATGGGATGGTAAGAACCATGTGGCTGAACTCTTTGGCAGGATTCCGGGGCTTACAAGTGAACAGTTGGGATGGTGCGCCACCTGGCTCCGTTCGTCTGTTGCCCACTGGTTGCAGATGGATATGTTTCATGGCAACGAAACCACTCCTGTTCTTATCGGCAAGCAGGGTTGTGGCAAGAGTACCTTTGCCTATCGCCTGCTGCCGGATCATCTGCGCCAGTATTTCCTCGACCACATCAACTTTGCCAATAAGTTTGACTCCGAGATGGCGCTCACTCATAATCTCTTTGTCAACATAGATGAGTTTGCGAATATGGGACCATCGCAGCAGGGCAAACTGAAGCAGATGCTTTCGAAGGTGAAGGTGAACGGGCGCCCTATCTTCGGCAAGAGTCAGGATGACCGTCCGCGTTACGCTTCCTTCCTGGCAACTACCAATGATGAGCATCCGCTCTGCGACCCTACGGGTAGCCGCCGATTCGTCTGTCTGCACATTCCGGCAGGTGAATATATCGACAACGGTTCACCCATCATTTATGACCAGCTCTATGCACAAGTTATGTATGAGCTTTGCCATAAGAAGACGCCTTACTGGTTTACCAATGCCGAGGTGGATCGCATCCAGAAGTGCAATCTTCCTTTCTTCAAGGTAGATGATTTTGAATCGATGCTGAAGAGCTGCTTCCGTGTTCCTGAGGATAATGAAACGGGCGAATGGCTTATCTGTTCGGATGTTTTCGAGGTTCTGCACGAAAGATTTCCGATGCTGATCAGTAATCTGAGTACCAAGATTCGCATAGGCCAGTCGCTCAAACTCCTGGGGTGCAAGATGAAGCATACCAAGAAGGGTCAGGCCTATCTGCTTGTAAGAATCTGAAAATATAGCTAAGCGGCAGATGGGTGAAGAGTGGTGAAGAGTGGGTGAAGAGTGAGAAACAACTCTTCACCCCTCGAATCCCCTCTGTTTATCGGCATTTCCGGGGGTTAGGTGAAGAGTGAAGAGTTTTTCGCAGTTCCTTTCTTAAAATTCTTTCTCTCGCTTTTCCGATGGCTGTCTGACTAGAACAGCCCCCTGTTCTCATAGCGGCTAGTTGGCTGTCTGTGGTTCGCCAGTTGGCTATTTGCCGATAACAGCCTCTCAATCTTTCGAAGAAAAAATTATTTATCCAACTAAAAAAATAAAGAACATGAACAATATTTCAATCCATTCCATTGATACGGTATGTCTCAAGGAAGCGTGCCCGGTACATCACCTTTGTGCTCGTTTTGAGCGTTATCAGAAGTTGCGTAAGTCGGAGAAGGTGTTCAGTATTCTTAACCCGGACCATATAGCCTGCAGCGAGCAGGGCTGCGCCTATCGTCTTCAGAAGAAGATTATACGCATGGCACGCGGATTCCGCCGCATGTTCGGCACGATACCTTCTGCCAATACGCCTCATTTCTGGCACTTTTCGCCCTATATCAGCGAAAGCACCTATTGCAAGGCGAAGCGCGGCGCCATCCTCATCGCACCCGATATGCAGCAGAAATTACTGCGTCTCTTCGAGCAGAATGGCGCCGATATCAGCATCGGTTTCGATGAATATGTAGAGCAGGAGGGCTATGAAGAAGTAGATACCGCAAACTGTAAAAAAATATAATTTTTGCCATCTTTTAGCGGTAATGAAACAGATTTTTATTATTTTTGTTTCCTGAATTTTACAACTAAACAATAAGAAATAGATTATGCGTGTTATTATCGAAAAAGATTATGAGAAGCTGTCAAAGTGGGCAGCTGATCATGTAGTTGAAACAATTAACAGATTTCAACCAACTGCTGAACGTCCTTTTGTTCTGGGTTTGCCAACCGGTTCTTCACCTCAGGGCATGTATGCCAATCTGGTAAAGGCTGTAAAAGAAGGCAAGGTTTCGTTCAAGCATGTCATCACCTTCAATATGGATGAATATGTAGGTTTGCCGGAATCTCATCCTGAGAGCTATCACTCTTTCATGGCTGCCAATCTCTTCAATCATATCGACTGCCCTAAGGAGAATATTCATATTCTGAACGGTAATGCCGAGAATCTGGAAGAGGAGTGCCGTCATTATGAGCAGATGATAGAAGAAGCGGGTGGCATCGACCTCTTTATCGGTGGTATCGGTCCTGATGGCCATATTGCTTTCAATGAGCCATTCTCTTCTCTCACTTCCCGCACCCGAGTAAAAACGCTCACTACAGATACCAAGATTGCCAACTCACGTTTCTTCGACAATGATCCAGAGAAGGTTCCTAGTCTGGCTCTGACCGTAGGTGTGGGTACCGTGATGGCTGCCCGAGAAGTGATGATTCTCTGCAACGGTCATAACAAGGCACGCGCCCTGCAGGCTGCCATCGAAGGTCCTGTTACCCAGGCTTGGACCATCAGCGCTCTGCAGCAGCACCAGCATGGCATCATCGTATGCGATGAGATTGCCTGCGATGAACTGAAGGTGGGTACTTACCGCTACTTCAAGGATATCGAAAAGGATAATATCTAAGATATCTGATGTTTATAAAAAAAGAATAAGGATGGTGACTATTCGTCATCATCCTTATTTTCTGCTATTACCTGAGGACCGCGAACCTTGTCCTTGAGTCCCAGACCTTTCTTGATTTCTATATTTACTCCATCGCTCAAACCGGTAGTTACCTGTTTGCGCTCATAAGTCTTCTTCTCGCCGCTACCTTTTATGATATATACAAAGGTAGAATCACCGCTAAACTCGATGGCACTCTCCGGAACGGTGAGTACATGGGTAGCCTTTGCCAGTACAATCTCGGCATTGGCGCTGTAGCCAGAACGGATCTTGCCGCCCTTGGTAGAACGGATGGCTGCCTTTACCTCAAACTGGTTGGCACCATTGTTTTCTACAGCCTTAGGAGAGATATATTCCAGGTTAGCCTCGAAGTTGAGGTTCTGCAAGGCTCCGATGGTAATCTTCATCGGCATTCCTGTAACGAGACTTCCCACTTCGGTTTCATCGATATTGCCACGGAAGATGAGGTCGTTCATGTTGGCCACACTGGCGATGGTAGTACCATCGTTGAAAGTGTTGGCAAGAATCACCGAGTTACCCACCTTGACCGGAATATCGAGGATAATGCCCGAGATGGTAGAACGGATGAGGGTGGAAGAAGCGCTGGCATTGCTCTTGCTTACACCATCGCGCACCACCTGGAGAGCATCTTCGGCAGCGGTAACTTCCTCGCGTGCCTGTTTCATCGCCTGCTTTACCTTATCAAATTCATCGGCGCTGACCAGCTGTTTCTTGAAGAGCTGTTCCTCGCGACCATAATCCACCTGTGCCTGTTTTAGGTTGATTTCAGCAAGGCGCACACGTGCCTGAGCCGAACTGAGCTGTCCCATATCCGGAATCACCTTTACCTTGGCGATTACCTCGCCTGCCTGAACATAATCACCTGCTTCTTTGCAAATCTCGGTGATGATACCGCTAATCTGAGGCTTTACGCTCACCTCGTTGCGAGGCTCAATCTTGCCCGTGATGACGGTAGTTTTCAAAACATCAGCCATCTTGGGAGTAAACTCAGTATACTCCACAGGCTTAGGCTGCGATTTCTCATAAAGGAACACGAAGGTTCCGATGAAGATCAAGGCGACAATCGCCGCAACAATCAACTTTGAATACTTTTTCATATCTTTTATATCTTATTTTTTCTTTTATTCGTCTCTCATTGCATCTACCGGCTTGATGCTCATTGCTCGCCATGCAGGGGCGAGTCCGGCTAGGCCGCCGAGAATGCAGATGAGGATGGCAGAAGAGATGGCCGTCCAGAAATCTACCTGGAAGTGGGCGGTAAGAATGCCATCCGTGGTACTTCCTACTTCCAGCATCTGCAGGATGGCAACGCCGAAGAGGATGCCGCTCATGCCGGCTACCAGGGTGAGGAGAATACTCTCTGAGATGATTTGCGAGAGAATCATCTTAGGCGTGGCTCCGATGGCTCGGCGGATGCCTATCTCGGTGGTTCGCTCCTTTACCGTTACCATCATGATGTTGGAAACTCCGATGGCGCCGGCGAGAAGGGTACCGATGCCTACCAGCCAGATGAGGAAGTTGACGCCCTTGAACAGGTTGTCGAGCATCTGGAAGAGGACTTCGGTATTGAATACCATAATGCCCTTTTCGTCCGTAGGGTCTATGCTGTGGGCTCTTGCCACGGTTTCTCTCATCCGCTGGGCAATGCTGCTCATCACTACGCCCGGTTTGCCGGTGGTGGCGATGATGTCAACCGCCTTACCTCGGTTATAAGCGCTGCGCAAAACCGATTGGGGCAGGGTGATGGTTTCATCGGCACGACCGCCGAAGTTCACGCCGTTGCCCGAGCGGTAATCTACGCCTATCACCATATAATAGGTAGAGTCTACTCTTACGCTCTTGCCGCACGGATCACCGCCGCCAGGAAAGAGATTCTTGTAAATCTGTTTACCGATGACGCAAACCTTGCGCTGCTGGCGCACATCCATCTCGTTGATGTATCTGCCGTAAAACATCTGTGGCGCAGAAACCTGTGCGTAATCAGGATTTACACCCTGGGTGCTGCCGCTGAATTTCTTGTCGCCAAACACTACCGACTTGTTGCCGCCGAAGAGCAGCGGGGTGATGACATCGAGTTCGGGCACCTGGTGGCGCAATCTGTCCAGGTCTTTCTCTTCCATCTGCCAGGAGCGCCCCTTGTTGAATCCCTTGTAGGGTTTGGTGGTGTTCTGCGCCCAGATGATAGCGGTGTTGGTGGCAAAGCCTGTGAAGTTGTTTTGCAGCATCTCCTTCAGTCCCTGTCCGCCACCCATCAGGGCGATGAGCATAAACACGCCCCAGAACACGCCGAAGCCCGTAAGCAGACTGCGGCTCTTGTTCCTCGTGATGGTGTCGAGAATCTCTTTATATGTATCTAAATCTAATCGCATAGCCTATTCTATATATATAATAAGGTGTAAGCAAGAATGAATTCAACATTCAACACTTAGCATTCAACATTTTGCATTACTCCGCTCTCAGCGCCTCTATCGGTCGGATTCTTGCAGCCTTGATGGCTGGGATGAGTCCGGCGATGGTGCCTGCGATGACGATGGTGATGGTTGCGCCGATACAGGTGCCGAGGCCCACCGTAGGGTTCACAAACATGGCGGCTTTAAACAGTCCGGTATCTACGGTGGTGTGACCGATGGTTGCATCCATGATTTCGTTTGCCGCCACACCGCAGACCATTCCGATGTAGCCGAAGAACGAGGTGATGATGATGCTCTCGGTGATGATGAGCTTCAGTATCGACCAAGGCTTGGCGCCGATGGCTTTTCTTACACCAAACTCTCGGGTTCGCTCCTTCACGGTGATGAGCATGATGTTGCTTACGCCCACGATTCCGCTCAGCAGGGTGAACAGACCCACTATCCAGAGTGCCGTCTGCATGATGGCGATTCCCTGGTTCATCTGGATATTGTCCATGTATCGGTTCCAGAGCCAGATGGTTCGCTCGTCATCAGGTGCAGCCTGATGGTTGTTGTTGATGCTGGCACGATAGTTCTTCTCAAACTGCTTGTTGTCCTCCTTGGTCTTCAGGTTCTTGATGGTAAATTCCAGACTTCCTGCATCATCGCCCTTGGCGTAGATAATCTTTACGGTGGAGTAGGCGGTGAAGGCTTCGGTATTATTGCGCGATTCATCATCCTTGTAGATTCCCACCACCTGGAAGTTGAGATTGCTGATCTTTACGTTCTTGCCCACCAGCGAACGATAGTCTTTGCAGAGTTCCTTGGCCTGGCTTCGGCTCAGCACCACATTCTTGCGCTGCTCCTTCATATCGATTTCGTTGATGAATCGTCCGGCAATCAGCTCCGTCTTGTCGATTTTGGGATGCGTAGGAGCCACACCCACTAATGACTGGCTTGCCACATAATTATCGCCATAGTTGATGTTCACGTTATACTGTTCCAGTCTTCCACCCACATCATCCACGTACTGGCCGTAGGTCTTGTTGCTGATGAGGATATCCTTGTCGTTGAGCGTGATGCTTCTGCCTTCCTTCAGTCCCTTGTAAGCCTTGGAGGTTTCGCCCGGGAATACTCGCATGGAGTTGGCAAGGAATCGGGTGCTTTGCTGCAACTGGGCATTAATCAGTCCGTTGCCGGCGCCCAGCAGGAATATCAGCATGAAGATTCCCCAGGCAACGGCAAATCCCGTGAGCGAAGTGCGGAGCTTGTTGCGCTTCGACGTGCTCCATATTTCTTTGATTAATTCTCTCATGTTCCAAGTTCAAAGTTACTTCACGTAGTCTTTCGATACGAGATGATGGTCTCTGTTGTCTTCGATGCTTCCGATGAGTCCGTCCTTGATATGGATAACCTTATCGGTCTCGTTGGCTACACCGCTTTCGTGGGTTACCACCACGATAGTCATTCCCTCTTTCTGGTGCAGTTCCTTCAGCAGGTCCATCACTTCCACGCTCGTTTTGGAGTCGAGGGCTCCGGTAGGCTCATCGGCAAGGATGATTTCCGGTTTGGTGATGAGGGCACGGGCGATGGCTACACGCTGCTTCTGTCCTCCCGACATCTCGTTAGGATAATGGTTGGCCCATTGCTTCAAGCCCAGTTTTTCGAGATATTCCATTGCCAGTTCGTGGCGCTTCTTGCGGCTCACGCCCTGGTAGAAGAGTGGAAGCTCCACGTTTTCCACCGCCGTCTTGAAGGAGATGAGGTTGAACGACTGGAAGATGAAGCCGATCATCTTGTTGCGGTATTCGGCAGCACGGGTTTCCGAGAGGTCTTTGATGAGCACATCGTTGAGTCGGTATTCGCCCGTATCGTAGTTGTCGAGAATACCCAGTATATTTAATAAGGTGGATTTTCCCGAGCCGGAAGCACCCATGATGCTGACGAACTCGCCACGTTCGATGTCGAGGTCGATGCCCTTCAGTACATGGAGTGGCTGAGCACCCTGATAGGTCTTGTTGACGTCTTTTAGATGAATTAATGACATATTACTTTCGTTTTATGGATATCAATTTAAACCATTAGACGCTTGCAACTTTCAGAAAGTTGCAAGCGTAACTCTTTTTTTAAAACGTTATTACATACACCTTATTATATATAAGGCAAAGACAGAAGCTATAAATATATATTTGAGGATGAATAGTGTCATCATATCTTTATCTTTTTGAGATTCTTCTCCAACTCTTCCTTCACTTCATCGATGGAGATGTCGAGAAGCTGCATTTGTCGGGCGAGTTCCGGGAGTCTTTCTTTCATAAACTCCTTTTTGCGGGTTTTCTTAATCTGCTTCTTGGCTCCTGCGGAAACAAAGTAGCCCAGGCCTCGCTTGTTGTAGATGATCTCGTCGGTGGCAAGCAGGTCGTATGCCTTCACGGCTGTGTTGGCATTTACCTCCAGCAGCACGGCGTATTCCCTGACGCTCGGTATTCGCTCGTCTTCCTTGTACTTGCCCGCCAGAATCTCATCGCTCAATCGCTCGGCTATCTGTACGTATATTGCTTTATCGTTACTGAAAATCATAATACTTTCAATTTTAATTCTTAGATGTTTATCCACTTGTTGCAGATAACCTGCATGCGGGTGAAGAGCTTGTAGGATGCCCAATAGTTGAAGGCAGCCAAAGCCAGGAATACTGCAGACGAGGTGAATACAGCACAATATTGAGCAGAAGAACCCTCTTCGATGTGCAAAGTTCCTACGAAATCAAGCCATCCGGCTTCACCCAGTTCGTTGATAATATAACCCAAAATCAGACAAAGTGCCAATCCCGTACATGCTGTCAGAAGCACTGGAAACTTACGGTAGAAGGCTCCTCCCAGGGTTGCGAAGGAATGGGCAAATATCAGGAAGGAGTAGACTGCCAGAATTGTTTGCCAAGAATTGTCTATTGGTGAAAGGGCAAAAATGGTGTGGCTGAGTACTGGCCATGTAAGGCTGATATGGAAGCCTGGAGTGATGAAAAAGCTAAAGATGAGCTGGATAATATCTGAAATAACCAGGGCTCCTAGCAACGTCACAAGGCCACCAACGGTAACAACCAGGAATCGAGCCGCATATTTTTCCAGGTTTGTGGCAGGAAGCATCAGGAAACTTTCGCGCTGTAACTTGGTCTTCATGTTTCTGAAGATGCAAGATGCCAATACGTAAATGACCATAAAAGAAATGAATCCAAAGAACATATATGCGGATTTCTTATAACTGTCGGTCATGGCATCTAGTTCATGGGATGCTGCAATAAAGCCACTAATTTTGTAAAGCCGGATGATGTTTGCAATTGAAAAACAGATGGCGAGTCCTATAATAACTCCCAAATTATGGGTCCAGTTGTTTAATACATCCCAACGGATAACCATTCCTAATCTATGTAAATCGAAATTCTTTTTCATAATCGTCTAATTTTTAATCGTTTAATTTTCCATTAATTACTGCATTGAAGAGCAATTCCAGGTTCATCTGTGTTTCCTGTTTTCCCTCCTGACGCTTGCAGATGGCAGCATTGCCCTGCAGGGTTGGCTCGGCGTAGAGCACGGTGTCGTCCATTTCCTGTGAGTTGCGATATTCGAAGGTGTATTTCTCGCAGATGTTTGAAATAGATGCGTCGAGCAGCAGTTGGCTCTGGTTCATGATGATGATGTGGTCGAGCAGCGACTCTACATCGTGCACCTGATGAGTAGAGATGATGAGGGTGCGGTCTTCCGTCATGTTGTTGGCGATGACCTTACGGAACTGGCTCTTCGATGGGATGTCGAGACCATTGGTTGGCTCGTCCATCAGAAGAAAGCGGGTACCCGTGGCGAGTGCGAAACTCATGAATACCTTCTTCTTCTGTCCCATTGAGAGTTCGTTCAACTTGAGAGAGAGTGGTAAATCAAAATCCTTGAGGCAACGGTCCAGTACTTCCTGCGAGAAGTTAGGATAGAACCCCTGGTTCATCTTCACGTAGGTGGCGAGGGAAACGTTGGGCAGTTCAAACTCTTCAGGCACCATGAAGATGTCCTTCAGCATCTCGGCTTTGCGATCTTGTGCCGAAATGCCATCCACGAGAATGGTACCTTGTTGCTGGCGGAGCAATCCGCTGATGAGGTAGAGCAGGGTGCTCTTGCCTGTACCGTTCTTACCGAGCAAGCCATAAATGTTGTTCTCCTTGAGTTCCAAAGAGAAATCTCTAAATACAAGGTGCTTGCTACCTGGGTATCTGAAATCAATGTCTTTAATCTGTATCATAATCTTTAATGTTTTAGTGTACTACTTCAATAGAACACTGCAAAGGTATGCTTTTCTGCGTTAAGTTCCAAACTTTTGGGCAATTATTTTCATACTTTAACGTATTGTTAACAATTCCACCTTATTATATTATAAGAAGAGTATGATATGGATGAATGTCTTGTAATATAGAACTTTATAAAAAAGTAAAGGCATCAGAAAGCAAAAACTTCCCGATGCCTTGATGCTTTTTATTAAGTCGTTTAGATATATTTCATGAGAATATCCCAAACAGCAATGATGTGGCAGATACTACCAGCTAAAACGAAGAAATGGAACACGGAATGCATGTATTTCTTCTTGTTGATACTGTAGAATACGGCGCCCGTAATGTAGCAGACACCTTCGGCAATAATCCACCAGACTGTGGCGGTGGATACGGAGTCTATCAAAGGTTTAAAGGCAACCAGTACCGACAATCCCATGCCTACAAAGCAGATGGTCTCCAGGTTGCTGTGATCCTTGAGTCTGGCAAAACTCATGATGGTTCCGGCAATGGCGCAAGCCCAGATAAAGATAAAAAGACTCCATCCCCAATATCCTTGGTCTCGCATCGCAATGAGCGTGATTGGCGAGTAAGAACCGGCAATATGCCAGTAGATGGCGGCATGGTCCCATTTGCGCAGTCGCTCCTTCCATTTACTCCAGGCAGAAACGGCATGATAAACCGTTGAGGCGATGTAAGACATCAGCATACCGAACAGATAGAGGATAACTCCCGCCGTAGCCCATCCGTTATGCATCGTAAAGCACCAATATAAGAAGATGGCTCCCACGACAATGCCCATCAGGATACCTCCTGCATGCGACCATGAGTTCCAAAGTTCTTCTTTATGACTGAAATGTATCTTTAGTTTCATATCTCTATATATCTTTTCGTTACACATTCTGCTGATTTTGAAAAATAGGGCATTCAAGCCACTATACCTAAATCGTTATCAGCTATAACATTGCAAAGATACTAAGAATTTCTTAAAGTGGACTATCTTTTAGGAATTCTTTCGATTTCGGGAGTGTTTTCTTTGCTTTATTTGCTGATTGTTTGTCCTTTTCTGCTTTCTTCGAAAAATAAATCAAAAAAGTATTGGAGTGTATTGGATTTTTTAATAATTTTGCGATGTGAAAATGAGAAATCATCTCTCACAAAATATAAACTATAAACGCAACTAATAATTTGGAAAGGTAATATGAAGTTAAAATCAATTGCACTTATATTGATGACTGTCGCACTTCCGGCGATGGCAGAAAAAGTATCTGTAAACACAAAGGGTATGTCGCTCATTCTCGATGTTGAGAATGGAAAGCCTGCCCAGTATCTCTATTTCGGTACTAAGTTGAATCCTAACGATTTGCAGAATCTGAAGGTCGCTACTGATGGCCGTATGGATGCTTATCCGGCTTACGGACTGAATACTCCAGCTGAAGCGGCGCTTGCCATGCGTCATAGTGATGGCAATCTTTCAACTGCACTCGTGGCTACGGGCTGTGATGTGAAGAACGAAGGAAAAGCTTCTGTTACGACCGTTCATCTGAAAGATCCTGTATATAATATAAAGGTAGATTTGAAGTATCGTGCATACAATGATGTTGATATGATTGAGGCATGGACCGAGATTCTGAATGGTGAAAAGGGTACTGTTACCCTGACTACCTTTGCATCGGCTATGCTTCCTATCCGTCGTGGAGATGTCTGGATGAGTCATCTTTCCGGTACTTGGGCAGCAGAGGGACAGTTGAGTCATGAAAAACTGCAGCCAGGAGAATTTGTAATCCGAAACAATGATGGTACCCGCAATTCGCATACCGATCATGCAGAAGTCATGTTCTCGCTCGATGGTAAAGGACAGGAAAATGCTGGTAATGTTATTGGTGCAGCCTTGGTTTATAGCGGAAACTATAAGCTGAAAACGGTTACCGATGATACCGAATATCATTATTTCTTTGCCGGTATTAATGAACAGAACTCTGAATATCATCTTAAAAAAGGTGAGACTTTCAAAACTCCAGCACTCGCTTTGACCTATTCAACACAGGGCTTGAGCGGTGCAAGTAGAAACTTCCATAAATGGGGACGCAAATATATCTTGGCACATGGAGATAAGGAGCGTGATATCTTACTCAACTCTTGGGAAGGTGTTTATTTCGACATCAACCAGAAGGGAATGGACCAGATGATGGCTGATATCCATAGTATGGGTGGTGAACTCTTCGTAATGGATGATGGATGGTTCGGAACCAAATATCCTCGTGTTACTGATAACTGTGCACTCGGCGACTGGGTGGTTGATACCAAGAAACTTCCTAATGGCATTGAAGGCTTGCTGAGCGATGCCAGAAAAAACCAGGTAAAGTTTGGTATCTGGATCGAACCGGAAATGACCAATACTACCAGTATGCTCTATGAGAAGCATCCTGATTGGGTTATCAAGGCTCCTAAGCGAGATGCTGTTCTGGGCCGTGGTGGTACCCAGCTGGTGCTCGATCTCTCTAATCCAAAAGTACAAGACTTTGTTTTCGGTGTAGTAGATGATTTACTTACTAAATATCCAGATATAGCCTACATTAAGTGGGATGCCAATATGGCCATTATGAATCATGGCAGCCAATACTTGTCTGTAGCCAACCAGAGTCATCTCTACATCGCTTATCATCAGGGATTTGCGAAAGTTATCGACCGTATTCGTGCTAAGTATAAGGATGTGGTGATTCAATGTTGCGCAAGTGGCGGTGGCCGTGCCAACTGGGGTATGCTCCGTGGTTTTGATGAGTTTTGGGTAAGTGATAATACGGATGCCATGCAGCGTATTTATATGCAGTATGGAACCAGCTATTTCTTCCCAGCCATCGCCATGGCAAGTCATATCTCTGCTGTGCCAAACCATACCGTATTCCGCACTACTTCTTTGAAGTATCGTATTGATGTGGCTATGAGCGGACGACTTGGAATGGAAATCCAGCCAAAGAATATGGCGGATGAGGAGAAGACTCTCTGCCGAAAGGCTATCTCTGAATACAAGGAAATCCGTCCTGTCGTTCAGTTTGGCGACCTTTATCGTTTGGTTTCTCCGTACGATAATCAGGGCTTGTCTTCTATTATGTATGTTAGTGAAGCAAAAGACAAGGCTGTCTTCTATTGGTGGAAATTGGCAAACTTCTATAATGTTCATTTGCCAAGAGTTAAGATGGCTGGTTTGGATGAGAATAAGATGTATAAGGTAAAAGAACTTGATGTAATTGATAACAAGCCTCTTGATTGTGAGGGAAAATCTTACTCTGGTAAGTATCTTATGGAACATGGCTTGGAAATGCCGTATGTTCATGAGGTAGACTGGGGAAAGAAGAACGACTGGTCGTCTCGTGTTCTCTATTTGGAGGCAGAATAGTTTTCTGGTATCATTATATGTATATGCGCATGCTTGTGTGCCCACACGCAGATATGAGCGCGTGTATGTATATAATAAAGTGTTTGGTACCAAAATAAGTGCAAAATAAGACGAAAGTGTTAAAATACTGTTAATTTTTAAACTTTTTCTTGGAAATATTTGGTGGAATGGAAAATTGTTTGTACTTTTGCACTCGCTTTTGAGAAATATAACTTCTCTTAGCGACTAAAGAAAGAGTTCTTTGAAAGATTTTACATAAACAGACAAGTAGTACAAGAAGCGGTTAACTTCTTAGAAATAAGAAAGTTGACTGGGTAAAAGAAACGAACCGTCAAGCAATTGACAAGTCAGGTTTACTAAGCTTCAATAAACGAAAAGGATATTCGTCCTAAGTACAGACAACAAACACCGATTGCTTCAACAATGAGGCAAGAAGTAAAAATGATATTTTACAATGGAGAGTTTGATCCTGGCTCAGGATGAACGC
>JAJWFY010000036.1:0-32162 GCA_021615735.1 Segatella copri | reverse complement strand
CTGTTACTGCTTTTTTGGAATTATGCAAGGTATAAACGCGGAGACGCTTACGAAAAGTGCCGATACTGGTGCCAAAAGTCGATTTTTTTAAGCACTTTTGGCACCAGTATCGGCACTTTTTGCAGAATTGTTGTTGCTTTTGTGACTTCTATAGTGTTGGCTTCATAATGAAAATTAGCATTTTTTCTTGATGCTTTTGCATGTCATCGGCATTCCACTCATACCCAAATTCTCGCTTGCTGCCAGTCTTGATGCCTTCATCGTAATTGTCCTTGGCATACCTGTAGCATGATTCTGAATTTCCATGGATCTACGTTTATCACTGCATCCCAAAGTAGTGAAGAATCTTTCTCGAAGAGATGAACTTTATTTTTATTCTTTTTTGTGACATAGTTACCAACATGGTTACCGACATAGTTACTATAGCTCTGTTACTAGCTCTGTTACTATTTCGTGAAAAGTAACAGAGCTAGTAATTGCTGACTCTGTCGTTGACTATATCGTTGACACTGTCGTTCTGTATCAAAACAAAACGACAGAGTCGGATTGTTTATATTGTCTCCAAGAACAACAAACCCTTTTTGGTTGTTCTGTATTGCTGTTTAGGGCTTGTCGGCTTGTCAGGAACCGTAAGTTCCAGATAATCATGTTTGAGCAGTGGCTCGATGAATGCTTTGAAGTTCCATTGTTGATACGTAACACCAATTAAATCGTATATTTCCTTTCTGTATTTTGGTTCTTTGCAGAACTTAAGGATGGATACAACTTTGTCTGTTGCATCTGTATATGTATTATCACCTTCAGCTCTGTTAGTAGTTCTGTTAGTAGCTCTGTTAGTAGCTCTGTCATTATCCAACCAAAAAGTGACAGTGCTGGTACAAATATTACTCTCAAAAGTCACGTCATTTCCTGTGATTTCCTTCCACTCATTCATCATGTCGAAACCATAACCGATGGTTTCTGATAGATTTACCAGTCTGAATATCTTGGCGATAATCGGGTTGCGAGGATTGGAATAGAGATGGTTGCCCAGTTGGGATATAGGCACAGGATAGCCACCTGCATTGAAGAACTCTACTCTGTCGGTATAGATATGAATGCAGGAGTGAATGGTGCTGAATGGATCGAAGTGAGAGAGCATATTGACTAATGCTTCTCGCAAAATCTTAAACTGCGAGCGATCTTCCACATTGAAACCCTCATCGTTCATCATGAAAGGCGTATCCACGATGAGGCGCAGTCTCCTAATCATAATCTGAAAATACTCCCAAAGGTTCTCTTGCTCTGGGATGCGATAGGTATAGCGAGTTCGTGCTTCTCTCACGCTTCTGCCAGGAATCTCCACCAAGTCCATCCAAAACGTAGGAACATAACGGCGAACCCATTCTTCTTTGCCAAAGCACATCAAGCCGCCATAATTCAGATGTCCCTCATTGTCGGCAATTCCGATGCGCTTGCAGAAGTCGGCGATGTCATTGCCTATCAGATTGGGACGATGACTGTATAGCTTGAAGTAATTGCGATAGTCACGAATGGTGTCCTCATTGAGCATGGAGAGGTCGGAGTCTAAGAGTATCTGCTCAGACTTGATGCCGAATGATTGGTTATGAAACATGGCGGTTATCTCGCCATTGGTAGCTCGCTGGTCTCCACTGCCGAATCGGATGAATGTATTCTGCGGATTGTTATAGTAGATGGGTTTGTGGGGTGATGAGGCGATATGAAATGGCAAGACCTTATGTCCATCTATATGATAGAGCATGCTCTTGGCATCGACTGGCTCATTGAATTTCTGAGAACGCAAGGTGCCCAGGAAGTCTTGTTCCAACTTCTCTGCATTGTCAACTCCGGAGATTTCAAACTTCTTGCCATTCTGCTTCACTCCAAGCACTATCCATCCGCCAGAAGTGTTGGCGAATGCACTTACGGTCTCCCATATATTCTTGGGTAGTTCACTCTTGGCTTCCTTGGCCTCGAAGTCCTCCCATTCGATGTCGTTGATTCTGTCTATCAGCTCTTCCTTTGTCATAATAATGATGATTAAATTGAAATATAGAATTTCTTCCTCCCTTCACTTCAAGAAATAGATAGGAGCATGCTGGGTGCCTTCCTTCTCCATGATGCCTTTCTCGCAGAAATGGTTGAGCCACTTCTGTGCCATGTAAGGAGTCAAGCCGAAGAGGATGCGCAGGATGCGAGTGGTGATGTAACGATTCTTTTGAAGATACTCCTTGATATTTTCCAACAGCTTTTCTTCGGAGTATTTTGTAGATTGGTTGGAGTAACGAGAGCGTACAAAGTGGACGTTGCGCTGTACTTCCTCCATTAGCTTACCTTCTGGTCGGAAGTTGATGCCGGTGATGCGTACTTCCTTGCCCGTAATCTTCTTGTCTGGATTCTCCTCTGGCATCTCTAGGCTAGCCGACATGGAGAAGTAGCCTATCTCTGGGATGTAAAAGCGGTGTCCCAGGGAGAATTCTTCCACCAAAAGATCATGAAGCTCTGCCAACACCGCAGCCACATCTCCCTTGGTGAGTGAGCAGCGGCTCTGGATTTTCTCTTGCAGTTGCTTCTCGGTCATAGGTTCATGCTGCACGATACGAATGTATTGGCGCTTTTCTCCTGTGCCCTGGGCATTGTTGAGCATGTAAATGTCGTATTTCAGTTCCATATTTCTTGTTGTTTGATGGTTCGTTGTTTTCTATATTCTTTGTCTTCTATGAAAGATGATGCAAATATATATAATAATGTGATAACTTGTATCTTTTGGTGTAAACTATTAGGTTTATTTAAACATTGGTATATGTCATGTGATTATACGGCATTTGTCATCCGACCGTATGATAAGTGTCGTGTAATCGCATGACAAATGTCACGCAATCGTTATAATAGCTTCCTTGCATCGTTATAATAGCTTCCTTGCATCATATAAGTCACAACATTGTTATCATCCATCTCACCCTTGGCAATTCGCAGGGGAGGTATGTGATGAGGCTGAGACTATCTATTACTCCTTCGGACCTGAGAAGGCGCAGAAAATGGGGTTCAGTGGATGCAAGGTAGAAGGTGAATAAAAGGCGTTTTTCAAGAAACGCTCATTCAGAATGAGTGGTTTTGCTCAGAATTACTCATTCAGAATGAGTAAAAATGATAGAAATTACTCATCGAGTGGTTATCGTAGGATAGTAAATGCTGTAGATGTTCTCTGGCTTCTCATTCATGTCGGCATTGAAATTTACCTCTATTGGGGATGCGCTAATTTGAAGCAAAAATGCCATCTCCATCAAAACTGATAGAGGTGGCATTGGGTTCTATGCAGTATGTCCTTTCTTACATCACATTTGTATTAAATGAATGTGACAGAAAGTTGAGATTTTTATAATTTATTGTTCATATGCTTTTTGATAAAGCGACCCACATGATTCTCTTGTAGAGTTGTTGGGAGGGCTTTGAATATTTTCTTTTGATTCGAAGAATCTTTTATCAAATGCTGATAGAACAGATAGCAGATGATGCCAGGAGAATGGATATTGCTGAGTGCGTAAGCCGTATACTTGCGCTCGTCCCATCCATCATGGTTCTTGCTTTCCTCTTCCACCCACTGCTTATAGAAACTTGATCCTGTGAGGCTGTAGTAACCATTGTGTACGCTTAGCTCTGCTATCTCTCCTGGTACAAAAGGAATGTCTATCCATTCCGAGCAGATGGTTCCATCTTTCATCAGTGCTCTCACTCTTCCCATGGTAATGTCCTTCAGGTCGTGCTTGTATGAGAAGTTTGTGCCGTTGGTAGCCACAAGAATGGGCTCTACATACATATCTGTTTCGTCTTTATAACTGATAAAGTAGCCACGATCCCAAAGCTCTGGGTCACGCTTGCCAATAATCTCAAAGTTGCCTTTCAGGTTGGTCTGAGCATCTTTAAGCATCTTGGTCAACTGCTCATTAGGCACTTCTTCTTTGGTCTTTTCTTTTGGAGCAGCCTTTTCTTCTTGGGTGTCTATTGGGGTAAGATCAACTGTATAGTGGTTGGCATTATATGGTTGCTGTTTTATTTCGTCAGCTACGCGGTGCTTGTTTAAAGGAGCTTTTCCTTCTACGATGCAGATGTTTCCTTCATAGCCTTTTTCGTTAACCCAACCATTCTCTACGATATGGTCCCATTCTATGGCACAGACTCTGCGCATGCCAGAGTGACCCATTTGTTGGCGATTGATAAGGACGCTATATGCCGAGAAATTTCCAACCATAATAAGGTCGTTGCCTACGGATATGTCAAAGTTCATCCATGTCTCCAGTGGGTTGTTGTTTCCATCTACCATATAGTAAAAGTCAGTTACAGGCTGATTGCAATCTTTTTGAAAAGCCTTGTTGATTCTGTCCAGTTCCTTGAGAAACTTGTCTTTCTTGAGAGTTTTAAAGCGATATTTTTTCCAACTCCATTGTGCTGTGTCACCAACCTCATTTTTTGCTCCTGATTGATTCATGGTGAACGCCTTGTTGCTTACCAATTTCTCCAAAGCCTCTTTGAAATAAGACTTTTGTGCCTGTGCTCCCATTGATGAGAACATCATGAGCAATAAATATATGATATACTTTTTCATGTTCTTTGTTCTTTAATGTTTATACCTTAATTATATATACTTTCTTTAGAGTTTAACGGTGATTCGCCGTATTTGTTGGCGGTCATCCTCACTTTGCACGGCATTGCATGTAGTGGCTTGAACCTCTGCTGTCTGCATTTTGAAAAGATGCTCTTTGGGCAAGGTTGACATAGGGAAGAGTACCGGACCTTTTTCTTCGGTGTCTGGCATGTCATCTCCAAACTCAGCTTTAGGCTTAGCCTCCCTTTTGGGAGCATTTAGCTTGGCGAAAGTCTTTTTCTTCTCGTATGTTCTGCTCTCTTCTGTGATGTCTTTTTCTGCTGTATTTTCCTTTTCTGCCGTCAAACTCTTTTCTTGCGTCATCGCTTTTTGCATCGGCTGTGTAGCCTTTCTCACAGCCATTGTCGCATTGCCCGACGCAGAAGTGGTATCCTTGGGTGGTTGCAGGATGATAGCGATGATGCCAGCCACGCATGCTGCGCAAATCCATGGAAAGATACGCAAGGTGCGATGGCTGACCAAGCTCTTCCTTGCCTTCTCTATTACTTGTTGCTTGGTTTGGGAGGAGGCATGGAAATCACATTGAGGTTGGAGCAGTTGCTCTATATCCTCAAATCCTTTGTCATTATGGATGTTCATTTGATCTTTCATATACTTTTCTCCTTTCTGAGTCGTTGTTGGATATGTTGGATGGCATAGCGATAGCGAGATTTCACGGTAGCTTCTGGTATCTCCTCCAGTTCGGCTATCTCTCGGAACGTCAAGTTGTCGTAACATTTCATTCTTACGATTTCCGCTTGCTCCTGTGGAATATCTTCCAGCAGTTTTGATATTCTGAGAAATTCCTCGTGTATTTGTTTGTCACCATTGCTGTTAGGTATGCTTGCCGCTTCATTGATAGCTATGATTTGCGGACGGTTTTTGCGCAAGTAGTCTCGGCATGCGTTGCTAACAGAGCGAATGATGTAGCGGTCCAACTCTTCCACTTGTTGCCCTTCTTTCAGTTTCTTGAAAGCTGCAAGCAGCACCTCTTGCACAATATCTTCTGCATCCTCACGTTGCCCGATTCGAATATAGGCAAAACGAAATAGCCAGTCTTGCCGATTGTCGACAAGACTCTCCAGTTGTTTTATGAGTTTTGGGTTGCCTATATTCATTCGTTTCTTGTTTTTATGTTTCTAACTTTACTCATATAAACGTATATTTCTCAAAAAAGATTTAAAAAATACTCTTTTTTTTCATTTATTTGTTACTATTGTGGTTGTTTATGTAAAAATGAATGCTACGAAGTATGGAACATAAGAAGATTGTGATAGTTTGCGTAAAAAGAATAGGCACGCATCCTTTCGTGGGTGCGTGCCTATACCTTTTATTATATGCTACCTTTAAATCACTTTGACCCTCTTTTTTCCTTCTCTTCCATCAATCACGATTTTCTCGAAGACGATGGCTGGGTCGTTAGGAGTGAGGGTGAGGGTGTGGATGCCATCGGATGAGGCTGGCAGCTCTAGCTCTATCACCTTGTCCACGATGCGAGTGGCTATCGTTGGATAATAGATATTGTAGATGTTCTCCGGTTTCTCGTTCAAATCTTTGTTGAAGTTAACCTCTACAGGAGAAGCGCCATCTAAACTTACACCATAGGTTAAGCCGCCCTTGTTGAGATAATCCAAGGTTGATTTGGTAATCACATGAATGCGAACCTTCTGCTTGCCATTAAATGCCTTGCCATCCGAAGTTTTGCTAACTTGCATCTTAAACTTGTAAGTGATGCTGGCTCCCTTTACACTCTTGGTATACGGCATCAGAGTCATTGCCGATACGCTTTTGCCCATGAATGGAATCTCTGTCCATTTTGCCTCGGCAGCATCCGTCTTGCTGCTATAGTAAGGAGCTTCGATTTCTACCACGCCATCATTGCCAGCTATCACCGTTTCATTAGAAGGTGTTGATACCCGGAAGAGCTTAGGACAGGTATCTTTCTCAAAGCCATCGTGCCATGATGTGTAGCCGATGTGCTTCTGCGTCATCATGCCGTTCCATTTGCCACCAGCCATCTTGTGGTTGTATTCATCGCAAATCAAAGAGTCTCTCTTGAAATGGTTCTCGCATTCATCCGCCCAGATGTTCGCCTTCGGGTTGCCCTGCTCATAGAGCTGATTGTTCATCGCTTGGGCAAAGTACATCTGGTGCAGATTGCTCATCAGCTCGATAGGGAAGAGGATGATCTGGCGATAGGCATCGTGATAGGATGCCGGCAGACTGTTGTACTGGCGCAGCGCATCGGCTTCGAGCTGGAGATACTGATTTACCACCTCCTGCCATTCACCGTTTTCCAGACTGTAGGTGTTCTTGTTGAGCATCTCTGGGGTGCAGCGGCCGTTGTACTTGCAGATGAGGTTAAGAATGCGGGCTGCTTCATCGGCCTGCGATTCACCAAACTGCTGTGCGCACCAGTCGCGGGTATGACGAGTGATGTTGTTTACATCGTATTTACGTGGATTCCAAGCCATGTCCATAAACTGGCTGATAGGATATTCCATCGGCTTGAGGTCGCCAACATTGAGAATCCAGAGACGGTCAATGCCATTCTCGTAAGCAAGCGTCAACTGCTCCCAAGGATTCTGCACAGGAGTAACGTTGAGCATCTTTGAGTTTCTTGGAGCACCTACGTAATCTACGTGATAGTATAAGCCCCAACCGCCTTTGTGCTTGCGTTCCTTGGCATTCGGCACACGGCGCACGTTACCCCAGTTGTCATCGCAGAGCAGGAGGGTTACGTCATCAGGCACTTTCATGCCCTTGTCGTAGTAATCCAATACCTCTTTATATAGTGCCCAGACCTGCGGGGTTTCGCTTGCCTTCTTTCCGGTTACGTCAGCGATAATCTTACGCTGGTCGTTGATGATGTTGGTCATCAGCTTTGTATCAGCCTCTGCGCTCATCGCCTCATCGCCGTCGCCACGCATTCCGATGGTTACAATCTGTTCAGTTCCCTTCATGCGCTCTATTCCCTCACGGAAGAACTTCTGCAGGTTAGCCTTGTTTTTCTGGTAGTTCCAAGGTCCCCATCCTTTTCGGTTGCGGGCGTATTCCTGATGGTTGCGTGCCATCGGCTCATGATGGGAGGTACTCATCACTACGCCCATCTCATCTGCTGTCTTCTCGTTTTCAGGGTCATCTGCGTAGAACGCCCAGCCCCACATGGCAGGCCACATCATGTTACCTCTCAGTCGCAATACCAGTTCGAAAACGCGCTGATAGAAACGGTGGTCGCCATATCCGGTGCCGTAGGTATTCTTTACCCATGACGTTAGGCAAGGCGCCTCGTCGTTGAGGAAGATGCCGCGATAACGTACGGCTGGTTCGCCATCTGTATAGATACCCTTGTTTACGAAAATGGAATCGTGATGCTCTACAGGTACGTCTGCCCAGTCATACCAAGGCGATACGCCCATCTGCTGCGAGAGTTCGTAGATGCCGTAGATGGTGCCTCGGCGGTCACTGCCAGCAATGACGAGCTGACCGTCTATGAGCGTGATGATAAACTTTTCCCGTTTGCCCTTCAGCAGATTTCCGTTGATGCGCTTCTGTTTCACCAGTTGGTCGATGGCTGCAGAATGGCCGATGGTGCCTACGAGGATAGCTGGTCGGGCTGTGTCGGCTTTTTTCAGAAAACCGGCATCCGTGGTGAGGGTGGCTGTGGCTCCACTCACACTTTTGATATCTTTCAGCAGGGCATGAGCAGCATAGCTCACTCCCTTGCAGTCGTTGGTATCCATGTAGATTTCTACTCGGTTGTTGGCATTCAGCAGCAAGTCTCCTTGCTTGAAATTCACAAATCTGTCGGCTGCGCTCATGCTGATAGTTGAGAGCAGGGCAGCGCTTGCCAGGAATGTTTGCTTGATGTTGTTTAGTTTCATATTTATTTATTTTGTTGTTATTTTCCGATTGTCAGCAATGTGTTTTTGCCGGTTGCAAAGATAGCCAAAACTATCCGAATGTACCTTATTTTATGTAACCTTTAGTTTTTAATATGTTTCATTTTTACTTTTCTGTCCGTTTCTCTTTGTGTTTTCAAAGAAAAATAGTAATTTTGCATAGTAAAAACAGAAAAAAGAATATATATAATGATAGACAGACCGACGATAGCAAAAATTATGGATGCCACCAAGATAGAAGAGGTGGTATCTGAATTTGTTACGCTCAAGAAGCGTGGCATCAATTATGTCGGCTTGTGTCCTTTTCATAACGATTCCAATCCATCTTTCTCAGTATCTCCTACAAGAGGTATCTGTCATTGTTTTACCTGCGGAAAGGGAGGCAATGCAATCAACTTTCTGATGGAACTGGAACAGATGACCTATCCCGATGCTCTTCGCTGGCTCGCCAAGAAATATAAAATAGAAATTCAGGAGCGGGAACTGACCAACGAAGAAAAACAGCGCGAGAGCGAAAGAGAATCCATGTTTATCGTCAACGATTGGGCGGCGAAATATTTCCAGGATATTCTCTTGCATGATGTGGATGGCATCGCTATCGGTATGGCTTATTTCCGAGGAAGAGGTTTCAGGGATGATATCATCAGAAAATTCCAGTTGGGTTTTGCGCTCCCTAAGCGTACAGCTCTTGCTGAAGCGGCTAAGGCGGCTGGCTATAATCCGAAGTATCTGGTTGATACGGGACTCTGCTTCAAGGTGGATAAGGACGAAGCCGGCAATAAGTCGGGTGAGGATAAAATTCTTGACCGTTTCTCGGGCAGAGCCATCTTCCCCTGGTTCAGCGTGAGCGGCAAGGTGGTGGCTTTTGGCGGACGAGTGCTCGACAGCAGAACCAAGGGCATCAGCCAGAAATATGTCAACTCGCCTGATAGCGTTATCTATCATAAGGAGCGCGAACTCTATGGACTCTATCAGGCCAAGAAGGCGATAGCCAAGGAGGATTGTGTCTTTATGGTGGAAGGATACACCGATGTTATCTCGATGCATCAGTGTGGCATCGAAAATGTAGTGGCTAACTCGGGTACAGCGCTGAGCGTGCATCAGATCAGACTGCTGCACCGCTTTACTAGTAACATCGTTCTTCTCTATGATGGCGATAATGCGGGTATTCATGCTGCGCTGCGAGGTACCGATATGCTGCTTGAAGAAGAGATGAACGTAAAGGTGCTCTTTCTCCCTGACGGTAATGACCCTGACAGTTTCGCCCGCAGTCATTCGGCAGAGGAATTCAGAAGATATATTCAGGAGAATCAGACCGACTTCATACAGTTTAAGACCGATATTCTGCTACGCGGCGTAACAGACCCTGTAAAGCGAAGCCAGGCTATCAATTCGATTGTAGAGAGTATTTCGAAAATCAAGAATCAGATAACACGCGCTTCTTATATCACCGACTGTTCTCACCGTTTGGGCGTGAACGAGGCAATTATCGTGAATGCCTTGAACAATTTTGTGCGCAACGGTATGAGTGAGCAGGTAAAGGCCGAGCGACGTGCTGCGGGATTGAAAGATTCGACTGTAGCGGCAGCGCAGCAGGCGCAATCAGCAATGAGAGCGGTTACCCCACTGGATAAACTTCTGGAAGTAGAAGGACTTCTGGTACAGTTGATTATTCATCATGGCGACCAGCTCATCACGGTACAGGATGTAGACGGAAATGATGTGGAGGTAGCTGTGGCCCAGTATATCAGTCTTGATTTAGGTGGAGATGGCTTTAAGTTTCATAATGATTTATATAATCAGATTATGCAGGAAGCTGTGGAGCATCTGGAAAAAGAAGATGATTTTGTCGCCGAAACTTATTTTGCCAATCATCCGAATCCGGAAATCAGCAGGTTGGCAGGTTTGCCTACAGGTGACCAGGAGGTATCTACGGCTAGTCTGCAGATGAAGATGAGCGCCGATAAGCTCCGTCAGTTTGTCTTTAAAGACATCTTGAGCTTCCGTACTCATTATATTGCTCAGCGTATTATTGAGGTTCAGCAGGAGTTTGCCAAGAATCCGACCAATCGTGAACTGCTGCAGGAGTTTATGAAACTCAAGCAGATGAACACGCTTCTGGCGAGTCAGGCAAACAATATCTTCAATTAACCGGAACTCCTGTCCTGTGGGGGAGAAACTCTGTAAAGAAGTATTAGAGATTTAAAAGGAGAAATGCTATATGATTTATTTTCACTGGATATATCTGTTGCTTTATGTCGTGATAACCGTTCCGGCTATCATTACCGTCTTGATGGACAATCGTCAACCCGCCAAGACGATGGCATGGATATTGGTCTTCTTCTTCATCCCCTTTGTGGGTATCATCTTCTATTTCTTCTTCGGACAGAATACCCGCAAGGAACGGCTTATCAGCGACCGCAGCATGGACCAGCTCACCAAGCGCTCCATGCTCGAGTTCGTAGAGCAGGAGAATCTTCACCTGCCAGACAGCAATAAACCGCTGATGAATCTCTTTGCCAACCAGAGTTGGGCGTTGCCTTTTAAAGATAATCAGGTGGATATTTATACTGATGGCTACGATTTCTTCCTTACCTTATTATATAATATAGGACAGGCAAAGCATCATATTCATCTCGATACCTATATCTTCGAAGCCGATGCCTTGGGATATCTGATAGCTGATGCCTTGATCGATAAGGCGGAGCAGGGAGTGGAGGTGCGACTGATTTATGATGATGTAGGCTGCTGGAAGGTGAAGAATGAATTCTTTGAACGTATGCGTGATGCAGGCATAGATGTACATTCGTTCATGCCAGTCCGCTTTCCGGCTTTTACGAGTAAGGTAAACTATCGTAACCACCGCAAACTCTGTGTCATAGATGGTAAGGTGGGCTTTATCGGCGGCATGAATATAGCTCTGCGCTATGTGAAGGGTGATAAGAAACAGGCTTGGCGCGATACGCATCTCCGTATTGAGGGCGGTGGCGTTTACGCCATTCAGAGAGCCTTTTTGGTAGACTGGTATTTTGTAGACCGTACGTTGGTTACCAATCGCCAGTATTATCCGCCGGTCAGTGCGCATATCCGCAACAATTGTCTCGTACAGATAGTTACGAGCAGTCCTATCAGTCCTTGGCCTGATATCATGCAGGGCTATGTCCGCATCCTGCTTCAGGCCCGGAAGTATGTGTATATGGAAACGCCTTATTTCCTGCCGACCGAACCTGTATTGTTTGCCATGCGAACAGCAGCTCTGGCGGGTGTAGATATCCGTCTGATGTTGCCCCGTCATGCTGATGCCAAACTGGTTGAGTGGGCATCACGTTCGTATGTGATGGAGGCGATAGAGGCTGGCGTAAAGGTTTATCTCTATACGGCAGGCTTTAATCATAGCAAATTGCTGGTGAGTGATGATAATCTCTGTACGATAGGCAGTACGAATATTGACTTCCGGAGTTTTGAGAATAATTTCGAAGCGAATGCGTTCTTCTTTGATGAGGGGATGGCACAGCGCGTGAAGGCTGTCTATCTGCGGGATGAGGCGAAGAGCATCCTGGTAGATGATGTATCTTATTTCGTAAAACGTCCGTTCCTGCAGCGCCTTTTCGAGAGTACGGTAAGATTACTCTCGCCGCTGTTGTAACGAATAAATCCCCGTTTGCATCTTGTCTGGTGCAAACGGGGATTTTTTTTCTATCTGAATATTGAGAAGTTTACGCTTCCGTAACTTCTGTGCTCCAGAAATCGTGGATGCTCGGAGAAATCATAGTCTTTGCCATGCTCAAAGACGAAAATACCTCCTTCGTTAAGATAGTCGCCATTCAGAACGAGGTCTGGAATCTGCGGCAACTCCTTCAGAGCGTATGGAGGATCGGCAAAGATAAAGTCAAACTTCTGTTTGCAGGTCTTCAGAAAGCGGAATACATCACCACGAATCAGAATATCCTTGTCTTCGCCTAACTTCTGAAAACATTGGCGGATGAAGTTGGCATGGTCGCGGTCTGCCTCTACGCTGATTACACGGCTGCAGCCTCGTGATACCAGTTCGAGCGAAATGCTGCCCGTACCGGCAAAAAGGTCGAGGGCAGAGGTATCTTCGAAATCAATATATCCTTGCAGAACATTAAAGATGTTCTCCTTTGCAAAATCTGTTGTCGGACGTGCCTTAAACGAACGTGGAATGTCGAAATGGCGTCCCTTATATAGTCCTGTTATGATTCTCATATTTACTTTGAACTTTGAATGTTGAACATTGAACTTTATGATAAGCTATTCTATTGAATTCTTAACTATCAACTTTTAACTATCAACTCTTGTTTTACTTACTTAAGTACAGCGCCATTAAATCGAATGGCAGACCTTTAATCTCTGTGATGGGCGCACGGTTGAATTCGGCGGCAGGATTCAGAATGAAGGTCTTCTTGATATAGAGTTTCGTGTTGTAGAGGAACCAGTCCTTATCAGGAACATTGCCTGATACATGCAACTCATCCTGCATCTGGTTGAATCCTAACTGCTTCCATACATAGAGAATGAAATAGAGGGCATCCTTGGCATGCTCGGCATTGAACGAGTTGAAGAATTTGAAACGGTTCTTCTCGAAACCGAAAACGTCCAGCTTCTTGTCGTGGAAATAAACATAGAGTTTGCGGTGAATGCCGGTGAAACTGCGATGATGCAGATAGTGCCACATCGGTTGCATGATAGGTGTGAAGCGGACATCCTTGAAGTTGTCTTCTACCACCATTTTCAAATCCTTGTTGATAGGGAATACCGCTACCGCATTCAGTTCCGGCTGCACTCTGTAGAGAATGGCATCGCTGTTATGACTGTTGAAGGCATGCTGATAGAGCACATCGATATCCTCTTCATGAAATTCTTCGATAGGAACCAGCAAGATAGGCGAATCAAGATATACGCGTACCTTCTGGTATCCCCGCTGCAGGAGAGTACTCTCCTTGAAAGCCTGACGCAAGTTGGCTGCCATCGAAACACCACTCTTTACTGTGTAAGGTTCATAGATGAGCTGATGCTCAGCTTCACGGTCAACTACCGAAAAACTGAGGGTGTTTCTGCTCACGCGGATGGTGAGTCGTGCTTGCTGAATGTTGTTACCTTTTATTTGCATATCTGTTACCAATTACCTGCGTTGTTATTATCTGTCGTTAAATCACCTATCTTGAGTCCGGGATAGTTGCCGGCATAGTTGGCCTCCTCTATCTTCTGCTGGATGGAACCTTCATCGAGTCCGTCGAGGAAGGTTTCATAACCGGCCCCACATTCCATTACCGGAATCTGCTTACCGCTTTTTCCTACGATAACCGTGGCAGCAAGTGTAAACTTCTTACCGTCGGCATAGGGAATGTATTGGGCATCTTCCTGTAAGAACTTGCCTTTTACCAGTGTCGGAAAATCGCCTGTATATACGCCATGTTTCGCCTTGTATTTCTCTTCAGCCTGACGTATCTGCATCAGTTTCTCCTTCACCTCTGCTTCTCTGCTAGCCATGGCTTTCTGGAAGCGGATGGGCTGGCTTACACTCAGAATACAGAGTAGCATCATGATGATGACGCATGCTCCCAAAATATAATTATTCTTTATTCTTTTTCTCATTTCAAAAAGTATTATTACTTTTGCACAGCAAATAGGTGCAGTAAATTTTCTGCAAAGATACTAAAAGTTTTCGAAATATGAACATTGAAGAGTTAAAATATCAGATATTACAGCAATTTGGCTTTCCGCCAACCCCAGAACAGGCTCAAGCGCTCGATGTTTTCGTGCAGTTTATGACGGATAGTAATCCTCATGCTGTGATGATTCTCCGGGGTAGTGCGGGTACCGGTAAGACATCGCTTTCGGGTGCTATCGTCCGTACGCTCCGTGCCGTTCGCCAGAAGGTGATGCTCCTTGCCCCTACAGGTAGGGCGGCTAAGGTGTTCTCTCTGAACAGCGGGATGCCTGCCTATACCATTCATCGCCGCATCTATCGCGAAAAGGCGTTTGCCGGAGTGGATGGCCAGTTCAATCTCAATGATAATCTCTATACTGATACGCTTTTCATGGTAGATGAGGCTTCGATGATTGCCAATCTGGGATTGGGCGGAACCACCTTTGGCAGCGGTTGTCTGCTAGATGATCTGATTCATTTTGTGTATCAGGGACGTAACGACCGCCTCTTGCTGATTGGCGATAAGGCACAGTTGCCTCCTGTTGGTGAGGAAGAATCACCAGCTCTTTCTGCTGCGATGCTCCAGGGATATGGACTGTCGGTTTATGAGTGCGATTTGAACGAAGTAGTCCGTCAGAGTCAGCAGTCGGGCATCCTCTTTAATGCTACCCGTATCCGCCAGATGGTTACCCACGATGACATTACCCAACTGCCTAAAATCCGTTTCTCCGGTTTCTCGGATATCAGGGAGATGCCGGGCGCAGAACTCATCGAGGCTCTTGGCGACAGTTATCATCAGGTTGGACTGGACGATACCATTGTGGTGACTCGTAGCAACAAGCGCGCCAACATCTTCAACCAGGGCATCCGCAACATGGTGCTTGATAGGGAAGAGGAACTGGAGAGTGGCGACATGCTGATGATTGTGAAGAACAATTATTATTGGATGGAGGAAGAAAGAAAGAAAATAAAGGAAAGGGAATTAAGTGAAGAACGAAGAGTGAAGAGTGAAGAAACTGCGTTCGGCGGCCGAAGGGAAAGCCAATTCAATAGTTTAAGTAATCATAAAGTTCAAAGTTCAAATCTCAAAGTTCAAAGTAACGAACTTCCTGCTTTTCTGGCGAATGGTGATAGGGCAAAGGTGATGAAGGTGAGCCGTCGCATCGACCTTTACGGTTTCCATTTTGCTACCCTCTTGTTGAAGTTCCCCGATTATGACAATTATGAACTGGAGGCTACGGTATTACTGGATACCCTGACGAGTGAGGCTCCTGCTTTGACCCATGATCAGCAAGAGCAGCTTTTCCGTCAGATAGAGGAGGATTATCAGGACATACCACTGAAGGCAGACCGTATGAAGGCAATCCGGCAAGACCCGTATTTCAATGCTCTGCAAGTGAAGTTTGCCTATGCCGTTACCTGTCATAAA
Organism: Segatella copri; assembly: GCA_021615735.1. Taxonomy (GTDB): domain Bacteria; phylum Bacteroidota; class Bacteroidia; order Bacteroidales; family Bacteroidaceae; genus Prevotella; species Prevotella copri_Q. The sequence continues at coordinate 16,518 of JAJWFY010000036.1, read as the reverse complement.
GCGCAGGGCGGACAGTGGGCGCATGTCTATGTAGACCAGGGCTATATGACGGATGATATGCTTACTCCCGATTATATCCACTGGCTCTATACTGCATTTACACGAGCCACAGAGATGCTATATCTGGTGAATTGGCCAAATACGCAGATAGAAGGAGAGTGATATTACTCTTCTTCTTTTGTTCAGGATTTGTATGAAAGAAAAAAGTCCGGCTCTCTTTCGAAAGTCGGACTCTTAAATTTTTGAGTTATTTTTGGGAAAAGTGGGTAGTGATGGATTCGAACCACCGAAGGCATAGCCAGCAGATTTACAGTCTGCCCCATTTGGCCACTCTGGTAACTACCCAAAAGCTTTATATCTCAAAAGCGAGTGCAAAGGTAATGCTTTTATTTGATATTACCAAATTTTTTCGGTACTTTTTTCTCTTTTCCTTCAAAAAATGTTCATTTTCCCCTATAAAATAGGTTTTCCCCCTCTCTTTTACTTTTTTACCTTTTTACCCTTTTACCTTTACCACATGTCTTCTGCGGTGTTTCCTCGACAGTCTTCTGTGCTTGTAATGTTCATACTTCTTGATGGCAACGAATACCGTGAGGGCAAGGACTACGGCCAGCAGGAAGATAACGATGCCGCCGCCCAGATTGTCGCCTTTTACCTTCGACCACATATCCAATACCTCGGGAGTATGATCGCCGGCATCATGAATCATGGCGCATCGGGCTACGATGCTGCTGTCTGGATACATGATAGGGTTGAGATGGGCATTCCTGCCTTCCTCGCCAAAGAAGTAGGCCAGATTTACAGGTTGGGGATAAACCTCAGTATCGCTCATTGCTTCTAATACCTTCTTGCCTGCCACGCTACTCACATATCCTGTAGTCTCCATATTGGCGAGTGCCACGTCTTCCTGACAGAGATAGTTGATGAAATAGGCGGCAGCCTTCGGATTGCGGGAATATTTAGGGATTACCCAACCGTCGAACCATACATTGCTTCCTTCTTTCGGTACTTCATATCCCAGTTCTACACCCACTTTTCCGGCTTCTTCAATAGCCCAGACGGCATCACCGCTCCAGGTCATATTGAGATAGGCTTTGCCTTTGGTCATGGTCTCCTTGCCGAAGTCGGCTTCCCATCCTTCAATGTTTGGCTTCAGAGCTTTCAGCTCTTTCTCTACTGTGGCTACGGCAGCGGGTGAATAGTCGTTCATCAGCTGTGGTATGGTCACCTTGCCTGCTTCCAGGTCTTTACGGTGTGCCCAGATGAGGGCGGTGCCATAGGAGTCGCGGTAGGAATCCTTCATCAGGAGTTTGCCCTGATATTTTCTGTTCCATAAAGTTCCCCAGGTCCGTGCATCATTTATAGGTACGTGCACCTTATTATATAGGATGCCACAGGTTCCCCACATGTAAGGCACGGCATAATGGTGGGCGATGCGCCCATTGTTGGAGGTGGCATCTATCTGCTCAACAATGTATGGTGATACGTTGCTGATATAGTTGGGTGTCTTACCGAAGACGGTGTCTATAGGCAGGAGAAGGTCTTTGCGGAGCATGCGCTCTATGATATACTCTGATGGGCATACCACATCGTAATCTTCATGACCTCGCTCTATCTTGGTAAGCATCACCTCATTGATGTCGAAGGTCTGGTAGATGACGCGAATCTTCTTGCCGGTCTGTTGTTCATACCATTTCGGGAAGTTGGCAAGAACGTCTTCATCTATGTAATCAGCCCAGTTGTAAACCTTCAGAATCTCCTCGCGGTTCTCTTTGTTGTAACAGGAAGAGAGCGGCAGAAGCATCAGCAGGGTCAGGAAAAGAAAGGCTATTGTCTTAACTCCTTTAACTCCTAATAATATCTTGTTCTTCATTCTCATTTCTTCTTATTTTTCTCAGAACGTTTATTGATGATAATCAGCATCACCAGTACCAGTACGAAGATGATGGTACTCAGCGGGCGAAGTTCTGGGGTCAGACCTCCCTTTCTGGCATCGGCATAGATGAATGTGGAGAGGGTTTCCAGACCTTCGTTACCTATCGTGAAGATGGTGACGGCGAAGTCATCGATACTCATCGTGATGGCAAGCATGAAACCGGAAATCATACCCGGCAATATCTCTGGGATGATGACCTTGCGAAGCGCCTGCATCGGAGAGGCACCCAGATCGAGTGCCGCCTCATAGAGGTTCGGATTCATCTGCTTCAGTCTTGGCATCACACTCAGGATAACGTATGGCAGACAGAAGGTGATATGCGAGAGTACCACGGTAGTATACCCCTGCGGAATGCCCAGCGTGATGAAGAGCAGGAAGAGCGAGATACCGATGATGATGTCGCCGTTGAGTATCGGAATGTTGTTGACAAACTGGATGGCATTACGTGCATACCGGTTGCGCAGGTTGTAGATGCCGATGGCTGTCAGGGTTCCAAAGAGCGTGGATACGGTTGCGGTAATCAGGGCGATGGTTACGGTATTGACCAGTGCCGCTGTGAGCGAATGGTGTGTACCTTCGGCAAAGAGATTCTTGTAGAGCTGCAGCGAGAAACCTGTCCAGTTGCCCATCACCTTGGCTTCGGTAAACGAGAAGATGATGATGATGAAGATAGGGGAGTAGAGTAGCAGCAGGAGCAACCAGAGATAGCCTTGGCAGAATACTTTCTTCATCATATCCTTACTGAATAATGACTGCATCATCTGATACCTCCTTCCTGTTTACTGCCATCACCTGCGATGAGGGTAGAGGCGCCGATGAGAAAGAGCATGATGAGCGAGAGGGCTGCACCGTAGTTCCACATCGAATTGTTGATGTTCTCCTGGATGGTGGTACCGAAGAGCTTGATGTTGTTCATCGTCAGCAGTTCGGAGATAGCGAAGGTAGAGATGGTTGGCATGAATACCATCAGAATGCCACTTGCTACGCCCGGCATCGACAGGGGCAGGATGACCTTGAAGAACTGCTGCCAAGGTGATGCGCCCAGGTCTTCGGCTGCTTCGATATAGCTGCGGTCCATCTTCTGCAGGGTGTTGTAGATAGGGTAAATCATGAATGGGATGAAGTTGTAGACCATACCGAACAGAAGGGCGCCCTCACCCAGCGGAAGGTCGGCAAAATCGAAGAGGGCCACGGTGGCAAGTGTGCGCACCAGGATGTTTACCCACATCGGCAGAATGAAGAGCATGACGATGGTGTTGGCATACTTCATTCTGGTTTGTGTCAGAATATAGGCGGCCGGATAGCCCAGCAGAATGCAGAGCAGGGTGTTGAGAAAGGCGATGCCTATTGAATACACAAAGGTGTTGATGGCTTCGGGGTGTGCCAGGAACTTCTGGAAGTTGTAGAGCGTCAAGGCTCCGTTCTCATCGGTAAATGCGAACACTACGATGAGAAGCAATGGCAGTACCACAAATATCGCTGCAAAGATGGCGTAAGGTATCGACCAGCTTTGTCGCGAAGAGATAAACTTGATAATGTTCAATTTATAATTGATAATTAGGAATTAATAATTTTTATTCAAACGAAATATTCTCCTGAGGAATGGTGATGGCCACATGATCGCCCAAATCCCATACATCCTGTGTATCTACATAGAGCTTCTCGCCCCAGTCGGTATCGATGGTGAGATGATAGTGGTCGCCCTTGTAGAGAATGAAGCTGATGTCGCCTGTAAAGGTTCCTTCGCTCTCGTTGTCGAAGAGTTCTATCTTGTTGAAAGGCACGTTCACCCGGATGGTTTCGTTTCCGTTTTCATCGGTCTGAATCTTGTCCTTTATTTCTTCTGGAATCTCCATCTGGTATTCGCAGCCCAGGAATTCTATCGTTCCGTCGCCGTTTACCTTTGCATCGAAGGTATTGGTGATGCGCTCCTTCTTCATGATGTGGATATTGTCGGGTATCACGCTCATTCCTATCGTCTGGCCTACTTCGAAATGCTTGTAGTTCTGGATGAGAAATTCGTTGCCCTTCTCGGTTTCTGCCAGCATCTCGTAGTGTACTCCCTTGAAGATGGAAGAGGTTATCTTGCCCACAAACTGGGCGTGGGCGGTATCGGTGGAAACTTCGATATCCTCAGGACGTATTACGACATCCACTTCCTGGTTGCAGCCGAAGCCCTTGTCTACACAAGGCAGTTCGGTACCTGCCACATTCACCAGACAGTCGTGGACCATCGTTCCGCAGAGAATATTGCTCTCGCCGATAAAGTCGGCAACGAAAGCATTGGCTGGTTCGTTGTAGATATCGGTTGGTGTACCTATCTGCTGTATCTCTCCCTCGCTCATCACTACGATGGTGTCGCTCAGGGTGAGGGCCTCTTCCTGGTCGTGGGTTACGTATACGAAGGTTATACCCAGACGCTCGTGCATCTGCTTTAACTCCAGCTGCATGTCTTTACGCATCTTGAGGTCGAGTGCTGCAAGCGGTTCGTCCAGGAGGAGAACTTCCGGTTCGTTGACGATGGCACGGGCGATGGCGATACGCTGCTGCTGACCGCCCGAAAGCGAGTTGACATCGCGGTATTCATAGTCGCTCATGTTCACCATCTTCAGGGCACGTTTCACCTTTGGCAAAATCTCTTCCTTCGGTGTATTCTTGAGTTTCAGACCGAAGGCGATATTGTCGTAAACGTTGAGATGAGGGAACAGGGCGTATTTCTGGAATACCGTGTTTACATTTCGCTTGTAAGGAGGAAGGTTAGTAATATCGTTGCCGGCGATGGTAATGATGCCTTCACTGGCGGTTTCAAACCCTGCCAAAAGTCTTAATAATGTCGTTTTTCCGCATCCCGAAGGACCCAGAATGGTCATAAATTCGCCCTTTCTTACATATAGATTGATGTTGTTGAGGGCTGTTTTCTCGCCAAATCTTTTCGACACATTCTTGATATCTATGATATGTTGTGCTGTCTTGTTCATTTTTGTTGTAAATTTGCGTGCAAAGTTACGCATTTTTCGATAAATATTGAAAGAAACAAAGAAAAAGTTGTATCTTTGCAAACGTTTTGTAGCATCTGATATACAGAACTGAATAATTATTGAATAAATATACATACATGATTGTTACAATTGAATGGATGGAGGAGTGGTTCAGACGGTTCGACCAGGAATATTTCGGGGGAAAGCTGCCTGTTCCTGAACTCGGACTTACTCATGCCAAGACTCGCTTGGGGCAACTTGCCTATAAGCGGGCCTCCAGATGGGGACGCACCAAACTCTACGATTTCAAACTCTCCATGTCTACTTATTATGATATGACCGACAAGCAGGCAAAGAGTGTCTTGCTCCACGAGATGATACATTACATCATCGGCTATACGGGACTGAAAGATACCTCGGCACATGGTGTCGTGTTCAAGGGACTGATGGATAAGCTCAACAGCCAGTATGGCTGGGATATCAGAGTATCGACATCCACCAAGGGCTGGAAGGTAAGCGAAACCGTAAAAAGCAGGAAAGAGAAGAAGGGACCGCAGATTTATCTGATGCTTGCCATCGAAATGAATGATGGAAGGCATTATCTCTCGAGAGTGAATCCGAGTTTTGCCCGTCGCATCGAAAATCAACTGAAGACGGTCAGGGAAGTGGTTTCTCATCAGTGGTATACTACGATGGAGAACTATTTCGAAGACTATCCGCAGGTGCGCAGTTTGAGAGGAAGGCGCATCTCGAAGGCCGATTTCGGAAAGTTGCTCAATGTGCTCACTCCCTTTCAGCTGTAATGCCGGGCGAATGTATAAGAAAAAGAATAACCAAAACTCATTAAAGATATAAAATGAAAGAAATCTGGAAAATGATAGCCCTGCTGGCAATAGCCATTGGAGGACTGCTGGCTTATGCCTTTATTCCAGAGCAAGTGGCTGAAAACATTCCGCTGAAACAGATTGGAATGGATGCGCTCACCAGTAAAAGCGAGGCAGAGCTTGCGGAAGAGGAAAAGGCTGACAGCATGATAAAGGAACCCGTGGATACGGCGGCGCAGCGAGTACTGATCTTCGGCGACTCTATGTCGGAATATCTAGGTCTGCGACTGGCTGATTATGCCAACAAGAACGGTCATAAACTCACCTGTATTACCTGGGTGAGTTCGGGCACCAGAAACTGGGCTGCTACCGATACCCTGCAGCATTATATCCAACGTATCAAACCAACCCATGTCTTTGTATGTCTGGGCAGTAACGAACTGTATACGTCTGATATGAAGGGATGTGAAAAACGCATCCGTGCCATCCTGAGCAAGATTGGTAATATACCGACGATATGGATCGGTCCGCCAAACTGGTGTGAGGATAAGGGGTACAACAAACTTCTGCGTGAGATTATGGGACCACGAGGCTATTATCCTAGCTACAAACTCACCTTCGAGCGCCAGAAAGACGGTCGCCACCCAACCATGGCTTCATCTGCCATGTGGATGGATAAGATTGTTGAGTGGATGAATAGCGGACATTGTGTGCATCCGTTCCGGTTGGAAATGCCGGATAAGCGTGACCGCAGATACAGACAGATTACCATCTTGCCTCCTGGAACCAAACACAGGGCTGACAGTACGGCTGTGAAGAAGGATTCTCTTTCTCGGCCTGTTGAGGGAACTGTGCCTGAAACCCCAGAAAGTTCTGCTGCAACCAAGGAACCTGCAACTGCAGGAAAAACGTATCCGGCTGCTGCTGACAAGACGGTTCCAGCGGTAAAACATGTAAACCATAAAGACTCCGTATAAGAAAGAGTTCAATAAATAATATCTTCAGAACAGACAAATGAATTATTCAACATTCGAAATAAGTGCCTTGTGGCATTGGATAGAGCGGCTGTTTGTTTATCAGGCAGATTCTCCGCTGATGATGGGCGGCATTCCGTTTGCGCTGCTCTTCATCTTCTTCCTTGCCATTTATACCCTGCTCAAGAGCTATTCGCGCACAGCCATGATGATGTATGTCATCTGCTTCAGCCTTTTCTTTGCCTATAAGGTGAACGGAATGGTGATGTGGATGCTGCCGCTTACGGCTTGCATCAATTATGCCGTAACCCAGGAAATGAGACTGCATGAGGGGAAGGCGCGCAAGGCGCTGCTCACCTTCGTGGTGCTTGTAGACCTGGCTCTGCTGTGCTATTTCAAATATACCAATTTCATCATTGGCGATGTAGTCAACGAGATGTTCAGCACCAACTTCTCCCTGCAGTCTATCGCTCTGCCTGTAGGTATCTCGTTCTATACCTTCCAGGCTATCAGCTATGCGGTAGATACCTATAAGCGCAAGTTTGACATGGAGGTAACGCTCCTGGAGTATTGCTTCTATCTCACCTTCTTTCCGCTGCTGATGGCGGGTCCTATCACCCGTGCCGCTAACTTGATTCCCAGACTGAAACGAAACGAACAGGCTTCCAGCAGAATGCTGTGGACGGGACTCTTCCTCATCATGCTGGGACTGGTCAAGAAGAATATGCTGAGCGATTATATTGCACAGTTTAACAACTGGGTGTTTGATGCGCCGCAAACCTTCTCGGGTTTCGAGAATCTGGCAGCGCTCTTCGGCTATCCTGTCCAGATCTTCCTCGATTTCTCGGGATACAGCGATATGAGTATCGGTGTGGCAGCCATCCTGGGTTTCTATCTGCCCGACAACTTCTATTTCCCTTACCGCTCACTCTCGGTTACTGAGTTCTGGCGTCGCTGGCACATCTCGCTTTCCTTCTGGTTCCGCGATTATGTGTATATTCCGCTGGGTGGAAACCGGAAGGGAAAGGTGCGCATGTATTTCAACAACTTCCTCACCATGCTGGTGGCAGGCTTATGGCATGGCTCTTCCTGGATGTTCGTCATCTGGGGTGCTCTTCATGGTTTCGGACTTGTGGTGCATAAGTTCTTCAGCCGTCAGTTGGGCATAAGCATTCCCCGTACGCTGGCAGGCAATTTTCTCAGCTGGCTCATCACCTATTTATATATATGCTTTGCGTGGTCTTTTTTCCGTGCCAAGGATTTGGGTGTGCTGGGGAAGATGTATGATAAGGTGGCAAATGATTTCAGTATCGATTATCTGGTGCCTTTCTTTCATGCCCGTCCTGCCTGGACGCTTTGCATCATCGGTGTCATGCTGAGCTATCTCTTTACCGAGCGCCAGTATCACCGTCTTCAGGCGCGGTTCATCCTCCTGCCTTGGGTGGCTAAACTGCTGCTCTTCATCATCTGTCTGCAGATGGTAGTTGAGGTTTCTCAGGAGAGTGTACAGCCGTTCATTTATTATCAGTTCTAGTCTTTTATGGTTAATTTTCTGTAATAAAATCTTGCTTTATGGACTTGATACTGGAAAATGATGTAATTTTGTAGGTTAAAGTATATATATTTGAAGTAACAGACATAAACAGAAAAATTGTATGAAGAAACTATTATTCTTTTTGCTCCTGACGACGGCTGTCGTCGGTAGAGCACAGACATCGCTTGACTTGCTGCCAGCAGGCACCGAGGCTCCCGACTTCACGATTACTGACAGTAAGACGGGTAAGAAAATCTTCCAGCTTTCAGATAAGAAGACTCAGAAGGATAAAGACGGAAAGACGGTTCCGGGTGTCTGGACCGTGCTCGATTTCTGGGCTTCCTGGTGTCCAGACTGCAGAAGAGACATGCCGATGGTGAAGGCTATCTATGACAAATACAATACCAAGATCCAGGTAGTGGGTGTTTCTTTTGATACCGATGAGGCTAAGATGAAGAAATATCTGGGCGATAATCAGTATACCTGGTTGCAATACTGTGAGTTTAAGAAATGGAAGGAAACTAAAATTTCCAAGGATTATCACATCTCGTGGATTCCTACCTCTTATCTGATCAATCCGGAAGGTAAGGTTGCATTCTCTAGCGTGAAGGCGGAGGAGATGATGAAGAAACTGGATTCGCTCGACCAGGCAGGAGCATTGAAACCTGCTCAGATGCAGACTGCTCTCAAGAAGGTGTATAATGAAAGCATCGATCCGATGGCTCAGATTGATGAGGCTTTGGCTAAAGCCAAGAAGAATGGCAAGTTTGTTATCTGTCAGGTAGGTGGTAACTGGTGCCCATGGTGCTTGAAGTTTGCCGATTTTGTAGAGAAGAATGCTGCGGTCAACAAGATGGTGAATGATCATTTTGAATATATTCATGTAAACTACAATCGCAGAAAAACTGCCGGTGATGCGGCGGTGAAGAAGGCTGAGCAGCTGATGAAGCGACTGAATAATCCTCAGCGTTTCGGATTCCCGGTCTTTGTGGTGCTCGATGAAACCGGAAAGGTTCTCCATATCCAGGATTCCAGTTTCCTGGAAGAAGGTAAGGGATATAACGAAGAAAAGGTGCTCAGATTTCTGAAGAGCTGGACCTCAGGCTATTAAAGGATAAAGAAAGATAAAGAAAGAGGGTGTGTCATTAACTTATGACACACCCTTTAATCTGAAAGAGCGTAAGGCCTACTACCAGTAGTGCCGTACGCTTTATCTTCAACTTTACTGAATGAAAGCTGGTCTGTTTCATATTGTAATTTTATGCGTTACAAACCTCTTGCTTTCAGGAATCCGGAAGCATCTGGCTTCTCCATACCTGTAAAGTCGGTAAACATTTCCATCTGGTCCTTGGTGTTGCCACGGCTCAGAATCTTATCGCGGAATGCCTGACCAACGGCTGGATCTAAGGCACCATGCTTTGCAAAGTAGTCGGCGATGTTCACAGCCAGCACCTCTGTCCAGAGATAGCTGTAATAGCCTGCAGCATAACCGCCGCCCCATACGTGGTTGAAGTATGATGTGCTGTAGCGAGGAGGAATCTGGGTGTTGAGCAAACCGATGTTGTGGAGCTCTTCCTTCTCGAAGGCGCCTGCCATATAAGGTGAAGGAACCTCTTCTTCGCTAATCTTGTGCCATGCAAGGTCAAGACAGGTAGCAGCCAGATTCTCGCCCAATGAATAGGCAGTCTGGAAGCTGATGCTCTTCAGCATGCGCTCTTTCAGATCGGCTGGCATCGCAGCACCGGTCTCGGTATGACGGGCGTAATGGTCGAATATCTCAGGAATAGATGCAAACGATTCGTTAAACTGGGATGGCATCTCTACGAAATCGCGAGCCACGGCTGTTCCTGAAAGGGTATTGTACTTGCAGTCGGAAAGGATTCCGTGAAGCGCATGACCGAACTCATGGAACAGGGTAGTAACCTCATCCCATGTGATGAGAGATGGCTGACCCTCCGGTGCCTTGGCGTTGTTGCATACATTATATATGATAGGCAACTGGCCGCGCTGCTTGCTCTGCTTGGCAAAGGCGCTCATCCATGCACCGCCACGCTTGGTAGGACGGCGGAAGTAATCGCTGTAGAAGAGGGCGATTGGCTTGCCGTTCTTGTCGCTCACCTCGAATACCTTCATGTCTGGGTGATAGGTAGGAATATCCTTGCGCTGCTTGAAGTTCAGTCCGTATACACGATGGGCGGCATAGAACACACCGTTCACCTGTACGCTGTCGATGTTGAAGTATGGCTTGATCTCATCATCGGTAATGTTGAGCATCTCCTTCTTCATCTTCGCAGAATAATAGAAGCGGTCGTATGGTTGCAGCTTGAAGTCCTTGCCTTCAGTCTTCTGTGCATACGCTTCTATCGCCTTGGTTTCAGCATCAGCCTTAGGAGCATATTCCTTGATGAGCTGCTTCAGAAAATCATCCACATTCTTGCTATTCTTAGCCATCGTCTTTTCGAGCGAATAGTCGGCATAGTTGTCATATCCCATCAGCTTGCCCTTCTCGGCACGCAACTTGGCAATCTCGGTTACGATAGGGAAGGTGTTGAAATCAGGATTGGTTCCGTCGGCACGGTGGATGCTTGCCATATACACCTTCTTGCGCAGTTCGCGGTTCTGGAGATTGGTGAGGATAGGCTGCTGGGTGGTGTTGATGATGACGATGCAGTAAGGTGCCTTGCCTCCGCGGCTCTCAGCATCTTTCTTGCATTGTGCAATGTCTGCATCGCTCAATCCGGCGAGTTCTTCCTTGCTGTTCACCCAAACCACGGCGTTGTTGGTAGCGGCAGGAAGAAGATTGCCCCACTCCTGCTGTAGCTCTGAGATGCGGGAGTTGATCTGCTTCATGCGCTCCATCTTCTCTGCAGAAAGGAGGGCGCCTGAACGTACAAAACTCTTATAGATAACCTCAGTAAGGCGCTTGTCTTCGCCCTTGAGTTTCTTATATTCGTTGTCGTAAACATACTTGATGCGCTCGAAGAGTTTCTTGTTGAACGAAATCTCATTGTCGAGTTCGGTCAGCAATGGGGTAGCCTTCTTTTCGGTTTCGGCGATGCCCGGAGTCTTGTGGGCACTGGTGAGACCGAAGAAGATGTTAGTCACCTTTTCGAGCAGCGCACCGCTCTCCTCATAGGCGAGGATGGTGTTCTGGAAGCTAGGCTTCTTCTTGTTGTTTACAATCTTCTGGATGTTGGCACGCTGCTCCCTGATAGCCGCTTCGATGGCAGGCAGGTAGTCGCTCTCCTGAATCTTGCTGAAGTCAGGAGCACCGAATGGAAGACTGCTCTTTGTTAAAAGAGGATTCTGACGGTTACCGCCCGCAGTCTGTGCGAACGATGAGGCTGGCATCTGCAGGAGTGCTGCGGCCAAGCCCAGGGTAAGGAAAGCCTTGTTAAGTTTCATCATGTTTCTTTGTTTATTTGAAATTCCTCTGCAAAGATAATCATTTATTTCGGATTATCGCATTTTTATTCATATTTCTTATGGAAAATCAGCAGACAGATGGCTCCTGCCAATGCCATCGGCACACCGATAAGGGCAGGGAAGTTGTATCCCAATCCCATCGCAACAGGAATACCACCCAGGAAAGCTCCCATGGCGTTACCCAGATTGAAGGCGCCCTGAATGCAGCAGCCGCCCAGCATTTCGCCACCCTTGGCATGCTTCACGATGAGGAATTGCTCAGGCGATCCGATGCCGAAAAGACAGGCGCAGCAGATGAACATCAGCACCACAGATACCCAGCCGAAAGGGGCGAGGAAGAAGGTGAGCAGAAGTGCAGCTGCCGCCAGAAACTGGAGATAACAGGTAAAGCGACCCGGCTTGAAGCGGTCGGCAAGCAAGGCACTCACCTGATTGCCTACTACCATTCCGCCGCCTGCAAGAATCATCAGCAGAGAGATGCTGGCTGCGCTGAATCCGCCCTCCATCTGAAGCAGCGGCGAGATATAACTGAACCAGCAGAGAATGCCGCCATTGCCCAGAAAGGTGGCTGCGATGATGAGCCACGGAGCCTTGTTGCGGAGGAAATGGAACTGTGCCTTCATACCGTTGTTGGGCAGCGCTTCTACATCTGGAACCCATCTGTGAATCATGTATAAGGTGATGAGTCCGAGCACGATACAGCTGATAAAAGGTACTCGCCAGCTGAACATGTGACTCAGGAAGGTTCCAACCGGCACACCCAGCAGGTTGGCCACCGGCATACCTGCACACATCATCGCCACGGCATTGGTTCCCTTACCCTCTTTGGCAATCTTCACCGCCACGATGGTACCCGTTCCGAAGTAGGCGCCATGAGGCAGACCTTCTATAAAGCGGGCGCAGAGCAAGAGCCAGTAGTTAGGTGCTACTGAGGCGATGACAGCTCCGAAGGTGATGAGCGAAGCCAGGAACATCAGGATATTCTTGGGTCTGTATTTATGCATGAGAATCAATGAGAAAGCTCCGGCGCAGACGCCGAGTGCATAGATGGAGATGAGATGTCCTGCTTCTGGGATAGAAACGTTCATGTTGTGGGCGATGTCTGTGATGATGCCCTCGATGATGAATTCAGCGATGCCCAAGGTAAAGGTACCCAGCGCGAGTGCAAATAGTCCTTTTTTCATTTGTTCTTATGAGTCAATATTATCCTTAAAAAATAGTTTCTCTCTTATTTTATGTCTTTGTAAGACAATAGTTTCAGAAATTCGTGTGCAAAGTTACTCATATTCCCTTTATCCTGCAAGTTTTCTCGCAGGAATATAGTAAAGATTAACAGAAAGTGTGGGGGCATTCATGCTCATTCAAGAGCTGTTAAAGGTTATTAAATTATAGGGGTTTTAAGTTATTATTCTGATGAAAATGCTTAATTTTGCAACTTGAGAAAAGAAAGGTGCAAAAAATAGGTATGAAACGTTCGCTCAACATATTGATGGCTTTGATGCTCTCGCTCATGGTGGTTTACTTGAGCGTGGGTACTACCGTCATGCACTGCCTTCATTATGACAAGGTGATGGTGGGTATGGTGACTGACTGTTGCGTGAAACGTAGCATGCACCATGATTGTTGCCTAGGCAAGCTGGGCGCACAGGTGAACAAACATTGCATGGAAGTGGAGCTGGTAAAACTATCGCCTACGGTCTCTATCCAACACTTGGATTTCGATGTAGCACCAGTGTTTGCAGGCATCGCGCCAGCCCTTTGGCAGACGTTGCCTCGTCCTGTTATCTGTAGCATTCAGAAGGCAAGATATTGGAATCTGAATGTTCCGCATTCGCCTCCAAGGGCTTATCTTGCCCTCCTTAACTTCCTGATTATTTGATTTTTCCATATTTGCAAATAGGTTGCAAAAGTTTTTCTGTACTTTTGCAGCCAAGATTGTCGTATGCCTATCCCTATCAGTAAAATCTTAGGGTTGCATACATATATAAAAATGGTAAAATCATCCGAAGCGAAGATTTAAGATTCGGATAAAAGGAAATATATTTATGTATTCAAGAAATCTGTTGCTCAGTGCCTTGCTGGTTATTGGTGCTGAGACTTATGCAAAAAATAATAAGACAGAGGTTGTGTCTCTGTCATCATCATATAATAATTCTGTAGAAAATAACTCTGTAGATTCCTCCTCTCAGGATTCCATTTTCAAGGACGAGACCTTGCATGAGGTGAAGGTGGTGGCTCGTAAGTCGGGCACTTCCCGATTGGCTGGTGCCGTGAATGGCATCGCCGTGAACAAGGATGAGCTCTTTAAGGCGGCTTGTTGCAACCTGGGCGAGAGTTTTACGACCAACCCTTCGGTGGATGTGGCTTATAATGATGCCACGACGGGCGCAAGACAAATCAAACTCCTCGGTCTTTCGGGCACTTACGTACAGATGCTCACCGAGAATCTGCCGAATTTCCGTGGTGCAGCCATCCCATACGCCCTGGGCTATGTGCCGGGACCTTGGATGAAAGGCATTCAGGTATCGAAGGGCAGTGCTTCGGTGAAGAATGGCTATGAGTCGATTACAGGTCAAATCAATGTGGATTACTTGAAGCCAGAGGATGAGCAACAGGTGGAGGTAAACCTCTTTGGTGATACCAAGAGCCGAATCGAAGCAAACGCCGATGCCAATGTTCATCTGTCGGATAAGTGGGCAACGGAGATATTGTTGCATCATGAGAATATCCTCAAAAACCATGATGACAATGGCGATGGTTTCTATGATATGCCAGGCAGAGAACAATATAATGTACAGAACCGTTGGCTGTATAAAGGCAAGCACTACATCTTTCATGGTGGACTTGGGGCTTTAAAGGAGATTCGTACCAGTGGGCAGGATGAGGAACATGTTCATAGTGACGATATTTATCGAATCAAGCTCCATACCAACCGCTATGAGGGTTATATGAAACATGCCTTCATCCTCAATCACGAGCATGGCACCAATATTGCCTTCATGTCCTCGGCTTCGATGCACCAGCTCGATGCCCAGTATGGCAACAAGTTCTACAACCTCAATGAGAAGAATCTCTATGGCTCACTGATTTTTGAGACCAATTTTACTCATCAGCACAATTTGTCGGTAGGTTTGAGCGTCAACCATGATTACCTGGGACAGCGCGCCAATGTGAATGTTTCTCCAAGACCGGCAGTAGGGCAAGAAGACTCTCCTTATCTTTTGTCGGAGATGCAGAGAATGAACGAGAAGGAGACGACTCCAGGAGCATACGCCCAATACACCTATACGTTAGGCACGAAGTTGACAGCGATGGCAGGTGTCCGTTTCGACCATAGTTCGCTTTATGGCAGCTTCTTCACCCCTCGTTTCCACGTGAAGTATTCGCCTGTCGATGCCATCAGCATCCGCTTGTCAGCAGGTAAGGGCTATCGCACGGTATTTGGCTTGGCAGAGTACAACTATCTCTTGGCGAGCGGCAGGGAGTTTCTGATTGCGGGTGATGGACTTAAGCAAGAAGAGGCTTGGAACTATGGTATGAGTACCGCTTTCTACATCCCGATGTTTGGCAAGACACTGAAACTGAACGCTGAGTATTACTATACCGACTTCAAGAATCAAGCGGTGGTGGATTATGATGCCAACAAGGGGCTTATCTCCATCTATAATTTGATAGGCAAGTCTTATTCGCACACCTTCCAGATAGATGCCTCTTATCCATTGCTGAAGGGCTTGGAGATAACAGCGGCTTATCGTCTGAACGATGTGAAGTGTACCTACGATTATGGCAAAACCTTGAAAGAGAAGCCATTGACCAGCAAGTATAAGGCGCTCCTCACGGCTTCCTATAAGACACCACTTGGCCTTTGGCAATTTGATGCCACCGTGCAGTTGAATGGTGGAGGCAGAAATCCTGAGCCTTACCAGTTGGCAGATGGAAGCCAGTCATGGTCTCCTCGTTTCCATAGCTTCGGGCAAGTGAGTGCGCAGGTTACGAGATGGTTCCGCCATTGGAGTATCTATGTGGGAGGCGAGAACCTGACTGGTTTCAAGCAGAAAACTCCTATCTATGGTGCCAGCAACCCATGGGGAAGCGATTTCGAGCCAACCTTGGTTTGGGGACCTGTAGAGGGCAGGATGTTCTACGCAGGAGTGAGAGTACACTTTTAATTGAAAATGTTTAAAGTTGAATGATTAAAGCAAATAGAAAAGTTATGAAGAAGATTTTAGTAATGTTCACAATGATGATGGTGGCAATGGTAACCTTTGCCAAGGACATCAAGACCGTAGTGTTCACCACAACCCCACAGATGCACTGTGCGGCTTGTGAGAACAAGATCAAGAGCAACCTTCGCTTTGAGAAGGGTATCAAGAGCATTGAGACTTCTGTGCCAGACCAGACAGTCACAGTACAGTATAATGCCGACAAGACAACCCCAGAGAAACTCCAGAAAGGTTTTGAGAAGTTTGGCTATAAGGCTCGCATCCTGAAAGATGGCGAGAAGGTTGAGAAGAACACTGGGGAGAAGTGTGACTTGATGTAATTCCTGCTGCTTTGGTTAGGAGAGGTTGTCTATCCATGGATAATCTCTCCTGAGCCAATTCTTTTATTTCGTTTTGTCTTCCAAAGAACATCATATTTCTATAGCTGAGACCACTTGAAAAAGAAAGACCTGTTTTAAATGTTTATATTTCACGAAAATAATCTCTGCTTTATGCCGTTTTTTGGCAAGGGTTATGATGGACTTGGTGATTGCTATTATAACCAGGGCTTATAATGCCTAAAAGGTTATTCAGTATTCAGTATTCAGTTTTTTTCGCGATAGTTACCTTTTTCATGGTTATAA
>JAJWFY010000006.1:0-92022 GCA_021615735.1 Segatella copri | reverse complement strand
CATATCTGATGTCACTTCTCGTATTGTCATATTGATATGCGAGGAATACATCCAAAGCTCCCTTGTGGATGTTGAGGTTGAACTCCTCGTTGTTAGACAAATTCTTATGTTTGGAGATTTCCGCACCCACAATACCAGAAAGTCCATCCAAGGAATGGTGTACGGTAGTGATGTTTATGACACTCCTTGTTTCTGCATCGTATTCTGCCCCAGGGTTTGTTATGAGCTGTACAGACTTCACGTTGGTAGAAGAAAGGAGTGACAACCCTGAAGTATTAGTCTGCTTTCTTCCATCTATATAGATGACAGGCTCACCCTTACCAAACACCTCATACTTTCCATTTGTATAGAGCATCCCAGGAATATATTTGATAACATCTGTTGCCTTGCCAATATTTCTCAAATTGGAATTTTGAACGTCAAGCGTAAGTTTACCGTTTTCTCTTGATATGTATTTGCGATGCCCTTTAATCACAACTTTTTGCAGATTAATTGTTGCATCCTCCAAGGTTATGGCACCAACCTCACCAGTACGATATGCATTACAATAAGTTTTGTAGCCCACACAACTCACTTTCACAATCGCCTTTTTCACCTCGCAAGGAATTACGAACTGACCATTCTCATTTGTTACACCACCCGTGATTAAACTGGAATCACTAACATTGAGCAAAGCGACATTGGCGAAATCGACTGGTTGATGGTGAGTGTCTACAATGCGTCCCATCATTCTGTTAGAAGCCTTTTGGATACATTCAACGATAATAATATTATCTACTTGTTTCATTTTGATAGGGTAAAAACCAATCAAGTTCATGATGGCATCTGGAACACTTTCATTCTTGATGTTCTTTGTCACCTTGAAATCCTCCAACTCGTCATACACAAAGTTGATGACATACTTATCCTGTTTGGCATTCAAATCCTTTAATGCCTCAGAAAATGACACATTATTATATTGTCGAGTGATACGTTGGGCAGAAACGCCCATACTTATCACCGAAAGCAAAATCAAACTTATCAGATATTTACTCATAGCCTATTTCCTATTTTATAGTCCATATACTGTATATACAGTTGAGGAAATCAAAAAACTAAGCAAAACAACAACTTTTTTCAAAATTTACAGAAAAAACATTCAACGACTCCTTGTCTTCCACAAAGCCATAGGATGAAATTTGATTCTATTGACCATCTCTTTATCTTCGAACAGTAATTCTGGAATATACTTCTTGTCATTAAATTCCCGCACATATTCTTTCTCTGATTCTGTCAGAACCAATAGCTTTGAGAGAAAGTCTTTCACTTCTGTCTTGGCTTTTTCAAAGTCAAAATGCTCACTGCGCCTAAGTACAGGCAAGAGTTGCGAACGAATCTGCGGAAAACGGATCTTGTCTATCTGCGGAAAGTCAGTATATTCCGTAGGCGTAGCGTTGTCTTTTCTGCTTGAGCCAACAGTCAGATAAAAGACGGTCGCTTTTCTCAGCGACGTTTTCTCTTCATCGCTCACGAATAGCTGATGCTTCACCATGTTATAGACATCATAAATATCACGTGCAGCACTTCTACCTATCAAGGCGTTTATCTTGGTGGCAAACAATTCGACAGGTGAAAGAGAACGTACCTTCACATCGCTCAGAAACGGAATGGACACATGAGTCTCTATGGCAGGCAGGATATGGCAACGGTCGGAATAGTTGATTTCTATCTTGATGCCATCGTTGTTGCCTGCGGCATTGGTATAATGGAACACCCATGAGTCAAGCGTATGCGGTGTCTTGGAGCCAGGCGCAAGATGATAACCATCCGACTCCATATAGCGTAGAATCTCGTTATTCACTTCTTGGCGAATGGAGAGCATGGATTCTCGGTCGCAATCCACCGTAAAGTCAAGGTCTATATCTACCGAGAGTCTTGGCAGTTGGAAAACGGTGAGATTGATGGCTGTGCCACCTTTCAGCACAAGAGATTTAGACAGCAAAGGACTGTCATGGAAATAGTTGAGTATCTCCACCAATCGCATCACCTTTTCGAGGTTGTCGCGAATAAAGCCTTGCTCCTTGGCGATGATGTCAAGAGCTTGTTTGTTATATGAGTTCATATTCTTCCTTTGATGTTAGTTCTTGCGGCACATACATGCGCCATTTATTTACAAATGTATCCGACTCTTCGTTGTTAGTCAACCACTTGACGCTTTTGGTTCCCTTGGCTCGGCACAGTTCCAAGAGGGATTCTGAGATGTTGGCTTGTTCCTTGATTCGCTCCAACAGATAGCCTGTCTTCTGGTACAGGAATGCCTTGTCGTACCTCGCGAGATAATCGATGAGCCTTTCTTCATTGAGCAAGACGATACCCTCCATGCAATGCAGCAATTCCTCAATACCACCAGCTCGGTCGATGCGGTCAAAGCAATCCAACAACGTACTCTCCACATCCGTTACTCGCACATAAGGGTTTCCCTTGGGTGTCATCATACCAACGATTTCCTTTGTTTGTCGGCAATAGGTATAATCCACATCGTCGAAAGAAAAGGAATTGAAGCGAGTCATGCTTTTCACAAAAACCTCATTGAAGGGTTGATGAGCCAATCCATGAAATTCCAATGCTGTGTGATAACTGATGCAAGCTGTAGGTGACAAGTGGCTTCCTATCTCATACTTGTCGCAAACAGGTAAGCCAGATGCAATATCCTTCATGCAATAGGTATTGCGCCGTATAGCCACAATCCACCCTTGTTGTTTGTACCGAGCAAGCAACGCTTCCACCGATTTCACCTTGCCTTTCAGAGCCTCAGAAAGTTCATCCAAAGTGAATATCCGCAGCTTGTATAATATACTCAATAGTTCTGTCATTGTTTCTAATTTTGCGCAAAGATATAAAATCTAGTTTATTTATGAGGAAAATCAGAAACTTTTTATGCTTTTTTATATGTCCTTTCCATCTTAATTGTCCGACTACGGAGGAACAAATCACCGACAGGCAAGTTCTTTTGGGAGTAACCCAAAAGGATGCCAACCGTAATCGGCGTTCTCCTTCGTGTGACAGAACAACACCGTGCCAATACCCATCCATACCTTCAGGCGAACCTCCTCGCTAGTATAATGGGTGAAAATCCAATTGGTAAAACGAACAAACTCGGAGAGCAAGACTTCTCATCGACAGAAAGAAGGATTTTTTTTTCATCGTTCCCTTTTTTAAAAGATTTATTATTTATTTTTTTAATTTTTACTACAATGTGATAAATTCCGAATTTCTATATCGCCCTTTTGTCGTATCTTTGCTGACAGTTACCGAATGGTGAACAGCGGGGTGAACACTTGCCCCAAGCATTCACCTTTTCGGCTCAGGGGTGAACCCTAGTAAAAAGAACTTTGTATATACAGCGCATGCTAGAAATATAAGAGTCTCTATTATAATGGGTTATATAGTGTTTTTAACACATTATTAACGCTAAAGGTTGGCATCGGGGTTCACCCTTCACCGACTTCATCGCCAAGGACAGAGGACGACTATTCGCAGCAGGATACCGCCCCCGACCTGCCCTTCTAAGGGTGGGTAGGGTAAGTAAGGGGAGCGTACTTTCTAAGAGTTTCCTTATGTAAAGGTTCGTTTACTATAGGAAAGATATAGTATATATATATAGACTCCCAGAAAAAGCGATTTCCTACTCACCCTAGTTACCCCTGGCGTAAACAAGATAGTTACGACCGCTAAGTATCATGGTTACGATGGCTAAGTATCATGGTTACGGATCGTATTTAAGTCGCACACGGATCTCACGGATTTATTTTTTCGTTGCAAGCAACGGGTATTCTCATTTGGTCTTAATGGAAAAACTCCAAAGGAGTCGAAATCGGTGAGTATCGGTGAGCAACAGTGAGCATCGGTGAGTTGGGAAAATGAAATGTTGTATCTTTGCAATGTGATTCAGAAAGAGAAGTCTCACATGGATCTCACAGATCTCACGGATCTTCTTCGTTGCAAGCAACGGTACTCACTAAGACTCACAGCCAAAACTCCGAAGGAGCCGAAATCCGTGAGATCCGTGAGATCCGTGTGCAAAACTAAACATTAACCCTTTAAAATCCATAGAATCCAATGAAGAATCAAAGAAAAATCGGCCCGCCACTCAGAAAATCAATCCTCACTGAGGAGTTTCTTGATTTCCTCATCGGTCTTGGTAAGTTTGTCTTTACAGAGTTTCACCAAGGTTTTGGCACGTTTCAACTGCTCGGAGAGCTGATCAATATCGAGTTCATCATTCTCCATTCTTTCTACGATTTCTTCAAGCTCTCTTACGGCTTGTTCGTATTTCATTTCTTCTTTTTCCATATTTTTATTTTGTTTTGGGGTAACAGAGTTTTATTCAACTTTTGCCTTCACGCTGCCCTCGGCAAACCTCGTTTCGATGATATCGCCAGACTTCAGTTGCGAGGCAGAACGGATACTTTTGCCATCTTTCAGCGTGATGCTGTAGCCACGTTTCAGCAACAATTCGGGGTCTTGTGCCTGAATGCGCTGGGAAAGAAGCTGCAGACGATGACTCTCGTTGAGCATCTTCCTTTCCAATATCGGCTGAATATTCTGAGAAAGAATCTCGAATTTGCGCTGGGCATCCGATATTTTCGTCTGGACAGTTGTGCTTAAACGGCTCATCAAGCGGTCGAGATAAGCGCCCTGCTTCGTCTTCACCAGCGAAAACTGGACAGGAATCGTGTTGCTCAGTCTGTCTAGCCTCATCTTCTCCACCTGCAGACGGTGCTTCACATTCTGCACGATAGCCTCTTGCGCATTCACCACACGGGCATAAACCTCAGTAAGATGATTAACGAGAAAGGCGGCAGCGGCTGTCGGTGTCTTTACACGCTGGAAAGAAATCATATCCAGCACACTCTCGTCCCTTTCATGTCCTATTCCCGTGATGATAGGCAGCGGGAAGTTTGCCACATTCTCAGCAAGCGCCAGGGTGTCGAAACCCGAGAGATCGCTCGTAGCACCACCGCCTCGGATGATGACTACGCAGTCAAACTGCTCCCATTCGGCATTGATACTGTCAAGGGCAGCTATCACGCTCTGCTCTACCCCCTCGCCCTGCATCGTAGCCGGAAAGAGGCGGGTTTGAAACTGCAGACCATAATCGTTATCGGCAAGCTGGTTGCAGAAATCACCATAACCTGCTGCCGTAGCACTGGAAATGACGGCGATGCGCTGGCAGAACATCGGGAGTGCCAACTCCTTCTGCAGTTCGAATACGCCCTCAGCTTTCAGCGTATTGATGATTTCCAACCTCTTGCGTGCCATATCGCCCATCGTATAGTTAGGATCAATATCATCTACTATCCAGGAGAAGCCATAGTTCTCATGAAACTGCGCGTGTACCTTGAGTAGCACTTTCATACCGGCATGAATGCGCTGTCCGGTGATGCGCTCGAAATTCGGTTTGATGAACATCCATCGGTTTCGCCAGCAGGAGGCATGCGCCTTAGCAATGGGCGTATTAGACCGCTCATCCTTCTCGATGAGTTCCAGATAGCAGTGCCCGCCGTAGCCCTCGCGAGCCTCGGAGAGTTCCGCTTCCACCCAATAGCTGTCGGGCAAGGACATCGAAATGACCTCACGGACCATGGAGTTTAATTCATAGAGAGAACATCTTTTTACTTTGAACATTGAACTTGGAATTTTGAACTTTGAACTTGGATTTTTGAACTTTATGAATACTATTACTTGGTACTTAGCCCCCTGGAACTTCCCTTATCATATAGCAGCAAAGCTAATCATAAAGTTCAAAGCTCCAAGTTCAAAGTTCCAAGTCTACTTAATCGCTTTCCCCGTCTGATAAGCCTTCCAGAAATCAGGCACACCATACCCGAATACATTATCGGGATGCTGCTGGTTATTACCAGCCAATCTCACGAGTTTCATAATCTGCTTAGCCGTCTTCTGAGGCAAAGCCTGCCAGAGACACGCTACCATTCCGGCGATGAGCGGAGATGAGAAAGACGTTCCGTTATCATTGATGATATTTCCACGGCCCGTAATCACACAGGTAGGACTTCCGTAAGCCATCACGTCAGGCTTGATTCTGCCGTCAGCTGTAGGTCCCACGGCACTGAAAGCCGCATTCTCTCCCATTTCGTTCACGCTTCCCACAGTAAGGATATTGCGTGCATCGGCAGGGAAATTGATTTTCTTCCAGCTTCCCATTCCGTCGTTTCCTGCAGAATTGACACAGATGATTCCCTTGTCAGCACACATCGAAGCGGTGCGGGAGATGAGGGTAGAATTGCCGTCCTGCTCATTATAATGATGGTTGGTTGACGCATCATCGAAGCCATGATAGCCTAACGAAGAGTTGATGACATCCACACCACAACTGTCAGCATATTCAGCGGCAAAAGCCCAGTAATCCTCTTCTGCCAGACTCTCTGTGCGCTCATCTTCACAGCGCACCAGCAGATATTGAGCCTCAGGCGCCACTCCCACGAATCTTTCAGGTTCGTTGGCAGCCATCGTAGAAAGCACCATCGTTCCATGCTCCATCTCGGCGAAAACATTCTTGGATTGAGGAACCACAAAGTCCTTCACACCCGCCAATCTGATATTATGCAGCGCCGGAATCTTATCCACATTCATGAATCCGCCGTCGAAGACAGCAATCATCATTCCCTTGCCCAGATGTCCGGCAGCATGCAGCCGCTTGCCGTTGAGCGACTGGATCTGCGCATCGGCAGCACCATATTCGCCTACTCCACCAGTCCAATCGTTCAATCCCCTGCGAACGCTACTTCTGACGCGCTGACTGACAGAATCGGGAGCAGAGAAGACCTTCATCTTCCGGGTGATGAAATCGAGATCATCCAGTTTCCGTAGTTCCTTCTCCTTATGAATGCGGACCAGCAGGGTATTGTTCCACTTGCTCTTGCCCACAATCTCGATGCCAGCCTCGCTTACAGCCTGCTCATAAGCAGGAGCTACAGGTAAATCAGTAACGTCGATGGGCAGATTCTGCCTCTTTCTGCGCTCTATGGAACGGGGAGAGAGAAAATCTGCAGGGCGACTTACCGAAAAGGGAGTGTGACTGAGGTCTTTGTCTCTGAGATAAAGACGATACATCATACACTTGCCTCCCGGATACGACACCATATCGGTTTCGGCGATGCGGGGCAACCGCATCAGTTGCTCAAAATTGCTAACCCTGTCTTCGCGAGCAAACAAAGAAAGAGCGGTCATTAAAAATGCATAAAGCATCAAAAATTTTTTCATCATTATATCGGTAGTCCGGTTTGTTATTGTTGTTGCTGCAATATTTCTGTATTGCATTTGTTAATGAGTTGAATTGTTTATTCTGAAGTGCAAAAGTACAGAAATTGTACGAAAACACCAAAGGAAAAGGGAAGTTTTTATCATGAAATGCAAGTTTTTCTCATATATATAATAAGGTATCAGATATTTTTTGTACTTTTGCAGACAAGTAGCCGCTGTAATTGCATTCTGAAAGAAGCTGGACGAGCGGCTATGAGGAAAAAACAGATATAAATGGAAAATAAACAAGCGACATTAGAATTAGGAACCAAGCCGGTGGGCAAGCTGCTCGTTCAGTATGCCTTGCCAGCTATGATTGCGATGACCGCCGCCTCACTCTACAACATCGTAGACCGAGTATTCATCGGTCAGGGTGTGGGAGCCATGGCCATCTCAGGTCTCGCCATCACCTTCCCCTTCATGAACCTCACCGCCGCTTTCGGAGCCGGTGTGGGCGTAGGAGCATCTACTGCCATCAGCGTGAAGTTGGGACAAAAAGACTATGCCACAGCGCAAAACATTCTGGGTAACACGATTTCACTGAATCTCATCATCGGTATCGGATTGAGCATCATCTGTCTGCTCTTCCTCGACCCTATCCTGAGATTCTTCGGAGCCAGCGACCAGACGCTCATCTATGCTCATGAGTACATGGTCATCATCCTGCTGGGCAATGTGGTGAGCCACATGTATTTCGGCATGAACTCCCTGCTCAGGGTGGCGAGCAAGCCGAAGCAGGCGATGTACGCCACCATCTTCACGGTGGTAATGAACGTGATATTGGATGCGCTCTTCATCCTCGTCTTCAAATGGGGAATACAGGGAGCTGCCATCGCCACCATCCTATCGCAGCTGATGGCGCTGTGCTGGCAGTTCAAGCTCTTCAGCAACAAGAACGAGCTGCTCCACATGAAGAAAGGCATCTACAAACTGAAGAGAAAGCTCGTGGACAAAATCCTTTCCATCGGCATTTCGCCTTTCCTGATGAACGTGTGCGCCTGCATCATCGTCATCTTCATCAACAACCAGCTGGTGCGTTTCGGAGGCGACCTCTCCGTGGGTGCCTACGGAATAGCCAACGGTATTGCAATGGTGTTCATCATGTTCGTATTCGGCGTAAACCAGGGAATGCAGCCTATAGCCGGATACAACTATGGAGCCCAGAAACTGGACCGTCTGATGCGCGTACTGAATCTGAGCATCATTGCCGCCACCGCCATCATGGTAACGGGCTGGCTGATAGCGATGTTCCTGCCTTACTACTGCGCACGACTGTTTACAACCGATAAGCAACTGATAGACTTGGGTATTAAGGCGATCAGAGTGGTGATGTTCTGCTTCCCGGTCATCGGATTCCAGATGGTTATCACCAACTTCTTCCAGTGCATCGGAAAGGTGAAGATCAGTATCTTCCTCTCCTTGTCGAGACAGTTGCTCATCCTCCTGCCGCTCCTGGCTTTCCTGCCGATGATATGGGACATTGATGGAGTATGGTACAGTATGCCTATCTCCGACTTCTCAGCCGCAGTCATCGCTGCCATCGTAATGTCATGGTACATGAACAAGTTGAAAAGACAACACCAAGAACAGCTAAAAGTTAAAAGTTAATAGTTAATAGCAGCTTCGCAGTTTAGCAAGATTGCCCTATAAATTATAAACTATAAATTATGAATTATGAATAAGATTATCATAAACGTAGGTCGCCAGATAGGTAGCGGCGGCCATATCATCGCCGAGAAGCTGGCTGAGGATTTCGGTTGCAAGTGCTACGACCGGGAACTGCTCAACCTTGCTGCCAAGGAGAGCGGTTTTTCGGAGAAATTCTTCGAGCAGAACGATGAGCAGAAGGGATTCTTCAAGTCTCTCTTCCATTCCCATCTGCCTTTCTTGAGCGACAACAACTTCTATCACAACGACTTCTCGCAGGAAGGCTTGTACAAGTTTCAGAGCGACGCCATCAGAAAGGCTGCCGATGAGGGCAACTGCGTGTTTGTGGGCAGAACCGCCGACTATGTGCTGCGTGATTACAAGAATGTGATCAACATCTTCATCACCGCCAACATCGACGACCGCATCAAGGCAGTATGCAAGCGAAAGAACATCGACAGAGCCTCCGCCCGCAAGTTCATCGAAAGCCATGAGGAGCAGCGCGCCTCTTACTACGATTACTATACAGGCAAGAAGTGGGGACACAGCGAGAGCTACGACCTCTGCATTAACAGCAGCCATCTGGGAATCGAAGAAACAGAGAAGTTTATCGCAGAATTTATCAGAAAGAAGTTCGGACTTAGTGATTAATTATTAGGGATTAATTATTAGGGATTAGTGATTAATTTTAGGGACATAAAATATTAAACATCATATAAATGAAGAAGATTATGCTTTTGGGCTCAGGCGAACTGGGCAAGGAGTTTACCATCGCCGCAAAGCGCGCAGGACAATACGTCATCGCTTGCGACAAGTATGACAATGCACCAGCCATGCAAGTAGCCGACGAGCGAGAAGTGTTCTCGATGCTCGATGGCGACGCATTGACCGCAGTGGTTGAGAAACATCACCCAGACATCATCGTGCCTGAGATTGAAGCTATCCGCACCGAGCGCCTCTTCGACTTCGAGAAAGAGGGCATCCAGGTTGTGCCTTCGGCACGTGCCGTGAACTACACCATGAACCGCCGTGCCATCCGCGACCTGGCTGCCAAGGAACTGGGTCTGCGCACAGCCAAGTATTTCTATGCAAAGACTTTCGAGGAGTTCAAGAACGCAGCCGACGAAATCGGATTCCCATGCGTAGTGAAGCCACTGATGAGCTCCAGCGGTCATGGTCAGAGCTATGTGCACAACGACGATGAGCTGATGGAGGCTTACAAGGAGGCGATGGAAGAAGGTCGTGGCGACGTGAAGGAAGTAATCATCGAGGAATTTATCGACTTCGATTCTGAGTTCACCCTGCTCACCGTCACCCAGAAAGACGGTCCTACCCTCTTCTGTCCACCTATCGGCCACGTACAGAAGGGCGGCGACTACCGCGAGAGCTGGCAGCCATTCCAGATTCCAGAGGAGGCTTTGAAGAAGGCTGAGCACATTGCAGGTGAAGTAACCAAGGCTTTGACAGGTGCCGGTCTCTGGGGTGTAGAGTTCTTCCTGAGCAAGCAGGGCGAAGTCATCTTCTCAGAGTTGAGTCCTCGTCCACACGATACAGGTATGGTAACCCTCGGTCACACCACCAACCTGAGCGAGTTTGAACTCCATTTCCGTGCCGTGATGGGCTTGCCTATCGCCGGAATCCATCTGGAGCACATCGGCTGTTCTGCCGTCATCCTCTCTCCAGAGGAAAGCACCGAGCCATTAAACTACAATATGCTCGATGCCCTGAAGGAAGACCATACCCGCATCCGTATCTTCGGCAAGCCAGAGGCTCACGTGGGCCGCCGCATGGGCGTTGTACTCTGCTACGGCGAGAAGGGCGATGACCTCAATCAGCTTCGCGACAAGGCAAAGCGTCTGGCAAAGACTGTATTGGGAACCGACCCATACATGAAGAAATAACATCATCCCCCATTAAAAAATACCGAGAGGGCAGATTTGTTACCTGCCCAGCAACAAAGAATACAGAAAGCGAAAAGTTAACTGTTACAGTTAACAGTTCGTTTTCTGTACTTCTTTTATTGAAAACTCGCCCACACTATTCCAATGATTTACAATTCATTTCTATACATCACCTTATTTCCCTTCCTCTTCTTGCTGCTCCATGCCATCAAGAAGGAAGCCATCAAAAAGTATTTTTTGTTGGCGATTTCCTATGCCCTATACTACTATTACAACCAGTCATTGGCAGCTATACTTTTGGTGGTAACACTCATCTCATATACTTCCGCTCTATTGATAGAAAGAAATAAGGGAAAGGAGAGAACAAACAGCACCTCAAACAACAGAAGCAAACTCATTGTTTATTTAGGAGCCCTTCTTACCACCCTCCCCCTGCTCTTCTACAAATATACAGACTTTATCCTCACAGAGGTGCTCTACATGGATAGCCTCTCATCTCACCATACCCTCATAGTACCACTGGGTATCTCTTTCTTCACCTTTCAGGCATTGAGTTATCTCTTCGATGTTTACAGAGATAAGTATCAAGCAGAGCATCATCTGCCCACCTACATGCTCTATATATCCTTCTTCCCATCCATCACGGCAGGTCCTATCAACCGATACGATGCCCTGAGATGCCAACTGAGCCAGCTGGTGCGTCCTAACTATCAGCAGTTGGCAAATGGTGCCAAGATGATAGTGTGGGGTATGTTCTTGAAGACGGTTATTGCCGACCGTCTCTTGCTCTACGTGAATCCCGTGCTGGATGGCTATATGCAGCACAGTGGATCAGAACTGCTGGCAGCCTCCGTCCTCTATTCCATCCAACTATACACCGACTTTGCCGGCTACTCTCTCATAGCCATCGGTTCGGCTTCCATGCTCGGCATCCGCTTGCAACAGAATTTCCACAATCCCTACTTTGCCCATAGCGTCACCGACTTTTGGCATCGTTGGCACATCAGTCTCTCCCAATGGCTGCGCGATTACATCTACATCCCCATAGGCGGAAACAGATGCAGCAAGGGGAGAACCTATCTCAACATCATTATCACCTTCCTCATCAGTGGCATTTGGCATGGGGCTAACTGGACCTTCATACTTTGGGGAGTTCTTCACGGATTCTTCCAAGTGATGGAGAAGATGCTAAGCTTCACCAAAGAGAGTAGAAATACCGAGCACAAAGTTAGGCAGAGAATGAGGAGAGGAATAAGCATCCTCATCAACTTCCTGCTCATCAACTTCCTATGGATATTCTTCCGAATGCCAAGCGTGGGCGATGCCTTCCATGTAATCGGCAAGATATTCACTGAGCAAGACATGAACTTCTGGGTATTTGAAAAATTCATCCTCTTATTCATCTTGATGGTATTCGCCAAAGATCTCATCGTTGAAGTAACCCCAGGTCAAAATCCATTCCATCATCCGAAGCTCTGGGTGAGATGGTGTACATACGTCGTGGTAACTACCAGCATCTTCCTCTTCGGTGTATTCGATTCGGGGCAATTCATCTACGCAGGTTTCTAAATCGTAAGCTGAAATAAACGTAAGTTGAAACAAATCGTAAGCTGAAATATGAAAAAGTTCTTAAGTAAAATCATGGTCTTTCTTATCTTGCTGACCATCATATATATCATCACGGCACAAACCTTTCGTTATCTCGACCTTCAGGTAAAAGGCGAGAGCGGCAGGATGCGCTATATCCACAATAAGCTGATAGCCGACTCCATCATCATGGGGTCGTCGAGAGCCTTGCATCACTACGACCCAGACATCTTGGGCAACTATTATAATGTGGGAGAAGACCGCATGGGCATCATCTTCAGCATGGGCAGACTGCAACTACTCAAGCAAAGACGCATGCCCCACATGCTCATCTACGATGTAGAACCAGACTATGACCTGCTGCA
This sequence comes from Segatella copri, assembly GCA_021615735.1. Taxonomy (GTDB): domain Bacteria; phylum Bacteroidota; class Bacteroidia; order Bacteroidales; family Bacteroidaceae; genus Prevotella; species Prevotella copri_Q. The sequence goes on along the minus strand of JAJWFY010000006.1, from coordinate 79,220 downwards.
AGATGACAACAGTACCTATCTCACCAACCTGCGCCCCTATTATCACCGACCAGGCATACGAGAGATTTTCTGGGACGTGGACTCCACCGAGCGCATCAAGATGCTCTTTCCTTTCTATCAGTATAATTCGAGGTTACTCAAGCTGCTTGCCGACTGGCGTCATCCAGCCATGAGCTATACCAAGGGTTACTCTCCCTACGAGGGATGCCAAGCCATCGAGAAGGAGACCTTACCCCAAAACAAACACGACAGAAAGAAATATGAATATCTGCACAAGTTGATAGCCGAATGCAAAAGGAGCCATACCAGCCTCATATTCACAGCATCGCCACAGCTATCCTACCAAAGCGACTCAGTATTTCGCAGGTTCAAGCTTATCTGCCAACAGGAAGGCATCCCATTCCTTAACCATTATTGCGACACTGCCTACACCCATCACAGGGCATTATTCCACAATGCCAACCATCTGAACCGTGAAGGTGCAAGCCTCTACTCCAAGGAAATTAAGAAGGAAATGAGCCATCGTAAGTTCAATGCCAGCATCAAGTTGCCCAAGAAGGATAAGCAATAAGCAATAAAATAAGAAAAAGAGCGTTATCAAATAAAAGAATACAACTTTATGAAAGAATTAGGTAGAATCATCAAATTACATACCATATCCGACCCTAGAGGCAACCTGACCGTATCAGAGGAGAACATCGAGCTTCCCTTCGACTTGAAACGTGCCTACTGGATATACGATGTGCCACAGGGTGGCAACCGAGGCGGTCATGCCCACAAAAAGCTCCAGCAAGTCATCATCGCCGTGCATGGATCATTTACCGTATCCCTAGACAACGGCAAGGAGACCAAGAAATACCAGCTCAGCAATCCTGGCATGGGGCTCTATCTCGGCACAGAGATATGGCGCACACTGGATGATTTCTCCGAGGGAGCCGTATGCCTGGTGCTTGCCTCTGAACTTTATGAGCCAGAAGACTATCTGTATGAATACGATGAATTTCTGAAATACATCCATACCACACATAGCACAACATCAGAGCCATGATAGAAATCAAAAGATATACCCCAAAAGACGCTGCCGAATGGAACAACTTTGTTTGGAAATCCAGACAAGGCACCTTCCTCTTCGACAGAAACTATATGGACTATCATCAAGACAGATTTCATGACCATTCCTTGATGTTCTATTATAAAGGACGCTTGTATGCCATTCTTCCTGCCAATGAAACTGCGGATGAGGACAAGAAGATTCTCTATTCTCACCAAGGACTGACGTATGGAGGCTTACTGACTTGTTCCAAGGTAACAGCAGAAGTTTGCATCGACATCTTTCAGGCTCTCAAGGACTATCTCCTGCAAAATGATTTCCAGTTATGTATCTACAAGGCAATGCCATGGATATACCAGAGCATCCCTTCAGAAGAGGACCTCTATGCTCTCTCCTATATTGGGAAGGCAAAGTTGATAGCTAGAGAGATTTCCACTACCATTTTTCTCAATGCCCCCTTACGATTCAGCGAGCAGAGAAGAAGAGGCATCAAGAAAGCTGTGAGCCATGGACTAAGTGTTGGATTTACAAAATTTCCAAAGGACATCACAGACTTTTGGGATTTATTGGACAAGAATCTTTGGCAGAGGCATAATACTCATCCTGTACACTCGAAAGAGGAACTGCAATTACTTATGCATCGTTTTCCAGACCACATTCTCTGCTTTGTGGTAAAGAAAGATGAAACGATTATTGGTGGAAGCATCGTATATACTACCCCCCAAGTAATTCATACCCAGTATATCGCTGCCAACGAATTGGGCAAGGAACTGGGAGCTTTGGATGCCCTCTTCGACTTTATCCTCCACAAATGCCCATGGAATGTCCCATACTTCGACTTCGGCAAATCCACAGAAGATGCGGGCAAGTATCTCAACAAGAATCTCATCCACCAAAAGGAAGGATTCGGAGGAAGAGGGGTCATCTACGACACATACCAATGGGAAATCTAACTGAGCAGAGATAAGAATAAAGCCCACCGATTTGGTGGGCTTTATTCGTATAGATTAAGATTCAATACTTCTTTTACAAAAGCACTACGGTTACGCCTCTGGCTGCTTGCGCACCCATAACCAGTGCCTGCTCAATATCGGCAGTCTTGGAAGGACCACTGATGAAAGTACCGAAATTGTACTTCGGATCCATCTCAATACGGGCATAAGCCTCATGCATATTGTTCACAATCTTCTCTTTTTCGAGGAATATCACAAGGTATTCCGAGATGAAAAGCACCGCTTTCTCCTTCATGGTCTGAGGAATCCAGATGCAACCATTCTCGGCAACACCCACTTCACCACGAACAATACCCACATCAGTACCATTCAGATCATTAGCCTCAGCCACCGTATCAGGATTCTTCTGGGCAATCGTGATTTCTGGCAGATGAGAGGCAAAGACCTTGGCTTCCGGATAAGCCTTCTTCACCAGCTCATCCAGACTCTCACCCTCCTTCGCCTCTATCACATGGCCACCTACCGATTCCGTCATCTCAATAAACTGTTTCAGCGTATCCTCATACTGGATACCTTTCACATCTACGGCAGGCATATCGAATTGAACGTGCGTATTCTTACGCAACTTGTTCAGGAAATCTTCTTTCTTCATTGAACTTTGAAATTTGAACTTTGAACTTTATGATGACCCACTACTTCACCTTTCCTTCTTTCCAAAGCTGATGGAAACTCTTCTTTGCAAACTCAGGCATGGCGTGACCGATGCCCCAGGCATTCCAATTGCTGAAGTGCGTACAGCATTCAGGAACCAGATTGACAAGCGGAGCAAACTTCAGGGCAGTGGTGTAGAGCGCAGGACGGTCGAAGAGATACTTCATACCATTCGACATCGCCTTCTTGACAGGATCAGCCTTACCCAACTTCTCCAGACTCTGGCGCCAGACGTAAATCTGAGAACCCGGTCCTACCTTGGAAGGACAGACATTATCGCATGACAAGCACAAAGTACATGCCGAAACATTATCGCTATACTTCTGAGGATTCTTCAGCATACCCAGGTTCACACCTACAGGACCCGGAATGAAATAGGTGTAGCTGTAACCGCCTGAACGACGATAAACCGGACAGGTGTTCATGCAGGCACCGCAACGCATACACTTCAACGTCTGCCAGTGGTCCTTATCAGCAAGAATGTCGCTTCTGCCGTTATCCACCAATACCACATGCATCTCGGCACCCGGACGAGCCTGGCGGAAATGAGAAGTGAAGGCGGTGGTAGGCTGACCGGTTCCGCAGCGGCAAAGCAGGCGCTGGAACACAGCCAATGACTTATAATCAGGAACCAGTTTCTCGATACCCATCGCTACGATATGGAGCTTAGGCATGGAAGTGGTCATATCCGCATTACCCTCGTTGGTGCAAACCACGCAATCGCCGGTAGCAGCCACACCGAAGTTACATCCGGTCATACCTGCTCCAGCTTCCATAAACTGGTCGCGGAGATGATGACGGGCACAGCGGGTCAGGTAAGTAGGATCGTAGTTGCCAATTTCCTTGGAGATACCCTTCTCCTCGAACATCTTACCTACCTCCTCACGCTTAAGGTGGATGGCAGGCATCACGATATGGCTAGGCTTCTGATGCAAGAGCTGGATGATGCGCTCACCCAGGTCGGTCTCTACCACGTCAATGCCGTGCTGCTCCAGATAAGGATTCATCTCGCACTCCTCGGTGAGCATCGACTTCGACTTCACCATCTTCTTCACGTTATGATCCTTCAGGATACCGAGCACAATTTCATTAAATTCCTGTGCATCCTTTGCCCAGTGCACCTTTACCCCGCGGCTCTCCAGATTCTTGGAAAACATATCGAGATAATCGGCGAGATGGGTGATGGTGTGCATCTTGATTTCAGACGCATGCTCACGTAGGTCTTCCCATTCAGGAAGTTCCTGCGCCATCTTATCTCTCTTCTGACGAACAGACCAGAAGGTAGCATCGTGCCAGGTGGTCTTCTCTACGTTCTGCGTAAACTTCGCAGCTCTCTTGGAATGTTCTGTACTCATAGTCCTGCAGCTAAAATTTGAACAACATGAATAAACTTGATCGGCATATTCTCTTTCTTGGCGATTCCAGCCATGTGCATCAGGCAGGAAGAATCCGGACCCGTTACATACTCGGCACCCGTAGCCATGTGGCGCTTGATCTTATCTTCGCCCATACGGGTAGAAACGGCAGGTTCCTCAATAGAGAACATACCGCCAAATCCGCAACACTCATCCTTGCGCTCCGGTTCGTGGATGGTAATGCCTTCCACCATATTTAATAAGTCAATGATTTTGTTGAAAGGCTTGATGTGGCGCTCAGAAGGAGATGACAATCCCAGTTCGCGCACACCGTGACAACTGTTGTGTACACTCACCACATGCGGGAACTTGCCCGGCACATGATCCACCTTCAGCACATCATGAAGGAACTCCACAACATCCATGATTTTCTTTGAGGAAATACACTCGTGTTTACCCTCAAGGATTTTAGGATAATACACCTTTACGTAAGCAGCACATGAGGCTGAAGGAGCTACGATATAATCGTAATCCTTGAACAGCTCATCAAATGTCTCTATGACCTTCTCCGACTTTTCCTGAAAACCGGCATTAGCCATTGGCTGGCCGCAGCAAGTCTGTTTTTCGGGATAACCCACGTCTAGTCCATAATGCTTAAGCAACTTGTATGTAGCCACACCCGCTTCAGGGTAAAGGGCATCCACATAACAAGGGACGAATAATCCGACTTTCATTGTTGTTATATTTATCTTGTTTGCTATTTTTTATTCTTTTTCTACATGACTAAAAGCCGCTGCAAAAGTAACAAAATAATTGCAAAAATACGACATTCTAGAGAAGAAATAATAATAATTGATGTTATTTAACTGTAAAGATTTGCAGAAAATTTGGAATAATCAAATAAATAGCGTAACTTTGCATCTTGAAATAAAGTGTCTACCATTTGTGAACTAAGCCAAATGCAATTTAGTTGCTAAAAACATAAATAACAAGACATATAAAGAACAAACTTATAGTTATATTTAATGATGAAGAAACAGCTTAAGAAAGTCCTCGTTCTGGGTTCCGGTGCTTTGAAGATCGGCCAGGCAGGTGAGTTTGACTATTCCGGTTCGCAGGCTCTCAAGGCTTTGCGCGAGGAGGGTATTAGTTCCGTCCTCATTAATCCAAACGTTGCTACAATTCAGACAAGTGAAGGTATTGCTGACAAGGTTTATTTCTTGCCGGTGACACCTTTTTTTGTAACTGAAATTATCAAGAAGGAGCGCCCAGACGGCATCATGCTGGCTTGGGGTGGACAGACAGGTTTGAACGTTGGTACAGAACTTTACCTCAACGGTGTGCTCAAGGAGTACGGTGTGGATGTGTTGGGTACTTCGGTAGAGGCTATCATGAACACGGAAGACCGCGACCTCTTCGTAAAGGAGCTTAACAAGGTTGACCTCAAGGTTCCTGTAAGCCACGCTTGCGAGAACATGGAGGAGGCTGTGGCTGCGGCACGCAACATCGGCTACCCTATCATGATCCGTTCTGCCTACGCGCTGGGTGGTCTCGGTTCTGGTGTCTGCAAGACCGAAGAAGAGTTCAAGGAGATTGCTGAATCTGCCTTCACTTTCGCACCTCAGGTACTCGTTGAGGAGAGCCTGAAGGGATGGAAGGAGATTGAGTTCGAGTGCATCCGTGATGCGAACGACCGTTGCTTCACCGTTGCCTCTATGGAAAACTTCGACCCACTCGGAATCCATACAGGTGAATCTATCGTGGTGGCTCCTACCTGTTCTCTTACCGACGAGCAGGTGAAGATGTTGCAGGACATCGCCGTGAAGTGCGTCCGTCACCTCAACATCGTGGGTGAGTGCAACATCCAGTATGCTTTCAACGCTGAGACCAACGACTACCGTATCATCGAGATCAACGCTCGCTTGAGCCGTTCTTCTGCCCTTGCATCTAAGGCTACCGGTTATCCGCTCGCTTTCGTTGCAGCCAAGATTGCCCTCGGTTATACGCTCGACCAGATTGGCGAGATGGGTACTCCTAACTCAGCTTATGTGGCTCCATCACTCGACTATATGATCTGCAAGATTCCTCGTTGGGATCTTACCAAGTTTGCCGGTGTAAGCCGCAAGATTGGTTCTTCCATGAAGTCTGTAGGCGAAATCATGTCTATCGGCCGTTCTTTCGAGGAGATGCTCCAGAAGGGTCTCCGTATGATCGGTCAGGGAATGCACGGTTTCGTAGGCAACGACCACACCAAGTTTGATAACCTGGATGAGGAACTTTCCAACCCTACCGACCTCCGTATCTTCGCCATTGCCCAGGCTTTGGAGGAAGGTTACACCATCGAGCGCATCGAGGAGTTGACCAAGATTGACCCTTGGTTCATCGAGCGCATGAAGAATATCGTAGATTACAAGCACAAGCTTTCTGAATATAATACGCTGGAGGAGATTCCTGCCGAGGTATTGCGCGAGGCTAAGGTATTGGGCTTCTCTGACTTCCAGATTGGCCGCTTCGTATTGAAGACCAAAGATACCAACATGGAGAAGGAGGTGCTCGCAGTTCGTGCCCAGCGTAAGAAGCTGAACATTCTGCCAGCCGTAAAGCGCATCCCTACTGTGGCTAGCGAGCATCCTGACCTTACCAACTATCTCTACATGACATACGCCGTAGAGGGTTACGACATCAACTACTACAAGAACGAGAAGTCTGTCATTGTTCTCGGTTCGGGTGCTTACCGCATCGGTTCTTCTGTAGAGTTCGACTGGTGTTCAGTAAACGCCATCAACACAGCCCGCAAGTTGGGTTACAAGTCAATCATGATCAACTACAACCCAGAGACCGTATCTACCGACTACGATATGTGCGACCGTCTCTACTTCGATGAGCTTTCATTCGAGCGTGTACTCGATGTCATCGACCTGGAGTCACCACGTGGTGTGATTGTTTCTGTAGGTGGTCAGATTCCAAACAACCTGGCAATGAAGCTCCATCGCCAGTCTGTGCCAATTCTGGGTACATCTCCTGTGAACATCGACCGTGCCGAGAACCGCGGTAAGTTCTCTGCCATGCTCGATAAGTTGGGTATCGACCAGCCTAAGTGGAGCGCCCTCACATCAATGGAGGATGTTCGGAAGTTCATCGACGAGGTAGGCTATCCTGTTCTCGTTCGTCCATCCTACGTTCTTTCTGGTGCAGCCATGAACGTTTGCCACGATGATGATGAGTTGCGTCGCTTCCTGGAGGCAGCTTCTGAGGTTTCCAAGGAATACCCGGTAGTTATCTCCCAGTTCATGACAGAGACCAACGAGATTGAGTTCGACGGTGTTGCCCAGAACGGTGAGATTGTTGAGTATGGTATTTCAGAGCACGTAGAGTATGCAGGTGTTCACTCAGGTGACGCTACCATGACCTTCCCTGCCCAGCAGATTTCCTTCGCTACAGCCCGTCAGATCAAGAAGATTTCGCGTGCCATCGCCAAGGAGCTCAACATCTCTGGTCCTTTCAATATCCAGTACTTGGCTAAGGGTCGCGATGTGAAGGTGATCGAGTGTAACCTCCGTGCATCCCGTTCGTTCCCATTCGTGAGCAAGGTATTGAAGCGCAACTTCATCGAGACTGCTACCCGCATCATGCTCGATGCTCCATATCAGAAACCGGATAAGTCTGCTTTCGATATCGACCGTATGGGTGTGAAGGCATCCCAGTTCTCATTCGCCCGCTTGCAGAACGCCGACCCTGTTTTGGGTGTGGATATGAGTTCTACCGGTGAGGTAGGTTGTATGGGTGATACTTTCGAGGAAGCATTGCTCAACTCTTTGATTGCTACCGGCTACAAGATTCCTTCTAAGGACAAGGGCATCATGCTTTCAAGCGGTGGTGCGAAGGAGAAGGCTTCTCTGCTCGATGCTGCCCAGGCTTTAGTGAAGAACGGCTACACCATCTACGCTACTGCCGGCACAGCGAAGTTCCTGAACGAGAACAACGTGAAGGCTACAGCCGTAGGATGGCCTGATGAGGACCACAAGGATCTTCCTAACGTGATGCAGATGATTGCCGACCACAAGTTCGACCTCATCGTCAACATCCCTAAGAATCATACCAAGCGTGAGTTGACCAATGGTTACAGAATCCGTCGTGGCGCCATCGACCACAACATTCCTCTGATCACCAATGCCCGTCTGGCTTCCGCCTTCATCGAGGCATTCTGCACATTGAGCCAGGATCAGCTTCAGATTAAGAGCTGGCAGGAGTACGAGTAATCGCACGCAGATTTATATGAAATACGCCCTGTAAGGTCCAAGCCTTACAGGGCTTTTTTATTCCCGGCAATGAGAAAAAGGAGGCGAAATGATGGCTATCTCATTATTTTATTGTACCTTTGCAAACAGAAATAAGAATAAAACATGATAGTTTGTATAGCAGAGAAACCGAGTGTGGCTAAGGATATCGCCCGAATCATCGGGGCTACCACGGCACGCGACGGTTATATGGAAGGTAATGGTTACCAAGTAACATGGACTTTCGGCCACCTTTGTGAGCTGAAGGAACCGGATGATTATACTCCGATGTGGAAACATTGGAGCCTTGCGGCGTTGCCGATGATTCCACAACGATTCGGTATCAAGCTCATCAACGATGAAGGCATCAAGAAGCAGTTTGCTACCATCGAGAAACTGATGCAGGCTGCCGACAGCATCATCAACTGCGGTGACGCCGGACAGGAAGGAGAGCTTATCCAGAGATGGGTGATGCAGAAGGCACAGGCGAAATGCCCGGTCAAGAGACTGTGGATTTCATCCATGACCGATGAGGCCATCAAGCAGGGCTTCCAGGAACTGAAAGACCAGGGGGAATATCAGTCACTCTATCTTGCCGGACTTTCCCGTGCCATCGGCGACTGGATTCTCGGTATGAACGCCACCCGACTTTACACATTGAAATACGGCCAGAACCGACAGGTGCTCAGCATCGGTCGGGTGCAGACCCCTACCCTTGCCCTGATCGTAAACCGCCAGAAGGAAATCGACAACTTCGTTTCAGAGCCTTACTGGGTACTCGCCACCATCTACCGCGACACCCAGTTTACCGCTACCAGCGGCAAGTTTACCAGTAAGGAGGAAGGCGAAAAAGCTTTCAGCACCATCGCCGGCAAACCCTTCACCGTTACCGATGTAAGCAAGAAGAAGGGAAACGAGGCGCCACCTCATCTCTACGACCTCACCTCGCTACAGGTGGATTGCAACAAGAAGTTTGGTTACTCTGCTGATATTACGCTGAAACTCATCCAGAGTCTCTACGAAAAGAAGTACACCACTTATCCTCGTGTAGATACCCAGTTCCTGACCGACGATATCTATCCGAAATGTCCGCAGATTCTGAACGGAGTGAGTCAGGCTAAAATCATGAGTCAGCAGAAATACCTCCCGCTCATTCAGCAGCTCGCAACAATCAGCAAGAAATTGCCGAAGAGCAAGAAGGTTTTCGATAATAGCAAGGTAACCGACCACCACGCCATTATCCCAACCGGTGTTCCGCCAACCGGACTCACCGATATGGAGGCAAACGTGTATGATCTCATCGCCAAACGCTTCATCAGCGTATTCTATCCGGACTGTAAATTCTCCACCACCACCGTATTGGGCGAAGTCATCAACGAAGACGGACCGAAACCGGAGAAGATAGAGTTCAAGGTGAGCGGTAAGGAGATTCTCGAACCAGGCTGGCGAGTAGTCTATGCCAAGGATGTAAAGAATGCAGATGACGATGATGCTTCAGATAACGCCAACGGAAATGCAGACTCAGGAAATGGTGCCAAGAAGGAAGTGGTAGAAGAAAGAACCCTCCCATCCTTCACAAAAGGCGAATCGGGAGAACATCAGCCTACCCTGACGGAGAAATGGACCACGCCACCTAAGTATTATACCGAGGCAACCCTGCTCCGTGCGATGGAGACAGCCGGCAAATTCGTAGAAGACGAAGAACTTCGTGCAGCATTAAAAGAGAACGGAATCGGCCGTCCTTCCTCCCGTGCCGGCATCATCGAGACCCTCTTCAAGCGCCACTACATCCGTCGCCAGCGCAAGAATCTGATGGCAACCCCGACAGGCATCGAACTCATTGACACCATCCATGAGGAACTGCTGAAGAGTTGCGAACTGACCGGTATCTGGGAGAAGAAGCTCCGCGACATCGAGCACAAGACCTACGATCCTGCCGACTTCATCAACGGACTGAAAGAACAGATCAACAAGATAGTCATCGATGTATTGTCAGACAACAGCAACCGGAGAGTGACCATCATGACAGAGGAAGACCTCAAGAAGAAACCGGCTGCCAAGAAACCGGCTACCCGAAAGGCTCCAGCCAAGAAGATGCCAGCCAAGAAAAAGGATGAAGCTACTGCACAAAATGTAGATGCACAAAATGCAAATACGCAGAATGCAGCAGCACAGCCGGTTTCTGCTCCTCAGGCTCCAGCCGACCCAATGGTAGGCAAGCCATGTCCGCTCTGCGGCAAGGGCGTCATCATCAAGGGCAAGACCGCCTATGGATGCAGCAACTGGAAGGCAGGCTGCCAATATCGCCAGCCATTCTCGCAGATGTAAATCAATATGAAACAAATAAGATTTTATCAAATCATAACAGCAATCAGCTGCCTCTTTCTGATAAGTTGCGGCATTGAACAGAACCTGAAGAAAGCAGACAAGCATCTTTCTTTAGGCGAATACTTCGATGCGGCAACCCAATATAAAAAGGTGTACACCAAGACACCTACCAAAGAACGGGCTGCCCGAGGCAAGGTGGCTCTGAAGCTGGCACGCTGTTATGATAAAATCAACAGTACGCCGAAGGCACTGGCAGCCTACAGCAATGCCATCCGATACAAGCAGGCAGACCTCAACGACCGTCTGGCTTACGCCCGACTTCTTCTGAAAAACGGAAGTTACAGACAGGCTGCCAAGGAATTCGAATTCCTGCTCGATTCCATGCCCGACAACATACTGGTAAAGAACGGACTCGAATCGGCACGAAAAGCCCCAGTCTGGAAGAAGGAAGGAAGCCGGTACAAGGTAAAGCGAATGGATGTTTTCAATTCCCGAAGAGACGACTATTCGCCGATGTTCCTCAGCGATGACTACAGTCAGCTCTATTTCACCTCAACCCGTAACGAAGCACAGGGCAGCGACCTGAACGGAGTGACGGGAACGAAATCTGCCGACATCTTCTTCTCTGAAAAGGACGATAAAGGCAAATGGAGCAAGCCGGAAGCCATAGGAACCGGTCTCAACACCGACTACGAAGAGGGCGCATGCTGCTTTACCCCAGACGGCAAGCAGATGTACCTCACCCAGTGTACCACCGATCCGGCATCGCCCCGCTATGCCCAAATCGTCACCTCCAACCGCTCGGATGCAGCCTGGAGCAAGCCGTCGAATCTGCAAATCAGTAAAGATACGCTCAGCTGTTTTGCCCATCCTGCCATCTCCCCTGATGGCGAATGGCTCTATTTCGTATCAGACATGCCGGGCGGAAAGGGCGGTCTCGACATCTGGCGAGTACGCATCACTCCTGCCGGACTGGGTGGTGTAGAGAACCTGGGCGAACCTATCAACACCCCAGGCGACGAGATGTTCCCTACCTTCCGTCCTAACGGCGACTTCTACTTCAGCAGCAACGGTCATGTAGGAATGGGCGGACTCGACATCTATATCGCCAAAGTGAATTCCATCACCCGCAAATATGAACTCACCCACCCCGGCTATCCGCTGAATACAGAAGCCGATGACTTCGGAATGACTTTCGAGGGACTCCACAACCAGGGTTTCTTCTGCTCCAACAGAAAAGACGGAAGAGGCTACGATCATATCTACTCCTTCGAGAATCCGGAGATTGTTACTACGATGAAGGGATGGGTTTACGAGAAAGACGGCTATGAACTGCCTGCCGCTGAGGTGAGAATCGTAGGCAACGACGGAACGAACAGGAAACTCTCCGTCAAGGGCGACGGTTCGTTTGTCCTCCCTATCAATCCGCATGTCGACTATCTGGTGATGGCATCCTGCAAAGGCTACCTCAACCACAAGGAAGAACTTCGGGTTGATTCGGCAAAAGAGAGCAAGGAATACGTACTCCAGTTCCCGCTGGCTTCCATCACAGCCCCTGTACTCATCGACAACATCTTCTACGATTTCGACAAGGCAACCCTAACCGAAGCCAGTACAACAGCCCTCGACCAGCTGGTAATGCTGCTGAAAGAGAACCCGCACGTTACCATCGAGCTCAGCGCCCATTGCGACTACAAGGGAAACAGCGAATATAACAAGCATCTGTCTCAGCGCCGCGCCCAATCGGTAGTAGACTATCTGATAAAACACGGCATAGAGAAAGAGCGCCTCACCCCTGTGGGCTACGGCAAGGAGAAGCCGAAGAATGTGCGCAAGAAACTCACCGAGAAGTATCCTTGGCTCAAGGAAGGCGATGTGCTCAACGAAGAATTTATCCTGAAGCAGAGCAAGGAGCATCAGGAAATCTGCAACCAGCTGAACCGCCGAACCGAGTTCAAAGTGCTCCGCACTACCTATAAATTGTTTTAGAAACCGATATCATAAGCATAGGTGCTCTACTGAAAAAGTAGCAGCACCTATTTCTTTTTCTATATTCAGCAATATTAAATCTTCGTTCAAAGACATTGAATGTCCGTTCAAAGTCATTGAATGTCCGTTCAAAGACACTGAACGGACATTCAAAAGCTTTGAACGGAGATTTCAAGAGCATAAAGATGATATTTATAGTAATAAAAAACTCTTTCTATTAGCACTAAAAACTATTCTGCTAATAGAAAGAGTTGATCATTCATACAATTGATATCAGGGAAGAAGCCTACTGACGTGCATCAGCCAGTTCATTATATCCCCAAACCATGATGAGGACAACGAAGCCTGCCAGCACCATCAGGAGATTCTGAGAGTGGGCGATGGAATCAGCCACATGCGTAAGCGCACGCGAACCGGAGAGGAGGAAATCTATCTTCATAGAGAAAAGCCATCCCTGAATCTGCTCCCATCCCTGACAGACTACTGCTATGATGATGCCTGCTGCCACACAGGCTGCCGTCCATAAATGTTCCAGACGCTGGCGCTTAACCAGCGACATCGCAGTATCAGTTTCGGGTAAAGCCGGCAATGCCTGCATCACCCTGTCGGAGAATCCGTCATCAGGAATCTCTGACATCTGGCAATCGGAAAAGAACATCTGCAAGAGTTCTTCATCCTGAGGGTTCAATGGTTCCCCTTTCATGCTCTCCAACTTCTTATCATTTATCTTATCGGTCATAACCATTCTGTTTTAAGTAACTTGCAAGTTTCTGTTTTCCACGAGAGAGATGCGACTTGATGGTGCCTTGCGCCATTCCCGTCACCTCTGCAATCTTATCTATAGAGAGTCCATCCATCAGCTGCAGCGTGATGCATGTACGTTCATTTTCATTCAATATCTGTAATGCCTTGAGCAAATCCATCTTTAATCCGGCATGGGTGCCCTGTGCATTCTTACTGGAAACGGCAGGCGTATCGATGTCCTGCGTCTCCTTATGACTGCGGGTATAATCATACCATACATTATAGGCGATGCGGTAGAGCCAGGTGGAGAAAGAGGCTGTTCCCCGGAAACCGGACAGATGGGTATAAGCCTTTACAAAGGTATCCTGAGCCAAGTCGTCACTCAGCTGCGCATCCCCCAACGTCTGCCGCAGGAAGAACCCACGAATGGGTGACTGATACTTCCTGACCAGCAGGTCGAAAGACTTGCGGTCATGAAGCATCACCACCTTCGTGACGAGAGAGATATCGGATAACTTTTCCACCTTATATATATATATTAACTAATAATTGTTGTTCTTTTCCTTGTGACTTCCCCTCCTATTGAGAAACCATGATATGTTGAATGTCGGCTGCTAGACCGGAGTTCCATTATATCCCGTGCCCTGATCGCCATGACGGTTCTTCCACCAGTCCTTGATGGCAGGAAGCGAGCCGATAACGGTCTGACCGATGCCATAGAAGAAGACCAGGGCTCCGATGCCAGCCAGGAAACCAACATCCCACCAGGCAAACATGGCGCACAAGCCGGCTCCCAGGAAGGCATTTCTCAATCCACGCTTTACCAGATACTCATCGCTCTGCTTGTCTATCGGCCGGTCGCTTTCCGGAACATTGATGCCCTTCTCCATCGCCATCTCAGCCAGTTTCATCCGGTCGTTGTGGCGGCGAATCAGATATCTGATAACCAGAAATACGATGATCAGCGGAGCAAAGACAAACAGCAGACCGAAGATGATACAGAAGATGATCACAACAGCCAGCGCTCCGCCACCAAATACCGAACCGATGAAATCGAACGGATCATCATAGTTGTCTAAACTGTATCTAGAATGAACAGACCTATTATCATTCTCATCATAATCATCATAGTTGGCCGAATCCGTACTGGTTGTATCAGAATAAGCCTCCAATGCCTCGTCGTCTTTATCCTTCGAAGCAGATGGCTGTGCGGCAGATGCAGGAGCAGCCTTTGAATCTACCTGTTGGGTAGTTGGATGATAACGATGTTTTGGAGCAGAAGACGCCAAAGACACTTGGGTGGCTCCGATGCTCATAACGAGCGCTAATGCCAATATTGCTTTCTTCATATCATTATTTTTTTATTGTTTTACCTTGTTATTTCATAAATTTCTGCTTCTTAGACGCATCTCTTCGCGATTTAGTTGCAAAGAAACGAAAAATTTCTTATTTTTGCAAACAAATTAAAGAAAAAGAAACAGAATGAAGACATTACCTGAAGATTTCAGAACATATACTCAGGCACTGATGGGCGAAAAGCTGTATCAGCGTCTGGAGCATGCTATCCTTGAAGAAGAGGCACCAACCAGTATCCGCATCAATCCTTTTAAATGCAAGGATGCTGATGGCGAACCGATTCCCTGGTGTCCGGAAACCGGACGTTATCTCTCTACGCGTCCCGGATTCACCTTCGATCCGCTGCTGCATGCCGGCTTATATTATGTACAGGAAGCCTCATCTATGTTTGTAGATATGGCTATCCGACAGTACGTAAAAGAACCGGTGATGATGCTGGATCTCTGTGCTGCCCCTGGCGGAAAGTCGACTGCCGTAAGAGCTGCCTTGCCGGAAGGGAGTCTGCTCTTCAGCAACGAACCGATGCGCACCCGCTCGCAGATTCTAGCCGAAAACGTACAGAAGTTCGGTCATCCGGATATGATTGTTACCAACAACTATCCCCGCGATTACAAGAAATCGAAGCTGCAGTTTGATGTGATTCTTACCGATGTTCCCTGCTCCGGCGAAGGAATGTTCCGCAAAGATGAAGGGGCTATCGGCGAATGGAGTACCCAGAATGTGAACAACTGCTGGCAGCTGCAGCGCGAAATCGTATCGGACATTTGGAACTGTCTGAAGCCAGGCGGTATACTGATTTACTCTACCTGCACCTTCAATGCACACGAAGATGAGGAGAACGTAGCCTGGATTTGCGAAGAACTGGGTGCTGAAGTGATGGCACTGGAGGGTGTAGAAGATGCATGGAACATCACCCGCAACCTCACGGGCAGCGACTTTCCGGTTTACCGGTTCATTCCTGGTGTTTCGCGAGGTGAAGGTCTGTTTATGGCGATTCTGAAGAAAGAGGGCGAATGGGAAGCAGGTTCATCAGCCAAGGAAAACAGGAAGGATAAGAAGAAGAAAGACAAGAAGGTGGCGAAAGGAAAAGCTCTGGAGATTCCGGACGGCTGGCTGAAGGCTGATACGGAATGGATGCCTGCAGAAAGCAACGAGACGGTTTACGCCATTCCGGGCAGATGGAAAGACATCTACGACCAGGCTGAAAAGAACCTGAAGGTGCTGCATGCCGGTGTGAAACTGGGAACAGACAAGGGAAAGGGTCTCATTCCCGACCAGGCTCTCGCTCTCTCTACGATGCTCAACAAAGAACACTTCCCTCAGGTGGAGTTATCCTACGATGATGCCATCCGCTACCTTCGCAAGGAGGCTGTGAATCTGCCTGCCGATACGCCTAAGGGTTATGTTCTGGTAACCTACAGACAGGTTCCGATAGGATGGGAAAAGAACATCGGCAACCGTGCCAACAACCTCTATCCGCAGGAGTGGAAGATAAAAAGTAGCCATGGGACGGGAGAGCTGTTTATAGTTAATAGTTTATAGTTAACAGTTTACAGCAAGAATGAATAATTCAACATTCAACACTCAACATTCAACATTAAAATAAAAAATGCTTAGCATCATCGCCTGTATATCAAAAGTGCATAGAGCCATCGGATATCAGAACCGGTTGCTCTACGCCATCCCATCGGACATGACCCGATTTCGTATGCTCACAACCGGACATACGATCATCATGGGCAGAAAGACATTTGAGTCGCTGCCGAACGGAGCCTTGCCCAACCGCCGTAATATTGTTATCTCGAAGACAAGAGAGCAGATTGCAGGGTGCGAAGTGTTCGCCTCATTGGAAGAAGCACTGGCTGGAAGGAAAGAAGCGGCAGAAGATGAATGTTTCATCATCGGAGGAGCCAGCATATATGAACAGGCTTTGCCTTTTGCAGACAAGCTTTATCTCACAATCGTTGAAAAGGAACCAGAACATGCCGATACCTTCTTTCCGGAAATCAATCCGGCAGAATGGGAAGTGACAGAAAAAGAAATGAGGAATGAAAACGGCTTACCGTTCACATTCCTCACCCTTTATAGAAGATAGCATCAAAAAAGCAGCAAGCCCTCTGGAGCCTGCTGCTTTTTCAGTTTATATCATATCGTTATTTATCTACCTTATTTCTCTGCGGCCTCCTCATCAGTTTCCTCTTCATCATCGTTGAAACTCTTGAGGTCCTGCATGGAAAGCTGACGGTTGATAGATGCATTGAAAGAAATGATGGTCTCGCTGCGAGACAATCCCAGTGGCTGCAACTTGTCGTGGATGATTTCCAGAAGATGGTGGTTGTTCAGCGCGTAAATCTTGATAAACATATCAAAACCACCTGTTGTATAGTGGCACTCCACAACCTCAGGAATCTTCTTCAACTCCTCTACAACCTGGTCAAACTTCTCAGGCTCCTTCAGATAGAGTCCCATATAAGCACAAGTTTCGTAACCTATCTTTTCTGGGTCAATGATGAATTGTGAACCCTTGATGATACCAAGATTTGTAAGTTTAGCAACACGCTGATGAATGGCAGCACCGCTCACGTTGCAAGCGCGTGCCACTTCCAAAAATGGAATACGGGCATCCTGAGAAATCAGCTTCAGAATCTGCCTATCTAATGAATCTAAAATTTGTTTTGACATAATACTAATAATTTGCTTGCAAAGATAATACAAAAAATTAATAAAAGCAACTTTTTAAGAGAAAAACATGATAAATTAATATTATTTTCCATTTTCTGTGGCAGAATAACTGATTTTTAGTGCTTTTGCCTGGCGCAAAGCCTGCTTTACGTCGGTTATCACACCCATCTTGGTTTCCTGATCTGCTTTGATTGATACGGTCATCAGCTTCTGGTCTTCCGGCGACATACGCTTCTTTTCTGCCGAAATGTAATCCATCACTTCGGGAGCCGAAGCAAACTTATCATTCAACTGAATCTGGGTACCGGTACCATACTTTGCCTGCATCTCTTTGGTTGGTTTACCTATATAGATATGGCTCACCGCCGATTTCTTGGTCAGTCGGGTGAGTTCCTTACCCTGTGGCAAACGGCAGTCTACCTTCAAGGTAACCTGACGCATGTGGGTAACAATCATAAAGAAGAACAGTACGGAGAAAATGAGGTCTGGCAGAGAAGATGTATTCAACCCTGGCACTTCATGCGATTTCTTATGAAAATTCATCATTGTTTACCTCCTTTCTGCTGTTCTGTAGCTGTTTCTGTCGAATTTTCTTCCCCTTGCTTTTCTTCAGCATTGGCATCAACACGCTGGTCGGCATGAGTCATTGCGTTGGCATACGACTCTGTGATGCGCTGCGGACAGATGTTGCGCACCTGTTCTTTCTGGTCATTGTTCAAGAGGGCATAATCCCTGTGATATTTCTTCTGGGCTGTTTCGTTGCGTAGCTGGCTATATGCTTCCATCAGCTGATTCTGCATCTGGAAATAGAGATTGTAGTCGGCATCGCGGTCACTCTCGATAGAGATGAGATGTTTCTTGCCCAGACGGTGTACAAAGCGGATAGTTTCTTCCTTGAGCAGGCTCACCTTCATCGGCTTACCGTTGACCAAAAGCGTATCGCCAGCCGTCAGGCGCAGCTCCATGAGGTTAGCCTTGTCTACCACCGACTGCTGCTGTTCCTTCTTCTGCGGTTCAGGTGAAGGGAGTTGGCGCAACAGTCCCTTATCCACATCCATTGATGTGGTGACAAGGAAGAATATCAACAGCATGAACGAGATGTCGGCTGTAGATGTGGTATTCAGTCCCGGGGTTTCGTGTTGCTTCCTTCTAATCAGCATATTTAATCCTTATTTATAGAATAGAGAGCCCAAAGAGCACTCTCTTTAGTTTTTCTTCCGAATATAACGTGTAGCACCGAAACAGACGGCACCGATTCCTGCCACCAGCATCAGGAGCGATGTGATGACAAACATATCTGAAAGCTTGAGCCAGAGCCAGTCGGCATAATTCTCGCCATTGATGAGCATCGGAGCAGAACCGCCCAAAAAGAAGGTAAGCAGCAAAACTGCCAAAGTTCCAATCCATGTGATGCGGAAGATGCGGCGCACGGGAATGCCATTCACTACAGCCTCCGACTTGCTGCTGCGATAATCTCTAATCATAGAAAAGACTGCCAGCCCCACACCTCCTATCAGGAAGAGCCACATCAGCAGGATGAGCACATCGGTAAAGAGAGGCGCATTAAAGTCGGGGTTCTCTTCGAAAGGCAAATCGTAGCCTACCAAAAAGAACAGACCGAAAACCAGCACCGCCAGTCCTATCATGATATAGAACACCTGCTGCGATATCTTTTCGGCCGACTTCGTCTTCTGCTTTGAAAATTGAAATTTAACCATTTCTCTCTTCGTTTATTTATTCTTGGCAATAATATCCATTAAAGTAACCGCCGACTCCTCCATCTGACTTGTCAGGTGCTCCACCTTAGAAAGGATGTAGTTATAGAAAACCTGAAGAATGAGGGCTACGATGATACCGAAGATAGTAGTGATGAGCGCCACTTTCATACCCGAAGCAACGATAGTAGGACTGATATCGCCCGCCTGCTGAATCTGGTCGAACGACATGACCATACCAATCACGGTTCCGAGGAATCCGAGCGATGGCGCCATAGCGATAAAGAGTTTGATCCAAGAGCAGCCTTTCTCCAGGTTAGCCGCCTGAACGGTACCATATCCGCTTACCGAGCGCTCGATGTCATCAAGACTCTCGCTGATATGCATCAAACCCTGGTAGCATATAGAAGCCACCGGTCCGCGGGTATTCCGGCAGAGCGTCTTAGCCCCTTCCACATCTCCCGCCGCCACCTTCTGGTCGATATCCTGCATCAACTTCTTGGCGTTGATTTCAGAAAGACTCAGATAGATGATGCGCTCGATACAGAAAGCCATACCCACGATGAGGGCGATGGCAACGAGAGACATAAATCCCGCATTACCCTCTATAAACTTTGTCTTAAGAGCTTGATGAAATCCCATGCTCTCTTCTTGAGCCATCATAGGCAGAGAACACATCCATGTGAAAACCAATATTGCAAAACGTGCAATAGCTGTATTTTTCTTCATATACCTTATTATATATATAAAAGCGGAAAGAGGGGGATTCGAACCCCCGAACCGGTTTTGCCGGTTACACGCTTTCCAGGCGTGCCTCTTCAGCCACTCGAGCACCTTTCCATATTCCGAAGAACTCTTCTTAATCGCCGCAACATGCTGCTGCAACAATTTCGAAGTGCAAAATTATTGCTTTTCCTCCGAAATACCATAACTTTCATTGTTTTTTTATGTTTATTTAAGGAGTTTTGAACGCTTGCGTCCTATACTTGCGATACGGATAGCGGGAAAACCCGCTCTGCATTGAGGTTGGTCTGTCGGGCAAACTCCTCTTCGCTTATGCCATAAGCCTTGGCGAGCGTCTTCATCACTTCTACCACGAAAGCACTCTCGTTACGCTTGCCACGATAAGGAACAGGCGCCATATACGGACTGTCGGTCTCCAGAACGATGCGATCCAGAGGAACTACAGCAGGGAGGTCTTCACGCAGATGGCTACTCTTGAAAGTAGATACGCCACCGACGCCCAAAACAAACTTATCGAACGAGAGGAGTTCTTCTGCCTCCTTCTGATTGCCCGTAAAGCAATGGAAGACGCCACCCGGCAGTTCTTTCTCATATTTTCTGAGCAGATGCACCATCTCGTTCTGCGCCTTGCGGCAATGAATCATCAGCGGGAGCTGGGTTTCTACCGACCATTTTACCTGTTCCTCGAAAGCCTCGAGCTGCTCGTTTTCGAACTCACGGCTCCAGTAATAATCAAGTCCTACCTCTCCGATGGCGATCAAGTCAGAAAACTGAGGAGAACCCGCCTGACTGGCATTACCGGTCATGCGATGCTCCTCCAGTATCTTCCGGAGTTCAGCCAGCTGTTCCTTCCAGTCAGCCTTCACCTCTTCAGGATGCAGACCAATCATCGGATAAGCATAGCCCGGATATTCCTTAGCCAATGCCAGGACCGCGTGTGTGGTCTTCACGTCGATGGCAGGTAAGAACACCTTGCCTACCCCCGCTTCCTTGGCACGGGCGAAAGCCTCCGCCCTATCCTCATCAAACTCCTCCGCATCAAAATGCGTATGTGTATCTATTACTTTGAACATTGAACTGTCAACTTTGAACTTTATGATTAGTACTGTCGCTTCATCATTTTCTGAGCATACTTAGCCAGTTCCTCCTTACGCTCAGCAGGCACGCTGACGGCATCCAGATACTTCTTGCTCTGCTCGAAATAATAAGCAATCTTATCCTGCGCCATTTTGTCGATACCTATCTCGTTGTATAGACGGGTAACGGCAGCCACCTTCTCCTTGCGGTCGAACTCCTCGGCATCCACCCACTTCTGCAGTTCTGCACGCTGAGCGTCGTTGGCATGGTTGAAGGCATTGATGAGCATATACGTCTTCTTGTTGGATGTGATATCGCCACCAATCTCCTTACCGAACACCTTGGTATCGCCGTAAACATCGAGGTAATCATCCTGCAACTGGAACGCCAATCCTATCTGCTCGCCAAACTTATACAGGTTCTCTGCATCCTCATCAGAAGCATCGGCAAGGATAGCACCCATCTTCAGGGCACAAGCCAGGAGTACGCTGGTCTTGAGGCGGATCATCTCGATATATTCCTCCTCCTTCACATCGTTACGGTTTTCAAACTCCATATCAAACTGCTGACCTTCACCAATTTCCAGGGCAGTGGGCGTAAAGAGTTTCAACACCTTGGCAAGATGCTTTTCATCACATTGAGCCATACGCTCATAAGCCAGAACGAGCATGCTGTCGCCCGAAAGGATCGCCGTATTGGCATCCCACTTCTTATGAACCGTTTCATGACCACGACGCAAATCAGCATTGTCCATCAGGTCATCATGCAGCAAAGTATAGTTATGATAAGTTTCCAGGGCAACGGCATTCATCAGAATCTTCTCAGGATTGTCCTTGAAAAGATTGTAGCCCAGGAGCATGAGCGTAGGACGAATACGCTTGCCACCCATAGAAAGTACGTATCTGATAGGCTCATAAAGAGACTTTGGCTTTCTTTCGTAAGGCAAATTAGCCAGAAACTCATTTACCATGCTTAAAATTTCATCTGCTGTCTTCATAATAATGTATAATTTATAATGTATAATTTACAATGAACAATTTATAATTTATAGCTGGAACACTACCGGGATGGCAATCATCGTGCGACAGACCTTGCCTTTATCGATGCCCGGTTTCCACTTCGGCATCATCTTCATCACCCTCAAAGCCTCGTTGTCGAGCAATGGATCTACCGAAGTGCTTACCTTGATATTTGCCACACTACCATCCTTGTTCACGATGAAAGATACCACTACGGTACCCTGAATCTTACTCTTTTGGGCAGCTACAGGGTACTTCAGGTTCTTGGTAAGCCACTGCATGAAGGCAGACCAGCCACCAGGAAACTGCGGTATCTTCTGAACGACGGTCAGTTTGATAGGAGCCTCAGCTCCCGGATTCTCAATGGGAGTTTCAGGAACCGCTTCCTTCACCTCAGCTCCATCCACTACACCCGAGCCGTCGCCGATAACCAGTTCGCTGGTTGTAGAACTGATTTTCGTCGGAGCCTGCTGAGGCTGTTGTTCGGCAGCCTTCACTTCCTGGGTAATCGACTTAGAGGCAGGAGCCGAAACAGCCTCCGCACTCACCATATCTTTCTGGTCGGGACGAGCCGACATTTCCAGATCCTGTGAGAGATCTTCCATCGATTCAGACAAGTCATCTTCTCCCTGCGGACCTCTCTGATATTGGAGTCCGACGAAGATGAAAGTAAAAGCCAGCAACAATCCTAGCAGGAAAAATGTAACCCGCTTATCTTCCAGTTGTGCGCTATTTGATTTCTTAATTTCCACAATAAAATCCGTTTAAAATCGTTATTTCCTACGAAAACATTGCAAATTTACTTCTTATTATTGAAAAAAGCAGTATCTTTGCCAAAGAATTAGAAAATTTAAATGAAAAAATATGTAATTTCCGCAATATTGACGCTTTTTGCGACAATTATTGATGCTCAAGAGAGCCAAACGGGGTATAATTTCCTTCGCTTGCCGGTGAGTGCTCACGCAGCTGCTCTGGGTGGCGACAACATCACCTTGATAGAAGATGATGAGGCACTCATATTCCATAATCCGGCTCTCCTGTCATCTGTAAGCGACAAGACGGTCAATCTCAATTATATGAACTATATGTCGGGGGTGAACACAGCCTCGGCAAGCTTCAACCGTATCATCAACGATAAGGCGACATGGGCTGTTTCGGCTCAGTTTATTGACTACGGAAAGATGAAGGAGACGGATGAGAACAACATCCAGATGGGAGAATTCTCTGCAAAGGATATTGCCATTGCGGGTTACTTCTCTTATATGCTCGGTGAGAAATTTGCAGGTGGTATTGCCGCCAAATTCATCACCTCGTATATCGGCGATTACAATTCTATCGCAGTGGGAGTGGATTTGGGTATCAACTATTACGACCCGGAAACGGAATGGTCGGCTTCTTGCGTGGCAAAGAACCTGGGTGGACAGCTGAAAGCTTACGACAATGAATATGAGAAGATGCCTATCGACCTGCAGTTGGGTGTGACGAAACGCTTCGCCAACGCACCATTCAGGGTATCAGCCACACTGGTCAACCTGAACCATTGGGACAGCAGTCTTCGTGATCATGCCGTAGTAGGTGCCGACATTCTGCTTTCGGAGAGCCTGTGGATAGGTGCCGGCTACAACTTCAGGAGAGCCAACGAGATGAAAATCAGCACCTCAGAAGATGAGGAAAGCAGTCATGGAGCCGGTTTCTCTGTGGGTGGCGGTATCAACCTGGAGCGCTTCCATCTGAACGTTGCCTATGGCAAATATCACGTCAGTAGCAGCAGTCTCATGCTGAACGTAAGTTACAGATTATAAATTCTACATTATAAATTATACATTAAAGTTAGTTCGAAATTATGAAGAAAATAACAATAGCAATAGACGGATACTCTTCTTGTGGCAAGAGTACGATGGCAAAGGATCTTGCCAAGGAAATAGGTTATGTTTATGTAGATACGGGCGCCATGTACCGCTCGGTAACTCTCTATGCGCTGCGTCATCAGCTCTTCGAAGCAGATGGAGCCGTAAAGACTGAAGAACTGCAGAAGGAGATGAAGAACATCAGCATCTCATTCAAGTTTAATGAAACAACCGGTCGCCCAGACTGCTATCTGAACGGCGAACTGGTAGAAAAGGAAATCCGTTCGTTAGAGGTTTCCAACCACGTTAGTCCGATTGCCGCCGTTCCTTTCGTCAGAGAGGCGCTGGTAGAGCAGCAGCAGAAGATGGGCGAAGACAAGGGTATCGTGATGGATGGTCGCGATATAGGTACCACCGTGTTCCCGAATGCCGAACTGAAGATTTTCGTTACAGCCAGCTCACAGGTGAGAGCACAGCGCCGTTTCGATGAACTGAAGGAGAAAGGAATGCCAGCCGACTTCGATGCGATTCTGAAAAATGTAGAGGAGCGCGACTATATCGATACCCACCGCGAGACTTCCCCACTCAGAAAGGCTGATGATGCCATCACGCTCGACAACAGCAACATGACCATTCCTGAACAGAAGGCATGGCTGATGGAACAATATCAAAAGGCAATAGCAGAATAAGCTACAGAAAAGAGACTGCCGGGTTATTAGTGCAAAAATACGTTAAATGTTGTATTTTTACCGATAAATTTATTTTATTCGATGAAAAAGATTTGGTAAAAAAACTTCAATTTAGTATCTTTGCAACCATATTAACAAGGTAGTAATGATATAGATTATAAATTTTGAGTTAATTACTGTTTTTTGAAGGTGATAGGTCTTCGGGAGAAGATTTATCACCTGTTTTATTTTCAGACAGTTTATAAAAGATAAAGCCCCCTTGCTACCGCAAAACGCGGTAGCAAGGGGGTTAACTAATTAATAACCAGCATGTTAAGTTTTTCAATCAACGATAAAACTTCCCTCTACCCTTGATACGGTGAAACACCGTATCAAGTATACCAAGTAACTGATAATCAGTACTTTAGCTCTTGCTATAAAAGAGCAGAACTATCCTTGATAATCTTCTCCTTGCACTCTTCCATCAGCCACTTCGGCGTACTGGTAGCGCCACAGATACCTACCGTTTCCACATCCTTGAACCAGTTCATATCTATTTCGTCGGCACTTTCTATCTGGTAGCTGTTGGCATTCACACTCTTGCATTCCTTGAAAAGCACCTTACCGTTCGAACTCTTTCTGCCACTCACAAAGAGGATGACATCATGCTTGCTGGCAAAGGCAGCGATGTTAGGCATGCGGTTAGCCACCTGACGGCAGATGGTATCGAAACTCTTGAAGACAGCACCCTCAACAATATGCTCCTGGCAGTATTCGATGATGCGATGGAACTCGTCGAGACTCTTGGTAGTCTGGGAGTAAAGATAGATATCTTTCGAGAAATCCAGCTGACCGGTTTCCTTCAGCTGCTTCACATCCTCAAACTTCTCTACCACGATGGCATGACTCTCCGTCTGCCCCACCAGTCCGAGCACCTCAGCATGCCCGTTCTTGCCGAAAATCACGATCTGTGCCTCCGGATTGTTGACATACTGCTTCTTGATGCGGCGCTGCAACTGGAGCACCACAGGACAGGTAGCATCGATGATTTCGATGTTGTTTCGCTCGGCAAGGGCATAAGTTTCAGGCGGTTCACCATGAGCACGGAGCAAGACCTTCACGCCCTGTAGCGTCTCCATCTGCTCATGGTCTATCGTGATGAGTCCCGCTTCATGCAGGCGCTCCACCTCCATACCATTATGCACAATATCGCCCAGGCAGTAAAGTTTACCGCCCTTAGCCAACTCCTCTTCTGCTTTCTTGATGGCAGTGGTTACGCCAAAGCAGAACCCACTGCCGTTATCTATTTCTATCTGCACCTTTTTAAAAATTTATTGTACATTAATCTTCACCACCACCTTAGCATGGTCAGGATCATTCGTAATCATGAGGATACGAGGGTGTCTGACACGCGATTTCTTCAAGTCGGCAGCCACAGCCGTCACCTTCATCTTAACAGTCTCTCCAGGCAGAATCTTACTCTTCTTCAGGTTCACCTGCAAGCCCATCGTAAACATCTGCATACTGCGGATATCCAGTTCCGACTTACCCTTATTGGTAATCAGAATCTCACCCTTCAGCTTCTTCTTTCCATTGAAACTACCCAGATTGAGGTCGGTGGCAGACATCTCTAGCTTCGGAGCCAGTACCTTCTTGGCTGGAGTCATGTTCTCGAAACCAGGAAGAAGAACGGCTGATACCACGATTTCCTTCTCAGGCGCAATCTTATCGCCAGGACGCTCACCGAGATAAACTGAGGTCTGGTTCAGGCCCAGGTCACGCAGTTTCTTGGAATCCAGCACGAAACTGATTTCGGCAGAATGACGCGGAGCCACCTTGGAAGGCGATACGAAAGCATGAAGATAGTCAGGAAGATGCATCACTACCGGTTCCATCACTTCGTCGGAAGGATTGAAGATATGGATGCGCTGAACCGGACGATCGCCACGGTTCACGTCATCAAACTCCACCTCCTGGGCATCACTCTTGATGGCACCCAGCATCTCATCGTAAGAACCAGCGAAATCTACTACGCTACCCACTACCTTTCCCCTCATAGAGAGGATGAACGGCTCTTCATCCGCATTGGTATAGAGGCAAACCTGCTTGGTGAAAGTACCCATCTGCTTGGCATCGTATACCGCCTTGATGACGAAACTTTCGCCGGCAGCAATGCCCGTCTTCGGATAATCTACCTCCGTACAACCGCAGCTTTTCAATACATTGTTGATAACCAAAGGCTTGTGCCCGTCATTCTTCAGCACGAATTCGGCAGTTACAGGCTTGCGGAACACCACCTGTCCACAGTCTACCACCTCGTGCTGGGTTGTAATCTTCTGTGCTGATGCAGGCAGCGCCAACAGCGCTGAGAGCATCCATATATTCATCCGTTTCATACTATTCTATTTTAAATTATCAATCTATAAACTATTAATTGTTAACTCTCAACTCATACGCCTCTGTGCGACCACCAAATTCCGGACTGTAGGTACACTCAGCGGTGCAAGTTCCGCTCTGATAGTCGCCCTTTCTATCCACGTAATACTCCATTTCTACGATGTGCTTACCTTTAGATAAACGATCGAAATAGAAATTTGTTGCATGATCTCTTGGAGAAACATAGCAGCCTATGCCCCACTGATAACCGCTCTTCTGGTTAACCGGTTCCAGACATGCCGCACGCTTATCCGTAATCTGCACAAAGTCGTAGTCGCGGTCGGCGGTGATGATGAGCGTTACCTTCACCTTCTCGCCTACCTTCGCCTGCGCCTTGCCCTTGCCCTCAGATTCGGCAGGAACGATGACACGGCGCACCTTGATGCCCGACTCCATGGAACCGATTTCGCTGATAGGTTGCTTAAACTCTGCATAGACAGCACCCCAGCTGGTATAATCGCTCTTTTTGTCGATGCTCAGCTTAGATGCCTTGCCCGTCTTTTCGGTCTTCACATAGCCCAAAGTAGTGGAATCCTGCGGCATCGGCAGCAGCTTGCCATCCAGTTTCAGAACGGCATTCTCAGCCTTCCTGCTCCAGTTGCTCTCATTGCCTTTCATAAAGGCGTAGACAGCATCCACGGTGTTCACTGGCGTATCCCAAACCTGGGTGCGTTTCGACATCAGGAGCCAGCGCTGCAGTTCCTCGATGGTCTGCTTGTCGTTCGGTTTCAGCATCTGCATCGCCTCTATCACAGATACCTGGGTAGGAATCTTATAGTTTCTCCAGCTGTAGAGTGCCTTGCGGGTATCGTAGTAGCGACCCATCTCCTCGCGGTAAACGGCATATTCGTTCACGCTCTGCAGATATTCGCCAGCCTTCTCGCGGTAAGCAGCATTCTGCTGGCTATTTCTGGCGAGTACCACGGCAGCACGCGCCTTGCCATAGATGGAGAATTCACCGGTCATCTTCGACATCTTTTCCAGGAGATAAGCCTTGTCAGCTTCCAGATTCTGCTTCATCTTTCTGCCATCCATCGAAAGGATGTAGAGATAATGCAGCGCCTGTTCGCTAGGATTCACCTTCTGCTTTTTCTCCTCCTGCTTCTTCATTTCTCTTACTTCCTGAGCTGTCTGCCAGGAGAGATAATCAATGGCGGAAGTCAGCATCCGGGCGGTGGATTTCTGCACACCTGCGATGGCATTCAATCGAACCATCATTTCGGCTACCGACGTTGTCATATACCGGCTGCCCTTCATGCCCTTCCACCAGGAGAAGGAACCGTTAGGGTTCTGCAATTTCTTCAGTTTCTCCACCTGATTCTGCAAGCGGATGCTCTCCTGAGAATGATTATCCAAAGAGAGAGTCTTCCGGATATGGGTGGTGATGGTATTGGCGTAGATGGCAGCCATCAGCGAGATGGCATCCTCCTCATCCGGATTGCTGATGGCAGGCAGCGCCTTCACCATCAGCCAACTTGGGTTATTGGTGTACTCGATGGTTACCTCTGCCTCTTCAGTGCCCTTCGCCTGCTTGCCCTCCTTGTTCAGGAAGAGTTTGCTCAGGTCGAAGTTCTGCTCACCCTTCTGATGCAGGGTGATAGGCAGGGTGTTCACCACGAGTTCACGGTTGCTCAAAACCGGCAGATAGTGCTGCTCGCCATCGCTGTAACCGTTACCGGCAGCCACCACCTTATTAATATATACGCCTTCTTTCAGTCCCTGGACATCGAAGGAGATGGTAGCAGAGCCTTCGGCATCGATGCTGTAGTTCTGTGTCTTCTGCCAAACCACCTTGTTGGTCTCCGGGTCAAGAATCTGCATACAGGCATTGCCGCTCACCTTCTTGTCGGAAGTATTGAAGAGTTTCACCACGATGATAGCCTTGTCGCCCTCACGAAGGAAACGAGGCATGTTAGGCTGCACCATCACGGTCTTCTGCGCCACAGCCTCATCCACCAGCAAACCGTTGCGCATCTCCTTGTCATGAGCCAGACCCATGAACTTCCAGGTAGTCACGCTTTCTGGCAGGGTGAAGTTGATAGCCACATTGCCCTGATTATCGCTCTCCAGAGCTGGATAGAAGAAGGCGGTCTCGTTCAGGTTTTCACGCACCTGTACCTTGTCGAGGAATTGTCCTGCATCTGAGCCAGAACCGCCGGCAAACTGCGGCATCTCCTCTACTACATCAAAAACCTTGTTGGCAGATGGAGCAGCCGCTCCGACACGGGTCATTTTAGAGCCGCGAATCCTGATGACTTTCGCTTCTTCTCGAACCAGCTCGTCTTTCTGTACACGAACAGCCTCAACGGTTCCGCCAGAAGAACGTTCCAACTTGCTCAGTTCCACCGCTTGCATATAAGCATAATAGCTAAAGAATTTGCCATCAAACTTATCTACATCCAGTTGCTTCTCGTCATAATACTTGGTAGGATAAACGCCATTCAAGTAAAATGAACGGAAAGTGAGGTTGTGCTTCCAGTAGCAGTTTGGCAAACTCTGATAGAAGCCCAGGGAGAAATTCCAGGAATGTGGGGCTATCTGGTCGAGTGACTTGTCATAAAGTACGCTCATCAGCTGCGCCTTGGCTGGCTTGCCGTCAGGGGTGGTAATCTTCAGCGTCCACTCCTCCTTCTGTCCAGGGGTCAGACGGTTGCGGAAGGTCTTCCAGGCGATGTTCAGTTTTTTCTCAGGCAAAGGACGGGCAATGCTCATCATTCGGGTATAGCACTTGCCTTGCTTCACGAAACTATAGTTCAGTACGATGCCCGACGCATATTCCTCCTTGTAGGTGAAAGGCAGAGTCACGATACTGTCGCCCAACTCCCAGGCGCCCTTCTCCAGCAGTTTGTTGCCGGCGATGATGGAATATACGATGTGCGCTCCGTTCTCCGAAGAGCCCACCTGGATATAGACCGGCTTGCCATCACGAGGGAAAGTCTTCGCCGTCTGATAATACCATTCGGTAGTTGGCTCCACCGGATGGGTATCCTTCATGCTGAAAAGGGTGAACTTCTGCTGCAGGGTATCCTGTCCGCAGATTGCCTCCAACTGATGAACGCCAGATTTCCAAACGAGGGAAGAAGAGGCAGAGGAAGAAGCATATTCCTTGATAGAAACCGGTGCATTCGCCTCGGCATCCTTCCATTCGCCCTTATCAATTCGATATTTCAACCTGCTCGAAATCGGCATACCACTGGCATTGCGGTAAGCGAAGGTCACCGTCTTCAGACTGTCTGTTTCGATACGCTTAGGAAGATTCACCGTGAGGATGGTTGGCTTGGTGCCCAGAGGCAGACTCATCACGCCCTCGTGGCTTTCGCCGCTGATGTCGGTAACGATAGCTGAGACCTCGAAGTTGAAGAAACGGGCGATGCGCATGAAATCGCTCATATCAGCCTCGTCTTTTCCTGACAAGGAAGCCTCCAGCGGAATCTCTACATCGAAGGTTCCGTCCTCACGAGTCACACAACTGTCGTTCTTCACCAACTGTCCGGCAGAGCCTGCGCCCCACCACCAAAGCTGGTTTCTGCGGGTCACCTGATACTCCACCTTTGCACCCTGCACAGGCACACCGGCATAGGTCTTGGCTGTAGCCTTCACCACTACAGTATCGCCCCAGTTATATTTCTCGTTCACCTTCGGGAAGGTAATCTCAAAGGTCGGGCGCTTGTATTCCTCCACACGGAAGAATCTGTTGGCTTGGTCATTTACGGAGACATGATACATACCTGTCTGTCCGCCCTGAGGCAATTCGAAATCCACCGAAGCCGTGCCATACTCGTCGGTCGTAGCCTTCTGCTCAGCCACCTGCTTCCAGTTGGTGTCTCTCAGGATAAACTTCAGTTCCTTGCTCTTGTCTGGCACACTGGCATCCAAGCCCTTCTTCACGATGTAGGAGACGGCTGTGGCATGCACCTGCTGTCCCGGACGATAGATGGCACGATCGGTAAACAGCTGATATTCAATCTTATCATCCTTCTTCTCGTAATAGCGGTCACGAGAAAGATAGATGTATTTGGCAGGCGTAAACTTATCGCTGTTGGTGGAAATCAAGACGTATCCATCCACATTCTTGAAGTAAGCCTCGCCATTGCTGTCAGTTGTCAAGCGGGCATGAACCGTCCGCTTACGCTTGCCCAACTTCTCGTCATAATTCTTTTCATAGAGTTCAATCTTCGCCCCGGCGATAGGCTGTCCGTCGGTAGCATTCACCACTACATAGCGATGCTTATCATCAGGCAACTGCTGGATCATCACCGCCAGATTGCTCACATAGAAGAGTTCTCGCTGCGGAGCGATGCCGGTATTATCCGAAGTCACCTCCATCAGATAGGCACCCAGCGGCAGATTGCCACCGATTTCGATGGAATCCTTCACCGTTTCATAATCCGGCCGACCGTAATAGTTGCGGCTGAAATCCTTCTGATGCAGCTTCGTAGTCTTCTTCAGGAGCATCTTGTAGGTAGCCTCATCCTGGGCATTATAATCGTTATCTGCCGTAATATTGAGGCGGGAGATACTGATTTTCAGGTTCTGCAGATTGCGCACGTTCAGATGCACCCACGCCTTCTCTCCTGGTCGCAACACCTGCGGCATATTCTTCACCCGGAACATCGGTTCGGTGAGTCGCTTCTGCGCATTTCTCAGTTCGTTCATTCTCGACCATCCTCCCCAGCGGCTCAGCGCATAGTTGATATAGTTGAGCTTATCCTGCGGCTTGGCATCGGTGGCACCTTCCATGAAGCGGAAATGCTCCACGGCAAGTTCGCCTGCCTCCGGAATATCCTGATAAACCTGAATGAGCGAATCGATAGTCTGCAGATACTTCGACTTTCTTACCTCTCTCACGTCGTCCTGACGGTATTTCTCGATGAGTTTGTAGGCACAGAGACATGCCGCACCCCGATTGCCCACCTTATTATAATAGGTATACATCAGAAGATACGCCTCCTTGCTGTCTGCCTCGAAACCGATGAGATGCAGCAGATCGTTGTTAAAGGAACTGCCATCCACGCCCTTCAGCGTCAATGGTACATAGTCAGCAGAAGCATGCTTGGCAAGGAGTTCAGGCTGTTCCAGGGCCTTCTTGAAGTACTCCTCACTCTTCTTTAAGTTCACCTCCCGCTGGCTCTGATAGTAAGAAGCATCCTCCCTCTGTTCCTGGGTAGCATCATCCACATCAATTCCGTAAGTATTGTCATGATACACCTTGCCCAGCACGGCATATCTCACCGCCTTCAATGCAGGGTCGTTCACCTTCAGCACCTCGGCTTCCATCCGCTTCACGTTCGGCGTCAGCGAATCAGCAGAAATCTCTTTCCAGAGTATCATCTGTCTTGTCTCAGCCGCCAGCAGCTGTCCGTAGTCTTTAGCCGCAGAAGCCCTGGCGATGATTTTCTTCATCACCGCGATTTCGCTCTTAGGCTGGTCCTTCTGAGCATTGATTTCAGCTTGCTTCCACAAGTTGTCGTATGTCTGAGCCGCTACCTGCATCGTAGCAAAGAGGGCTACCAGAAGTGATAAAATGTTTCTTTTCATAAGCCAACTGTATAAAATGTTAATAGAATGATGATAATCATCAAACTTTTCATTGCAAAAATACAAAAAAAAACTGTTTTCTAACCCCGAAACTGAAACTTTTTACTATCTTTGCACGAAAATAATATATTTTACCTAGAAATAAACATTAAAAAAACAATGGCAGAAAAAAAGTATGGTCATTTTGATGACGCCAATCGCGAATACGTGATTACTGACCCAAAGACCCCATGGCCTTGGATCAATTATTTGGGTAACGAGGATTTCTTCTCGCTCATATCCAACACTGCAGGTGGTTATTCTTTCTACAAGGATGCCAAGTTCCGTCGCATCACCCGTTACCGCTACAACGGTGTGCCGATGGATAACGGCGGTCGCTATTTCTATATCAAAGATGGCGATACCGTATGGAACCCGGGATGGAAACCTTGCAAGACACCGCTCGACAGCTACGAGTGCCGCCACGGCATGAACTATACCCGCATCACGGGCAGCAAGAACGGCGTGGAGGCGAGTGTGCTCTTCTTCGTACCCCTCCATACATGGGCTGAGGTGCAGAAGATGACGCTGAAGAACCAGACTGAGGAGGTGAAGACCCTCAAGGTGTTCTCCTTTGCAGAGTGGTGCCTCTGGAATGCTGCTACCGATATGGAGAACTTCCAGCGCAACTTCTCTACGGGCGAAGTGGAGGTAGAGGGCTCTACCATCTATCACAAGACCGAATACCGCGAGCGCCGCAACCACTATGCTTTCTACACCGTCAATACCGAGATTCAGGGCTACGATACCGACCGCGAGAGCTTCATCGGACTCTACAACGAGTTTGCCGAGCCTGAGGCTGTGATGGAAGGCAAGCCACGCAACAGCTTTGCCCACGGCTGGAGCCCTATCGCATCTCATTATATCGAGATTACCCTGCAGCCAGGCGAGAGCCGCGACCTCATCTTCCTCCTGGGATATGTGGAGAACGAGCAGGACAAGAAGTTCAGCGCCAAGAAGGTAATCAACAAGGAGAAAGCTCATCAGCTTATCGCCAAGTTTGATACCACCGAAAAGGTGGATGCTGCCTTCGCAGAACTCAACCAGTACTGGGATAACCTGCTGAACATCTTCACCGTGAAGAGCGGCAACGACAAGTTAGACCGCATGGTGAACATCTGGAACCAGTATCAGTGCATGATCACCTTCTGTATGTCACGCTCAGCAAGTTTCTTCGAGAGCGGCATCGGTCGAGGCATGGGCTTCCGCGATTCCAACCAGGACCTCGTAGGTTTCGTTCATCAGATACCTACCCGTGCCCGCCAGCGCATCATCGATATCGCCAGCACCCAGTTCCCTGACGGTGGCTGCTACCACCAGTATCAGCCACTCACCAAGCGCGGCAACAACGATATCGGTGGCGGTTTCAACGACGACCCTTGCTGGCTCATCTTCGGTACCGTAGCCTATATCAAGGAGACGGGCGACTTCTCTATCCTCGCTGAGCAGGTGCCTTTCGACAACCAGCCAGGCACAGAAGTAAGCCTCTTCGAGCACCTCAAGATTTCGATGAACCATGTTATCAACAACCTGGGTCCACACAAGTTGCCACTCATCGGAAGAGCCGACTGGAACGACTGTCTGAACCTGAACTGCTTCTCCTGGGACCCTAACGAGAGTTTCCAGACCACCGAAAACAAGGGCGAAGGAAGCAAGGCAGAGAGTCTTATGATAGCCGGTCTGTTCGTGGTTACCGGCAAGGATTATGTGGCTCTGTGCAAGCAGCTTGCCAAGGAAGCTATGGAAAGCAAGGAGGGCGAAATAGCCGGTCTTGCAGAAGAAGATTATTTGACAGAAGCCGAGCGCATGCAGCAAGCTGTAGATGAGATGAACGAGGCTGTGAAGCAGCATGGATGGGACGGTGAATGGTTCCTCCGCGCTTACGATTTCTTCGGCAACAAGATTGGTAGTGATGAGAACGAGGAAGGCAAAATCTTCATCGAGAGCCAGGGCTGGTGTACGATGGCTGGTATCGGTCTGGAAGAAGGACTCTGCGATAAAGCACTGGACAGCAGCAAGAAACGACTGGAATGCGAGCACGGAATGGTGCTGAACAACCCAGCCTACACCACCTATCATGTAGAAATGGGTGAGATTTCTTCTTATCCTGAAGGCTACAAGGAGAACGCCGGTATCTTCTGCCACAACAATCCTTGGGTCATCATCGGAGAGACTGTAGCCGGCCGAGGCAACGATGCCTGGAGCCATTATACCAAGATTCTGCCTAGCTATGTAGAGGAAAAATATCAGACACTTCACAAGGTAGAACCTTACGTAAACTGCCAGATGGTAGCCGGTAAGGATGCAGCCAAGCCGGGCGAAGGAAAGAACTCCTGGCTCACCGGTACAGCGGCATGGATGTGGTATACAGTATCAGAATTCATCCTCGGCATCAAGCCAGATTATGAAGGTTTGCTCATCGATCCTTGTCTCCCAAGCACCGCTAAGGAGTATGAGGTAACCCGCAAGTTCCGTGGTGGCGAATACCATATCACAGTAAAGAATCCTAGCGGAAACCAGAAGGGTGTGAAGCAGATTACAGTGGATGGCACTCCTATCTCAGGCACCATCGTTCCTTGCTCTGAAGGCAAGCATGAAGTAGTGGTTGAGATGTAAATCAGCCAGATCTCATCAAGTTATGATTTGAAAGTTCAATGTAACGAAATTCTTTTCATACCCATACGTCGTGTTTCACAACGTATGGGTATCACAATAAAACCTTGACGCCCTATTTTAGGGCGTCAAGTATCTTATCTATCTGATAATCTGATACTTAACTTTTAACATAAGCACCTATTCAACAGTATCAAGAGTAAGATTCTAAGTCTCTATCATTGACTCAGTTCCTCAGTTCCTCAGTTCCTCAGTTTTTTCCTAGGGGGTATATAGCCCTTATAGTTCAAAGTTGTTTTAAATTGTTATATATTATATATTATTATATATATATAATTATATATATATAATAAACTTCTAAATAAAGGAAAAAGTGAAGGGTCAGAGAAAAACTGAGGAACTGAGGAACTGAGGAACTGAGTCATTGTAGTAAAAACATCATAATCCTCGTAAACACCTGATTTACTGCTTAACTCTATACTTTAAGAGAACAAAGCTATGAGTTGTTACCCGTAAAACTATGAGTTGTCACCCACAAAACTATGAGTAAGGAAGTTTAACTACTTTCAATCTGAAAGCATAGTTCAAACATTTCCTTATCACACCCCCAAATTTGGCAGTATCAGAGAATATTCGTATCTTTGCACGGAATTCCACCCATTCCTTCCATTCCATCCATCTCTACCATGCCGCTCCTTCCATGCTATCCCCATAACTCCTCCCGCCCAGTTTCAGCACACGTCTCTCCATCCGAAGTATTAAAAGGAAAAAGATAAAAAGGTATGGCTTTTCGAGTTATTTTTTGTACTTTTGCAGCCGATAACGCATTTTGCGAACAAAACAGGATTCTTTAAAGAAAAGAAAGGAAATAACAATGAAGAAAATATTATACTTTGTGGCAGCCCTGGCTGCTGCATCCTTTATCACTACGATGGGTACCAGCTGCAAGTTTGCACCCGACCAGCATGACGGCGACACGGTAGCTGCCAGCGAGTTTTACCCGATAGATACCTCTGCGGCTCATGCCAAGAAGATGGCGAAGATTGCTGCCATCAAGAACGGAAAAGACAGTGTAGGCATCTATTATGTGGGCAGCAATTCTACCAAAGACCTCATCGAGCTCGTATCCTATCCTTCACGCCGCGACACGATGATGTACAGCAAGACCCGACACATAAAGGTGAAGGGCAATGCCGACATCAACCACGTGGTTCGTGTAGACTTCTATCTGCATAACGGCAAGGATTCGCTGGTGAAGTATGTGGAGGAAGTGGAGCTCAAAACAAAAGAATAAAGCACCCCAAGCACACAAAAAAGGCTAGCATGCAAAAACACACACTAGCCTTTTTCGTATTTTATCTAACCTAAATTTCAAATCACTTAATAGCCTAATTATTAATTACTAATAACTTATCACTAATCATAGAATCCCGGCTGCTTATACTCAATGCCCAGTTCATCATCTACTGTTGCGATGACACCCTGAATC
Source organism: Segatella copri (assembly GCA_021615735.1). GTDB lineage: Bacteria > Bacteroidota > Bacteroidia > Bacteroidales > Bacteroidaceae > Prevotella > Prevotella copri_Q. Next base: position 42,589 of record JAJWFY010000006.1, on the reverse strand, counting down.
TGACCCATGGCAAACATACGGCCGAGGAGAGTGTAACCGGCATTGTGACCATGATTGCTCTCATCGAATACGCCACCTGGCTCATCAGTGAAGGTCATACCGTGGTCTACTCGCATTGGCAATCTGCGGCCCGAATTGCACTTGCCTTCCTGCTCAGCCTTCTCGAAGATGCGGCAAAGTTCAATGAGACGGCCGCGACCACCCAAGTGAGAAGCCTCTGTAAAGTTGCCGTTAGGGAAGATGTAGCAAGAGCGCAGATGAACAAAATGAGTGCGGTCGGCAAACTGCTTAGCCATTGCCACACAATCGTTGTGCTCGCCGGCAGAGAATGAACCTGCACAGAAAGTCAGACCATTGTGCTTGTTTGGCACAGCATCGAGCATCCACTGGATATCCTCGGCACGACCGATGATTCTTGGCAAACCGAATACAGGATAAGGAGGATCGTCTGGGTGAACACACATATTGATATCGTACTCATCGCAGATAGGCATGATAGCCTCCAGCCAGTACTTCATGTTTTCCTGCAACTTCTTCTTGTCGATGCCATCATAAAGCTTCAACAAGTCGCGGAACTTCTGGACAGGAGCAGAATCGCCCTCGCTGAAGTTACCCGATACGAAACCCTGGGTCTTGATGATGATATTCTCTACCAGGGCATGATCCTGCTCTGGTGTAGAAGTCTTCTTGATTTCATCAGCCTCAGCCACGAGGTCTCTGCCCCACTTGTGCTCCTTAGAGAACTCAGCCCAATCCTTACGAGCGCCTTCACGCTGCAGGATGTAGATATCGAAGTAGGCAAACTCGCCCCAGTTCATATAGAGGTTGTTGGCTCCGTTAGGATTGTCGTGCGACAAATCGGTACGTGCCCAGTCTAATACAGGCATGAAGTTGTAGCAGATGCACTTGATGCCTTCCTCACCCAGGTTGCGGAGACTTTCCTTGTAAACCTCAATCTGATGATCACGGTCAGGACCGCCATATTTCAGGGTTTCAACCACAGGCAAAGACTCTACCACGCTCCATTTCATACCGTAAGACTCGATGTACTCCTTGAGTTCATGAATCTTCTCGCGTGTCCAAACCTCGCCCAGAGGAACATCGTGCAATGCGGTAACGATGCCCTCAACACCTATTTGCTTCAACTGTGCAAGAGTGATTTTATCTTTCTTGCCAAACCAGCGCCATGTTCTTTCCATATATATATATTATATAATGTATAAGTTTAAAAATGAATTATCTTGCAGAAACATATTTATGCAATGTCTGTCTTACGGCACCCTTGCCGGCGAAGAGTTCCTTCACCATGCCCTCAATCTGCTCACCGAAGCCAGCCTCATAGAGATCGAGACCGAACACATCCTTGCGACTATAGAGGTTCTTGAGGCAAGAGTAGTCCTGATCTGCCTTGCCTACCTCAAGAGGAGCTACGATGGCCTGCAGTTCTGCCAACAATGGGTCAGAAGATGGCTCGAATGGCTTCAGGTTATCATCCAATGCCTTGAGATAACGGGCATAACCTGCCAATACCAGAGGAATCAACACGAGATTGCTTTTGTTGAGACCACGGTCGATATACTTCTTGATAGTCTCACCGAAACGGATAGAGAGTTTCTGGCTGGTATCGGTAGCGATACGCTGAGGAGCATCAGGCATGAACGGGTTAGGCAATCGCTTGTTGATAACAGTGCCGATAAACTCGTATGGGTTCAATACACCTGGATCTGTTACTACTGGCATTGCCTCGATATAACCGATCTTCTGGATGAAGGCACGAAGGTCCTCATCAGCCATCTCGGCAGAAATCAAGGTATAGTCGAGCATGCAACCATAGATTGACATCGCTGTATGGAGAGGGTTCAGACAGGTGGTTACCTTCATGGTCTCAACCTCATCTACAATCTTGCGGGTGGTATAGAGCGCACCGCCCAACTCCAATGGCGGACGACCGTTGGTATAAGTATCCTCGCAAACGAGATACTGCACTTCCTCGGCATTTACGAAAGGAGCGGTGAAAGTATGCTTCTCGGTGATAATCGTATTGTTATCCTCGAAACCATCCTCAGCGAGCATCGCCTGTACCTTCTCGTGTGGACGAGGAGTAATCTTATCAATCATAGACCAAGGATAGGTTACCTTGCTGCTATCGTTGATGTAATCCAGGAATCCAGCCTCAACAATACCATCCTGTGCCCAGCGCTCTGCATAAGCCTTTACACCAGCCTTCACATGGTCGCCATTGTGAGAACAGTTGTCGGTAGACTGAAGAGTAAGTGGCAACTTGCCTGCCTTATAACGCTCATAGAGAAGAGCGGTAAGCTTACCCATAGCAAATACTGCATCGAGACCACGTGCCAAATCGGCATCATTGAAAGAATATCCCTTCTCTGTGATGGTGAAAGTTACCATCTGCAAAGTTGGAGCCTGGAAAATCTGGACCAATCGTGCCCAGTCCTCACCAAACTGCTTATCCGCCTTGAGGCTTTCTGTGATAGAAGCGATGACCTTCTTCTCGATGGTTCCGTTGCTCTGGAGGCTGACGAGAAGCGAGAGATTATTGTAAGGACGATAAGCCTTGTCGATGATTTCGTAGTCGAAGCTTTCTGCCACGATTACGCCACGATCGTACTTGCCCGTGTTGAGCGCATCGTTGAGGATGGCGGCTGGGAAAGCACGGAAGATGTTACCTGCACCGAAGTGAACCCAAGTAGGCTCGTCGTGAGTCTTCTTAGCTACGGCTGCGATGTCATACTTAGGAAGCTCATAACCCTTAGCTTCCCATTCTGCAGCATTAAAGCTGTCAGAAAGAATTTCGTTCAGTTTCATGATTATACGGTATTTTTTGATTGTTCCATGTACTCGCCTATCTTTCCGAATAGGCGTGGCAAAAATACAAAGAAAAATCGAAACCCGCTCATTTTAAAGGCTATAATTTCATAAAATGAACGATTTGCAAATACATTTGAGCGAAACGGCAAACGTCACGGATCAGATGAACCCGTTTTTAACGATTATGTTACATCAAATAAAAAAAGGGTTACATCAGAAAAACAGAAAAGAGGACGTAAGTTCTCGCCCCCACATCCTCTTCTTTTTAATCTTTAGATTTCATTTTCCTATTCTTCCAGCGATTTAATCTGCTTTTCTATTCTTCCAGCGATTTGATTTGCTTCTTCGGCGTAACGCCGAGCCCTTTCAGGCTCTCTACCCTTCTCATCACATTCCCGGTGCCGTCATAGAGTTGCTTCTTCGCCTTGTCGAAGGTTCCGGACAGACGGGTTATCAAATCGCCGATGCCCAGGAAAGTATCTTCGAAGCCAGCCACCTTATCATACAGGTCAGCAGCCGTCTTCACGATTTTCTCCACATTCTTGTTCTGCCGGTCGTACTGCCAGAGATTATAGGCAAGCTGGAGTGCCATGAGCAGATTGCTTGGTGAGATGATGATAATCTTCTTCTGATAAGCATAACGGCTGAGATCCGGCTGCTGCTTCATCGCTGCGATATAGCTGGTCTCGTTAGGGATGAACATCAGTACGAAACCGATGGCATCATCCACCAGTTTGGAATAGTCTTTGGCTGCCAATTCATCGATGTGCTTTCTTACGCTCAGCGCATGTGCCTTCATCAGGCGTTCCTGTTCAGCCTCATCTTCAGCTGCCAGAGCATCGGAATAGGCGGTAAGCGAAACCTTGGAATCGATGACCACACTTCTGCCTTCCGGGAATCTGACGATGACATCCGGACGATAGTTCTTTCCCTCTTCATCTTTCGTATTCTCCTGAATGAAGAATTCCTCATCTTTACGAAGTCCGCTGTTCTCCAGGATGGTTTCCAGCACCATCTCGCCCCAGTCGCCCTGCATCTTGCTGTCGCCCTTCAATGCCTTGGTCAGGTTGGCAGCATCGGAGCCAATCTTCTCGGTCTGCTCCTTCAGGTTTAGTACAGCCTGCTGCTGTTCCTGCTGGAAGAGTTTCATCGTTGCCTCGAAGGTGTTCTGCAGTTCCTTCTTGTTCACCTCGTTCTGGGTTTTGCTCTCCTCTACCGATTTCTTGAAATCAGCAAACTGTTCCTTGATAGGTTTCAGGAGTTCATCCATCTGCAGACGGTTGTTTTCCTGCAGAGCCGACTGCTTGGCAGCCAGCTGCTCAGCCGCCACCTTCTGCTGTTCTATCGTCATTCGCTGCATTTCCTGCTTCAGACTCTCGAGTTTCTGTGCCCACTGCTGGTCGCTTTCCGCCCTGAGTTTCGCCGCATACAGCCGCTCGCTCTCCATTTGAGATTTCATTGATTGAACCTCAGAAGCATGAGATTGTTTCATTGATTGAACCTCAGAAGCATGATGCAGTTTTATCTGTTCGATGTTAGCCTGCAGCACCTGAGCCTTCGCTATAAGCTGCGTTTTCTCTTCTCCCGCCTTTTTTCCTTCCATCAGCTTGCCCACGAAGAATCCGATGGCAAGTCCTAGGATGATTCCAATTACTATTTCCATTTATCCTTGTTTAGAATGATTCTGTAAATCTGCAAAAATTATGATTTGCAAAAGTAATCATTTCAAGACATAACACCAAACATCATGGGGGATTCTTGTAGATATTTAACTCTTCAGCATTTAACTATGCAAACAAAAAGAGCGCACCACTCTTGGCACGCTCTTTTCTTTAAATCATCTTAAATATACATTATCTGTTGGCAGTAGGCCACTGATAAGTATCAGTGCAATGGATATCAGCACTCTGGTCGGCAATCATCAATTTGAAGTCGCCTTCCTCCAATCTCCATTTGCCATTCCAACCTACGAAGGCCAAATCGTCTGCCTTTAATTCAAATGTCATGGTCTTGGTCTCACCAGGCTGAAGTTCCACCTTGTCGAAGGCACGGAGACGACGGCCATCAGGCACCATACTAGCGATGAGATCGCTGCTGAACAGGAGAACACTCTCCTTGCCTGCCACCTTTCCCGTATTCTTCACATCCACGCTCACCTTGATGATGTCGCCGTGGCGGAAATCAGACTGAGAAACCTTCAGGTTGCTATATTTGTAAGTGGTATAGCTCAAACCATATCCGAAGCCCCACTGCTGGGTAATCTTCGCATTGTAGTCGTAAGCACCTTCCATCGTACCCACCTCCTCACTCTTCTTGAAGTCATAGTTGGCGAGCGAATTGATTTCCTTAGGATAGGTGTAAGGCATCTTGCCACTGAAGTTTGACTTGCCCGATACCAAGCCTACCAAGGCATCGCCGCCCATGTTGCCAGGGATAAGGATGTCGATGATGCCCTGTGCCAATGGTTCGATGTCAGCGATGAGACGAGGACGACCTTCATTCAATACCAGAACGACAGGCTTACCGGTCTTGGCGAGTTCCTTCACGAGATTACGCTGGTTCTCTGAGAGCCAAAGGTCGGTCAGGTTGCCTGGAGTCTCTGTATAGGAGTTCTCGCCAATGCAAGCCACGATGATGTCAGCATCCTTTGCTGCATCAACTGCGCCTTGAATCTGAGGTTCGTTCTCCTCCCAGTACTTGCCTTTCTCATTATAGGTAACACCCTGGTTCAGGATGACATTCTCCTTGCCATACTCATTACAGAATGCCTCATAGATGGTATTGTACTTGCCGGCAAACTCATCGGCACGATGTCCCTGCCAGGTATAGCTCCATCCACCATCCAGGCAGCGCATCTGATTGGCATTAGGACCCGTAAGGAGAATCTTCTTGCCATGCTGCAAAGGCAGGATATTGCCTTCATTCTTCAGGAGCACCATACTCTCGGTAGCTCCCTCCAAGGCGAGCTTGGCAAACTCCTCACCACCAAACTTAGGATAATTCTTGAGTTTCTGGGTTGGGTTCTTGAAGAGGTCAAGACGGTATTTCATGCGAAGCACACGACGGCAGGCATCATCGATACGACTCATCGGAATCTTACCTTCCTTCACCAGTTCTACAAGATAGCCACAAGCATCGCAAGAATAAGGTTCCATAATCATGTCGATACCGGCATTGATGGCGATGCGGAGCGCATCCTTCTTGTCCTTTGCCACCATCTCACGAGTATAGAGATTGTTGATGTCTGCCCAGTCGGTGATGAGCACACCATCCCATCCAGTCTCTTCCTTCAGCCATCCTGTCAGGATGTCCTTGTTGGCATGCATCGGCATACCATTGACGGAAGCGGAATTCACCATCACGGTCAAGGCTCCAGCCTGCAGACCCGCCAGGAAAGGAGCGAAGTGCTTCTCTCGCAAGTCGGCAGGAGAGATATAGGCTGGCGTACGGTCTTTACCAGTCCAAGGCACACCATAGCCCATGAAGTGCTTCATGGAAGTGGCAATGTGATACTGGTCGATGTTGTTTGGGTCCTCACCCTGGAAACCATAGACCATCGCCTTGCCCATCTCAGAACTGAGGTAGCAATCCTCGCCAAAGTTCTCCCAGATGCGAGGCCAACGGGCATCACGACCGAGGTCAACGGTAGGACTGTAAGTCCAAGGCACGCTCACCGCACGAGTCTCATAAGCGGTAGCCTCAGCCGAACGGCGAGCTATCTCACGATTAAAGGAGGCAGCCACATTGATGTTCTGCGGGAAGAGGGTTCCGCCCTGTGTATAAGTAGAACCATGGTTCTGGTCGAGACCGAAGACACAAGGGATGCCGATGCGCTTCATCGAAATCTTCTGGATTTGCGCGATGTACTTCTCCCACTGCTTGGCTGTAGGAGCGCAGGTATTTGGAGCGTTGAGGATAGAGCCAATCTTATAGCGGGAAAGGATAGAATCGGTCTTGTGCTCGTCGATATAGAACACACCGTTCTTGTCGTTGGCACCAAAGAGGTCGGTCACCAATTCCATCATCTGACCTATCTTTTCCTCCAAGGTGAGTTTCTTCAGAGTTTGTTCTACCTGAGCCTCTATCTTAGGGTCGCTCTTGATAACTGGAACATTGGCACTGGCTGTATAAGCCAATGCCAACATTGAAATAGATAATAATATTTTCTTCATAAATTCAAAGGTTTGACGTTTTATGATAAAAACGGAAATCTTTCCAATATATTATTCAATAGTTACTTTTTTTACGGTGTAACCGTCACCCACGAGGAGGAGACCATTCTGCTCTGTCAAGAGCTGGATAGACAAGTCGGTCAGTTCAAACTCCCATTTAGCAGGTCCATCCACCAGGATGTCGCCACGCTCTGGGTCGCCCTTACCAGTAAGGATGTTATTCCACCAAGAGGTAGCAGCAGTACCCTGACCATTTCCATCTACATAGACACGGAGGATGGTGCCAGCCTTCACCTTTGAGAGGAAGGTATCCTTCAATTCACTGAACGGTGTATCCCATGTCACGGCAAACTCACCTTCCCAGAGGGTGGTCTCCATAGATGGACGTGGCTCTGTAGTTACCTTGATGGTACCGGAAGGGAACTGGTTGCCCTCACCATCTTCCAAAGTAATATCATAGTCACCATTCTCCAAACCTGTAGGAGCTGTGAGCTTCAAGGCTGTGCCCTCTTCGAGAACCTCGAAGGCTACTTCCTTGCCACCTACCATTACTTTAGTAACTGTACCGAGATTCTTGCACTTATGGATAGTAGTCTCAGCACCTGGAGCTACCCAAAGCTCGACGGCATTGGTACCCAAGGCTGGGTCATCGGCAGCAGGAGTTACGGTAACGTTCAAGGTGCGGGATGTGCTCTTGCCCTTGGTGGTGGTTGCCACAATCTTCAAAGTATGATTGCCCACTGGCAAAGTCTGGTCGATGGTATTACCTTCGGCAATCTGCTTGCCATCGAGCAACCATGTCACAGTGGTGTAGTGAACAGGAGTCACCTTGATTTCCAACTTATAATTAGTCTTGCGGTCTATCTTGGAATCAGCCAAGTCGGTGTTCAAGATACGTGGATTGTCATCTTCGCTGACAGTGAAGTATGGTTCATCGTCAGAAGAGCAAGAAGACAAGGTAGATGTACCAGCCAGTGCGAAACCCACGGCTAAGAGCATCATCATAGCCTTCAAGACTTTTCCCTTATATTGTTTCATTGTCTTATTCATAATTAATTATTCTATTCTATTGTCCTATAAGACTTAACATTTAACACTTAACATTAAACACTACTTGCTATATCCCTTTCCGAATGGAGGATTGAAGTCTGGCTGAAGTTTTACATCAGCCTTGTCCCACCAGAGGCGCTTGTGCCAATCGTCTGTACCACCCATGCGGTCGATGGCAGCCTTGTAGTTGGCATTGTTGTACTGAGCTTCCAACTCAGGATACTGCAAGCGGACAGGCATTGACCAATCGGAATCCGTATAAGTGAAACCATTCTTGGTCAAGAGATCACGATTCAAGATGGCAGGATAGTCAGAGCGGCGCATGTTAGCCCAACCCTCAGAAGGGTTCATCATGTGGAGAATCCAAGCCTGGGTGTTGATGGTCTCCTTAGGATTGTCACCCAACTTGTTGTTGGCAATGAACTCATTGATCTCATCCTCAGAAATCTTGTTGGACGTGAGATAGTAGTTGTTGAGCAACTCCATGCTGGCACGAACACCAGCCTCGTAGTGACTCTCAGCATCACCACCACCTACATTCCAACCCTTGGTTGCAGCCTCAGCCTTGAGGAACTCTACCTCAGCATAGCTCATCAAGTCGCCAGGGCAAGAAGGCATCTCGAAGTCGATGTTCAGGCAAGGACGACTAGCTCGGGCTATATAATCAGAGTTGGCATAAGTGTTCTCGTCTATCTCTGCATATTTCTTCAAAGTAGGAAGGTCATCCAACGTAGGTGGATTCATCCAGTCTGTGTACCAGGCTGCACCAGGGTTGCAAGGCTCCTCACCGAGGTTCTTGCTCTGGAAGTAAGCCAGGAAATCATCGGTCAAGTCGATGTTCTGCTCCTTATCCGGCTTCACCTGACTACGCTTGATATTGTAGTAGTGACGGCAGATGCGATAGAGACGAGGGTCGTTGGTATTCTGCAACTGATAGAACAAGGTAGAGCATACCATGGTAGGCGATGTGGCATCCTGACCATAGAGTATCTCTCCCAAGGCATTGGCACGGAAATCGTAATCGTTGGCTCCATCATAATAGGTAAATGGAGCATCAGCATACTTGATATAAGCATCATCTGCTGCACTGGCGATAGCACCGGCAGCCACAGCCTTCTCAAACTCCTCCTTTGCCTTCTGTGGATTAACATCGGAAATGCGCATGGCATAGCGCATACGGAGTGCATTGGCATACTTCTTCCACTGAGCTACATCACCACCCATGCTGGTGACATCACCAGAAATGTGGTCGGTACCTGTGCCAAGCTGCTTCTCGCAAGCGTCAAGTTCATCGAAGAACCAGCTGTAGAGTTCCTCTACGGTATCATACTTAGGGGTGGAGATACCTGAGATATAACCCAGACCTGCCTCCGAACAAGGCACGTCACCGTAGGTATCTGCCAAAACTGCCGTGAGATAGACACGGTGGATACGAAGTGCCGCATTCAAGTTTGCCTTGTCAGCAGAATTGTGGATGGCATCCACAAGGTTCTTGATACTGATTTCATAATAGCGGTCCCAAACTCGACGGGACATATCATCTTCTCTGAAATTAGAACCAGCGTAATTGGTTACATTCCAACCACCAGCGAAATACTGTGGAAAACCAGATATATAGTTACGGTAGGTATCCATCAGACTGAAGTCACCGTAAGTCTGCAACAAAGCTGTTGTCAACTGTGCGTTAGGGTCGAGCTCGTTCACCTTGGTCTTGTCGGTATTGATGTTGCTCAAGGTATCATCAGAGCAAGAAGTCATCGCAGTGCCGGTTGCCATCAGGGCGAAAGCCATCATCAGGCTGCTCTTACCTATATATTTCTTGATTATATTGTTCATTTTCTTACCTTATTATATATTAGAACTCTTCTAAAGAAATTGATTCATTTTTTCGAGACTAGAACTTCACGTTCACGTTCAAACCATAACTCTTGCGAGATGGCAGGGAACCATATTCCAGACCGAGACCTGAGGTGTTGTAGCTGGAGTCTGGGTCGATGTTAGGAATGTTCTTCCAAACAATGAATGGGTTACGAGCCACGAAGGATACGGTCAAGCCTTTGACATACTTGCCCAGGATGCTCTCTGGGAAGGTATAGCCGAAAGTAATCTCACGACACTTCACGTAAGAATTGTCATAAACGAAGGCACTCTGCACGCCATTTGCCACATGCTTCCAGTAATCTTCAGGGTTCACGGCGATGTCGTTCTTGCGATAAGTACCGTCACCATTGTCGATAACACCCTCTACGACAAGTCCTTTGCAGTTACCAGTCTCACGCCATGCGGCAAGATCCATCCCCGAAGCCTTGCGAGCCTCCTCGGAAGTGTACCACTCCTCACGGCCTGCCAATGTTCCCTTTGCCTTACCTGTCTGGTATGCAGAACGCATGGACATAGAGTAGATGTCGGCACCTACCTTCACATCGAAGGATGCAGAGAGGCGGAAGTTCTTGTAGCTGAAGGTTGAGTAGAAACCACCTGTCCAGTCCCAAGTAGAGTTACCGATGGTCTTGACCTTCTGGTCAATCTTTGGAAGACCAGTAGCTGCATCGACAACCACCTGTCCCTTGTCGTTGTAGAGGAAGTCGTGTCCACGGATAGCTCCATAGTTCTCGCCAACCTGAGCACCTACTGATACACCGCACCATGTGGCCTTGGCAAGCTCAAAATAGTCCATGCCATCTACGAGCGACTTCACCTTGTTGGTATTCTTCGAGAAGTTGACACCCAAGTCCCAAGCGAAGTCCTTGATCTGCAAGGCACGGGCATTGAGGGCAATCTCGACACCCTGGTTCTGAATCTCACCGGCATTGATGAGGCGGTAAGCATAGCCAGAGGTGGTGGTTGAAGCCAAACTCAAAATCTGGTTCTTGGAGTTCTGGTTGTAATAGGTGGCATCCAAGCCCAAGCGTCCGTTAAGGAACTTCATCTCCAAACCTACCTCGTAAGAACCTGTCATTGTAGGCTTCAAATCCTTGTTTGGCTGTGTTGAGTTGGCTATCATACCGATGGTATAACCCGAGTAGCTGTACTTGCCCGTGGTATAGTTGAGTGCCAACAGGTATGGATCGGTATCGCTACCTACCTTTGCCCAAGATGCGCGAATCTTACCATAATTGATGAACTTCTTGTTATTGATAAACTCAGAGAAAACCAAACTACCCGATACAGATGGATATACGTATGTATTATTATTTGTAGGGAGCGTAGACGACTTATCGCCACGGATGGTTCCCTCCAAATAGTAAGTATGCTTGTAGCCGATGCTTGCGCTGGCATAGAGAGAGCTAATCTGCTTCTTGTACATACTCTCACGAGTGTTCTGCTCCTGATAGTTCATGATGTTCTGGATGCCATTCATCTGCTGGTTGAGACCGACGTTGGTAGTGGTCTTGTTGTTCACCTTGAAGATGTTACCACCCGCTGTGGCATTGACATCGAAATCGCCCCATGAGTTGTTGTAGAGGGCAAGGAGCTCTGCGTTCAGTGTTCTGTTATTGAAGATTTGGTCGGTAAGCTTTCCTGCTGGTGTACCTGGAGTTGTCTTGGCAATGAAGTCCTCGAAGTTCATGCTGTTGATGTCGGTACCGATGGTACCCTGCAACTTCAAGTGCTTGTTGATGTTCCAGATGGCCTTACCTGTCAAGCGGAACACATCTTTCTTAGAAGTATTGCCATTCTTATAGAGATCCCAGTATGGGTTCTTGTTATACTGGTCGTTAGCATTCCAGTTAGAGTAGTTGCCGTCGGCATCCTCATAGTGCTTCAACCAAGCCTGGTTGTAGGTACCAGCCAAAGTCATGAGGTTCTTACCTACATTGCTCTGAGAGTCACCAAGGGCAGGACGATTCTTTACCTTCTCACGAGTATAGTTGGCGGTGAAGTCGAAGTCAACAGGACCAGCTGAGGTATTCACACGGAGGTTGAAGTTGTCACGACTCATATTGGTATTTGGCAAGATATCCTTGTTGCGCATATCGGTAACAGAGAAACGCATACCCGTCTTACCGGAATTAACTGAGAGGATGGCAGAGTTCTGGGCGGTGAAACCTGTGCGGAAGAAATCGGAGGCGTTGTTGGGATACATCATGAATGGACGCTCCTCGCCATCGAAATACTTGAAGACGAAATCATCAGCCTTAGGCCCCCAACTGGAGTTGGTACCAGCTGTACTGGATGTAGGAAGGGCACCATTGTAGCCCATACCATAAGTTGTCTGCACATCATCCCACTTAGCCAACTGGGTATCGATGGTGAAAGAACCATTGTACTCTACACCAATCTTATCCTTCTCCGCCTTCTTGGTCGTAATCAAGATAACACCATGGGAAGCACGGCTACCATAGAGGGCAGAGGCAGCAGGACCTTTCAATACGGTCATCGTCTCGATGTCGTCAGGATTGATGGCAGAGATACCATCACCGAGGTCATAACCACCAGCTTCACCAGCACTGCCAAAGTTTGTATTATCCAAAGGCACACCATCCACCACGTAGAGAGGCTGGTTATTGCCTGCCATTTCTGTATTACCACGAAGAAGCACGCGGGTAGAACCAGAAGCACCGCCAGCGGTGTTCTGCACAACGAGACCAGCCACCTTACCTGAAAGAGAGTTGATGACGTTGGTTTCCTTCGCCTTGGTGAGTTCCTCACCTTTAACCTCCTCCAAGCCATAGCCCAAAGCCTTGCGGTCGCGCTTGATACCGAGGGCGGTAACAACGACCTCATTCAAGGCCTTACCATCCTCTTGCATCTGTATTTTCATGCCATTAGCAGCTTTCACGGTCATCGTCTTGTAACCGATGTAGCTCACTTCGAGCATTGCTCCAGGCTTGCAGTTCAACGTAAAGTTACCATCTATATCGGTAACGGCACCGTTGGTTGTACCAGCCACCTTCACGCTAGCGCCAATCAAGGTTTCGCCAGTGGCATCCACCACTGTACCCTTGATGCCTTGGTTCTGCTGAACGCTCATCGCTGCATTGTTCATCTGGGCAGCGAGAATGGCAGAAGCAGGCATCCACATCAAACCTGCACCGAGCAGGCCGAGAAACATAGTTTTCTTTCTCATAATTGATATATTGTTTTTAGTTTAACATTATTCTTTCCCAAAGATTCCTTCGAGAATCCAAGGAGCATTCACCTTCATACTCTTGAAACGGTCGAAGATGCCATACTTCTCAGAGCCGTTGCCGAAGTGGTTGTTGTCCCAAACGAAAGTAGAGAAGCCTCGTTTGCGAGCCTCCGTAGTCAAGAACTTACAGTAGTAGGTCATGTTTTCATGCACTTTCTCTGAGTTTGACTTATAGTGATCGGTTACTCCCCACTCTCCTATTACGACACCCAGTCCTTTGTTGCTCCAGGTATTCACCGCCTTGTCGAAGAAATCCGTCATCGTCTTCTCGTTGTCTGCAGGTATCTTGCCAGCATCCTTGTAGGCATCACCCCAGTAATCGTAGGTGCAATCGCCGGCGTAGCTCCATGGCTGATAGTAGTGAAATTCCACACTCATATAGTTGTTGCCATTGCCTTCGGCATCCTTCGGAATGATGAAATCTCCATTCTCGATGCCAAACCATGGGTTACAAACGTAAGTCTGTAAGATGAGGTGGCGCTTGGCATTGTTGCCGCCTGTGGCACGAACCACATCCACGAATATCTGATTGTAAGCATTCTGCACTTCGAGATTCTCGGCAGTAGGCTTGCCCCAATTATCTTTGATATGCACTTCGTTAGTTCCTGCGAAAGCAAGACGATAATCATAATTGGCAAACTCAGAAGCGATATTCATCCAGAGGAGCGCAAGCTTCTGGCAGTTTTCTTCCTTATATTGATAGGTAGGACGACTTTCGAGCCATTTTTCATGATGCACATTGATGATAACCTTGAGGTCATTATCCAGACACCAGCCCACTACCTCCTTGATGCGAGCAATCCAAGCCTTGTCGATGCTCATCGCCTGAGCGTTGGTAATGTGGCATTGCCAACGGATTGGAATACGGATGGCATTGAAACCTGCCTTCTTCACGGTTTGTATCATCTTCTTGGTAACAACGGGATTGCCCCAGGCTGTCTCTGCATGGATAGAACCATCAGGGTTGCCAATCTGCATCGACTCACCATCCTGTCCAGGAGCTGAGCACTCGAATTCATTACCAAGATTCCATCCCACAACATCTTTATTCCATTGCTGGGCAGTAGGTATGGATTCGCCTACACCTTCAGAACTGCCGGATGAGGGCAACGTACTTGCTTCGCATGAGAAACATGTGAAGACGCCTATTAAAAAGAGGCTAATTTTCAAAAAGTTCCTTCTCATTTTTATGTTTATATTGTTATTGTTTCGTTTTTTAAATAACTGTTTGACTTACTTAACAGAATCTGGTTGCAAAGATAAAGAAAAGGAACTTTCAGAGGGTTAGATAACAAACAAAAAAAGGTTTCAATTCAGACATATCGTCTAAGCAGAAACCTTTTCTTTGAATTTAAAACTCTAATTTACAGATACTTACTTGGAGAAACCCCAAAGTGCTTTTTAAATACAGTACTAAAGTACTTCACATTTACAAAACCGGCTTTCACAGATACATCCAGCACACTATCCCCCTGTTTCAGGAAGATTGCAGCCTGCTCCAGACGTATCAAACGCATAAAATCCTGCGGACTTTGACCCGTAAGAGTCTTCAGCCTACCATAGAAAAGCGTTCTACTCATCGCCATCTCTCTACAGAGTCGGTCGATATTAAAGTCTGTATCGCTCAGATGAGCCAACACCAAACGAGTAGCTTTATCTACAAAAGCCTGGTCTTGTGGATCCAGAACAGCTTCTGCCACATTTTCGAATGTCTGGCCTTGCTTATTCAAGACAGTATCATCCTTTTTCTCTTCAGAAGTTCCAGTAGGTTCCAAGTGTTCATCGGAAGAATCAGAACCCACAATCTGCTCGGAAGAAGCAGACTCAGAAGCAACCTCTCCTCTAACAAGAGCAAGGCTTCTGTCCATATAATACTGACTCAACCGGCGACGATTCTTCAAAATACTGGCAACCTTGCTCGCAAGAATAGCAGTATCGAATGGCTTGGCTATATAGTCATCAGCACCCAGTCCGAGTCCCTCTATCATAAAGTCACGACCAGCCTTAGCAGTCAGCAGGATAACAGGCAGCCATGATGTTTCCTTATTTTCCTTGATGCTGCGACAGAACTCATCTCCGTGCATTCCCGGCATCATGACATCAGAAACAACGATATCACATACCCCACCCTCTTTCAAATATTTCAAGGCAGCCTCTGCACTCTCCACATCAACTACTTGATAAGAATCACCAAAAGTCATTCTGATATATTTGCGAAGATCTTCATTGTCATCGACAAAAAGAAGTGTATCCGTTGAAACATCAGCATCCTGCTGAACCGCAGAAGACACAGTCTGGTAAGTTTCATCATGCTTATCTTCAGCTAAAGAAGATTCAGTTGCAACATTTTTCTTTTCTCCAACAAGCCGGACAGAAGAATCTGTTACATGACCTAATGGCATCTTCACACAGAAAGTAGTACCCTTTCCTTCCTCACTTACGAAACTAAGCTTTCCTCCTAATTTCTCTACGAGCTTACGTGTAAGCATCAGTCCTAATCCACTTCCCATTTCCTGAGAATTTATCGCATTAGAAGCCCTGAAGAAGGTCTTGAAGATACTCTTAATTTCGGCCTTTGGAATACCAATACCTGTATCACATACATGAATCATAGCCATCTTACCTTCAACAGAAGCCGACAACGTAACCTTTCCACCTTGAGGTGTATATTTGATAGCATTCGAGAGAAGATTTTCCAATATCAGATCCATCATTTTGACATCAGAATGAATCTGTTGCTGCGGACACGTTTCAATACACAGTTGAATATGCTTCTCCTGAGCTGCCAATACAAACTTTTCCAACTGCACACGTAAAAGCATCGGCAATTCTATATCTTGCAGGCGAACCTGTTCGGCAGACTGCTCTATCTTTTGGAAGTCAAGCAATTCTGTAACCATCTTCAATAGTTTGTTGCCGTTGCGATGCGCCATATCCAAGAATCCACGGCTTTTCTCACTCAAGCTGGAATCATTAGCCAGATTATCAAGAGGAGCCAACACGAGACTCAAAGGAGTACGTATGTTATGGGCAGTATTAACGAAGAAATTGATTTTCTCATCATAATACTTTCGCTGTAAGCGCTCTTTGTAATACTGCCAGACAAAATATAAGATGACAGCAAAAATACAGAGATAGATAATCCATGCCCACCAGGTATTCCACCAAGGCTGGGCTATATGAATTTCCAAAGCTGTTTCTCCCAATTCTCTACCATTACTTCTGCAGATAGCCTTTACATGAAGCACATAGCTGCCCGAAGGCAAATTTACAAATCGTGCCAACTGATTAGAAGATGGTTTACTCCAATTACGGTCGTATCCTTCCAAATAATATTGATATTGGATATCATACTGGTATTGATAATTGATACTCTCGAAAGAAACAACCAGCGTATTCTCATTATGGCTAAGTTTCAATTTGCCTTCCTTCAACATTTCAAAGAGACATTCATTCCAGTAATCGGAACGTTCGACACCTTCAACCTCAACACTATGAATACGAAGTGGAGCGGCATAATTCAAACCTTTGGCAAACATAGGAGTCAAAGCGACAACTCCATCGTTGCTGCCAAAAAGCACCCTGCCATCTGAAGTACACGCAACAGACATTCGGTTATACTCACGTTCCATTCCCTTAAAGATGTTGAGGTTTACTATCTTCCCCTGTTTCATGAAAGCCAATCCTTTATCCGTACTGATCCACAAATTGCCATTAATACCTTTTATAAGTCCATAAACAGTATTAGAAGGCAAAGCGTCCTGATTAGTATAACGCTTAAACTTCTTTGTCAGGAAATCATAATCATAGAGTCCTCCTCCATCCGTTCCAATCCAGATATGACGGGAATCCTGAAAAGACATACTGTTGACAAACAAATTAATGTCTTTACCGGGATACTGTTCAGGATAAAAGAAACGACGAGGATGCAAAGGTTCGCGCTTATCAATCAAATAGCCTCCATGCGAAGTTCCTACAGCAATAAAACGCTTATCCAGTGATTCCGTGATGCATTGCACTTCGTTGACAGGCAGATAGAATACCGACTTTCCCGTTCCATTCAAATTATATTTATCTGAAGGGAAACAAGCCATATCTCCATCCAAACATCCCACCCAAATATTACCATCGCTATCAGTAAAAAGACTGAATACGTAATCACTCTTCAACATTCCTGTTTCCACAGAATAAGCAGGCATACTAGTGCCATCAGCATGAACCTGATATACGCCGTTACCATAGGTACCAACCAGAATTCTGCCGTCTACAGTCTGACAAATCGTAAGCGCCACCTTATTATATAATCCATGATGCCAAAGACGAGTCTGCGCATCATAGACACTTACTCCTTTATCTGTGGCATACCATATTTTCCCATCACGGCTTTGGAAAACATCGTTCACACAATTATCTATCAGTGATTGATTGTTGAGATATTCATGTGTGATATATTCCAATGTATGTTTCATCGGTATTGCCAAATCTACTCCTCCCGAGTAAGAGCCTGTCCATAAATCGCCAAAACGATCGCAGCATAAGGTATATAAACCATTACCATTCAACACGTTACCAGGACGTCCGTCTGTATCAAGCAAGAGTCTGGTTTGTTTATTCGAACTGTCATAAGCATATATTCCTGCTCCATCTACAGCCATCAGAAGAGTCTGCTTATCATATAAAATGATTGAACGTACGGGAATTTTAGGAATGTTTTGCAAAGATTGGAAATCAGCAGATTTTATCAGCTTCCAAGTACGATCATCCACCACTTTAACTCCTTCGTGAAAAGTACCCAGCCAGATACGATGTCCCACAATATCATGATAAGAGGATACTACAGAACTGCCACTAATCTTCTTTTCTAACTTCCGGGCAGACATCGAATAGCAATAAACATCTTTAAATGTTCCTATCAAGAGTTTCTGACCTATAAATTGGATATGATTAATATAGGTATTTTTCAATACAAACCTACCCTTAGCTGTCTCCCGAACTATCTTCTTTCCATCAGTAGCTGCTGATAAGCAATAAATGCCTCTATCCATAGCTAACCAGAAATTGCCCTTTTCGTCTACCAACAGTTCGTTCAACACGATACTTCCACCTAAAATATTCTGAAGATTACATTTCAAGACAAATGCATCTTTCCTCTTATCATATATATACACCTTTCCCTTGTTGTCGTAGGCGTAAATCAGATGTTGCGCATCCTTAGTCAGTTTAATACTTCTACCACTAGCATCACTATAAGGCATCTCTGTGTATAAAGTATAATTGGTTACTTGTTGCCCATTATATCGGTCAACTCCACGCTTAGTACTTATCCACATGGCACCATCCTCTGCCTCGACAATAGAATAGACTCGAGGGCTGGAAAGACCATTGTCAGCATTGAGATTGGAAAGCATGAACATATTTCTGGAAATATGCGCATATGCCTGAAGAGCCGATGCCAACAGCAGCAATATAATTAGAGTGCAGGATTTATATCGTTTCATAATTCATTCATTGATCTTATTTGGGGACAAAGATAATACAAAAAAATGAAAAACAAATAGAATAATGAGATAAAATGAAAAAAATCTATTATCTTTGCAAGATATTAATATAAAGATATAGACTATGATCAAAAGATTATTATCCTTTCTAGACGCATCGCCAGTGAATTTCCTGGCAGTAAAGAATATCTCCGAGGAATTGGAGAAGAACGGGTTCCGCAGTATGAACCCACAGGAGCCTCTGGGCAAGATTGAAGCGGGTGAAAAGTTCTTCGTTACCAAGAACGACTCTTCCATCTACGCCTTCCAAATCGGAAAGAAGCCTTTGGCAGATGCCGGTTTCCACATGATCTGCGCCCACTGCGATTCGCCTACCTTCCGCATCAAGCCAAATGCTGAGATGCTTTGCGAGGGTGGTATCGTAAAACTGAATACTGAGGTTTATGGTGGTCCTATCATGTCAACCTGGTTCGACCGTCCCCTCACTTTGGCGGGTAGAGTTATCGTGAAGGGCGAGAATGCGATGAATCCCCAGACGCTCCTTCTTCATGTGAAGCGCCCATTGCTGCAGATCAGCAATCTCGCTATCCACTTCAACCGTCAGGTGAATGATGGTGTGAAGTTGAGCAAGCAGAAGGATGTACTCCCTATCCTCGGCATCATCAATGATGAACTGGAGAAGGGTAACCTCCTGATGAATGTGATAACCAACGAACTGAATATCCAGAAAGAGGATGTTCTTGATTTCGATCTCTATCTGGCTGATGCCACTCCAGCCTGCACCTTCGGTGTACACGATGAGTTTATCTCTTCAGGCAGACTCGACGACCTGTCTATGTGCTGGGCTGGTGTAGAGGCGATGATTGCATCTGATGCCAATGATACCACCCAGGTTCTCGCCATCTTCGATAATGAAGAAACGGGGTCTCAGACCAAACAGGGAGCCGGAAGTCCATTCCTTTCATATATGCTCCAGCGCATCGCCCTGGCACAGAGCCATACAGAAGAGGCTTATTATCAGGCAGTAGAGCGTGCCTTCATGATTTCAGCCGATAATGCGCATGCCTGGCATCCTAACTATAGCGAAAAATTCGACCCTACGAATCATCCTAAGTTGGGCGGTGGTCCGGTCATCAAGTTCAATGCAGCCCAGAAGTATGCGAGCGATGCTGTATCAGCAGCCATCTTCGCCAACATCTGCGATGCAGCCGGTGTACCATGCCAGCGTTTCGTAAACCACAGCGATGTAGCAGGTGGCAGCACCTTGGGCAATATCCTCGCCTCTTCCATCCCATTGAAGGGTGTGGATATGGGCAATGCCATCCTCGCCATGCACAGTTGCCGCGAAACCGGTAGCGTTATCGACCATGAATATTGCGTGAAGGCATTCACCAAGTTCTATCAGTTGTAATAAAAAACAAAGAGGGTATGTCTGTTTTTATGACACACCCTCTTTGATTTTATATATTATTCTTTTCCTTTTATCGTTCCTAATTCTTTCACATTCTTCTCAAATTCATTTCTTTCACCAATAGCTCCATTACGCAGTTTTGCCCGATAATTATATATCGTATTAACTGCATAATGTAGGAATTCTGCTATCTTCGTACTGTCATCAATACCCAGTCTTATCAAGGCGAATACCCTCACCATTGCCGGTAACTTTGTTGCATCGGTAAGATGGATTTGTGCCTCCGGCTTCAGAAGGCTATTGAGGTCTTCCACGAAATTAGGGAACAGATGCAAGAAGACCTTATCGAAATTTGTATAGAGTTCTCCCAACTCGTGTTCCTTCAGTTCACTGCTTCTCGTCATTGAATAAAGTTCCTGATATTCACGGTTCTTTACCATTTTATTGACATGGAGACGCAACTTATCCAGTTTGTCTATATAATGAGAACATGCTCCCAGGAACTGGCCTATATATTCTTCCTTCACACCATTTGACTCATTCAGTTTATCATTCGAAGTCTTCAACATTTCGTTGGTAGCAGAAAGTTTCTTATTCAGTTCCTCTAATTGTTCGTTCGTCTTCTTCAGTTCATTCCTTGCAATGGTAACATATTTCTTCTGCTTATTGACATAGAAAGCCAGAATACCTAAAGAAAGAACCAGAAGACTGACACAGATGATGGCAAAGACAAGACGCTGGTTTGCCTTCTTGAGCTGTGCCTGATAATTATGATCGATGGTACCAAGCACTGGCGAAATCTGCCAACTGCGAATACGTGTACTAAAACTCTTATTGGCATTCCAAGAGAAGTTGATGTATTTATAGGAACGCTCAACATCTCCCTCCTGACTCAGAATATCGGCGAGCATCCAGAGCGAAGCCTGATCATTGATGGCACACTTCACATCACAGATGGCAGATTTGAGCAGCCAATATTTCTCCATTTCTTCGTTTTTCAGAGAACGGTAAATCAGATAGCGATAGTAGGCTACGATACCATATTCATGACTACCCTCCTTACACATTTTCAACCGTTCATCATTCACCTTCAGTGCTTCATCCCATTTGTTCTGACTGGTAAGCATCACCTCTTTACGCATGAGATAATCTTCGCTATGATGCGGAAGGATAGCAAACAAGGTATCCCGATATGCATTCTGACGACTAAAGAAATTCTGACTTAGATCGGAATCTATCTGCATATTAGAAAAGCCCAACTCGCCATAGACATGGTAGTAGGCGATGAAATAATCTTTCCGGTTAGATTCATCCAATGTCTCTTTATCTATATGCTTGAGCACCTCCAAAGCCTCAGCAAAAGCTCCGGCAGCAGAATACTGTAAAGCCAACTGACTTTTCAATCCTGCTACTTCAGCCGACAATCCTTCCTTCTGAGCCAGTGCGACAGCCTTCTGAATATAAGCCACTGCAGAATCGCTCTGGTAGGACTTATATTCTGAATAGATTTTGCGATAGGTATTGAGGAGCAACTTCGGATTTTTTTCCTGATGAATCAATTCCTTCAACTGAGCGATGCTGCTTTCTTTCAGTTTGACATAATGCTGGGATTGCTCTATAGCCCGATCAAGCTGGGTATACAGTTCACTGATGCTTTCCTTTTGAGCAAAGCATGATGTAAGTGTAGCGAAACACCAGATATACAATAGAG
The DNA here is from genome assembly GCA_021615735.1 of Segatella copri. Lineage (GTDB taxonomy): Bacteria > Bacteroidota > Bacteroidia > Bacteroidales > Bacteroidaceae > Prevotella > Prevotella copri_Q. Next base: position 20,784 of record JAJWFY010000006.1, on the reverse strand, counting down.
ATAATAATCTTTCTGTCATTAGTTGATAATATTTTGTTGTATAGGTATCATTGAATCCAGTCCTTACTGCTGTATAGGACATTCAAGAGACAAAGGTATAGTTTTTTGAGTATATTTCCAAATTTTCTAGCATTTTTTTGATATTCTTTTTTACTTTTGGTGTTCTTACATCCTTGCACCTCCCCAAAAAAGGCTGCCCCAAAAAGTTTGGAGCAGCCTTAAACAAAGCTTTATACCTAAATTATTAAACTAAAACCTAAAATGCTTATGAATGATTATAAACCTACATATTATTTCTTTTCTACTTTGAGAACAGCCTTGTCTACACCGGCAGTCAAGTCTACAGTAAGAACGTATGTCTCACCATCCTTCAGTTCTACTCCATCTTTCAGATAGACATTGCCATTGTCGTGACCATTACCATCACCGATGCCGAACACCTCGCTCTCAGTAGAGATGAGATGGCTGTTATCCTTACCCTTGAACTCAATACCCCAGTTTGCCTGACCGAAGAACTTGAAGTTTACGTCAGTAGCTCTGAGCTGCTTACCAATGGTGAGTGTAACCTGATATACCTTATCCTTGATTGGAGTGAGGCAGACGTCAGAGTCAACACCTGTCCACCAGCCATGATTTACAGCGTCCCAAGTTGGCTTGTTGACACCTTCATTACCGATGATCCAGAGTGCACCAGTACCATCGCCATTCAGTGACATAGGCTCACTTCCATTCATTGTCCAGATACGGAATGACTTATGGGTGAAGTCTGCCAAAATAGTATATCTGCCGGTAATAGCCTTGAAGGTATAGCTTCCATCCTCTTCTTTCTGGAACCAGTCACTATCATAATACCAGTCATCTGGCAAATTATTGCCGCTGATGGTAAGGTTGCAGGTAGCCCCCTGCTTGATTTCACCTGTCCAAGCCTTGCCTACATCAGAATCGGCAAAGTCGAGGATAGTAACCGGCAAAACATCAGTAGGACCAGCCGTATAGTTCTTGGCATCGAAAGTGACAACTACATCGCTCATATTCTCAGAAGTGAAGTTGAAGTTGCCTGTTTCTCCCAAACTGATATCCTTACCTGTGCTGGAACCGAAGACAAACTTTCCATCCTTCGTTGCAAAATATCCCTTGAAGGTCTTCTTGCTGCTAGGAAGAACAGCCTGATAAACAAAGTCGCTTTTCTCTGTCATGTCATATTTAACACCATCAGCACTCACAAACTGCAGATTGTTGAAGTGAGGCCGCTTGATATCAAACGACAAGGTCTCTGTATTCGATTTGGTTGATACATTCTGCAGCGTAAGCTGAATATCCACCTTTCCATCAGGAACATTCTGAGCATAAGGCACTTTCAGTTTGACTGTATATTCACCAGCCTCCTTGGTACGGATGGTAGTTTCATCTACACTCTGCCCACTAAACAGGAGGTTTGCTTTCAAGGTAGAGAGAGCCACGCCTCCCTCATCCTTGCAGTTTACTTTCACCTCCACTTCATCGCCCATCCATACAGCTGCAGCAGGAGCCGTACAGCTCATCACAGGATTACCGGCAGGAGTAGGCGCACTGTAATCATCATCGCCGCAAGACGCCATCAGTGGTAGGGCGAGCAACGCCATGATATAATATCTGATATGTTTCATAATGATCGTATCTTTAATGAATCATTTACTATAGTTTATGGATTACTTATTCCACTTGCAAGAAATCACACCATTAGCAGGAACCTTGCAGGTGAAATTATGAGTTCCATCACTGAGATTGATTGACTTAGCCTCATCTCCCTCGTTGATGATGACAGCCGCATAACTACCATCAGGATTAACAAACTCTGCATGTGTAATCTTGCTGTCATTAACGGTACGGGATGTATTACCAATGCGAACCGCACCAGGAGCTACGACACTAGACATGTGGTTGATGATATAATAATGAGAATTATAGCTCAACTGGTTGTAGCCATTCTGATTGATATCAATAGCACCATAGCAGGTCTGGCATCCGCCATCCAGGTTAGGTCCCATCTTATTGTCAAGCATCAGATTCCATACAAGCACAGCCTTGCAATATTGGTTTACCGTAGCGAGTGCCACATTCTTCATATCTGCCATCAGTCGTTTGCTCAAGTCTCGTCCGTTATTCCAGGTTCCGATACTGGTTTCTGAGAAAATCAGTTCCTTGTCAGGACGCTGGTTGTGGATATCAGTCAACTCGCTGTTGTTGCCGCCATAATCGTGATAAGCTGCACCGACAACCAGTTCAGAACCCTCAAAGTTATCACCGATAGCATTGTAGAGTTTCACTGGATAATCCTCCTGATCAGCAATCTTATCATAGTTATAGTTGTGATCGAAGACATAAATTTTGGTCTGCAGATTATTCTTCTTAAACTGTGCGGCCAACTCCTTCACGAAAGGAGCCTCTTCCTGCCAAGGCATATAGAGTGAAGCACAGTTTGCTTTGTTCAATGGCTCATTCTGAGGACTCACAGCATAGATATTGATGCCTTTCTCCTTCATCACATTGAGAAACTTCACGAAGTACTTGGCATAAACCTCGCGATAATCAGGATTGAGATGACCATCAGTCCATGAATCCTTAGGATTCTTGGTGTTTATATCTGTCACCTTCATCCATTTCGGACAAGTCCAGGGAGCTGCGATAATCTTCAGATTAGGATTGATGGCAAGAATCTCCTTCAGTACCGGAATCACATAATCGTTCTCATCGCTATAGAGCGCGAAGTTGCTGATAGGGTCAGACTCGCTGCCCTTCGTGTCGCAATAGGTATACTCGGTACTTGAAAAATCGTTGCATCCCAAAGAAATGCGGGCATAACTTACGCCATACCCCTCTGTGGTAGAGTAAATACGCTTCAAGAGAGTCAGACGCGCCTCTGGGGTCATCTGCATCAGATTATAGCAGGATGAATAAGTGATGGCATAACCGAAGCCATCAATCGTCTGATACTTCTTGTTCAAATCAAGTTCGATGGTGGTAGGTGCCATAGATACACCATTATACAACTTCACCTCACCCTGAGCCAATGAATAGACTCCATCGGCTGTTGTAATGAAAGTTTTGGCTGTTCCTTGTGCCGGTACCGGATTTGGTGCCTCACTAGGAGTATCAAAGTCTACAGGATCTGAGAAGGAGTTACTGCTGCTGCAAGCTGTCACCGAGAAAGCAGTTGCGCAGATCAGCATCATCAGTTTATTGCTATAGTATTTCATATTTGTTTCTTCTTTTATTTGTTAATAACGGTTTGAGTTGAAAGCTATCCAGGTTAGCTTAGTAACCTGGATTCTGCTCTAGATTGGTATTCTGGTCAAGAGCGGTCTGTGGGATTGGCAACAGGTATGAGTTGCTGTCAAACTGTTTCACCTGTCTGATGCGTCCGCTGTCACGGCTATCTATTCCGTTGAGATACTTCTCGACCTTGTTGTTGCGGCAGAGGTCGAACCAGCGTTCACCCTCAAAGGCAAGTTCAAGACGGCGCTCATGGAGAACTGCCTCTATCATAGATTCCTTGCTGCCAGTCTTGTCGGATGTCAGTTCCTTCAGCTTGGCACGCTTGCGAATCTGGTTCACGAGTTTCGCACTCTCGGCAAGATTTCCCTTATAGGCTTCTGCCTCAGCCTTCATCAGGATAATATCTGCTAGGCGAACCCAGTAAACATTATTGTATGAAGAGCGCAACTTATACATGAACGGATAGTTGGAAGCTGGATAATAGTTGCTCCAGGTACAGGCATAATATACGATAGCCTGATTCTTACGAACCTCATCACCCTCCTTGTCAAAGTCATTGATGATGTCTCGTGAAGGAGTAATCCACTTTGCCCAGGTAAAATAGTAATCCCAGTTGTCCAACTGACGGCCGTACATCCAGGTTTCCCAGTTTCCGCCACCTGACCAGTGCACCTCCAGAATACCTTCTTTGGTATTGCGCTTCATGCAGTCTATCGCAGTCTCATCATAGCCCCAGAGGGTTTCATAACTGTCTTCCAGCTCTACACCGGTTGTATTCATCACCTTGTCGGCATAAGCAATTACCTTGTCATAATCCTGCACTTCCTTTTCGGCATAAACCTTGGCAAGCATAGCCTGAGCTACGGTCTTGGTCATCTTGGTGCGGTCGGAATTGTCATTATCCGGTGCATACTGCTCAGCATCCGTCAAGTCGGCAATAATCTGCTCATAACATTCCTTCGGTGTCTTGCGAGGAGGATAATAGGTAGGATATACCTCATTGATATTCTCAGATGTGATGGTCTTGGCGATGGTCGTGATGACTGGGAAAGAGCCCCACAGACGAGCCATTCGGAACATCATCAGGGCACGGAAGATTTCGCCCTGTGCCTTATAGGAATGATATTCTGCTTCTGATATCTGACCGTTCTCCTTCAATTGCTCTACACCGTTAATCAACACATTTGCCTTGGCAATGTCTTCCAGATAGCGGTTCCAGTCACGGCTCAATACCGAGTTGCTGGCATCGATAGAGTTGGTCTCATAAGGTACCACCTCTGCACCGGTAGTTCCGGCATAAGCATTGTCACTATGTGAATCGCCTATCAGAAGATAGTCAAGATGGGTATGCTCCTGACGGTTGCGGAACAACTCATAGAGCGATTTGAGCTGTGCATCTGCAGCAGCCTTGTCCTTCAATACGGCTGTTGAGGTCTCTGTCTGACCGCCCTGTGTTATTTCTGATGGCTCTGATAATGGCTCGTAGTCGAGAGAGCAACTTGCCAAAGAGAACATTGCGATGCCACCGAGCGCCAATGTCTTGATTGTATGATATGTTTTCATTGTTGTCGATGTTTAGAATTCTACTTTTACACCTAATACTACACTCTTATTGAGTGGATAGGTACCCCAGTCGATACCCTGCACACTACCACTGTTGCCATACTGGTTAACCTCCGGATCCATACCGGAATAGTCGGTCAGGGTAAGCAGGTTGGTTGCTGATACGTATGGCTGCAGACGGGTCAGACCGAAGCGTGAAATCAGTTTGCGAGGCACATCGTAAGAGAGAGAAATATCCTTTACACGGAGATAACTGCCATCTTCAACGAAGTAGGTTGAGTTACGGATATCCCACTTAGCCTTTGGCACATCGGTAATCTGACCAGGAACTCTCCAGCGAGCCAGCACCTTGGTACTCTGGTTCTTGCCATCATACATTCCTTCGGTTTCCATACGTGAAACGTTGTAGATATCGTTGCCATAGCTTCCCTGGATAAGAATACTGAGATTCAAGCCTTTATAAGAGAAGGTATTGGTCAAACCGAAGGTGAAGTCTGGGTTCGGATCACCGATATAAGTACGGTCACTGGCTGATACCAGACCATCACCGGTCACGTCCTTATACTTCATATCACCAGTCTCGGGATCCACACCTTCTGCTACATATCCCCAGAAACTGCCCAATGGCTTACCTGGCGTATTGCGAACCACCTGTTCGTTGACGAAATCGGTAGTCGTGGCTTCATAATATACCTGAGTCAGAGACAGACTCTCCAACTTATTCTTGTTGAATGAGATGTTGAAATCTGTATTCCACTTCAAGGCGCCTGTCAGATTCTGTGAAGAGATGGCAAACTCCCAGCCTTTATTAATCATCGAACCACCATTATAGGTCAGGTTTCTTGCTGCTGCACTACCTGCCGGCAAGGTGATGTTCATCAACATATCCTTTGTCTTCTTATAATAGTAATCGGCATAGAAGGTGAGGCGGTTGCCCAGTACGGTCAAGTCGAGACCGATGTTGGTCTGGGTTGTTGTTTCCCAAGTCAGCTCAGGGTTACTCAGGTTGCCCTGTGAGAAAGTAGGAGTAGAATTGGCATCATTTCCCTCGCCAAACCACTGCACACGATTGATGTTGTATCTTGCCAGATAACTGTAATCGCCCAATCCACTCTGGTTACCGGTCTGTCCCCAGCCTCCACGAATCTTCAAGTCGTCAATCCACTTGATATCTTTCATGAATTTCTCATTGCTTACGCGCCAGGCACCAGAAAATGATGGGAAGTAACCCCAACGGTGATGAGGTGCCAACTTGGAAGAACCATCGGCACGCATGTTGGCGGTTACCATATAGGTATCATTCCAGTTGTACTGCAAACGGGCGAATGTTGAGAGAATTGCCCAATCAGAAGCCGAAGAACCGGTTCCTGTCCAGGAAATCTTGTTGGCTGCATTTAATGTATGGAAAAGATCGTTGGCATAGTTGCTACCATTGATATAGTTCTGGCTCCACTTGCTCTGTGTCCAGGAACTACCAGCCATCGCATCCAGACTATGCTTTCCGAAAGCCTTCTTGTAGTTCAATACGTTGTCCCATACGATAACGCTGCTGATGTCTCTGCCATCATAGCCTGTACCGAATTCCTGACGGCCGATAGTAGTAGATATCGGGTCAAGGAAGTTGGTTGTTGTTCCTTGTGTACGGTCGAACGAGAGAGATGTGTTATAAGTCAGTTCAGGCATAAAGGTGACAGTAGCCTTTCCTGTTGCCAGCAATCGGTTGTAGGCAGACTTATTATTCTGAGTACGGGCGATATTCTCTGCTGGCGAGGTAATGTTCACGCCATAGAAGTTGTTGTAGAACTGGCTAGGATTCTCCTGATTCCATACCGGTGCATAGGTTGGCGTATTGACGATAGCTGTTACTACGCCACCGCGGTTAGAACCGGTACCCGAAATGATACCTGTACCCTTGTTGGAATAATCAGAATAAGTTACACTGGCATTGAGTCGCAACCACTTACGTATATCGTTCTCTACAGATGCACGGAAGTTGTAACGCTGATAGCTTGACTTCTTAATAACACCATTTTCGCCTGTATAGCCACCCGAGATAAAGTATCTCAATTTATCAGTACCATTGGTGATAGAGAGCTGGTAGTCCTGTACATTACCCGTACGGAACACCTCGTCTTTCCAGTCGGTCTGGTCTTTCAAACCTTCCGGCAGCTTCACCAGACCAATCTCATCCATCAGTTCCTTATACTGAGCTGCATTGAGAGATTCCTGGTTATCACGTACGGTATTAAATGCATAATGTGCATTCAGAGATACCTTGGCAACACCAGCCTTACCCTGCTTTGTACCGATAATGATGACACCATTGGCTGCACGTGATCCATAGATCGCAGCAGAAGAGGCATCCTTCAACACCTGGATATTATCAATATCATCGGCTGCCAGGAAGTCGATATTAGTCATTGGCACACCATCTACTACATAGAGCGGATCATTGCTGCCATTCAAAGAGGTGGTACCACGCACACGTATGGTAGGTGAAGCACCTGGCTGACCGTTGGCTTGCGAAATCTGCAAACCGGCTGCCTTTCCCTGCATACCTGCTGCGGCAGATACGATAGGACGGGTATCAAGGTCTTTGGCTGACACACTGGATACGGCAGTAGTTACATCCTTACGCTTGACAGAGCCATAACCGATAGCCACCACTTCGTTGAGCATATTAGACTCTTCTTCGAGCATAATCTGTACGCCGTTAGAAGCTTTCACTTCCTTATTCTTATAACCTATATAAGAAATTTTGAGTCTGGCACCTGGCTGTACTTCGATGGTGAAGTGACCATCTAGGTCGGTAGCAACACCATTTTTGGTACCATTCTCCAGAACCGAAGCTCCGATAACGGGTTCATTGGTATTGTCGATTACAGTACCCGTAATCTTCACCTTCTGTCCCCAAGCTGTCGCCGAGACCATTAGGACGAGTGCTGAGGCTGCTAGTCCTCGCAACATCGCATTACTTTTTGTTTTTCTCATAATTTATACTTTAGTTATTCTCATTTATGTTTAAAATTGTTGTCTGATAGTCGGGAACCCATCCATGATTGGTTTCCGATTGCAAAAGTATATAAAATGTCTGATATTTGTTGGTTGATTAAATAATTAAGTGGTAAAAATGACCACCTGTTTTTACAACTGCATCTGATTATCAGGACTTTACATTTTTCATAGTTCTAAAAATAAGTGGTAGATTTATAATGGTAAAAGGTACAATTATAGAAGAAAAAAACTGTTTTCTGATGATTCAGCTAGAAGATTTATGCAGACAATTTAACAAATGAGTTGTAATATAAGCAATCCCGATTTATCTCTTCACTCTTCACCTTCTCGCCCGTAACCCCTCTGTTTATCGGGTTTTCGGGAGGTGAAGAGTTTTCTTTATCTCTTCACCCACTCTTCACCCCTCTTCACCCATATAGAAATACACTATACGCAATATGGGAAGAAAAAAAAGAGGAAAAAGCATGGCGGTTTGGGAAAATAATCGTAAATTTGCAATTGGAAAACAAAGATTAGGAATTATGGTAGAGACTAACGATAGAAAATTGCCGGTAGGCATCCAGTCTTTCGAGGAAATCAGAAAGGGTGGATATCTTTATGTTGACAAGACAGATATCATCTGGCAACTTGCCAACAGAGGGAAAAAGTATAATTACCTGAGCCGTCCACGCCGCTTTGGCAAATCCGTTCTTGTAGATACGCTCGAAGCCTACTTCATTGGTAAGAAGGAACTCTTTGAGGGGTTGAAGATCATGCAGATGGAGACGGAATGGGTGAAGCGACCTGTCATCAGACTGGATATGAGCCGTGCAGGCGCAGAGCCGGAAACATTGCGCTCTTATCTCAATAATATATTCAGACAATACGAAGGAGAATATTCATTGGTTCCTGACCCTGCAGATAGTCTTGCCGACCGCTTCAATGCAATAATCGTGGGGGCATATAAGCAAACCGGACAGCAGGTTGCCATCCTCATCGATGAATACGACTCACCATTGCAGCATTCCTGGAAGACTCCTTATCACGAAGCATGTACCGCTATCTATAGGGAGGTGTTTGCCATTCTCAAAGCAGACGACAAATACGAAAAGTTTGTCTTCATCACCGGCATCACCAAGTTTACGCAGATATCTCTCTTCTCAGTGCTCAACAATCTGAGCAACATCAGTTTCGAGCCGGAATATGCGGCTCTCTGCGGTATCACCAAGGAAGAAGTTTTGCGTGATTTCAAGCCGGAAATCAACAAGTTGGCAACAAGCAAGGGATGGACTTTCGACGAAGCCGTTGCACAATTGACAGCCTATTATGATGGCTATCATTTCTGTTATGAAAATATGGTTGATGTCTTCAATCCATTCAGTCTTATCAATGCACTCGCTGATTCCAAACTGAAAAACTACTGGGCTTCATCGGGCGCAACCTCGCTACTCCCTAAATTTGTGGATAATATAGAAATGAGACTGAAAGATTTTGAGAATTGTCCGATAGACAGCGATACACTGGAGACTTCCGACGTAACAGGTGGCGGAGCGGAACTTTTCCTCTATCAGTCAGGGTATCTTACGATAAAGGGGTATATGGATGAGATTTATTTGCTAGGCATTCCAAACTATGAAGTTCGAAAGGCTCTATACAAGATTGTATTGCCAGCCTTGACACTACAATCGAATGCACTAGTAATATCAACCCAGAATATGTTGTTGTACTCCCTAAAGCTTGGCAATCTCCCCGAAGCCATGAAATGCCTGAAGGCGCTTATTGCGGATGTACCTTACAGCAACAAGAAGTTTGCCAGCATGGATATGGAAGAGCGCTACCGCCTGATTCTGAGTACCATCTTCAATGCCATCGGCTGCCGGGTGGAAGTAGAGAAGATGATTGCTACGGGCAGGATTGATATGGTGGTAGAAACTACCAACTTTATCTATGTGCTTGAATTGAAGCTGAGCAACAACGGTGGCGTGGATGCTGCCACGGAGCAGATAAAAGCCAAGCAGTATGCCGAGCCATTCAAAGCTGACAAGCGAAAAGTAATCGCCCTTGCCATAGAACTGGATGATAAGGGAAAAGGATTGGTAGATTGGAAGGAAGTATAAGGAAGAAAGCGGAAAAAGCCCCCGAAGCGTAATAGCTCCGGGGGCTTTTTATTTTGCCCCAGGCAGCAGATGTGCTGCCTGTAGGGGACTACGATAGAGAATCAGGGGCTAGTCGGCCCAAATTCCCTTATTTGTATCCCAGAAATCCTTCACATTTTCATCGCTGTAATCCTCATCTGACGCCTTCCGGATAACAGAGCCTGCGAGGATGGCTGTGGTTTCCATTTCCATGACGCTAACCACTGGCTTGATATATCTTTTCTTTTTCATATCTATTTTTATTACTATTTTTTATTACTTGATGATAACCTTCATGGTCTTGCCGCCACGCTTTACGATGTTTATGCCCTTCTGCAAATTCTGTAGGCGACGGCCCTGGAGGTCGTAGTATTCTGCCTTGCTATCTGCTGTAGTCTCCAACTGCTCGATGGCTGTAGTGCTGCCGCCAACGCTAATGCTGAACATTCTGGCACCAGCTGCAGGAGCAGATGAGTTATCTACCATGTAAGCACGGAAAGGCTTGCTGCCCACAGACTCTGTTGTTGTTTTATCCAACAGTTTGGCTGGGTTCATCAGCTTGGCGCCCTTCACGATATAGCAGTTGTTATCAGTATCCTTGCTGAACTCCTTTTTGGTGTAGATACCCTGGAGCTTGTAGTTGGCGTCAGCAGTTTCAGCAGTCTGAACGTCTTTTGCAATCTCCTTGTCGGCTTCAGTGAATTTGAGCTCGGTGGCTCCATCCTTCATCTTGATAATAACAGGAGTACCAGCAGCGATGTTTGTCTCAATCTCTTCGAGTTCTACGGTTCCTGTAACATCATCAGCTGAAAGAAGCTTGAAGGCACGGAAGTTCTGATCATCGAGCGATACCTCGAATGGCAGGCAGAGCGTAGCCCATTTGGTGCCAGCATTAATAGTGCGGCTATAAGATGCAGCCTTGGCTGCGAACGGCTCGTAAGCCACGAAGTCCTTGCCATCATCAAGAACGAGATTATCCGTAGCAAGAGTTTCTCCCGTTGCTCCTATCTTCTCATCGCCATTCTTGCCTACCAGCTTGGTGAAGTAGCCGGTTTTATAGTTGGCATATTTGGAGTCTCTCTTGCTAAAGCTATAGTCTTTGAGGCTTCTGCATTCATTGAACATATCACCACCATTGACCTGGTCCGTTACAAACTTTTCGCTGGCGTAGATGGTTGTGAGAGTAGAGCAGCCATCGAACATATAATCCATATTCGTCACATTCGCAGTGTTGAAGCTAGTGAGGTCGAGCGAAGAGAGATTTTGACAGTTAGAGAACATGTTGAACATATTTGTCACATTCCCTGTATTGAAATTAGTGAGGTCGAGCGAAGAGAGATTTTGACAGTAAAAGAACATACCGTGCATATTCGTCACATTCTCGGTGTTAAGATTCTCGATGCCCTCTATTGTGGCCAGATTAGTGCAATGATGGAACCACTTATAACAGCTCGTTGGTCTTGCGTTAGCAAACGAAGCATCGAAGACCACTTTCTTGATTTCATATCTATGCGTAGACCACCACCCCGGTTCGGATGCTTCCAGATTAAGCGCATAAGCTCTTTCGGGCTTGGAAAGGCCGCGTCTGAATGTAAGCGTTCCTGTACCTTCGTTAAACTCGGCATACTCAAATACAGGGGTAAAATAACCATTCGTGCCGCAGTTGGCGTAGGTGTGGTCTGTCTTGCTGTTATTATACTCTAATATTGTGCCTTTGAGATTCTTGCACCATGCGAACATACCTTCACCCGATTGTACCTTGCTCGTAACAAACTTTTCGCTGGCGTAGATGGTTTTAAGAGCTGAGCAGCCAGAGAACATACAGACCATATTCCCCACCTCCTTTGTATAGAAATTAGAGAGGTCGAGCGAAGAGAGAGCTGAGCAGCCATAGAACATGTAACTCATATCTGTCACAATCGCTGTATTGAAATTCGAGAGGTCGAGCGAAGAGAGAGCTGAGCAGCTCTCGAACATGTAACTCATATTTGTCACATTCGCAGTATTGAACTTAGTGACGTCGAGAGAGGTGAGTTTTGAACAGCCATAGAACATGTAGTTCATATTCGTCACCTTCGCTGTATTGAAATGGGTAACATCTAGCGAGGTGAGAGCTGAGCAGCCATAGAACATGTTACTCATATCTGTCACCTGCTCTGTGTTCAAGTACTTCAAGTCTTTAATTGTTTCCAAGTTTGTTAACCACGCAAAGAAACCCTTCAATGATGTTGGAGCGTACGTTTTGAAACTCTTATCGAAAACGACACTCTTGATAGCTGTGGAATTTATTCCTAAAAGACGGCACATATCGCCCACCGTCGGTTTATTCACTATAACTGCATGGTTTAAATCAAGGCTTTCTATATTGTTCGAAGTGACTTTCTTGAAAGTCAATGTGTTGTTAGACGATTCATAATCTGCGACATAGTCATCAATTGTGACTGATGTTTTCAGATTGTATAAGAATGCGCGATCAGCGTTTGCATCTGAACGATTACCTTTTTTATAAACTAACCTCAAAGAATGTTCGCCTACAGATAATAAAACTTTGTATTCGGTTTGCTTTTTTCCGCTAATACTCAGTTCTTTATTGTTATCTACATAAAAATCAAATAAAGTTTTGTTTTCTTCTGACGAAACGAGAATCTGAGATGTCAGTAATATAGGTTTAGATACATTGAACCTGATGACTGTCTCAGAAGAACTGCCAGGCTTATGATAATTACCTGACATCAGTACATTGCTACCATTAGGAATAGTGAAGCCAAGATCCTGCATACCTTCGGCATTCGAGTCCAATATCTGCCAAGGATAACCGCCATTGTCAGTAATGGTAACATCGGTTATACCATCCAAATTATTGAACAAAGCATAGCGATTTGCACCACAGACAGTACAATTGCCTTCACTGTCTAATGTATGACCATTTGCTGGAATCACGAGGTTGGCAGCATCAGTAATCTCGGTAGTTGCGGCTTCATTGCTGAAGAGTTTGTTGCATACGTTGCATTGCCAGTATTCTTTTAAACCAGTTTCTGTACATGTAGCAGCTTTCAGTGCATGATGAGTGAGAGTGTGTGGCTTAAGAAGATTCAAATATTCCTTCACAATTAAATGACAGAGGGAGCATTCTTTTGTGGTATAGCCGTGCTCTGTGCAAGTAGGTTCTACGGTTTTGATTGTTGCGCCAAGAGCAGACGAGCCATCGGCTTTCAGGTGCGTACAGGTATTGAGTTTGAGTTCAAACTCGCCTACCTGCAATATGCTTCCACTATGAATAGCCGAGATTTCCCATTTAAAATATTTATAAGAGGTAGAACCTTCGCAGGGAAAGTTATACGAAGTATTGTTCTTATCCTGGAGCACCTTGTCTTTGTTTACCTCATCGATAAGCGTCCAAGCGCCATTTTTGCCTTCGTTGTTGCCATAGAGTTTCCATGAAAACGGATTGCGACCTCCACATCCAAAATTTGCATTGTCATTACCCGTAGTGATGGTGTAGCCCACAGGAATTCCTGCCTTGCTGGCTTCGAAGATGACATAGGCGCTGCTTCTAAACTCGCAGCACCACTTAGAGGAATTGCTGTCTTCCTTTTTGCCATCAAAGAGATTAGCGTAAGTCTCACCCTTGTAGCCCACAGGGGTACCTGCTAACTCTTTAAGCGTTACAGTCGTTACGTAATCTGTCTGCGCCACCATACGTCCAGGCAGAAGCAACAACATGAGCAACATCAATGGGAACAGGGCAAATCTACAGAACTTTGCCCCCCCACTGTTCATACGGCCGACGTGCGACCCATTGGATTGATTTGAAAAATGTTTCATAATTTAATATTATATTTGTTATTATTTTTTATCAAGAAATTACTGAATACTGATTGCCATCAGACTGACTACCAGACACACGAACGTGATAAACACTACGCCGAGAATGAGGCAGATATAGAAACGCCCTCTCCTGATGAAATCACCCAAGCTGAAATGACACATCGGGTAATCATCAAGATAGGTCCTGTATTCCCTCACCATGACATTAATCATGATGCCAACATAAATGAGGAGAAACAAAGCTACTATCAGGATAGCCTGTTCTTCTTTGGCTAATGATTCTATTATACTTTTCATGGTGCAAAGATAGTGTTTTTCTTTGAAACAAGGTGTCGCATTCCCCCACATAGGTGTCGCATTCCTACAAAAAAGGTGTCGCATTCGTGGGGAATGCGACACCTAATACATACTTTTTAACAGTTTTTCTCTCTCCAAGCCGTAGGAGAGCAGCCTTCTTTCTCTTTGAACATACGGTAGAGATGGGTACGGGAAGAGAAGCCACACTCGGCAGAAATGATGTCATTACCGAAGTCGGGGCTATCCAACATCATCTTCTTGGCAGCCTCAAAACGCACCTCGGCAAGCCAGATGCGGAAGGTGGAATTAAGGCATGAAGTGAAGTAGCGTGACAACTCGTTCTTGGAGATGTTCAGCGAGCGTGACAGGGTGAACATGTTTACTGTGGTGTCTTTATAGCCCAACTCTTCGCACCACTTGTCAAGCTTCTCCTTTATAAATGTCTGACAATCCCGAAAAATTCGGCTGTAAGTTTTCTTTACCATCCGTATACTCTGCATCCAGCCCATCGGAGCTTTCCAAAATAGCTACTGCCTTTTATCATTTCCCCTATTCAGATTTCGGAGAATTAAAGCCTTTATCGTTCCTATTCGCTCAATATGGCTTTACCTTTTGAGGTAAGCAAATATTTCTGTTTTGGATGTTTGGGCTGTTCTGGGAATTTCATAGATACAAGCCCTTCGTCCAATGCAGGAGTAAGATAATTCCTCAAGAAATTTACCCTGTCCTTCAAATTCAAAATGGACATGATTTCCTTTACTGAATATTCATTATCATTCATTATTGAGACAAGCTCATGAACTTGTTGGGTACTTGTTGGGTACTTGTTGGGTACTTGTTGGGTACTTGTTGGGTTGCTGTGGGGTAGCTGTGGGGTAACGACCACACTGCTTCTATTATATTTAAATACGACCCATACAAAGTTACCATCCGTATTAATCTCTGGAGTAGGCAATCCAACTCGCTTACATTCGTCCACCATAGTACTGATGCCACGTCCCCAACTTTCCAAAATTTTACTTTTGTAGAGTACATTGGCAATAATTGGATTCTGCGGTTTGGAATCATGCTCCTCCATCAGACGCTCTATAGGCAAGTCGGCAGGGAAAGTCCCCGTATTTCTAATTTCTACTCGATTATCATAAATAGCAATGCTGACAGAACTGCCAGGGTGATGATAAGACCTATGGCAAAAAGAGTTGATACAGCATTCTCTCAAAGCCTTGTAAGGAATGCTCAGTTCTTCCTCACGATAAAGACCATTTATCTTGCCAGACAATGAGAGGTGCTTGAAGAAGAATGCCATTGCTACATCAAGCAGTTCATATATGTTGCCTTCTGCACGTTGGTTGTCGATAAATTCATCCTTTGTAGTTCCCTTAAAGCGTGCCATACGAAGCAGGCATTGTGGATAATCATACAGTTCTTTCCCAAACAATACGGCAGCGGCATTGTTCAACCTTCCATCATTGAGCAAACGAAATTTCTTCAAGATGACAGGAATATCCTCACGTATTGTCGTTTCAGGGAGTCTTCCGTTTCTTATTCCCTCACGAACAGCACCGAGAATAGCATTCTCGTCTAAATCGGCTATTTTCAAGTCCGGATTAATCATCGCTTCCCAGCCATACTTGCCTCCTCGTTCCATCAGTAAGTGATTGTAACGTTCCTGTGGCATGACGGTAGTGGTGCTTTCTATTCGCAGATAAGCTCTTCCTTTGTATGTGAAAGGGCGCATAAAACATTGCTCCTCTACAAAAATGACTATGACATATTTTTCTGTGTCAGGAATAGTAACATAGGTGATTTCTAAATCCACAAAAGGCTCTATGCGATTGAGTGCTTCTGCAATAGAACGCTTTGTACTGTCAGATACCGTTTGTCCTATAATTCTTCCATCATCCCTTACTCCATAAAGAATTGTGCCACCCTCACCATTGAGAAATGCGCATAGGGTCTCCATCGAACGGTCTAATTGACCTGTCGATTCCTTAAACTCCAAGCTATTCCCCTCTTTCTTGGTTATTAGGGTTTCTATATCTTGATATGTCATATATGCAAATTTTGTTACCATTAGGAATACAAAGATACAGCTAAATTTCCGAAATTGTGTATTTCTGCAAAAATCTTAATGATTATTAAGCTATCTTCTCCATTGTTGCGCCTTGGGACAGCTACCAAGGCAAGTACGTTGGCAAGAATATCACCGACAATATCTATGATACTATCCACCATACAACCATATCATCCACCCAACGGTGTATTTTGAAATAAAGGGTCTATACACCCTTTTATCGAGGTGTATAGCCCCTTGGAACAACCGCGAAGTATGGGTTGATTGCCGTTAGGCGTTATAATGACTGTTAATCACCATAATACCAGTCATCTTCCAATTCTGGTCTGCCACTGTCACCTTTTCCTTGCTGCATAGTAGATGCTGCAAGGAGGGTGCAAGAGGTGATGTTTACCACCTGTATCTCTGGCTTTGTATATTCTTTCTTTTTCATATCCTTTTGATTTTAAAATTCTTTACTTAACCATGATTTTATAAGTCTTGCTGCCACGCTTCACGATGTTCAGACCCTTCTGCAGACCATTGGTACGACGACCATTCGCATCATAGTATTCTGCATTGGCATCGTTGCTGATAGCGTTGAGGTTGTCAATGGCAGTAGTGCCATCACCCTTTCCGATGCTCAGCATGGCTGCTCTTGCCTGAGAAGCTGTGGCTGGATGGATGTATGCATGCATCGGTTTGATACCCACGCCCTTGCCATCATTCAAGTCAGAGACACGCCAGAACTTATCCTTGCCGATGATGTAGTCGGTGTCTGCAAGACCCTGATTGTCTTTGCCGCCAATCTTGGTGAATGAACCTACGAGGTTGACATCTGTGTTTGTTCCAGCTACTGTTGGGGCAGTTGCAATTTCTGCATTGCTTGCAGAAAGACTAAGTGATGTCTTACCCTCATTCATCTTGAAGAGCACCGGAGTACCGGCAGGAATCTTTGCTCCTTCTTCATAACTCTCAAGAGTGATGCAATCATTATCATTGTCAATACCTGTGAGACGATAGAACTTACATCCTGTTTCCTGGCTCTGGGCAATGGCGAAAGGCAAGCAGAGCGTTGCCCAGATAGTGCCAGCCTTCATTGTGCGGTTGTAAGATGCAGCCTTGGCTGCGAACGGCTCGTAAGCCACGAAGTCCTTGTCGTCGTCAAGTACGAGATTATCCGTAGCAAGAGTTTCTCCCGTTGCTCCTATCTTCTCATCGCCATTCTTGCCTACCAGCTTGGTGAAATAACCAGTCTTGTAATTGGCGCAATGAACACTCGTTTTTCTTTCATCGTAAGCATTTGCTCCCTTGAGCTGTTCGTCATCATCGAACATAAAATGATTCAAATTATTAACATTGGTTGTTACAAACTTTTCGCTGGTGTAGATGGTTGCGAGATTTTTGCAAGAAGAGAACATAGCGAGCATATTTGTAACATTCTCTGTATTGAAATTATAGAGATTGAGCGAAGAGAGTTTTGTACAAGAAGAGAACATTAAAGACATATCCGTTACTTTCGCAGTGTTGAAGTTGGTGACATCAAGCGAAGTGAGAGCTTCGCATTGATAGAACATACCTTCCATAGTCGTCACCATCTCAGTGTTAAGATTTTCCATGCCTTCTATACGGGTCAGATTAAGGCATTCTCCGAACCACCAATAACAGCTCTTTGGTCTTGCATTGGCAAACGAAGCATCGAAGACTACCTTCTTGATTTTATCAACTAGAGAAGACCATGCAGGCTTAGCTCTACCCTCAAATAAGACATAATAATAAGTTACGGGCTTGAACCCCTTGTAGCTGAATGTAAGAGTCTCTGTGGCATTGTCAAACATAGCATACTCAAATCCAGGATCAAAGTAACCAAGCTGACTGCAGTTGGCATAGTTGTGGTCGATTTTGCTATCGTTGTAGCCTCTGAGGTTTGTGCAATCATTGAACATATTATCACCATTAGTAATCTGGTTCGTAACAAACTTATCGCTGACGAAGATGCTTTTGAGAAGGCGGCAGTGCTCGAACATGGAGCTCATATCCGTCACATTCGCTGTGTTGAAGCTAGTGAGGTCGAGTGAGGTGATATCGCTGTACTTGAACATGGAGCTCATATCCGTCACATTCGCTGTATTGAAGCTAGTGAGGTCGAGCGAGGATCTGATAGAGCAGGACTGGAACATGCTGCTCATATTTGTTACATTCGCAGTGTTGAAGTTGGTGACATCAAGCGAAGTGAGAGGATTGCATTCATAGAACATACCTTCCATAGTTGTCACCATCTCGGTGTTAAGATTTTCCATGCCTTCTATATGGGTTAGATTATGGCATTCTCTGAACCACGAATAACAGCTCGTTGGTCTTGCATTGGCAAACGAAGCATCGAAGATCACCTTCTTGATTTTATCGTTTCGAGAATACCAATCAGGCTTATTATTCCCCACATTTAAGTCATAAGCTCCTTCTGGCTTGGAAGTGTCGTATCTGAAAGTAAGCGTTCCTGTGCTATTGTTAAACTCGGCATAAGCCTTATAAGAGGTATTGTCGTAATTTGTCTGCGCAACCATGCCGGCTGGCAGAAGCAACAACATGAGCAACATCAATGGGAACAGAGCGAATCTACGGATTATCGCCCCCCCCATTGTACATACGGCCGGCTTGCGACCCATTGGATTGATTTGAAAAATGTTTCATAATTTAATATTATATTTGTTATTATTTTTTATCAAGAAATTACTGAATACTGATTGCCATCAGACTGACTACCAGACACACGAACGTGATAAACACTACGCCGAGAATGAGGCAGATATAGAAACGCCCTCTCCTGATGAAATCACCCAAGCTGAAATGACACATCGGGTAATCATCAAGATAGGTCCTGTATTCCCTCACCATGACATTAATCATGATGCCAACATAAATGAGGAGAAACAAAGCTACTATCAGGATAGCCTGTTCTTCTTTGGCTAATGATTCTATTATACTTTTCATGGTGCAAAGATAGTGTTTTTCTTTGAAACAAGGTGTCGCATTCCCCCACATAGGTGTCGCATTCCTACAAAAAAGGTGTCGCATTCGTGGGGAATGCGACACCTAATACATACTTTTTAACAGTTTTTCTCTCTCCAAGCCGTAGGAGAGCAGCCTTCTTTCTCTTTGAACATACGGTAGAGATGGGTACGGGAAGAGAAGCCACACTCGGCAGAAATGATGTCATTACCGAAGTCGGGGTTATCCAACATCATCTTCTTGGCAGCCTCAAAACGCACCTCGGCAAGCCAGGGGCGGAAGGTGGTATTGAGACAGGATGAGAGGTAGCGCGACAACTCGTATCTGCTGATATCCAACGAACGTGACAGGGTAATCATATTCAGCGACGTATCCCTATAACCCTTGGCAGCACACCATTCATCCAACTTCTCACGGACGATCTTCTTCCGTCTTTCTGAACGCAGTGATTGTAAAGTTTCTTTCTTATCATTAAGTTCTTCATCCTGCAGTTCTAAACAGGCATTGTCTTCCACACTTTCCATGGCAGCCCCCTCTTCTTCCTCCTTATCCAAGAGTTCTTCGGTAGGCACGTAATTATAGCCCAAAGCCATGAAACTGAGCGTGAAGAAAAAGACAGCAAGTAGTCCCAGAGGTCCGATTACATATAGAGATTTGGTGGAAAGAACTGCAAAAGGCAGGGCTACTGCAGGGAAAAAGACGATGAATACACTGGCTCGCGCATATCTCACATAAGGCAGGATATCGTAACCAGCCATCACCTCAAGCATTCTCCTGCGCTTTCTGATTTCCACTATTATCATATAGATGCAATAGACTACGTTGATGGCGAACAGGACTATCATCACATAAATCCAGCTGCCGATATGGAAGTTTCCCCTCTGGATAAAGCCGATGCAGAAGGCAGCCAATATGGCGGCATAAATGCTGGCGCAAACGATGTTCATCTTCCGGCGGTTGGCATGCGTTGCCTCGATATTGTAAATGCCAATAGAGATGAGCGAGAAGCAAGGGGGATAGACCAGAATGTTGAAAACGGCTCCCACAGCAGCGTCTTGCGCCCGGAAGCCCAGAAGCATCTGCATGAGAAATTGTATGGCCAATCCTACCATGGCTCCGATAATCAGCCATCGTGACACTTCATATCGCCGGTTCATCCACTTCATGTGCAATCGGGTAATACCCAGGATGAGGATATTGATAAACATAAATAGAAAACAGGCGAACTGCAATAAATATAATGTATCCATTTCGTTCTTATTTTTGTATTTGGCATCTGCCAAGATTATCGTTAACACGTTAATACGCATGCAAAAGTACAAATTTTATTTTTAAATGGAGGGGAGAAATGGGGAAAAAGTGAATAAAAGGACGAAAAAAAATGGTTTTATTTATCGGGAACAGCAGACTGGCGAAACGGAAACAGGGGACGAGTGCAACAAGAACAGCGAACTAGCGAAACTAGAACAGCAGACTAGCGATAGGCAGAACAGTGGGCTGTCTGAGCCAAACAGCGAACGAAAACCGGTTTGCCAGGTTTTTAAATAACCGACAGAACTTTCGCAAGTTTTGCCCCACACGCCCTGAAAGGGCAGAAGCTCCTAGCCCAGGGCATCGCCCTGGGTATAATAGCAGTCAGCAAGGCGCCCT
>JAJWFY010000035.1:0-33509 GCA_021615735.1 Segatella copri | reverse complement strand
TTTTGATGCAGACAAGCGTCCTATCTCTCCAGGAAGGATCCAACTGGAACTCAAATCAATTATTGTTGACAATGTAATTGTCCAAGAAATTGATGGCTATTTAGGAGAAGAGTACTTTCTTAGTATTATGGGCAAAACAGATCCAATCTCGAAATGAATGAGACGAACTGGCGGTATCAACTATCGGCAATGTGGAATCATGGGAATTGGGCTATCGAAGCTAATGCAAACAATTTATTTATGATGAAGAGTTTGTTTTCTCTAAGATGGAGATACTTACACCAGACGAATTGGTAGAACGAATCAATAGAGGATAATACTTACTTTAGTAGATCAACGAGATATGTCCTTTGATGATGCAAAGTCCGTAATTACACAATCAATTATAACACTATTATAAAATCGTAAGAATATGAAGATTAAAACATTATTTAAGACAATTTTTTGCGCAGGATTAGTTTTAACTCTTGTTTTGTATCTATGCCATTTATACGGCAACTATATAGAAAAGACACAGGAGCCTATTACTGGTTATACATATAATGGATTTAAGGAAAAAAGTAACTATAAGAGTTCAAATACAATTCTTATAACCTATAAATCAAAACAATATGCATTACATACGGGAGATCGAATTTTGGACAAGATAAAGTCAGGGTATTTTCCTAAATTATACTATTCTTCAAAAACTGATTATCTTTTTTTTGAAGGAGATTACTTACCTGTGGGTTATGCCCAAGCTGCTTTAATTTTCACGTTCATCTTTTCAGGTATCGGAACTTTAATCTGGAGGAAACAACTTGATGATGATATTAGTAAAATGTAAAAGTATCCAAGGACTATATTGTTTATTGAAGTGGAATCTCTCCTAATCCGCTTTTCAATAAAGTATTTGTCTTGTGCTATAAAAACTCAACAGCACAATTATTAATTGCAGTTCGACCTCCATATTTTCATTCGATTGTTCAAAGTATTGCATATTTCCTTACCCCTCATTGTCAGATTTTGCACGAGGATACTTTCTATTGCTCCTGATACAGACACATTAAATTCCATCATACGTTGGGTTAGACATGAAGCATTTTCCATCTTACGCATCAAAGGTACTGTACAATAATCAATGGCTATGTAGTTGTTAGAATATATACTAATTAGGCGAAATTGCTCCACATCTTTAAAATAGATTGTTCGATATGTTCTCTTGCGCTGTTCGTAAATGTCAAGCCTATCGTCATGGATTATCAAAAATGGTATATGAGTAGTTATGTTATACAAAGTCATCATAAACATAAGCATTCCGCCACAACCAAAAAACACCATGCTTCCTATACCGCCAGATACTTTTGTTGGCCATGAGGTATTAGCATCATGGAGTATGAAATATCCACCTGCAGCAAAAGCAAAACAACCAACAGTCAGAAGAATATTCTTCCAAAGGCTATGGTATATCCGTATCTCTTTTATATTTTTATCGGTTTGTTTCATCTTTTTATATCGCTTTATTGTTATTACATAAAGTACATTATTTAAGCAACAAAGTTTGTACTTTCTTACTATAATAACGAGTGTAAATTAGAATTATTGCAATGCTTGCAATAAAAAGTAGCCAAATTAAACAGAAAGTATATTTTGCTTGAAGCGGAATCCCTCCTAATCCGCCTTTCCAGACAAAGCCTTTGTCTTGCGCCCAATCAACGTAGGACAATGGCTTTTCCTTTGTGGGCAGCAGCCATCGGCATCATCTCCTGTTACGCTTCGCTTCATCTGCACCTTTTTGGGTGAAAACAACCTGAATCAGAAGAAGAACTTCTCGAACACCGTACCGACGGCACCGATGCCTTCGAAACGCTCTATATCGGCTGCGAGAAGTTCCCACAGCACGATTTATATCCAATTGCGATTGGTGGAGTAAGATAATTGCTAATTTTTGCAGAAAATAAAAAGAAATTCTGTATCTTTGTCGCAATAAAAATAAAAATAAAAAGAAGTATGAAAAAGATAGTTTTTATTCTACTCATTTTTTGTAGTTTTCTTGTTGTATGGGGATGCAATAAGAATAAAACGAAATGTGTTCTACAGAAAGAAGCAACTTCTGATTCTTCTATGAGAAGTAATGACGACACTCTAAGCCTTATGATAGAACATGAGGTTGACGATGTTGATTATGGCGTGATTATAAAACGTGGCGACAAGACCATTCATCGCTTCGGATACAAATATCCTGAAGATGATGATCTTGTACCAAATGAAGAACGTATTGATAGTTGTCTGTTGACTGACTTGAATTTTGACGGTATAAAAGAAGATGTGCTGTTTTATTTGGGTAGCTTTGGTGCTTCTGGCACTAAACATTTTGATGCATATGTTTGGAATCCTAATACTGAGCATTATGACAAAATTGAAGAATTCAAAGATATTCCAAACCCCAAAATCAGCGACAAATACAAGTGTATTCTTTCAAGAGTGTATGTTTCTTCCGCAGAGAACGAATATGCAAAATATGTATGCACCAATGGACATCTCATTAAGGTTGCCGAATTGAGACAATATTGGAAAGGGAACATTTATCCAGAGCGAGACAGGGCTGTTTATGAAGAGCATTTTATTAAAGCTAATGTTTGGAAGAGAAACTTGAAACTAAATCAAATTAGCGATTTCTGGAAACCGGTCGTACCGTTTTGATTATATCCAATTGGAGTTGGTGAGGTCATATAAAAATAAAAGGAATTATGGGCAAATATCGCTTTCCATAATTCCTTTCTAATATTTTTTCTTTTTAATGAGTTGTAGATATTACCTTTTTTCCAGACAAATCATATATCTGTTCTTCCTTTTGTGGGCTTATTTGTAATGTTATCGACTCCTGTTTCATCCGTTTAAGGGGTAAATACCGTACAACGAGTGAAGCGATTACTAAAAATGCAATCATAGCAATAAAACTATTAATTTTACGTTCTTTTCAAAAAGGGGTTGTGCAATAGTGGCTTAAAGGCTAAAAGCACTACCTTTGAATGCAATATAACAACAATACGTTTAAGGTCACAATTTGTGATCTCAAAAATAAAAATAGCAATATGGCAGATAATATAGAACATCAAGATAAAGGAGAACTGGTCGCAAATTGCGACCGGTTCTACAGCCATCGCCTCAAAGCGTCATGTGCCACCAATGGCTACTTTTATAAGCTCTATGCACCATTACGGCAAATTGTCCGCAAGCTGCGGACGATTTCAAATTGCTTTTTCTTATTCCTTGGGACCACCATCGTCGTATCATAGATAAGTGCAAGGGCAATGGCGCAACAGATAACCAAAGCCCCTTCAATGCCCACCTCCATGCCTATGTGGTATATAAGAAAATTTACGGAATGCAAGCTGCAGTGGTTCTCAACCTTATGCATAAGGGAAAGGATTTGCTGGCTTTAATGAAGTAAATATAAGTGTGATTTTCCGCCTCACTATGTGTTAGCGAACTCATTTTGAGGCTAATTCTAATCTATAAATAAATACCTAAAAAAAAGAAAGTAAAATATGATGAAATCGGAGACCAACTGTCCCCTAAGGGTGTATTCTCTTATAGTTCTCCTGGCATTTGCTTGTACCAGCAAAATTGTTAGCGCAAACAAATTCTAACGTCCTCTACTAAGGAACGAGCGACAAAGAACTTAATTACTGACTATTATAAATTTCGAATTATGGGGAGATTTATTATCAAGCTCGTGCGCTTGATACTGAAGTATGGGCGATTCGGCCTTTTTTGCGTGGTCATTCAATTGAATGGCAACAGCAAGTATATTGAGTATACTTACAATTTGAGGCGTTACCTCCTATGGATATGAGCATACACGCACACTTACTGGTAGATGTTGCCATGCAGGAAAGAGATTATCATGATGTACTCGTAGTACGTCGATACTTGGAGACCTTTAACAGAATAGACAATCATTTGGTTGAAGCTGAACTTCCTAGGCTTGATGCTTATATCGCCACTCTGGATGGCTATTATGAATACCTGGAGCAAAGGAATAGAAAACCATTGAAAAATGGTACCAGAATCGGCCGAAAAAAAGAATACCTTTTTGTGTCTGATGAAGCATCTTCTTTAAAAGATGAAGAGACCACCGCCGAGCAAGCCTCTTTATTTATAGAATTTCTCACCCTAAATGGCCTAGATTCTATGTCTACCAGTGCGAGCAAGTCTTCACCAATGAATATCGCAATATTTGCGTTTATCAGATATTGGAGAAGAAGGGGTATCTTGGCACCGCAGCACATCGTCAGTGCCAATGCCATTTATCGATTTCTTACCGATGATTGCCATATACGAAAAGAAGTTACGATAAAATCGTTCTACAATGTCTTCAATCATTGTGAGGACATGAAAAATCAAGAAATGGATGATAAAGTGGCTGATTTCTTTGCCCATAGATGATTTTTTTATGGGACAAATATTAATCCTATTTTTCCTATTTTTCCCAAAGGTGTTTTCGCCTTATCTTTGCACCCGTAATCAGACAAGTAAAGTCTGGTTGCGGGCATTATTCATCTTTTAAACAAGTTATTACGATTATGAAACAAGCAGCAAAGAAGCAGCTCCTCAACGCCCAGAAGGTGGACGGAGCCATCATCAGTGAAGAAAACGGTATCATCGCCTTCCGCAAGGCACCATGGAATGATACCGAGGTTATCTGCGAACAGCCTAAGGTGATACCGGGCAGAATGGTTTGCTCTGGCGAGAGGGGAGGCGACGAGTTCGACTTCAAGCCTTATGAGCGTACGGGTGAGAAGCTCTTCGAGGAAATCTTCAAGACCAAGCATGCCGTGGTGCGCACCACCAAGCGCACGGTGCAGGTGAACTATACCTTCAGCCGTGACCTGGACAAGCAGGACATGCTGCGCTACCTCAAGGCAGAGCACAAGGAACTGATTGCCGGATTTAAGGAGAATGTTGAATGTTGAGTGTTGAATGTTGAATTAGGCTAGCGCCTTTGCGACCGTTAGGCAATTCAACATTCAACATTAAATTCAACATTCAACACTCAACATTAAATTCAACATTCAACACTCAACATTCAACATTAAATTCAACATTCAACACTCAACATTCAACATTAAATTCACCATTCAACATTAAATTCACCATTCAACATTCAAAAAAATGGAACATATTATAGCATATAATCCGTACAAGAATGGCAATAAGGGGAGCGTAAGCTCCCAGCCACTCTCGGTCTACGACAAGACCATCGCTTATCCCTGGATGGCAGAACTGGTAGCTGCCATCCGTGGGGGTAACGATGAACTGAAGAAGCAGCTGCCCTTCCGCTGCGCTCACTACTACCAGTTCCGAGACAACAGGCGCTCGCAGAAAAATGCCGTGCCCGAAAGCTTCCTCTTCCAAACCACCATCGACGTGGACGACAAGGAATATGTGGATAAGGCGATAGAGAAAGCACGGGAGCTGAACTGCAGCGACACCATCTGGAATGGAGCCCTGCTGCACCTGGAGTACTCTGCCCGCAAGAAGTTGCACATCGATATCCGCATGCCCATCGGCATGACTATCGAGGAGACGCAGCGAGCCTATTGCGAGGCGCTGGGCGTGCCCTACGACGAGAGCTGTATCACGCCAGAACGCATGCTCTTCATCACCGACAAGGAGTCGGAAATCTATCGTTCGCCCCACTGGTACGAGGTACTGCCACAGGAAGAGCTGAAGAGGCGCAGACAAGCCTACCTGACTCGTGGCCTCACCATTGACGGAAGACAGCAACAGGGCACTCAACCCCAACCATTCAACATTCAACACTCAACATTCAACACTCAACAAAATGTTCAAGACCATCGACTTCCGGGCTCTGACAGCCATCACGCTGTTTCTTCTGGCTCTGCTATTCAGCCTGCCCAACCTTGTGATAGCAATGCTGCTCATGCTGCTCATCTCAGCCCTGCTGGAGCTCATCAGGATGCTGACACTGTGGCAACCGGCAAGAACCTAGCAGCCTTCGACCTCTTCCGCAATGCGGCAGGTCTGAAGGACGTAGACATCAACACCCCAGGCTCCCGCCACTCATCGCTCCTGGCTATCATGAGCGCAGGCGCATCGAGAGTGATGCCCGAAGAGGAACTGAAGGCGGTGGTGGCGCAGAAGATGCCTGCCTTCTCGCAGGAACGTGACTGCCAACAGCTCATCCACGATTTTTATGCGAAATATGGTGACAGTTCGAAGCCGATGTCGCAAGCCGTAATCCGCATCAATGCCCAGGCAGAGAAATCATCCCAGAAGGATGCCGTGTCGTTAAAAGCCGAGAGTTCCGAGGGCGGCACGGATATTAATGCGGAAGATGATAAATTAGCTCCACCTCCGATGCCCGAACATCTTCCCAAACTCGTGGAGCTGCTGTTATCGAAGACACCGGACGTATACAAGCCAGCCGTGGCACACGCCATCTTCCCGCCACTTGCTACACACCTCTGTAAGACCACCTTCAAGTATATCGACAATGTGGAGCACGAGGCTACCCTGATGTGCTGTCTGCTGGCGGGTACGGGCGCAGGCAAGAACTGTGTGCAGATGCCCATCAACATGATTATGGAGGACATCAGACAGCGCGACCGTGAGAACCTGCAACGGGAGAAGGAATGGAAAGAGGAGGTGACACGAAAGGGCGCCAACAAGGATAAGCGCAAGCGTCCGGAAAACCTCATCATCCAAGAGATAGATGCCGATATGACCAATCCAGCCTTCGTTATGCGCACGGCTGAGGCTCAGGAACATTTCCTCTATACAACGCTCAACGAGATAGACCAGTTCGATGCCCTCAAGGGGCAAGGCAACCAGCAGTTCAAGATTATGTGCCTTGCCTTTGATCCTGGGAACTCATACGGTCAGACCCGCGTGGGCACATCGAGTATCACCGAGCGCATCACCATCCGGTTCAACTGGAATGCATCGACCACCGTCCAACTGGGGCAGCGATATTTCTCAAAGGTGCTCACCGACGGACCTATCAGCCGCATCAACTTCTGTACCATCCCGGAGCGGGAAATCGGTGCCGAAATGCCAGTATACGGCGAATACGACGATGCCTTCAGAGAGGCACTCAGACCGTACATAGAGAATCTGTGCAAGGCGTCGGGTAGGATAGACTGTGCTGAGGCTTTCGCCCTGGCAGAAAAGTTGAAGGATGAGAACGCCGACTTTTCGCGCATGTCGCAAAACAGGGTGTTCGAGAATCTCTCCTTCCGTGGCAACGTTATTGCCTTCCTCAAGGCTTGCGTGCTATACGTGGCAAACGGCTGCAAATGGGAACCCGAAATAGAAGAGTTCATCAGATGGAGCGAGAGCTACGACCTGTGGTGCAAGATGATTTTCTTTGGTGCAAGCATAGCCAAGGCTAATGAGGTAGGAGAGAAATCGAGCAAGCGAGGACCTGCCAACCTGCTGCAGCAATTGCCTGACACCTTCACTTATGCACAGGCTGAAATGGTACGTCTGCATAACGACTTCGGCAAGAAGGGTACGGCGACGATGCTGAGAAACTGGGTGAACCGCCATTATATCGAGAAAATTCCTCCGAAGGGAGTAAATGCCGACGGAGCTGACGGAAAGCAGGGCGGAAAGGTGTTCAGTATTCAGTTATTCAGTTTTAAGAAGCTATTATTCCGTTCTGACGGACTCGACCTGAGATGTTTCAACGCAAAATAGTTTAACACTTAACATTCAAACAAAATGGAAATAGTATTAAAGCGTATAGCTAAAAAGGGAACTTATACCATCGGCAGACTCTATCTGCTGACCGATGCAAGCGTAAGTCGTAACTCGCTGCCCGGCAAGAAGAAAAACGACAAGTGCAAATTAATTCATACCTTTGACAGCCAACTGTTGTCCAAGGATACATATCTCTGTGATACCATGGAGCCTACATGGCGCAATCTGTTGGGTATCAAGCTAAAGCCAGAGGAAGTGGATGCCCGCTATAGCCGCAAGAGCGGCGTGAAGGCTCGTAAGGTACCTGGCCATACTGCCATTCCTGAGGGTACTTATCCTGTGGTCATATCGTATTCGCCAAGATTCAAGCGTTGGTTGCCATTGCTGGTGGGTGTGCCGAATTTCGAGGGCATCCGCATCCATGCAGGCAATTATCCTGACGATACACAAGGCTGCATCCTTGTTGGAGAGAACAAGTTCGTGGGCATGGTGGTGAACTCCCGTATCTGGCTGCAGCGGCTCATCAACGCTATGACAGCGGCGCGCGACCGAGACGAAAGTATCTGGATTACCATCTTATAGACAAACAGCATCCCTGCATAAGGGATGCTGCTAATCTGTTTTTATATATTTTCTGACTGAAAACGTTCTTAAAGCTTTGACCAGTCGATGCTGCGGATAAATGCCAAGGTTGAAACCCAATCGCAGTCGAGGCAGAAAGGAGTAGGAACATCCGGGGTGTTGTAATAAGCCAGGGTAAACTCTGTATCTTCATCCTTAAATGCCTTGTGGTCGATGGTTGCCTGCTTGAAAAACTGGGTTACGAGCGGCTTGTTCTTGTTTGAAGCCTCCTTCAGTCGCCTCTGATAGAGCGTAATATAAACGCTCATGGCGTAGGCCTGCTCGTTGAGATAGCGAACCTTGATGTTCAAGGTGTCCTTGCTCAGATTCTTGTCGAGCATTACATACGGTGGCAGAATCTTGCTGCGCATGTAGGTCATTGCGTCAAACTTGAAGAGGGCTGTACGGCGCTCGTCCATGCTCTTCGTGGTGTCGTTGATGATTGCATCAGAAGTGCGGAGCACCTCGTTTAATACATCCTGGGCGCTTGCCTTAGCTATGCTGAGGGTGAGCGCAAATAATAATATTATGTATCTCATCTTTCTGAAATTATTAATTATCTATTCTTTTTAATCGTTGGTGTGGCGCATGAGGAAGATGCTGTGGTCGATGCACGCTGGCAATTCTTCCTTATAATGCGTTACCATAATCATGGTTTTGTTCTGACGGCGACAGAAGGCTTCGATGACGTCTTTTACAAGACGGCGGTTGCGGTTGTCGAGTCCGTGGAGCGGTTCATCGAGAATCAGCAGTTCAGGATCCTTGACAAAGGCACGTGCCAGGAGAACGAGGCGCTGTTCGCCGCTGGAGAGCTTCAGGAAACCACGGTCTTCAAGACCTTCCAGTCCGAAGACTTTCATCCAGAAGCGGCACTTGTCCATATCTTCTTCCTTTGGCTTTACATAGAGGCCTACGGAATCCATCAGTCCGCTTGCCACGATGCGGATGGCTGGCAGGTCGCGCTGGTAAGAGCGGTGAAGCTCAGGCGATACGTAGCCGATGTGTTTCTTGATGTCCCAGATGCTTTCGCCGCTGCCTCGAGGATTGTCGAAGAGGGTAATGTCGCAGGCGTAGCTCTGCGGATTGTCGGCACAGACCAGACTGAGAAGTGTACTCTTTCCGGCTCCGTTCTGTCCGCTCAAAGCCCATCGCTCGCCGTTCATCACGGTCCAGTCGAGGTCGTTGAGGATGATTCGCTCGCCATACTGTATGCGCACCTTGTTCATCTTCACCACTTCCTGGGTGTGATATTCGTGGTCGCTGTAAGGCTGGTCTACGATGGCCTGTTCCATCTCCGGGCTCAGCACATGGGCAGGCACGGATTCTCTGCCGGCAAGATATTCGGCGAGGGTTACCTTAGGCAGAACCTTCATATCCTTCACTTCTACCACGTGGGTGATGAAGTCGGGAATATCATCGCTCTTGCTCAGTACGAGGATTATCTGCAGGGCTCGCTCTGAAGAGAGGGTCTTGAGCAGTTCCTTGAGCTGGTCGCGGGTTTCAGCATCGAGTCCGATAAACGGATTGTCCATGATGAGCACGCGAGGCTCAGAGAAGAGGGTAGAGGCAAGTTTGAACTTGCGGAGCTCGCCACTTGAGAGCAGGATGGTGTATTTGTCCATCAGGTGCTGCATGTGGAAGAGTTTGTAGATGTGCTGCTGCAGGGCTCTGCGCTCCGGAGTGTCTTCGCCAGCCATC
Source organism: Segatella copri (assembly GCA_021615735.1). GTDB lineage: Bacteria > Bacteroidota > Bacteroidia > Bacteroidales > Bacteroidaceae > Prevotella > Prevotella copri_Q. The sequence goes on along the minus strand of JAJWFY010000035.1, from coordinate 23,480 downwards.
TGGTAGGCTTCTTCCAACTTGTCCTTTACGACAGGCGTATTCTCGTCTATCTCGAGCTGGTTCCAGCGCTGCTGCAGGAAATAAGTACGGTCGTTATCGCCTCCGTAGGTGTCGCGGAAGGTAATATACTTGATGTTGTCGCTCACCATTGTTTTCTGACTAGGTGAGAAATCGTAATCAGGGTCGTGCATCAGGAGTGGGTGGCGACCTACGATGATGTCGACAAACATTGATTTTCCTCCACCGTTCGGACCTACGATAGCGATGTGTTCACCATCGCACGCCTCGAAGTTTACGGGTTCTGCCATACGCCATTCAGGCATACGGGTAACACCATTTTTAATGCTAATAATCTTTTGCATCTCTCTTATTTTTTTATTCTACTCTGATTCTTTGTTGCAAAGTCTTTCCAGCTGCTGTAGTGCTTGGCGTCGGTCTCCGGGCGGTTCATCTGCAAAAAGTGGCAGTAGGCTGCCCCCAGCGCATCGGTAGCGTCCATGAACTTCGGCATTTCGTCTTGCTGAATATGGAGCAGTCGCTGCAGCATTCCTGCCACCTGTTCCTTCGAAGCCTGTCCCTGTCCTGTAATGGCCATCTTGATTTTGAGCGGCGCATATTCGTGGATAGGAACGCTGTGATGAATGGCGGCTGCGATGGCTACTCCCTGCGCTCTGCCCAGCTTGAGCATCGACTGCACGTTCTTGCCGAAGAAGGGGGCTTCGATGGCCATTTCATCGGGCAGATAGCTGTCGATGATGCCGGTTACGCGGTCGAAGATCTTGCCCAGCCGGAGATAGGGATCGCTCTCCTTGCGCATGTCGATGACGCCCATCACCACCAGTTCGGCCTTGTTGCCGATGATGCGGATTACGCCATAGCCCATCACGTTGGTTCCGGGGTCAATGCCGAGAATGATCTTCTCTGTATTCGATTTCTTGATCATCGCTGATAAATCTCCTGACTTTTTAAAAATGCTGTTTTAACGGTCCATATATGGATTGTGAGCGAGCTCTTCGCCTATGCTCGTGTATTCGCCATGACCCGGTAGAACCTGGGTTTCGTCAGGTAGCTGTCCGAGATGGCGCAGACTGTTGATGATGCGGAACATACTGCCACCTGGGAAATCGGTTCTGCCGATAGAGTTGTGGAAGAGGGTGTCGCCGGTGAAGGCTACGTGCTCTGCCTCGCAATAGAAGGTGACGGAACCGCTGCTGTGGCCCGGAGTGGCGATGACCTGGAACTCGTGGTTGCCGAACTTGATGACCTCTTCATCTTCGAAGAATCTGCCAATAGGCGGAAACTCGTAATCGAGCTGCATCTGGTAGAAGGTTTCTGCCTGCTTGGCGAGTCCCTTCATCAGTTTTTCATCTGCTGCCGATACTTCCGGCTTCAGTCCGAACTCCTGATAGATGGTATTGTTGCCGAAGTTATGGTCAAGATGGCCATGGGTTACGAGCAGGTGAACGGGCTTGAGCTGGTTCTCCTTAATATATTGTGTAATAGCCGTGCGCTCTTCCGGATAGAAGGCGCCGCAATCGATGATGACGCATTCCTTGGTCTCATCGCTCACCACGTAGCAGTTTTCCTGCAACATGTTTACTTGAAATCTTTCTATATGTAACATTTCTTACTTTGAACTTTATGATTACTTTTCACTCTTCACTTCTACTAAGCTGGAACGTAAACCAGTTGCTTGTCCTGGCTGAACCATTCTTCATCGAAGAAAGTGCTGAGCGGAGTGATTTCTGAAATCTTGAAGTATTGCTTCAGTTCTTCTTTCAGATTGCCGCCCTTCAGACACAGAAGTCCGTTAGGCAGAGCGTTTTGCCCCTTCTGTTTAAAGTTTTTCTTGATAATCTTCATCAGGTCAGGAAGCTGCATTACCGCACGGCTTACCACGAAATCGTACTTGCCTTTTTCGTCCTCTCCGCGCAGGTGTTCTGCTTTGAGATTCTGCAGATTGATAGCCGTAGCCACCTCGTTGCAGACTCTGATTTTCTTGCCCGTTCCATCTATCAGCTTGAACTTGCATTCAGGGAAGAGGATGGCGAGCGGAATGCCCGGGAAACCTCCACCGCAGCCGAAATCGAGAATCTCCGTGCCCGGACGGAAATGGATGGCCTTGGCTATTGCCAGAGAATGGAGCACGTGGTGCTCGTACAGATTATCGATGTCCTTACGGCTGATAACATTGATCTTGCTGTTCCAGTCGCGGTATAATGCATCGAGTGCCTCGAACTGCTTTTTCTGCTCTTCCGTGAGGTTCGGGAAGTATTTCTCTATTATTTCTATCATATAATTATATGTATTCTTCTTTATTTTTACTGATTTTTCTGCAAAGGTAGTGTAAAAAATCGGAAAACACGTAATAAAAACATCAAAATCTGTCAGATTATGCTCGTATATTAAGTTTTTTGCGTAACTTTGCACCCGTTTTCAATATAATTTAAGCAAAAATAGATAAAAACAGACAAGGAAATTATGATAAAAGCAGCACTCTTCGATTTGGATGGCGTGGTTTTCGATACAGAATCGCAGTACTCCATCTTCTGGGGAATGATAGGCAGAGAGTATCATCCGGAAATGCCCGATTTCGAATATCGCATCAAAGGACAGACGCTCGTTCAGATTTACGACAAGTATTTCACTGATGAAGCCGTCTTTGCCCACATCGAAGGTTTTACAGGCGCAAAGGAGGAACAGGCTAAGATTACAGCCCGACTGGATGAGTTTGAAAAGACCATGCAGTATGAATATATTGCTGGGTTCGAAGACTTCATCACAGACTTGAAGAAACATGGCGTAAAATGCGCTGTGGTAACGAGCAGCAACGTTCAGAAGATGCTGAATGTCTATGAACGCCATCCGGAATTCAAGGCTTATTTCGACCGCGTGCTGACCAGCGAGGATTTCGCCGAGAGCAAGCCTCATCCAGACTGTTATCTGAAAGGTGCAGCCTATTTCGGTGTGGAACCGGAGGACTGTGTAGGACTGGAAGACAGCTTTAACGGACTGAAGGCGGTGAGAGCCTCAGGAGCCTTTACCTTAGGTCTTGCCACAACGAACAGCAGAGAAGCCATCCAGCCGCTATCCGACTATGTGATAGATGATTACAGAGGTTTCAGCTTTGCTGACTTGCAGCGCATCGTGGAGAATGCGAAATAGATTCAACGCAGAACAATAAATAAATCAAAATAAAAAATGGGATATTTATCTACTGACAAGAAGAAAATTACCACCAAGACCTTCGCAGAAATGAAGAAGGCTGGCGAGAAAGTAACCATGCTGACAGCATACGACTTTACAACAGCCGGAATTATAGATGCTGCAGGAATTGACTCTATATTAATAGGTGATTCGGCCAGCAATGTGATGGCAGGAAATGCAGACACATTGCCGATTACCGTAGACCAGATGATTTATCACGCCCGCAGCGTGGCACGTGCCTGCCAGCATGCTTTCGTGGTTTGCGACATGCCTTTCGGCAGTTATCAGATCAGCAAGGAAGAGGCGCTGCGCAATGCTTGCCGCATGATGAAGGAGACGGGTGTAGACGCTCTGAAACTGGAAGGCGGCGTAGAAATCTGCGACACGGTTAAGGCGCTGGTTAATGCCGGAATCCCGGTTCATGGTCATCTCGGACTTACCCCGCAGAGCGTGAACAAGTTTGGCGGTTATGGCATTCGCGCCAAGGAAGAGGCTGAGGCACAGAAGCTTATCAGCGACGCCATTGCGCTGGACGAAGCAGGCTGCTTTGCCATCGTGCTGGAGAAGGTTCCTGCTAAGCTTGCTGCTGAAGTAAGCAAGAAGGTGAAGGCTGTAACGATTGGAATCGGTGCAGGTAACGGCTGCGATGGACAGGTTCTGGTTTATGCTGATGCACTCGGAATGACACAGGGCTTCAAGCCTAAGTTCCTGCGCCACTTTGCTCAGGTAGGCGAGGAAATGACTAAGGGTGTGAAGGCTTATATTGATGCGGTGAAGACCGTAGATTATCCTAGCGTTGAAGAGAGTTACTAACAATAACTCTCTTTTTAGCGAAGTGTAAGAGAGTATAAATACGATAGATTCATAAAAGAGTTTAGAATAATGGATACACAAAATACACCAGTACATATCAAGCTGTGGCACAAGGACTTCTGGCGATTATGCTTTGCCAACCTCTTGCTGATGTCGAGTGTGTACATGCTCATTTTTGCCATTCCTTATACCCTGCTTCAGGAGAAGTATCAGATGTGGCAGATAGGGTGTGTGCTTCTTGCATACGGCTTTGGATTGTTTCTGTTTGGCGGCTTCTGCTCTTATCTGGTGCAGCGCTACCGCAGGAATATGGTCTGTCAGCTTTCCATTTTAGGTGTGGTTGTTTGCCTTTCGGTTCTTTACTATCTGGATACGTTCTGGAACATCAGGTTTTCTTTTGAGGTTCTCCTGGCGGTCCGTTTCCTGTTGGGAGCATTTCTGGGGCTGGCTCAGATGTCGCTTGCCAGTACGCTGGTTATTGATTCCTGCGAGTCGTTCCAGCGCACCGAGGCTAATTACATTACCTCCTGGTTTGCCCGCTTTTCGATAGCTGTAGGACCCTTGGTGGCATGTTTTGTTTACAACTATTTCGGCATGGACTATGTTTTCCCTACGGCTTCGTTGCTAGCTTTGGGAGCCTTCGTGCTGGTTTCTCGCGCCAAGTTTCCTTTTAAGGCACCAGCCGAAGGAATTAAGACTTTCAGCCTCGACCGTTTCTATCTGCCACAGGGAACTCCGCTGTTTGTCAATATCATCCTGATTACTTTTTCTGCGGGATTATACTTTTCTGTGCCTCATCCTACTGGCATCTTTCTGATGATTTTCGGAGGATTGGTCTTGGCGTTCCTGGCAGAAAAGTTTGCCTTTGCTGATGCAGATCTGAAGAGTCAGATATTGGTAGGTCTGATATTGCTAGCTTCTGCTGAACTGATTTCGTTCGGAACTCAGGAGCTTGCTGTCGAAATCGTGGTTCCAACCTTGCTGGGTTTCAGCTTGGGAATCATCGGAAGCCGTTTTCTGCTCTTCTATATCAAGCTTGCCAAACATTGCCAGCGTGGCACGAGCGTGAATTCGTTTTTCCTGGCTTGGGAATTGGGATTGAGCTTGGGATTCGGTCTCGGATTCATGTTCCATAATCTTCCGGCGAGAGAGTATTTTGACGTAGATCATCCTGTATATAATATGGTTGAATCAGGGATGTTGCACTATGCACTTCTTTTTACAATCGTATCGTTGCTGGTGTACAATTTCTTGGTTCATCCTTGGTACATGAAGCATAAAAACAGATAAAAAAATTGAAATCTCGTTTGTTTCATAAAAGCTATTCTTTAAAAGAACCTAAAAATAGCTTTTATGAAACATTTTTAATATTATTTAGATAGGTTTTTTCGCTTTTGTGGCTTAATTTGAGTACTTTTGCGTTTAGTTTTGGAAATATATTGTTTGAATTAAGAAATTAAACGTAAAAATATAGAATTATGGCAGAAGCTATTGATATCCGCGAATTGAATATCCGGATAGAACAACAAAGTCAGTTTGTTACCAATCTGGTAATGGGCATGAATAAGGTAATCGTAGGTCAGAAACACCTTGTAGATTGCCTCCTTATCGGTCTTCTCTCTGATGGTCATATCCTGCTTGAGGGTGTTCCTGGTCTGGCGAAGACACTTGCAATCAAGACATTGTCACAGCTTATCAGCTCCGACTATAGCCGCATTCAGTTTACTCCTGATCTGTTGCCTGCCGATGTGGTGGGAACTCAGATTTATTCACAGAAAGACGAGGCTTTCCATGTAAAGCGCGGTCCTGTCTTCGCCAATTTCGTTTTGGCAGATGAGATTAACCGTGCCCCAGCCAAGGTGCAGAGTGCGCTGCTCGAAGCCATGCAGGAACACCAGGTTACCATTGGCGATGAAACCTTCAAACTGCCTAGTCCGTTCCTGGTAATGGCTACACAGAACCCTATCGAGCAGGAAGGAACCTATCAGTTGCCTGAAGCACAGGTAGACCGTTTCCTGCTGAAGGTAATCATCGATTATCCTACACTGGAAGAGGAGAAGCTCATCATCCGCGAGAATATTCAGGGCGGACTTCCTGAGGTTACTCCTGTAACATCAGCAGAGGAGATTCTGAAGGCTCGCAAGATAGTAAACGAGGTTTATCTCGATGAGAAGATTGAACAGTATATTGCTGATATCGTCTTCGCTTCTCGTTATCCTGAGCGCTACGGACTGGGCGAACTGAAAGACATGATTACCTTCGGCGGCAGTCCTCGTGCCAGCATCTCTCTTGCCAAGGCAGCCAGAGCCTATGCGTTTATCAAGCATCGCGGCTATGTGATTCCAGAGGATGTAAGAGCAGTGGCTCATGACGTAATGCGCCACCGTATCGGACTTTCTTACGAGGCAGAGGCAAGCAATGTGACAAGCGAGGAAATCGTAAGCCGCATCATTAATAAGGTGGAAGTGCCTTGATAGTTAACAGTTTATAGTTAACAGTTTATAGTTAACAGTTGATAGTTTATAGTTAATAGTTTAGGATTTTGGATACACAAGATATCTTAAAAAAGGTTCGGAAGATAGAAATCAAGACTCGCGGACTGAGTCAGAACATCTTCGCTGGTCAGTATCATTCTGCCTTCAAGGGTAGGGGAATGGCCTTTGCCGAGGTGCGAGAATATCAGTATGGCGATGATGTGAGAGACATCGACTGGAACGTGACCGCCCGCTTTCATAAACCTTACGTCAAGGTGTTTGAAGAGGAAAGGGAACTTACGGTGATGCTGCTCGTAGACGTCAGCGGGTCGCTCGATTTCGGTACGATGAAGCAGATGAAGCGCGATCTGGCTACTGAGATTGCTGCCACACTCGCCTTCAGTGCCATTCAGAACAATGACAAGATAGGTGTCATCTTCTTCTCTGACCGTATCGAGAAGTACATTCCGCCTAAGAAAGGAAGAAAACATATTCTCTATATCATCAGAGAAATGCTCAACTTCCAGCCGCAGAGCAAGCGTACCGACATCGGCTGCGCCCTGGAATATTTCACCCGCGTGATGAAACGCCACTGCACAGCTTTCGTAATCAGCGACTTCTACGATCATAAGGATTTCCAGCATCAGCTGCAGATTGCCAACCAGAAACATGATGTAGTAGCCATTCAGGTTTACGACCCGCGTGCCAAGGTGCTGCCTGACGTAGGACTGCTCAAGGTGATGGACGCAGAAACCGGACACGAAATGTATATTGATACAAGTTCGAAGAAACTGCGAATGGCCCATACACAGCAATGGCTGATGCAGCAGGAGAATCTGAAAACCGACTTTGCCAAAAGCAAGGTCGACTGGACTTCGATTGCCACTAACGAGGACTTTTCGAAGGCACTCCTGATGCTTTTCAAGCAGAGGGGCTGATAAACCGAAAGCTCAAAGTAAAGAAACTATGTTTAAAGTAAAGAATATCATATTGTCGCTCGCTCTCCTGGGGTGCTCAGGCTTGGCTCAAGCCCAGCAGGTAGAGCAACGCATCGACTCGCTGCAGATACTGATAGGACAGCAGACCGTGCTGCATCTGAAGGCTTCGGTAAAGCAGGGCGATAAGGTGCAACTGCCATCTTTCAAGCCGCAGCAGCAAATTACGCCGGGAGTGGAAGTGGTAGAGCAGAGTAAAGGCGACACTTCGCACATAGGCGACGACCGCATGGTGGTGAGCCGCGACTATACGCTGACTTCGTTTGATGAAAAGGTGTACGTGATTCCTGCACTCAATGTGAAGGTAAACGGCAAGAACTGTCATGGCAACCAGCTTGCGCTGAAGGTGCTCACCGTGCCCGTAGATACGGTTCATCCCAACCAGTTCTATCCGCCCAAGGATGTTCAGGATAATCCTTTCTCCTGGAGTGAATGGAGCTCGCTGTTCTGGTTGAGCCTATTGCTGTTAATCCTCTGTGGTGCATGGCTTTATCTGCGCAACAGACTGAAGAACAACAAGCCGATCATCACCCATATCCGCATCGTAAAACGTGTTCCGGCTCATGAAAAGGCGCTGAATCAAATCAACGTCATCAAGCAGCAGCACGTAGAGAATCAGGAAACACAGAAGGCTTACTACACCCAGCTTACCAATACGCTGAGAGAATATATCGTGAGCCGTTTCGGATTCAATGCGATGGAAATGACCAGTATGGAAATCATCGAACGTTTGCGCGAAGCAGGCGACCAGAAGATGATTGATGAACTGAAGGAACTCTTCCAGACTGCCGATCTCGTGAAGTTTGCCAAATATGAAACCCTGGTGAATGAGAACGATGCAAACCTGGTGAATGCCATCAACTTCATCGACCAGACCAAGACAGATGAGAAACCTACAGAAGAAAAGGTGGTTCCGCAGCTGACCAACGAAGAGCAGAAGACGCAATCTCAGCGCCGCCTCATCAAGTCGCTCCTCTGGATAGGAGCCATCGTAGGTCTGGCTCTGTTGGGTTACATCATTTATCAGTCAGCCATGCTGCTGATGTAAAGCAGGGTGTTCTTATGAAACGTTTCGCCGGGCAAAGCGGTTTATTCCGAAACTCTTTGCCTGGCTATAAATAGAAAAATATAGAAATGGAATTTGCAAGTAAAGGCTATTTTCTGTTGCTCCTGTTGCTGATACCTTATATATTATGGTATTTCCTCTACAGGAAGAAGAATGCGCCAACCATGCGCATGAGCGACACGAAAAAGTATCAATATGCTCCGAAGAGCCTGCGTGTGCGTCTCATCCATCTGCCAATGGTGCTGAGATGCATCTGTTTCGTGCTCATCGTCTGTGCGATGGCTCGTCCGCAGACGCATACGGCTTGGGACAACAAGACGGTAGAAGGCATTGACATAATGTTGGCAATGGACGTTTCCACCTCTATGCTTGCCGAAGATTTGAGACCGAACCGTATGGAAGCGGCTAAGGATGTGGCTACAGAATTCATCTCGGGAAGACCGAACGACAACATCGGTCTGACTATCTTTGCCGGTGAAGCCTTCACCCAGTGCCCGATGACAACCGATCATGCCAGTCTGTTACGCCTCTTGCAGGCAACCCGTACGGATATTGCCGCCCGGGGACTGATTGACGATGGAACCGCAGTGGGAATGGGACTCGCCAATGCCGTGAGCCGCCTGAAGGATTCTAAGTCAAAATCGAAGGTCGTGATTCTTCTTACCGACGGCAGTAACAACATGGGTGAAATCTCGCCAATGACCGCGGCCGAGATTGCCAAGAGCTACGGAATCCGCGTTTACACCATCGGTGTAGGAACCAACAAGGTGGCTCCTTATCCAATGCCTGTGGCAGGAGGAGTGCAGTACGTCAATATTCCGGTAGAGATAGATACGAAGACGCTGAGCGACATTGCTCAGACAACCGATGGTAACTTCTATCGCGCAACGAACAATAACGAGCTGAAGAAGATTTACAGGGACATTGATAAACTGGAGAAAACCAAGTTTAATGTCAAGCATTTCGCTAAGCGATATGAAGCTTATCAGCCATTCGCCCTGGCAGCTCTCCTGGTATTGCTGGTAGAAATCCTGCTCCGCATCACCTGGTTCAGAAGAATTCCGTAATCCGGATATTGAGACATTACTGATTATCGGAGATATTTCGCTATCTTTCGGAGATATTCTGCTATCTTTCGGAGATATTTTACCAGTTATCGGAGATATTTTACTGATTATCGGATAATCGAATAGAAGATATAATTAGAATAGAAAATGTTAAGATTTGAAGATCCTATATTTCTCTGGCTGTTGTGGATTATACCAGTACTGATTCTCATCAGACTGATAGGATGGAGAAGAAGAAAGGCTAAACTGAAGAAGCTCGGCGATCCGGAACTTCTGAAACAGCTCATGCCCAACATCTCCAAATATCGCCCTACAGTTAAGTTTGTGCTGATGCTTGCAGCCTTGGCGCTTCTTATCGTGATGGTAGCTCGCCCGCAGATGGGCAGCAAGATTTCTCACGATAAGCGACATGGTATTGAAACCATCATCTGCCTCGATATTTCAAATTCCATGCTCTGTCAGGACGTGGTTCCATCCCGTTTGGACAAGAGTAAGATGCTTATCGAAAATCTGGTCGACAACTTTAACAACGACAAGATAGGACTCATCGTCTTTGCAGGCGATGCTTTCGTGCAGTTGCCAATCACCACCGATTATGTTTCGGCAAAGATGTTTCTTCAGAACATTACCCCTGGTCTTATCCAGACCCAGGGAACCAATATCGGAGCAGCCATCGATTTGGCTTCCAAGAGTTTCACCCAGCAGGAGAATGTGGGCAGAGCCATCATCGTTATTACCGATGGCGAAAACCATGAGCCTGGCGCACAGGAGGCAGCGGCTGCTGCCAACAAGAAAGGAATCAATGTCTTTATCCTGGGCATAGGAAACACCAAGGGAGCGCCAATCCCTATGGGCGACGGCTCTTATCTGAAGGACAATGCGGGCAACACCGTAATGACCGCCCTGAATGAGCAGATGTGCAAGGAACTTGCCCAGGCTGGCAAGGGTCAGTACATTCATGTAGATAATACCAGCGATGCGGAAAGAGCATTGAATGATGATATTGCCAAATTGCAGAAAGGCGATGTAACGAGTGTGGTTTACAGCGCCTATGATGAACAGTTCCAGGCTGTAGGTATTCTTGTCATCCTGTTGCTTATCATCGAAATCTGTCTGCTTGAGGTAAAGAATCCTCTGCTCAGAAACATCAAGTTTTTTAAGAAAGACATCAAGAAGCCTTTCTGATAAACGTTTATACATTATTATATAATAAGAATGAGATATTTAAGATATATATTGGTTTTTGCCCTGATGGTGCTGGGCTTGGCGAAGGTGGGAGCACAGAACGACCGCAACTTCATCCGCCAGGGAAACCGCGCCTATCATAAACAGAAGTGGGCTGCAGCCGAAACGCAATATCGCAAGGCTATCTCCAAGAACCAGAAGAATGCGCAGGCTGTCTATAATCTGGGTTGCGCCCTGATGATGCAGCAGAAGGATTCGATGGCGATGATACAGTTTGAGAATGCTTCGAAACTGGAAACGAACAAGATGCGACGCGCCAGAAGTTACCACAACATGGGTGTGGTCATGCAGCAGCATCAGCAATATGCGCAGGCCATAGGATGTTATGAGAACGCCCTGCGCTGCAATCCGCAGGACAATGCAACCCGATATAATCTTGCCCTCTGCAAGAAACTGCTTAAAAACCAGAAGCAGAACAAGCAGAACGATAAGAACAAGAACAACAAGAATAAAAACAAGGACAAGAACAAAGATAAGCAGAATAAGGATCAGAACAAAGATCAGAATAAAGACAAGAACAAGAACGATAAAAACAAGAACAACCAGAATAAGAACAATCAGCAGAATCAGAACAATCAGGACAAGATGAGCAAAGATAATGCTGAACAACTCTTGAACGCTGCCATCCAGCAGGAGAAGGATACGAAGCGCAAGATGCAGAAAGCGATGAGTCAGCCTCGCCGCAAGCAATATGAGAAAAACTGGTAAAAAGTAAAATAATACAACGAGCATAATAGATTTAGAACATGAAACATATAGGTTGGTTTATTATTATATGGGCAATGCTTCTGGGCTTCAGTTTGCAGCTGAAAGCCCAGCATATCAGTGTGTCGGCACCAACACACGTGGCGGCGGGAGAAAACTTCCGTGTGGCCTATACCATCAATACACGTGATGTAGAGGAATTCCGCCTGGGCGGAGTAGGAGAAGGACTTGAGGTAATCGCAGGTCCTTACACCTCATCGCAGTCCAGTTATCAGATGATCAATGGCCATACTTCCTCTTCATCGTCGGTAACCATTACCTATACGCTCTACGCAGCTAAGAACGGAACCTTTGGCATTGGTGCCTCTCATGCCATCGTAAATGGTAAGAAACTCTCTTCCCATCCGGTTAAGATTACGGTTTCTGGCCATGCTGCACGCAACAACGGCGCTCCTTCCATGCACGGACAGAATGATTATAATGAACCACGCATGCGAACTGCCGGATCAAGAATATCAGGCCGCGACCTCTTCATCAAGGTTACAGCCAACAAGCGACGTGTTCACGAACAGGAACCGGTGCTCCTTACTTATAAGGTTTACACGCAGGTAGACCTTACCCAGCTGGAAGGCAAGATGCCTGACCTGAAGGGATTCCACAACCAGGAAGTTCCGCTGCCTCAGCAGAAGACCTTCCATACTGAAACCGTAAACGGCCGACCTTACCGATGCGTTACATGGAGCCAGTATGTCATGTATCCGCAGATGACGGGAAGCCTCACCATTCCAGCTATTACCTTCAAGGGAATCGTGGTTCAGCAGAACAGAAACGTAGACCCGATGGAAGCTTTCTTCAATGGCGGTTCAGGCTATGTTGAAGTAAAGAAAGATATTATTGCTCCTAGTGTGAATATTCAGGTAGATCCGTTGCCTCAGCGCCCTGCCAACTTCTCGGGCGGTGTAGGTAAATTCAATATTACTGCTTCCATCGACAAGAAGGAAGTGAAGGCTGGCGAACCTATCACCATTCGTGTAGTGGTAGGAGGAATCGGAAACCTGAAGCTGCTCAAGCAGCCTGTCATTACCTTCCCTAAGGATTTTGACAAGTACGATGCGAAGGTGACAGACAAGACCCGTCTCACAGCCAATGGCGTAGAAGGCAATATGATTTATGACTTCCTGGCTGTGCCTCGTAATCAGGGAAATTATACCATTCCTGCGGTAGAATTCACCTATTATGATACTTCGGCTAACAAGTATAAGACAATCAAGACCCAGCCGTTCACGCTGAATGTAGATAAGGGCGATGGAACTTCAGACAATGAAACATCAGATTTCAGCAACAAGGATAAGGACATTCATGCGCTGAAACTGGGCAAGTCTAAGCTCCATGATATTGACGATATGTTCTACGGAAGCTTCGGTTACTGGACCAGTCTGCTGGTTCCATTGGCAGCCTTCTTTGCCCTGCTCATCGTCTTCCGCCGCCGTGCTCTCGAGAATGCCGACCTTGTAAAGGTTCGTTCCAACAAGGCAAACAAGATAGCAACCAAGCGCCTGAAGAAGGCTCATCTGCTGATGCTCGGTGGCAAGCAGGAAGAATTCTATGATGAAGTGCTCCGTGCTTTGTGGGGCTATGTAAGCTACAAGCTCAACATGCCTGCTGAAAAGCTCTCACGTGAAAACATTCAGGCTATGCTCGAAAAACATTGTGTAGAGGAGAGAACTATCGAGAAGTTTACAACTGCGCTCGATGAATGTGAGTTTGAACGCTATGCGCCGGGCGACCCTGCCGGCAATATGAACCGTACATTCGAATCAGCAATGACTGCTATTATGGATATAGAAAATGCTATCAATGCAACGCGTAAGCAGCGCAAGAAGAGTGCAACCGGATATTCGTTCGTCTTGATGATCATGATGCTGTTGGGCTGCTCGGTTTCTGCAGGCGCTGTGACCAAGAACAATGCTGATACGGAATATCAGAAAGGTAACTATCAGCAGGCCATACGCGACTATGAGGAAATATTGAACAACTATGGTGTTTCAGCCGAAGTTTACTATAACTTGGGCAATGCTTATTACCGTACAGACAATATTACCAAGGCTGTGCTCAATTATGAGCGTGCCCATCTGCTCTCGCCAGGCGATGAAGACATCAGCTTCAACCTGCAGTTTGCACGTAGCAAGACCATCGATAAGATTACTCCGGAAAGCGAGATGTTCTTCGTAACCTGGTGGAAGGCGCTGGTTAACTTTACGAGTGTTGACTGTTGGGCAAAGACAGGCATCATAGCCATCATCATGGCGCTGGTTCTGGTCTTGGTTTATCTCTTCGGTTCGCATATCGTTTTGCGCAAGATTGGTTTCTTCGGTGGAATCTTCTTCGTGGCAGTCTTCCTGCTGAGCAATCTCTTTGCTTACCAGCAGCGACAGATGCTCATCAACCGTACGGGAGCCATCATCATCGCTCCTTCTGTCAATGTGAAGAAGACTCCAGCCAAGACGAGCGTTGACCTCTTCCTGCTGCATGAAGGAACCCGAGTTGACATTACCGATAAGGCGATGAAAGGCTGGCGTGAAATCAAGGTAGGAGACGGCAGAGAAGGCTGGATTGAAACCAAGGCTATAGAGGAAATCTGATTAAGATAAAATCTGATTAAAATAAAGAGAATGGATTTTAGTAGGATACAAGATTTTGACATGCAGCTGTTGCATGTGTTTAACGGCAGCGAGAATGTCTGGCTCGATCAGATGGCGATGGCGCTTACGTCGGGCTGGACATGGATTCCGCTTTATATCGTCCTCTTCGTTGTTGTGATAAGAAACAACGAGATGATGGGGCAGATTGCGCTCGTGGTTGGAGGAGCGGTGCTCTGTATCTTTCTGGCTGATGGACTGGTGGATGGAATCATCAAACCGCTGGCTGAAAGATGCAGACCTTCCAGCGACCCGATGTTCAAGTATACGGTTCAGGTGGTTGACAATATGCGCCTCAAGAGTTTCAGCTTCTGTTCGGCTCATGCGGCTAATACGCTTTCGTTAGCTATCTTCTTCTCGTTGCTCATCCGCAGCAAACTGGTTACGTGGACCCTGTTATTATGGTCGCTCGTGAACTGTTGGACCCGTCTTTACCTGGGTGTTCATTATCCGGTCGACATTCTTTGCGGTTTGGCTATCGGAGCTGTGGTGGGAGTTGTCGTTTATCTTATCTACATCAGGATGTATTACCGCATCTCCCCAAAGATTAAGTATATTTCCAACCAGTATACAAGTACGGGTTACGACTATGATGATGTAGATAAAATCATGACCGTAGTGATATTTACCCTTATCATGGTTGTGTTTTATGCCACCTGTCAGATGGCTTATCTTTAGTACAGAAATAAAAGTTCAAAAGTAAAATAAATAATGGATACAAAACACATTAAGATTAGTGATTATAACTATGATTTACCGGATGAGCGCATCGCAAAATTCCCTATCGCCCAGCGCGACCACAGCAAACTGCTGGTTTATAAGCACGGCGAGGTAAGCGATGATGTTTTCCATCATCTTCCCACATATCTCCCTCAAGGAGCCTTGATGATATTCAACAATACCAAGGTGATACAAGCGCGTCTGCACTTCCGCAAGGAAACAGGTGCGCTTATTGAGGTTTTCTTGATGGAGCCTGCAGAACCTACTGATTATGAACTCATGTTCCAGACTGCCGGACATTGTTCATGGCTCTGCATGATTGGTAATCTGAAGAAATGGAAAGAGGGCAGCCTGAAGCGTGATTTCGAAATCAAGGGCCATAAGCTTACCCTCAGCGCCACCATGCGACGCGGAGATGCGCTAGGTGCAGAGGCACAGGAAATGGTTGCCAAAGGCGGAGGAACCAACTATTGGGTTGACTTCGATTGGGACAACGACAAGGTGTCTTTCGCTGAGATTCTCGAAACAGTAGGCGAGTTGCCTATTCCTCCTTATCTCAACCGCAAGACAGAGGAAAGCGATAAGACCACTTATCAGACGGTTTATTCTAAAATCAAGGGAAGTGTGGCTGCTCCAACTGCCGGACTTCACTTTACCGATGCGGTTCTTAAGGATCTTGATGCGCATGGAATCGACCGCGAAGAAGTAACCCTGCATGTAGGAGCCGGCACTTTCAAACCGGTTAAGAGTCTTGAAATCGAAGGTCATCAGATGCATACGGAATATATTGTTGTTCATCGTCGTAGTCTGGAAAAACTCATCAAGCACGAGTGTCGTGTCATTGCCGTAGGAACCACCAGCGTCCGTACCATCGAGAGTCTCTATTACATGGGTGTTCATCTGCTGAAGCATCCTGAGGCAAATGAAGAAGATCTGCACGTAAAACAGTGGGATCCTTACGAGCTTTCAGAAGATGGCAATCTGGTAGATGGAATCACTCCGATGCAGGCTATCCAGGCAATCATCGATTATCTGGACCGCAACGGTTTGGAGGCTCTCCATTCCAGCACGCAGATTATCATTGCTCCTGGCTATCAGTATAAGATTGTGAAGATGCTGGTTACCAATTTCCATCAGCCTCAGAGTACACTCCTGCTCCTGGTGAGTGCTTTCCTCAAGGGCGACTGGAAGAAGGTTTACGATTATGCTCTTTCGCATGATTTCCGTTTCCTGAGCTATGGTGATTCATCCCTGCTCATTCCGTAAAAGGAGTTAGGAAAACTATAAATTATTAATTGTAAATTATAAATTAAAATAGATGATTTCAGTAGAAGGACTGAAAGTAGAGTTTGGCGTCAAGCCTCTCTTTCATGATGTAAGTTTCGTCATCAACGACCGCGACCGCATTGCCCTGGTGGGTAAGAATGGTGCGGGAAAATCTACGATGCTCAAGATTCTCTGCGGTTTGCAGAAACCTACTGATGGCGTTGTGGCTATTCCTAATGAAACCACAATCGGCTATCTGCCACAGGTAATGAAACTGCAGGATGATACGACCGTGAAAGAGGAAACCCGCAAGGCTTTCGCCCATAATACCGAGATGAAGGCGCGTCTGGATAAGATGCAGCAGGAAATGGCCGACCGCACCGACTATGAGAGCGAAAGCTATGCTCAACTCGTAGAGAAGTTTACCCAGGAACATGAACGCTACATGATGATGGGTGGCGAAAACTATGAGGCAGAAATAGAACGCACCTTGAGCGGTCTTGGCTTTACGCGCGATGATTTCGAGCGCCCAACAAAGGAGTTTTCCGGTGGTTGGCGTATGCGTATCGAACTTGCCAAGATTCTGTTGCAGAAGCCTGATGTCCTGCTCCTCGATGAGCCTACCAACCACCTTGACATTGAAAGTATCCAGTGGTTGGAGCAGTTCCTGGCGCAGAGTGCCAAGGCTGTGGTTCTGGTGAGCCACGACCGTGCTTTCATCAACAATGTAACTAACCGTACCCTCGAAATTACTTGCGGAAGGGTAGAAGACTATAAGGTGAAATACGATGAGTATGTGGTGTTGCGTGCTGAACGCCGCGAGCAGCAGCTCCGTGCCTACGAAAACCAGCAGAAGGAAATTGCCGACATCAAGGATTTCATCGAGCGGTTCCGTTACAAGCCTACCAAGGCGGTTCAGGTGCAGAGCAGAATCAAGCAGCTCGAGAAAATCGTGCCTATCGAGGTGGATGAGGTTGACAACAAGCAGATGCACCTCAAATTCCCTCCTTGTCTCAGAAGTGGCGATTATCCTATCATCTGCGATGAGGTGCGCAAAGATTACGGTGCACACACCGTCTTCGACCATGTTACCTTTACCATCAAGCGTGGCGAGAAGGTGGCTTTCGTGGGTAAGAACGGCGAGGGTAAGTCTACCCTGGTAAAATGTATCATGGGTGAGATTCCTTTCACCGGAACTCTCAAGATTGGTCATAATGTGCAGATTGGTTATTTCGCCCAGAATCAGGCGCAGCTCTTGGATGAGAATCTTACCATCTTCCAGACTATCGACAATGTGGCAACAGGCGAAATGCGTCTGAAGGTGAACGATCTCCTGGGCGCCTTCATGTTTGGCGGCGAGACTTCTGAGAAGTTTGTCAAGGTTCTGAGTGGAGGCGAACGCAGCCGACTGGCTATGATCAAGCTCCTGCTCGAACCGGTGAATCTCCTCATTCTCGATGAGCCTACCAATCACCTCGACATGCAGTCGAAGGATGTGCTGAAAGAAGCCATCAAGGCTTTCGATGGAACAGCCATCATCGTGAGCCACGACCGTGAATTCCTCGATGGTCTGGTAGATAAGGTTTATGAGTTTGGCGGCGGCAAGGTTCGTGAGCATCTCGGTGGTATTTACGATTATCTCCGTGCCCATAATGCCGAGAACATCAATCAGGCTCTTGCCAACCAGAGCATGGCTTCTGCCGGTTCGCCTTCAGCCAACACTTCCGGCTCTTCTGTCGCATCAGGTTCTACAGCCGACAGTCTTGCCTCTGCCACATCCGGCAAGCAGAGCTACGCTGAACATAAGGAACAGCAGAAGAAGATTCGTAAGGCTGAGAAAGCCGTGAAGGAATGTGAGGCGAAGATAGAGAAGCTGGAAGCGAGAAAGAAGGAGATTGATGAACTCCTGATGAAACCGGAAAATGCAACCAACATGGAACTCGTGACCGAATACACCGAACTCATGAAGAGTCTCGATGAGGAGAACGAGCGCTGGATGCTCCTTTCGGAAGAACTGGAAGAAGTTTCGAAATAAAAGTAACATTAATATATAAAAAAGAGAAGAAAATGAAAATGAAGATGATCTTACCGATGATGCTGATCGCAGCTCTGCCATTAGGCGCTGATGCTCAGAACAAATCGGGTCTTGTCATGAGCAATCTCGACAAGACAGTAAAGCCAGCAGACAGTTTCTATCAGTTTGCTACAGGCGGATGGCAGAAGAACAATCCTCTTCCTGCCGCTTACAGCCGTTATGGCAGTTTTGACCAGCTGGCTGAGAACAACAACAAGCGCATCAACACCATTCTTTCTGAACTCCAGAAGAAGACTTACAAGGCTGGAACCATTGAGCAGAAATTGTCTGATTTCTACAAACTCTCTATGGATGTTGACAGCCGCAACAAGGCTGGAATCGCTCCAGTAAAGCCTCTGTTGGATGAGATTGAAGCTGCCAAGACCAAGGACGAGCTTCAGAAGCTTCAGGTTAAGTATGCATGGATGGGTCTCGGTTTGGGCTATGTCTCAGGTTTCGATGCCGATGAGAAGAACGTAACCATGAACATCTACATCCTGATGCAGGGCGGTCTTACTCTCGGTGCCAAGGATTATTACCTCAACAACGATGCTGCAACTGTAGCTATCCGTGAGGCTTATAAGACTTACCTCAGCAAGATGTTCCAGCTCTATGGTTTCTCTGCTGATGAAGCTGCCAAGAAGGCTTCTGCCGTATTCCTTCACGAAACAACGCTCGCTACTTTCTCAAAGAGCCGTACCGAACTTCGTGATCCTCAGGCAAACTACAACAAGATGACCTTGGCAGAATTCAAGGAGAATTATCCTAACATTCCTCTCGAGGCACTTGCCAACGCCGAGGGAATCAAAAGCGAAAATCTCAAGGAGATGATCGTAGGTCAGCCTGCTTTCTTCGCCGGTTATGACAAGGTGGCAGCTGCAGAATGTGCAGGCACATTGAAGGCTTTGATGGAGTGGGACATCATTAATAGTTCTGCTTCTTACCTCAGCGATGAGATTCGCGAAGCCCGTTTCGAATTCTTCGGCAAGACTATGAGTGGCCGTAAGGAGGATTATCCTCTTTGGAAGCGTGCTACTACCCAGGTTGAGGCTCAGTTGGGCGAGGCGCTCGGTCGCATCTACTGCAAGCGCTATTTTCCAGAAAGCTCTAAGAAGATGATGGAGACACTCGTGAAGAATCTTCAGATCAGCCTCGGTCAGCGTATCGATGCTCAGGCCTGGATGAGCGATGCTACAAAGAAAGCTGCTCACAACAAGCTCGACAAGTTCTATGTAAAGATTGGTTATCCTAACAAGTGGACTGATTTCAGCAAGCTCAGCATCGACCCATCTAAGAGCTATTATGAGAACGTATTGGCTTGCCGCAAGTTTGCCAACGATAAGGAGATTGCAAAGAAGGCAGGAAAGCCGGTAGATAAGGATGAGTGGTACATGACTCCTCAGACCGTGAACGCTTACTACAATCCTACTACCAATGAAATCTGCTTCCCAGCTGGTATTCTCCAGTATCCTTTCTTCGATCCTAAGGCTGATGCAGCATTCAACTATGGTGCTATCGGCGTAGTAATCGGCCATGAGATGACTCACGGATTCGATGATCAGGGTCGTCAGTATGATGCTAGCGGTAATCTGAAGGACTGGTGGACTCCTGCTGATGCAGAAGGTTTCAACAAGCGTGCTGATATGTATGCTGATTTCTTCAGCAACATCAAGGTATTGCCTGATCTGAATGCCAACGGCCGTTTCACCCTCGGCGAGAACCTTGCCGACCACGGTGGTTTGATGGTTTCATACAATGCCTTCAAGAATGCTACAGCCAAGAAGCCATTGAAGAACAAGGATGGTTTCACTCCTGAACAGCGTTTCTTCCTCGCCTATGCAGGTGTTTGGGGACAGAATATTACAGATAAGGAAATCCGCAACCGCGTAAAGAATGATCCTCATTCTCTCGGCAAGTGGCGTGTTGATGGTGCGCTTCCTCACATCGATGCATGGTATGAGGCATTTGGTGTAAAGCAGGGCGATAAGCTGTTCATTCCTAAGAACCAGCGCCTGGAGCTTTGGTAATTCTCAGAAGGAAATTTTTCCGAATAGAATTTTTCGGGAATGGTTTTCCGAATAGATAGAAAAAAATAAAGTCCTGATGTTTCGTTTGTTTGAAACATCAGGACTTTTTGTTTTATGCTTGAAGTATTTTTGATAAGAAAACAATAGAATAGGGGTTATTGCTTCTTCTCCAGTTCCTGAAGATTTTCCATCTTCTTAGATTCCAGAAATTCGTAAATGCCGCAGAGATGTTCGCGGACGCGACCATGACCGAACTCATAAACCTTGCTGACAAGACCATCGAGGAAATCACGGTCGTGACTAACCACGATGAGCGTTCCGTCGAAATCGAGCAAGGCTTGTTTCAGCACATCCTTGGTCTTCAGGTCGAGGTGGTTGGTAGGCTCATCGAGAATCAGCAGATTCACCGGCTCCAGCAGCAGTTTGAGAATGGCAAGGCGGGTGCGCTCACCTCCCGACAATACTTTCACCTTCTTGGTAGAATCCTCTCCGCCAAACATGAATGCTCCGAGCAAATCGCGTATCTTGTTACGGATTTCACCTTTGGCAACATCATCAATGGTCTGGAATACGGTAAGTTCGCCATCGAGCAGAGAAGCCTGGTTCTGGGCGAAATAACCTATCTGCACATTATGTCCCAATTCCAACTTTCCTTCGTTCTGAAGTTGCCCCATGATACATTTCACAAGCGTTGACTTACCCTCTCCGTTTCTTCCCACGAAGGCAATCTTGTCGCCTCTTTCTACGGTAAGATTCACGCCGCTGAAAATCTTCTTGCCATCAAACGACATCGCCACATCGCTCATCTGAACCGGATAAGCACCGCTTCGTGGGCTCGGCGGGAACTTGAGTCGGAGGCGACTTGTATCTTCTTCATCCACTTCGATAAGTTCCAGTTTCTCTAGCATCTTCACGCGGCTCTGCACCTGGAAGGTTTTAGAATAAGTGCCTTTGAAGCGTTCTATAAAGTCCTTGGTTTCAGCAATCATCTTCTGCTGTTCCTCATATTTCTTCATCTGCTGTTCGCGGCGTTCCTTGCGCAGTTCCAGATATTGGCTGTAAGTGGCTTTGTAGTCGTAGATGCGCCCCATGGTTACTTCGATGGTTCTTGTTGTAATGTCGTCAACGAATTTTCGGTCGTGACTGATGACAACTACCGCTTTCGAACTGTTGATGATGAAGTCTTCGAGCCAGCCGATAGATTCAATGTCGAGATGATTGGTTGGCTCATCTAGCAGCAGTACGTCTGGCGATTTCAAGAGAAGTTTTGCCAGCTCAATCCTCATTCTCCATCCTCCCGAAAACTCGCTTGTAGGGCGGTTGAAATCAGAGCGCTCGAAACCGAGACCGAGCAGCGTTTTCTCTACATCTTCCTCGAAATGAGTCATGTCGATGGCGTAGAATTTCTCTGAGAGAGAGGATACTTTCTCAATGAGCTGCATGTAATCATCGCTGTCGTAATCGGTACGGGTGGTGAGCTCGTTGTTGATGCGGTCAATCTCAGCCTGCATTTCGTGCAGATGGGCAAACGCCTGACAGGTTTCCTCGAATACGGTTCTGCCGTCTTCGGTCATCAGATGCTGAGGCAGATAGGCGATGACGCAATCCTTGGGAGCGGAAACAGTGCCACGAGTAGCTTTTCTCACACCGGCGATAATCTTGAGCAATGTGCTCTTTCCTGCGCCATTCTTTCCCATCAGGGCTATACGGTCCTTCTCGTTGATCTGGAAGGAAATGTCTTTGAATAGGGTGGTGCCGCCAAATTCTACGGTCAATCCATCAACTGTAATCATATTATTTTCTTCTTGTTCAAATTTTTGTTTCTTTAAGCAACTCCCCAGAATGCCCCGTTCCTGCCGTTTTCGGGGTCTTCATTGATGACCAGCGCCTGCCATCATTTATGACCCGTGTTGGTCTTAAGAGAAGACCTAAGCAAGGTGCAAAAGGCTGTTCTTTCGATTGCCGGTGCAAAGATACAACATTTTTGGGCAGAATGCAAGCTTTTACCCTGACTTTCTTTCGGAGAAGTAGTGTAAGTGTTTGATTGATACTGATTTCTATTGGCTTTTTAGCTGAACTTTATTACAGGTTAACGTAAATGGGGGTGAATGGGGGCATTGAGAACCAGAGTGGCAAGCGGTCATTTTCGGTCATGGTCATTTTCGGTCATTTTCAAAAAAGAGTTTGGTCATTTTGAGCTATAGTAAATATAAATATTATTTATATTATACTATAGGTGACCATTTTCTCCCCCGAAATAAAAATGACCGAAAATGACCATGACCGGAAATGACCGGATTATAATATTTGAGACTATGTGAAATGATGAAAGGTGAGATATGCTAAAGTGTTAATTGTTAGCACTATACGGAATTTATATATAGAATTACTTCAATAGCATTGGTGTAACCTAATCTATATCTGTCACTATATGATTATGCCTTATTCGTACTCTAATGTCCTCTATTTACCTTTTGTTTCGCTTTTGTTTCGGTCAAAAATCTCTAAAATCGAAAGGGTTTTGAAGTCCGAGGATGGGCATTATTCACCCTTTGTAGAGGAGGTAAAACACCTTTCTAACCCTCATATTTTGCGTTTTTCATTCGAAAAATCACTAAAAAGCACTGATTTTTGCCTCTTTTGGTTTCTGTTTTGTGTAGGTAAGGATAATTTACATTACTCAGACTGATTGCGTTTCTTGCGCCGGTCCTTTTAGTGGATTAAAAATCCGCAATAGTTCGATCTGTACGGTTGAGATTACTCAATACGCCCTGAAAGGGCAGAAGCTCATAGCCCGTCTTATACCACATGTGAATGTTCTGTTTTCTTAACAAAAGTATTCTGAATTGCCCCTAAAGAACTCAATCCCAAAATCACGATTTTTCCCTATGTTTCATCACTTATTTCAAATTTTTACATGAATATGGAGCATTTTTAAACAAAAAAGACCTTGATTGCAGAACGCAACCAAGGTCTTCGGAGATGATATATTTAACCTATTGAAATCTCGCTAGATTAGATCTGCTCGCTCCAGTCCTCCTGGCTCTTACGAACGTAAGTCTGGTAACGGAGCTTAGCCATCTTCTCTGCCTGAGAGAAGAGCTCATCAGCCTCCTTAGGGA
>JAJWFY010000034.1:0-34310 GCA_021615735.1 Segatella copri | reverse complement strand
CAAAGGTACGAATAAATGAAAAGACTACAATGGTATAAACGCGGAGCCGCTTACAAATAATGATACTTCTATGAGACTTTAATGAGACTTCTCGGCACAAAAACCGAGAAGTCTCATTCTCTTTATCTTATTATTCATCAAGTCTTTATATCGATATTTTCAACAGAAAATGAGACTTTGAGACTTTTTTCTCAAAAAAAACTTTTTTCACGTAAGAAAGAAAGCTTTTGCCCTTACAGGGCGACAGGCTTGTATCCATCATTACCCAGGGTGTTGCCCTGGGCTAAGAGCTTCTGCCCTTTCAGGGCGTGTGGAGCTTTCAGGGCATGAGAGCTTTCAGAGCCTGTAGAACTTACATCTGAAAACACTTATCCTTTAGATAGCATAAAGGAAGGTGCGGATGAACCAGTAGCAGACAATACCTGCGATGTAACCTACGAAAGCAATCCAGGAGATGTGCTTCATATACCAGCCGAAGGTAATCTTCTCCAAGCCCATTACTACCACACCAGCGGCACTACCGATAATCAGCATAGAGCCACCTACACCGGCACAGTAAGCCAGCAACTGCCAGAAGACGCCATCCACAGCCATATCGCCAGCAGCAGCCACAGGATACATTCCCATACATCCGGCTACCAGAGGCACATTATCAACAATACTTGAAAGCACACCGATGATACCAGTTACGAGGTAGTGGTTGCCATCGAATACGACGTTCAAGCCCTGACCCAAAGCGGTCAATACGCCAATCTCTGCCAGGCAGGATACAGCCATCAGGATACCGAGGAAGAAGAGAATGGTACTCATATCCACACGAGAAAGCAACTTGGTTACTCGCTTCTGAGTGCCCTCGGCATCAGCTCCACGATGCAAACCGCGATAGAAAACTTCGGTAGCTGTCCAGAGAACGCCCAACACCAAAAGGATTCCTACGAATGGAGGCAAGTGGGTGATACTCTTGAAGATAGGAACGAAGATCAAACCACCTACTCCCAACCAGAACACTGCCTTGCGCTGACCTTCGGTGAAATCGCTGACCGATGCATTCTGCTGGGCAGAAACCTCAGGCATCACGAGTTCGCCCTTCAACATGGTCTGAAGGATGAGGGCCGGAATCACCATGGAAACTACAGATGGAATGAAGATTTCGGCGATAACGCCGGCTGCAGTAATCAATCCCTTGTTCCAGAGCATGATGGTGGTAACGTCGCCGATTGGCGAGAAGGCACCACCCGAATTGGCTGCGATGATGACGAGGGATGCATAAACCATGCGGTCCTTGTGGTCGGTGACGAGCTTTCGGAGAATCATGATCATCACGATACTGGTGGTCAGATTGTCGAGGATAGCGGAGAGGAAGAAGGTAAGGATAGCGATACGCCAGAGGAGCGCACGCTTCGACTTGGTCTTCATCACCTTGCGAACCCAGTTGAATCCGCCGTTCTGGTCAACGATTTCCACGATGGTCATCGCTCCCATCAGGAAGAAGAGAGTTGTAGCGGTATCGCCCAGATGTTCCTGGATGATTCCGGTCACCTTCTCCACCATTCCAGCAGCACCGCCTGTATAATCAGGGTGCATCAACTGGAGATACTGCATTGGATCCATCATGTAGAGGGTCCAACAACCTACCAACATCAACAGGGCTATCGCTGCCTTGTTAACCTTTGTCAAGCTTTCGGTAGCTATGAGTGCATAGCCGAGCACGAAAACGACAATAATAGAAATTGTAAGTGTAGTCATTACTTTTTATTTATTATTAGATATTCTTGATTCCACTTCTTATGATTTGGCACGTATGTTAACCAAACGGCTGCAAAGATACAAAAAGAAAAGCAATAAACTACCCTATTCCTTATTATAATTGTATGAAATCGTTTACTTACTTACAGTTTTAACCTAATAATAACCGATTTCGCCCTGTATGGTTGAGGCATTTCATAAAACATGTAACATAAAACATGAAATAGATATAAAACGTTATGGAAATGCAAAAAAAATCCGAAACAGATAGCTGACAACGCTTCTGTTTCGGATTATCTTTTTGTTTTCTTTCTTATTTTTCCTTAAAATCCATGCGGATTCTGATATTTAATAAAGCTAGCAATAATCATGTTCACAGGTTACTTAGCCACCTTGAATACGGCGGCACTAATACCTGAAGCCTTGATGGCATCGGTCTTCTTGCCTGATTTATATACAACCTTTCCTGTAGAAAGAACAGAAACTGCCTTGCCACCTACAGAGCTGATGTTGAGAGAGGCTGCCTTGGCACCAGGATTCACGACAACAACATACTTCTCATCACCCAAAGTGCGCTCATATACCATCGGATATTCCTGACCCTTCTGGTTCAGGAGCTTCCAATCTCCCTCATTGTCAAGAGCCTTGGCTGAATGACGCAAAGCGGTCAGC
Organism: Segatella copri; assembly: GCA_021615735.1. GTDB lineage: Bacteria > Bacteroidota > Bacteroidia > Bacteroidales > Bacteroidaceae > Prevotella > Prevotella copri_Q. The sequence goes on along the minus strand of JAJWFY010000034.1, from coordinate 31,892 downwards.
TTGCGGGTATATGACAACAGAGAATTCTGATCTCCCTGCTGAGCTTCAACGGTCAACTTTCCGTTTTCCGTATCTACAGGGAAGTAGAGTTTATCAGGCGCACTCGTTGAGAAGCCGGCATTCTTGCCCTTGGTCCACTGCATCGGAGTGCGGGTACCAGAGCGCTCATTGCTACCCTCCTTGTTAGGGAGATTCATCTGATACTTCATACCAATCTCATCACCATAATAGATAAACGGAATACCAGGCATGGTGAGGAAGAAGGTCATCGCCACCTTCAACTGGTCTGGCGTATTGCGGGTACCGATGTTAGGACGCTGGTAATCGTGGTTGGCAGATGGAACAGCGATGTAGCCGAGATTCTTGGTGGCATTGTATGCCTTGGTATAGTTCTCGCTAAATTCCTTAAGCGAACCCCTGCCCTGCTTGTCAAAATAGCAGTTCTGGTAACTCTGCTCCCACTTGCCCCATGGAGTCTTGCGGTCGAAGAACAGAGAGGCATAGCCCTTGAGACCGAAATGGATGTAGAAATCGATGTTGAAGCCGGCAGGAATGGCTTGCTGCGGATTAGCCCACTCTGAAATCAGGACGGTCTCAGGATAGTACTTGTCCTTCCATGCACGCATCTCATTCCAGAGTTTGGAAACCTCCTTCTTGTCAGGGTCGTTCTTGATGAGCGATGACGCCATATCAACACGGAATCCATCTACACCCTTATCAAACCAGAAAGCCATGATGTTACGTATCTCTCTGCGAACAGCCTGTGGTCCAGGCGCATCTACACTCTGCTCCCAAGGATGATTTGGATCTGGATGAGCAAAGCCATAGTTCAAGGCTGGCTGGCACTCGAAGAAATTCTTCTCATAATACTTGGCACGAGGAGCATTCGCCTCCACATATCTTCCTCGGGTACTAGACTCCGGACTTGCTTCCTGATGACGGGCTTCTATTTCTTTCTTCTCACTCTCAGGGATATCATTCATCCAGATATAATAGTCGCTGTAACGCTGGTTAGGATCTTTCTCGGAAGACTCCTTAAACCAGGCACACTTGGTGCTGGAATGTCCTGCCACCAGGTCGAGACAAACCTTGATGCCACGCTTATGGGCCTCATTGACCAATGTAACCAAATCGGTATTGGTACCGAATCGAGGATCCACCTTGTAGAAATCGATGACATCATAGCCACCATCAAACCATCCCGACTCAAAGATTGGATTGAGCCAGAGGGCGTTCACACCCAGAGACTTGATGTAATCCAACTTGGAAGTGATACCGGGCAGATCGCCAATACCGTTGCCATCAGTATCCATATAGGAAGAAGGATAAATCTGATAGAAAAGTGCATCACTCAACCAAGCCGGTCCCTTCTTCTGTTCTGCCTGAGCAGAAAGTGTGGTTGCCGCCAAGGCAGCAACCAACAGCATTTTATTCATTCTTTTCATGAGCATCATTATTAATTCAAGAAAAACTCTATCATAATAACTCAAAACCCTGCATTTTATTGTGCAAGAAGGCTAATTGCAAATCCACCACCTGCAACGGAGTTCAACTTCAAGACAGACTTGCTGGTTACAGTCTTCTTGGTGATGACATAAGCCTGCGGATTGGTCTTGTAGTTGGCATTCTTTGCATCCTGATAGATGGTAGCCACATACTTCTTGCCCTTCTCGAGGAAATCGAGCTTTACGGTAGACTGATGAGCCTTCATGCCCGTAACGCCACCGACAAACCAATTATCAGAACCCTTTGCCTTGCGGGCAGCGGTGATATACTCCATTGGTTCAGCCTCCAGATAGATAGACTTGTCCCAATCTACAGCCACATCCTTAATAAACTGGAAGGCATCCATGTGCTTCTCGTAATTCTCAGGGAAATCGGCAGCCATCTGCAATGGACTATACATCGTTACATAAAGTGCCAACTGACCGCAGATGGTAGAGTTGCAATGAGAACCATTGGCGCAATCCATTTCAAAGATACCCGGTGTATAATCCATCGGACCACCCTGCAGACGGGTGAAAGGCAAGATGGCGGTATGTCCCGGTTTGGTACCTCCGAAAGCCTGATATTCTGTACCGCGAGCACTCTCGTTGCCAATCAGGTTAGGATAAGTGCGGCAGAGACCGGTAGGACGCACTGCCTCATGGGCATTTACCATGATGTGATAATCGGCAGCACGGGTTACGGCATGCAGATAGTGATTGATTTCCAACTGACTGTAGTGATGCTCGCCACGAGGAATGATGTTGCCCACATAACCGCTCTTCACTGCATCGTAGCCATAATCCTTCATCAACTGGTAAGCTCTGTCCATATACTTCTCGTAGTTCATTACAGAAGAGGAGGTCTCATGATGCATGATGAGCTTCACTCCCTTGGAATGCGCATACTCATTGAGCGCCTTGATGTCGAAATCAGGATATGGAGTCAGGAAATCGAATACCTTTTCCTTCATATAGCCACTCCAGTCTTCCCAACCGATGTTCCATCCTTCTACCAGGACTGCATCGAAACCATGGGCTGCAGCGAAGTCGATGTAACGGCGCACATTGGCATTGTTGGCAGAATGCTTGCCCGATGGCTTGGCATGTACATAGTCGGTTCCATCCAACTTCACGGTAGGATAATCATGGGTATAAGCCCACTCACCCTTACCGGAAATCATCTCCCACCATACACCTACGTACTTCACAGGATGAATCCAGGAGGTATCCTTGATCTTGCAAGGCTCATTGAGATTGAGAATCAGGTTGGAAGACAACACCTTGCGGGCATCATCTGTAATGACCATAGTACGCCAAGGGCTCTTGAACGGAGTCTGCATGTATCCCTTCATACCCTGTGCATCAGGGGTAAGCCAAGAGGTAAAGGTCATGGTCTTGTCATTCAGGTTCAGATGCATGGCAGGATAATCCACCAGGGCAGCCTCATGCAGATTGATGTAGATACCATCATCTGTCTTCAACTGGAGTGAGGTCTGTACACCGGTATCCGAAAAGACAGTCTGTGAGAGATTGCTGCTGACAGCAGCATGCAGGGCTGGACGGATGCCCGACAGACGGGTCTTGGTGTATTCATACTCCTGGGTATCGTAATCACCCGGAATCCACCAGGCGGTATGATCGCCCGTCATGGCAAATTCTGTACGCTCTTCCTTGATGGTAAAGTAGTTGAGATTGCCTTTCTGAGGGAACTCATAGCGCAATCCTACTCCATCGTCATAAACACGGAAGCGAACGTTCATATAACTGTCGGTAGAATTCTGCTTCAACTCTACCAGCATATCATTATAATGATTGCGGATTGACTTGTTCTCACCCCAAACAGGCGTCCAGGTCTCGTCGAAAGTAGAAGTTTTCTCATCGATGACGCTAAAATCGGAAAGCAGGTCCTTGCCATCCTTGCCGCCCTTAGCCAACTGATAACCCAGACGGCTAGGCTTGATAATGGTCTTGCCCTGATAGGTCACACTATAGGTAGGCACAGTGCCATCCAAGGTGAAGTTCACCTTGAGTTGTCCGTTAGGAGAAGTAATGTCTCCAGCATCTGCCGAGATGCCAAAAGCCATCAGAAGGCTTGCGAGCAAAAAGAGTTTTTTCATATTATTCTTCATTTTTAGTTTATGATTGACTACTTAGTATAACCAGGATTCTGGCCGAGTTTCTTGTTCAAGTTGAGCACGGCATAAGGGATAGGATAAACCATGGTATAGCCCTGCGTATCATCATTGTAATCACCTGCAGAAGCATTGTGGGTCACACCCTGGAAGCGGTCAGCAGTAGGCTCTGTAAAGGTACAGAATCTGATCTGGTCTTGGCGGCGTACTCCCTCCCAAGCCAGTTCCAGCATACGTTCATTCAGAATGTCATTGAGCGTAAGTTCTGTACGAGGTGTAGCAGCAACACGACCACGAACCTCATTGACAATTGTGAGAGCCTCAGCCATGTTACCCATACGATACTCTGCCTCAGCCTTCAGGAGCAAGGCATCGGCATAACGCCAGATCACCAGGTCGTTGTTGAAGCTATACTGCTGGGTAGTGGACTTGTCAAACTCATACTTCTTCATTCTGGCACCAGAACACTTCATGGCATGAGGGTCATCGGCAGCAGTGAAATCCACCTTTACAGCCAATGGCATATACTCCAGCGGCTTATCTGTAGCACCATCCTCTACAGCTTTTCCTGTCTCCTCCATATAATCCTTGTCGGTATAGAAGTTGAGTTTCAGACGAGGATCAGGGTTAGCCGTTCCATAGCCATATACCAGCATCTGCTGCTTGGAAGAGCAGGCTCCATTCCAGCCCTGGTAACCGATGGCACCGCCATGGTTGTAATGCAGGGTACGCACGATGTTGTAATCCTCTATCTTATAGTTGACACAGTCATTCGGGCGGGTCCAGATATTCTCCACGGAATTCTGGTTGGCTACGATGAAGTTGTCTGCATAGCTAGGCTGCAGGCGGTAACCCAAACTGGCAATCTGATCAGCACAATAGACTGCTGTTTCCCACGCATTGCGAGTCTTGCCATCCAAAGTGATGTTAATCTTTTTGCCCATTTCAGAAACCGTCTTTCCCTGCTCCTCGCTGGCAGTAGCCTTGCCGCTCTTGTCTGTTCCAACAAAGGCGCTGTAGCTGGTTGGAGTGGTATCATCGATGGTATAGACCGGTGCATTGATGGCACACTTAGCCATACACATATATGCCACAGCCTTGGTGATACGACCATAATATTCACCCTCGTTCTGGCTCTTACTGTCTGAAAGATGAGGAATACATTCTGCCAACTCAGAAGTGACAAACTTGAAGACATCAGAGCGGTTGGACTGATTCACCTCGTTAGCACTCACCTGAGAAGAAACAACCAATGGCACCTGTCCGAAGAGATCCATCACATAGTAATAATAGACAGCACGAAGGGCTCTCAATTCATATACATATTCAGCATATTCCGGATGTTCACCCAGGTACTTGTTGAGTCGGTCGATAGAAGAATTGGCAAGACCGATGACACGATACAGGTTGTTCCACACATCGTTATACTTGCTTACAGACGACTCAAAGTTGTGGAGGAAGATATTCTGCCAGGTTCCACCATCTACCCAGTCACCCTGACGACCAGGAATCATACTGGCATCAGAAGAGAACTCCTGGAAGGTGTGTACCGAGCCACCATCGCTTCCATACAATCCATTTCCGATGGAAGAATATACGTTAGCCACTGTGTTTACATATACCAGCTTAGGGGTACTGAAAGCCTCCTCCTCAGAAAACTTGCTTCGTGGAGTCTCATCCAGTGAGCAACTAGCCAGTAATATCGATGAAAGAAGCATCGAACCTATAATATATTGTTTCATAACTGTAATCCTTTATATATTAATAATGTAATTCTTAATTAGAACTTGTTATCTATTCTATGTGAAAACATTTAGAAATTCACTGAGAGCGACAGAGTATAAGTACGGCTCAGAGGATAGATGTTCTTGTCGTCAACACCCAGATTGTCGCCACTGATGGTTGCTGAGTTGATCATTGGAGTCAAGCCCTTGTAACCAGTGAGGGTACAGATATTGTTGACTGACAATGCAAGGTGAATGTTGTTGATGAACTTCCACTTGAGCATATCCTTGGTAAAGGTGTAGCCCAGAGAAGCGTACTCGAAGTTCATATAGTCACCCTTTTCCAGCCAGTAGTCAGAAATCTGAACGTCATGGATTCCCTTGCCGTTATTGAGATGCTGTGCACCGCTCAGGATATTATAGGTTGGGAAATTACTCATATTGTTCAAGGTCATGGATGTGGCATTGTAAATCTTATGACCGAAAGCACCGTTAAACTGCATAGTCAGATCCCAGTTCTTGTACTTGAAGCTCATATCCCAGCCGAGGAAGTATTTAGGAATTGCCTGTCCGCAAACCTTACGGTCGCCACTGTCACCCGTATCAATGGTACCATTATCATCAAGGTCTTCGATGATATACTGTCCATTCTCATCAATACCTGTGCAGTGAGGCAGATAGAATACACCTACAGGCTGTCCCTCAATGAGATAGGTTACGCCATTATTATGTACCAGACCAGCCGCACCTACGGTGGCAACAGAGATATGCTCGCTCGTTGTCATAGGCTGTCCCTTGTAGGTACCGCTCAACTTCTTCAGCTTGTTCTTCTGATAAGAGAAATTCAGGCCGGAATTGAAGGTGAAGTCCTTTGTCTTGATGATGTCACCTCGAACAGCCAGTTCAAATCCCATATTAGTCATGGTACCCATATTGGCCAACAGACGGTCGTAAGTGAAAGGAGGTACCGGCACGGTATAGGTATAAAGCATATCTGATGTCTCAGAAGTGTACCAGTCGAAGGTTACATTGAGACGCTGCTTGAACATCGACAGGTCGAAACCGGCATCAAATGTCTTCTTTACCTCCCACTTCAGATCAGGGTTGCTGTTGGAGGTAACCGCAAAAGTAGTACTTGTTGCGCCGTTGACGGTAGTTACACCATTAGGCTCCATCAGGGCGAGAGAAGTATAAGGATCGATGGCATCCTGATTACCGGTCACACCATATCCTGCACGAATCTTGAAATTGTCTATCTGCTTGATTTTCTTCATCCAAGGCTCATTGCTGATTACCCATGCCAAGGAAGCAGAAGGGAACCAGCCCCACTTCTGGCCTGCACCCAACTTAGAAGAACCATCGGTACGAACATTGACGGTAGCGATGTATTTGTCTGCCAGCATATAGTTGACACGAGCCATGTAAGAGCTCAGGGTATATTCGGTGTAGTTAGACTGCAGATTACCCCAGCTCACATTGGCAGCAGCCTTCATGTTATTGAACTTGAAGTAGTTGGTATCAAATCCATGTGCTTCCTGTGAGTTCCAGTCGTAGGTATATTTCTGTCCCTCCATCAGAGCCAGGGCATCGATGTGATGCTTACCGAAATCCTTGGAGAAATTCACCATGATGTTGCCCATATAGTCCTTGCGGTTGGTATTGGCGATATAAGCCCATCCGTTACCGTTCAGCTTACCCATCTGGATATTGTTAGGAATATAGAACTTATTGTCACGGTTCCAATAATTGTATGAACCAAAGGCACTTACAGAGAGTCCGTCGATGATGTTGACAGTTGCCTTGCCATGAACATTGACAGAGGCATCCTTGTAGAAGTCATCAATATCGAGCAATCCCAGTGGATTCCAGACTTCATTGGCAAGCAGATCCTCATCCCATTCGCCCTTGTCGTTTCTTACATTAGGATAAGTAGGGTTATAGGCTGTAGCAGAATAGAACATCTTGTGCATATCATACTGGATATTGCTGTTACGCTGAGAGCCGAAGATGCCCAGTTCCAGCTTCAGATGTTTGTCGAAGAGATACTGTGTACCATCCAACTTTGCTGTAAAATTCTTCATATCAGAATTCTTCAAGGCACCCTGACGGAGAACGAATCCCAAAGAAGCACGAAGGCTGGAAGTGTCTGTACCAGAAGAGAAAGAGATATTATGATTCTGGGTGAGACCCACATTGCGCTCAATCTCATCGAGGAAATTGGTATCGCCACCCATATCGGTATAGATCAGCCCCAAAGACTTGGCTGTCTCGCGATATTCAGAAGCCGACATCAAGTCCAAGTTCTTATAGACTGTATTGACACCGAACTGGCCATTGTAGCTCAGGCTGGAATAGCCCAACTTGCCTTTGGCTGTAGTTACAACGATGACACCGGAAGCACCACGTGAACCATACTGGGCTGTCTCTGAAGCATCCTTCAGGATGGTAAGACTCTCAATATCGCCAGGTGCCAGAGAATTGAACATCGTCATATCAGCAAAAACGCCATCGATGATAACCAACGGATCGTTACCTCCGGAAAGAGAAGAGGTACCACGAACACGGATGCTTGGCGAACTGGTTGGGTCGCCGCCAGCCTGTGAGATGACAACACCAGCAACCTTACCCTTCAAGGCCTCGGCAGGACTGGTTACTACACCCTTGTTCATATCTTCCTTCTTGATGCGGTCGACAGCACCCGACACCGTGCGCTTGCTGCCCACAGCATAACCCACGACAAGCACCTCGTCGAGCACCTCGTCGTTTTCTTTCAGCGAAACATTGATAACATGATTTCCCTTTACAGGAATCTCCTGGGTGCGGTAGCCCAGATAAGAGAATACCAGGACGGAACCATCCTTCACATTGTCAAGCTTGTAGTTACCATCCAAGTCGGATACTGCACCATTCTTGGTATCTTTCACCAGGATGCTGGCACCAATGACAGGCTCACCTGTGGCATCTACCACCTGACCCTTAATGGTTGTCTGACCAAGAGCATTAAAAGTAATAAAGCATCCTGCTATCAGCAGACCTACTTTCTTTGAAAGGTTGTTTTTATCCATAATTTATAGGTTTAAAACGATTAAAATTGTTTGATGTCGCAAAAGTACGTCAAAAATCGATAGGTTGTTGCGATTAGTAGGTTTTTGGTAGATTACCATTATCTACTATCCGATTTATCAGGCTGAATATCAGTAAATTAAATATTTTCAAAAAAAACACGTTAGTAGATGCGAGATTCTGAAAGTTTTTTATTACTTTTGCAGCAGAATCTTTAAAACATAAGAAACATGAGACATTTTATAACTATCGTACTACTGATACTACTACCACTATGCGCAAAAGCAGACAACAGCCAGCTCTACAAACAGTTGGATGCTGCCATAGAAAAACGTGCGCATTATGTAGAAGTAAAAGAGAAAAGTCTGAACGACATCAAGCAGGGTGCCAAATATGTAACCAGCAACGAGGACAAGCTCAAGCTTTACGAGCAACTCGCCAATGGATACAAAGCCTACGAGTATGATTCGGCGATGACTTACGTAAAAAAAGGCCTTGTTCTTGCCCAAAAGAGCAACAACATCTTATATCATAAAAGATTCCAACTTAGCCAAACCAGCCTACTTATCACACGTGGATTCTATGCTGAAGCAAAAAACATCATGCAGAAGATAGAACCCAAGGAAGAAGATCCGCTTGACTATCAGTTTCAATACTATTATACACTTTACGGACTATACAACAACTGGTCAACCTATTGTGAAAACAATGAATTCAGCAAGATTTACGACCAGCAGAAAGTGGAATACCTGAAGAAAACATTAGAACTGTCGCCAAAGAAAGATGCATTCTATTACTACCTGCTGGGAGAGTTTTACTATTACAGCTATCATTCCAACAATAACAAGACCATCCAATACTACAAAAAAGCACTGAGTATGGAAAAGCCAGACAGCCGTCTCCATGCCATGACCGCCTTTGCCCTATCCGAAGTATACCAGAAAGCCAACAACCAGAAACTGACGGAACATTACCTGCTGGTTGCAGCCATCTCAGACATCACTTCTGCCATAAAAGAAAACGTAGCCCTGCAAAACATCGCACTCTTCATCTACAAACATAAGACCAGAAGTCTGAACAAAGCCCAGGAATACATCAACCTATCCCTGGAAGATGCTTATGCATACAACAACCGGTTGCGCCGCATTGAGATTTCATCCAAATTGCAGATGATAACCAATGCCTATACAGATGACATCAAAACAACTAACAGATTGCTCAACATCGCCCTGTTGGTCATTATCCTGCTCCTACTTGGAGTAGGTATTAGCAGTCTGTTCATCCGCAAGAAGAACAGGCTTCTGAAACAAAAGAAAGATGAAATCACAGCCACGTCGGCAAAAATGGAAATTCTAAATGAACAATTGCATCTCATCAACGCCGAATTAAAGAATACCAATCAGAAACGCGAGAGATTGGTAAAGGTATATATTGACCTGAGCTATAAGAATATTGAGAGGAACCAAAAGCTACGAACATTGGCTGTAAGAAAGATAAAGGCCAACCAAAGCAAGGAACTGCTGAGTCTCCTCTCTTCCTCATCAAGTACAGAAAGGGAAAACAAGGAGTTTTTGACAGAATTCGACAAGTCTTTCCTTGCTCTGTACCCAACTTTTGTAAACGAACTGAACCAGCAGCTTACAGAATCGGCACACATCCAGCTGAAAGAGAACGGAGAAATGCCCCCTATCCTCCGTGTGTGCGCCCTGTTAAGATTAGGCATCACCGAAAGTTCCAAGATAGCCGGCATCCTGTCTTATTCGCCACAAACCGTATACAACTACCGTTCCCTGCTCAAGAACAATGCCATCGACAAGGAGCACTTCGAAGAAAATGTGCTCAGACTCTGCATGGTGATAGCCGACTGATCGGAGACTAAGAATATTTTTTCTTGATTCGAATCATTACACCCATACTGGCAGCACCTCTATCCTGATGCCATCACGCTCTATCGTTTGCTGCTGATTGAAAGTTAAAATTCTGCATTGCCTGCATCCTGTAAAAACAGAAGCAGCCAGGAGTCCACCTACCTCTCGTTCCAAGTTCTCTTCGTTTAAAGCCCAACATACCTGTATCAACTCCGAAACTCGCTCACCTCGTTGTACTACGAAATCACACTCCTTCTGATCACAGAAATAGGTGATTCTGTCTTCCTCACCCAAACTGCGCTCCAAGTTGAGGTAAACAATGTTTTCGAGAGCCTTGCCGGCATCCTCACTTTCAGGGAGCAACACTGCATTGCGCATGGCAATATCTGCCATATAATACTTGGATGGCGCAGAACTCTGCTTGACTAGCGACTTGGTATATTTCTGCACCTTGCGAAACAAGAAGATGTTGCAAGCATAGTCGAGCCACAAATACAAGGAATCCTTGGAAACTTTCAATCCCTGCGACTTCAAGTCATTATAGATGTTGTTGACACTGGTTGGTTTGGTGAGATTGTTCATCACTCGTTTCAAAAAGTATCTCACCACAGTGGAAGATGCTCCGATATGGTAATGCTCCATCATATCACGGAAGAGCATCGTGCTGAAATAAGACTGAAGTATCTTCACTTTCTCCGACCTACTCTTGGCACGCACTACCTCCGGGAATCCACCTTCCTCACAATAATCTCTAAAGGCAGAAGCCATCATTGCCTTGCCTTCTTCGCTATACTTATCAGCCTCAACACCCTTAAAACTCAGATATTCCTCAAAACTCAACGGATACTCACGATATTCATCAGGCCATCCACGCAAAGCGGAAGCCATCTCCTCGGAGAGCATCTTGGCAGTGCTACCCGTGATGAAGATATGCTTGCAATAGTTCTTATACACTCTGAGCACAAAGAGTTCCCAACCTTGCACCAGTTGTATCTCGTCAAAAAACATATAGACATCCTGGAGAGGTATCATAGGATACATCTCCCGATAAGCCTGTAAAAGTTCATCGAAATTCTCTGGTGTCATGGAGAGAAAACGCTCATCATCAAAACCGACATAGAGAATGCGCTCCTTAGGCACACCACTTTCCAGCAAACGATTGATAGTCAAGCCTAAAAGCGAGGACTTGCCACAACGGCGGATGCCTGTGACCGTAACGATACGACCTCCATCCAAAGGAAGTTGCATCTCTCTTGCTTGCAAATCCAACGGAAATTCTCGTTGATGCAAGGCTATGATGGATTGAAAAGTATTACGTAATTCCATATCTTCTTTCTTATTTTTGGCGCAAAGATACAAACTTTCCTTCTAAAAAGGAAAGAAATCGGCAATTATTTCCTTTTTAGAAGGAAATAATCGTCAAAAGTTTCCTTGTCAGGAAGGAAATATGGCTCGTAACACCATTGTATCAGCATCGCAAACATCTTTCAATCGGAAAGAAATCGACCTGTAATATAACCATCGTACCTTTGCAAACGAAATCAGAAAGGTATTTTGATTAAGAAAACATAAAGGTATTCAGATATGAACACGAAAAGGGGAATTATTGGATTAGGATTGCTCGCTGCCGGTATCACACCGATGTGGGCACAAGACATCAAGGGTGTTGTCATCGACCAAAAGTCGAAAGAGACACTCATCGGAGCGGTCATCACTGCCGTGCCTGGAAATGGGAGCAAGAATGCTACCCAAGAGAAGGATAATATCAAAGCTGTGACTGACATCGCCGGAAACTTCTCGCTCCAAAATCTCAAAGATGGTACTTATACCTTATATATAAAATATGTAGGATACAAAACTCAAAAAATTGACGGGGTTCAATTGAAGGGCGGAAAGAGGATAGATGGAAAGGCAATCGTTTCTTCGAAGGATACTTCATCGAAGGATACTTCCTCGAAGAATGATGCTTCGGAGAAAGCATTGCTGACCATCGCTTTGCAACCTGATGAACAGCAGCTGAACGAGGTGACAGTTACCGCAGTGGAAAGGCGTAATACGGATGCGGCAATGATACAGGTGGCCAAAAACAGTCCCGTCATCGTGAGCAATGTTTCGGCACAGGAAATATCCAGAACTCAGGATACGAATGCGGGTGAGGTGATACGCCGAGTGCCAGGCGTGAGCCTCATCGACGATAAATTCGTAATGGTTCGTGGATTGTCACAGCGTTATAACAATGTGTGGGTGAACGGAGGAGCAGTGCCTAGTTCTGAGGCTGATTCCAGGGCATTCTCCTTCGATATCATCCCAAGTTCGCAGATTGACAACCTCACCATCGTGAAGTCGCCATCGGCAGAATATCCTGCCGACTACTCAGGCGGTTTCATCATCGTCAACACCAAGGAGATTCCGGCAGAAAACAGTTTCAACATCGCCGTGGGCGGAAACTGGAATACATCTTCTGCCTTCAAGGACTTTTCTTACTCAAAAGGTTCCGGAACCGATTTTCTAGGGTTCGACAATGGACTGAGAAACCTGAACGGAGGCATCCATGCTGACCAGAATCCGCAGCTCGATGCCAACGGAAAACCGGTGGGCGATTATGCTACTTCGCTCCTGGGCAACGGATTCAATAATGATTGGCTCATCAAGAACAAGAAACCTTTGGGCGACTTGAAACTGGCTGCCAGCCTGAACCAGCGCTGGATGCTCGGCGGAAGAACACTCGGCATGCTCGCCGCCCTGAACTATACCAACGAATACCGCACCTACGAGAACATGGAGAACAATCTCTATGGCATCTATGATGCGGCAAACGACAAGCCGAACTATCTTCGTCACTCTGTTGACGATCAGTATAATAATAACGTGAGACTCGGAGCAATGCTCAACTTCACCTTCCTTTCCAAGGACGGCAATCACAAGTATCAGCTCAAGAACATCTTCAACCAGTTGGCTACCAGCCGATATACCTGGCGTGATGGCGTGAGCGCCCAGTCGAACCTGGAGCGAAGCGCAGAGTATTACTACCGCAGTAGAACTACATATAACGGTCAGCTTACCGGTAAGCACACCTTCACTAGCGATGCCCTTGACTGGAGTATCGGGTATGCGTATGCCAACCGCCATTTGCCTGACCGTCGTAGATACCTCATCGACGATGCTCTAGAATCGGGCGTTTATGCCCTGAGCACCGGCAACGACATATCACGCGAGTGGACTCAACTCGACGAACACATTCTCTCTCTTGGTATTAATGATAAGCATCACCTCAAGTTTGGCAACTTTGAGCCAGACTTGCAGGTGGGTGCCTACGGGGAGTATCGCAGCCGAGAATACCAGACCCGCAATTTCATCTACAACTGGAATGTTTCTGCTAACAACATGCCATCCGACTTCCGCCACAGCGACATCCCTACCCTACTCTCCAGCGAGGCAAACATGGGTTACGACAAGCTGTATCTTCTGGAGGAAAAGCAGATGCGCAATAACTACCGCGGACACAACACCTTAGGCGCAGGATACCTGGCGATGTCTCTCCCCTTTGGCAAACTCGGCATCCACGCCGGTGTCCGCTTCGAGCATAATGATATGGAACTCATCTCCAATTCCCGTGACTACGAGAAGAGTGAATCGAGCCGTCATTACAAGACCGATGATGTTTTTCCATCTCTCAATACTACATATAAAATCAGCGACCAGCACCAGGTGCGACTGTCGTATGGCCGCAGTATTAACCGACCGGAATTCCGTGAAGTATCGTCGTCGGTGTATTACGACTTCGACCTTGCCAGCAATGTGCAGGGAAACACTGAGTTGAAGAACTGTTATGTCGATAACCTCGACCTACGATATGAGTGGTATCCATCCCGTGGAGAGCTCATTTCACTGGCAGTCTTCTACAAGCACTTCGATTCTCCTATCGAGTGGACCTACACGGTGGCAGGTGGCACAGACTTGATTTATTCCTACAAGAATGCGAAGAGTGCCAACAATTACGGTGTGGAGCTGGATATCAGAAAGAATCTCGGATTCATAGGATTGAAGGATTTCAGCTGGTCGTTTAATGGTGCCCTCATCAAGAGCAAGGTGCAGTTTGAGAAGGGTTCGAAAGAGGAAAACAGACCGATGCAGGGACAGTCGCCATACCTTATCAACACCGGCATCTTCTATAAGAACGAGCCATTGAAGATGGATATCGCCCTGCTATACAACCGCATAGGCAAGCGAATCATCGGTGTGGGCAGAAGCGAAGGAAGCACAGGTGATGACTCCAATTCCCGAGTGCCTCACAGCTACGAGATGCCTCGCAACACCATCGACTTCTCGCTGGCTAAGAAATTCGGCAATCATCTGGAGCTGAAGCTCAATGTAAGAGATCTTCTTGCTGAAAAGATATATTACAAGCAGTTTGCTGATGTAACCTATAGCGACGGAAGCAAGAAGGAAGTAGAAGAAATAGCAAGATGCTACAAGCCGGGCAGAAACATCGGTTTGCAGGCAATATATAAATTCTAGAGACTATCCGTAGAATTTCAAGAAAGATAATATTAAATGTTTGTTTAATAAAACAGGAAACAATGATGAACAAGATGTATTTTTTAGGATGCATGGGCATCCTCGCAGCATCTGCCATGTTGAGCAGTTGCAGCAGTGACAATGACGACCCAACTCCTTCTCCAAACCCTGGATCAGAAGTAGTTTACAAGTGGACAACCGATGGCGGCTTGAAGGCCTGCGACCACATCCTCTTCGGAACAGACGGCAAGGAGAACGCCAACGGAACAGAAATAGGAAACGGCGACCAGGAGTTCGTCTTCACAGGCAAGCAGACCTTAAAGAAAGGCACCTATCTGCTCAAGGGATGGGTATATATTGCAGACGGTGCAGAGCTTACCATCGAACCAGGTACTATCATTAAGGGCGACAAGCAGACCAAGGCGGCACTCATCGCAGAGCGTGGCGGCAAGCTCATCGCCAAGGGTACAGCCACAGAGCCTATCGTCTTCACATCTGAAGAGGCTGCCGGCAGCAGAAAGCCTGGCGACTGGGGTGGCATCATCCTCTGCGGTAAGGCTAAGAACAACCAGACTGAGCAGCAGATAGAGGGTGGCCCTCGTACCAAGCATGGTGGCGCAGATGATGCTGATAACTCAGGAGCCTTGAGTTATGTACGCATCGAGTTTGCCGGTTATCCATTCCAGAAGGATAAGGAAATCAACGGTTTAACCTTCGGTTCTGTAGGTTCCGGCACACAGATAGACCACGTACAGGTATCTTATTCTAATGATGATTCCTTCGAGTGGTTTGGCGGTACCGTGAATTGCAAGTATCTCGTAGCCTACAAGGGTTGGGATGATGATTTCGATACCGACAACGGTTTCTCAGGCAAGGTGCAGTATGGTCTTTCACTGCGCGACAGCAAGATAGCCGATACCTCTCAGAGCAACGGTTTCGAGAGCGACAACTGCGCTGATGGTGCAACAGTAGAGCCTCGTACCAAGGCAACCTTCTCAAACATCACCTTCGTAGGTCCTAAGGTTTTGGACGACAAGTTCCAGAACACCACCGATTATATCACTGCCGGAGCCTACAATCCAAACAACGGTTCAGCCCTCGGCAAGTTCCAGGCAGCCATGCAGATTCGCCGTTCTTCTAACCTCAACTGCATCAACTCAGTAGCCTTAGGCTGGCCTATCGGTTTGATTGTTGATGGTGAGAAGGGTGAAACCGTGAAGGATGCCAAGGATGGCAAATTCAAGCTTCAGAATGTATATTTCGCAGGTATGGATGCCGTTGGTACTGATGCCAACAAGAAATATGAGGATTACCTCTATGATGCAGCCAACAAGAAGGATCTCGACAAGAATCAGAAGTCATACAGCAACACCTTCTTCTTCTCAGAGCCAAGCAACAAGTATTTTGACAGTTGGGCTTCATTGGTTGGCACAGATGGTTATACTCCTATCGCCGGCAGCCCATTGCTCGGTGCCGCAAGTTTCGCCGGCTGGACAGGTTTCGACACAGTAACCTACATCGGAGCCTTCGATGGCAGCAACAACTGGATGAGCGGTTGGACCAACTTCGACCCTCAGAATGCGAAGTACTAGAATAGCTAATTTCTATTTTGACTATAAGGTTTTCTTTTATTGGGAGGGTTTGTCATAAGTTTATGACACACCCTCTTCATTTATCCTAATCCATGAACTTTATCATGTCCTGTCGTCTTGCCTTTGCCTCCGGCGATTCGTCAGGATAACCCAGGGCGATGCAGTAGAGCAGTTTGTAATTCTTGGAGAATGCCATGCGGTCGAGGTAAGGCTTGGCTGACGGCGAATCCTGTATCCAACGGGCTGAACTGCCCAGGCAGCAGGAGCCGATGCCCCTTGACCATGCTGCAAGAATGATGTTCTCGCCAAGCAAACCGCAATCAATCTGCGCCATATCATAAGTAGTATCGTAGGCGATGCAAACCACGCATGGAGCATTCACGAAGATATTCTTGAAGCCCTTGCGCTCTGCTATCTTAGGATTATCCTTGACCACGGCTTGAGTTATCGAATCGATAAGTGCAGGAGAATCAATCACTCTGATTTCATACGACTGCAGGTTCTGCCCATTTGGCGCATGGATGCCGCATTTCAAAATCTCGTTCAGGGTATCACGGCTGATGACGGAATCCTTGTAAGCACGGATGCTTCTGCGACTCATCATCAAATCGGTTACCACACTTGCAGAGTCAACGCTGGTCGTTGCCTCCGGCTGTCTGTTCTCATTGCAGGCAGTCAACATCAGTGCTGCTGCCAATCCTAAGAAAATCTTCTTCATATGATTCATGATTAAACTTATATTTCAATTAGTATATACCTTACAAAAATAACAATAAATACTGACATTCAAGAAGATACCTTATATCTTTTAAGAGTTTTTATTAGTCCAGACATAAAAGATGACATACGCGAATTCAACAAGCAAGTGCAAAATTTGGTGGTATAGAAGATTTTTCGTACCTTTGCCGCAAAATCATCAAACTTAGAAATTATGGCAAGAACAAGAATAAAGAATCCTGTAGTATTGACTAGCATTGCGCAATATGCCATGTATGCATATTGCTTTTTCGCATTGTTTTCGCTGGCATTTTCTGTTTGCGGACAAGCGGGCTTATCCTTCAGAACAAGTCCCATCCTGATTCCAATAAGTCCCATCCTGGTTACCATCAAGCAACTGGTCTTGCAGCTCGCCCCTATAGCTTTATGGGGAATATTCCGCTGTACGCTACCGGCAGACGTAAAATTACTACGACGCTGCAGCGAGGTGATGGTGCTTTACTATGTGCTCTCATTCATTCTGGGTCTATGCTTCAATCTTCATCTCGTAACGATGATGCAGAACGGACAGATTACCCCAATGGCTTCCATACTCACCTGGACAGAAAGCACGATGGGCCTGATTTCCGTCATCGCTTCCCTGATAGCCGGCTGCCATCTGTACAGCAAGCACAGAGGTAACATACGCAAACTGGGCATAGCCCTTATCCTGGTTTTCATGGTATGGCTGATATGCTCAAATATACTCCCTGTTGCAGTGTTTTATCTGGCAGGTAACACCCAGCAGGCAGCCATCACCAGCATGAATCTCATCAGTATGATAACCACAACATCGGTTTATATATACGCATATTATAGGATGTATCGGGCGATAGAAAGAAATTTGCAATGCACTGCAAATTTTACCTAGAAGCACAAGAAATTTGTAATGCACTGCAAATTTCTCCAAAAAGTTTCGTATATTTGCAGCGCATTGCAATTTTAACAATCAAGATAGAATAAAAGATGAATAAAAGCTATGATGGAAAAGAATCAGATTTTTGAAAATATCATAAGCCGCACATCGGTGAGAAGTTATACAGACATGCCTGTAGAGCAAGAGAAGATTGAAATGATGCTGCGTGCCGGCATGGCCGCTCCATCGGCTTGCAACAAGCAGCCTTGGCATTTTGTGGTCATCAACGACAGAGAGATTCTCGACCAGATACCACAGTTCAGTCCTTATGCCAGCATGGTGAAGCAGGCACCACTTGCCATCGTGGTTTGCGGATGCCTGGACAAGACGCTGGAAGGCATCGAGCAGGAGTTCTGGATTCAAGACTGCTCGGCAGCCACGGAGAACATCCTGCTGATGGCTCACGGCTTGGGTCTTGGCTGTGTGTGGACAGCCCTCTATCCTCTGAAAGAACGATACGAGGGAATGCAGCAACTGTTGCATCTGCCCAAGACGATGATTCCGCTCAACACCCTTATCATCGGATATCCAAAGAATCAGGTGGCAGCAAAGGATAAGTGGAAAGAGGAGAATATTTCCTATAATAAATGGATGGAGAAAAATTCATAATACTAGAAAAAAAGACAGAAAAAAGTTATAAAAAACTCCGTTTCTGAGTTTTCAAGACATCAGGAACGGAGTTCAAACATTAATCCTCGAACAGTTTATGAAATTCAACGGCATCCATAAATTGATAATTTGGATTATTTCCTACATTTCTTCTAAGCCTATTTAAATTGGAAGGAGTTGTAGCTTTCTTTGTCAGCAAAACATAGAAACTATTATCAAAAGAATAGTTAGAAGTAACCATTGCCTTTGATTCACTAACCTTTTTTGCTATCTCCTTTGAATCCAAATTCCTGGTATTGCTTAGTCGGAATTTTGCATCGGCCAAAAGTAATCTCTTATCATTCACATGCAATAGCATATCTGCAGAAGATTTCTTATCAGCATGATGTTTTTGAGAAATTCGTCTCTGAACATCATCAAGTTCTATTGCCTTATCTGTGTCAGAAAAAAGATTTTCTGAATTTGGGCATCCCTCCTGCTTCATCAAATGATGCAAGCCGACTAAATCTTTTGCTGTCCAACAATCAATCTTGATTCCCTGATAATTGCCAATCTTAAATTTCGCCATAGTTCTCTACGTATTTCTGAAGAGTATCAAAAGATTTATTGAATGATTCAAATACAGGTTCGATGTCACAACCCAAATTCTTATAGTAGAACGAATCTGTACCTTCACTTTGCTCTGCCAGATAAAAGCGAGTAGTATTCAACAAGCCCTCTTTTTCAGAGATATACCTGATAGCCGATACCATATCGGGATTGTGACTCGTGATGAGTATCTTTGTTCCAAATGTTTTGTTGATGCGAACAAGAAGATGCGCCAACTCAACCACCCATTGTGGATGAAGATTTGTTTCAGGCTCATCAATCTCCAACAAAGTGTTTTCTGTCAGCCACCCGTTTTCTATCAGACGAAGCATATAAACCAGCGGTTTGAATCCCGATGCTATATCTTCGATTCTAATATCCTTACCATTGTTGCTGTGATAAACTAAATCAACAGCATCGAAATTTTCCTTTTCTACAATAGAACCATCTATCATTTTATTAATAGAATGAAGTAATTCCTGTTTGCCGGTAATCTCACTTCCTTTTTCATTTACGTGAACCACTTTATGTGCCAAGGAAGTCATCAGAACCCTATCTGATTGACGAAGAGAAATAGCTGCAGGTGTTCCTATATATATGGCATTATTTAAACTATATATCTTTCCAAGTCTATCAACAAGCAATTCCACTTCATCTTCCTTAAAGCTTATGCTGGCAGGAAAGCCATCCTTTTCCCGATATACAGAAGCGATTTTCTCTTTCAAGTAACTGATGGGACGATTTTTTTTGTTGTTTTCATATTTCTGAAGATATTCAGAAAACAACTGAATGGAATTTCGTTCTATATCCTCATGAACATGATTTTGTTCAGTAATCCCAAAAAGATTAAGCACTCGACGCACCTGCTGAGGATTCTGCTCTTTCTGAAGAAAGTTAACCAGCATGTCATCAAGTGAACCAATCGCTCTTTTATAATAAAAATCGAGTTTCTCCACACCACCATTACTCAATGTTACCATTGTCATTAATGATAAGGTATGGTCAAAAAATCGTTTTTTATCATCATCCAGATAATTTGAGATATCATCCAGCGCATTAGAATATTTCTCTAATGATTTGATAATCACATCTCTGAAATCAGAGAAAAAGAAACTGTCTAACACTGACATTGTATTAACGATATAATACAACCAACGGGACATAGTGCTTTTTCCACAGCCATTGCTACCCACGATAACTGTGATACCCTCTATTTCGATATCAGCATGCCCTATTGCATGATAATTGTCTATATTAAATTTATACTTGCTCATTATTCAAACTATTTTAATGCAAAAATACGATGTTTTTGTGTAACCTCCAAATTTTCATAGCACTTTTTACTGCCAAGGGTTCATAAAAGACAGATTCCTATCACGAATATAAGTATAAAAGACTTAAAATGAGAGAATTTATTTTGGAAATCTAGATTTTATCCCTAATTTTGCACATCAAAAAAGAAAAATAAAGAAAAAGTATGAATATCAAGGAGAATTATCAACAATATGTAAGCCGATATGCTTCTGAGGTGGCTGCCCTGAAGCGTAAGAATACGGGATTTATAACGGGCGAGCTGCTGGCTTTTGGCGGCATCCTCGCCTTCCTGATCTGCTATTTCGCATTGGATGGGGATACGCAGAACTATCTGTTGGGGGCGGCGTTGTGCCTGATTGCCTATCTGGGAATCAGACGACTTGACGACAAGAACAAGGAGAAGATAGAGCATCTTTCGGCTTTGCTCAAGGTTTATCAGGACGAAATCAAGGCTTGGGAGGGCGATTTCTCGCCTTTCGAAACAGGCGATTCCTATCAGAATCCGCAGCATCCTTATTCCTTCGACCTCGATGTCTTCGGCAAGAGTTCGCTGTTCAACCGCATCTGCCGAACCATCACATCGGGCGGTTCGGAGGCACTCGCCAGGAATCTTACCCGGGAAACGCCTCTGAATATGGAAGATATCAAAAGAAGAAGAGATTTGCAGAAGGAATTGGCGGGAGAAGGCGAAAACTGGCGAATGGAATTTCTGGCACTTGGCGAAAAGAACAGAAGCCAAACTGTGGATGGCAAGATGATGAATGACAAGATGAAGAAGATTGATTCTGCTGCGGTGGTAGATGCGATGCAGAAGGTTTCGAAGATGGAGGTGCCGGCATGGTTTGGAACTCCGATTTCGCTCGTTATCGGATGGATGATGATTATCGGAGTCATCGGTTCCGTGATTTTATCGATATGCGATATGGTTTCGGTGAATTTCGCCCTGTGGTGGGTGTTGGTTCAATACATGGTGGTGTTCTTCGTCTGCAAGCAGACACTTGACAAAATAGACAGCAATGGCGGCAAGCTTCGCCATCAGCTCATCGCCTATGCCCAGATTCTCCAGCTTATCAACAGGCGCAATTTCCATAGCGAATTAGGCAAGGAGATGCAGAATTCCCTGGCAGATGCCCTGCCTTCCTTTGCCCAACTGGAAAAGATATTGAAGGGGTATGACAGAAGAGGCAACTTCCTGGGTCTTTTCTTCACCGATGCCTTCATGCTGAGCGATTTCTTCCTGGTTCGCAGTTTTCTGAAATGGAAGAATACCTATATGATGAAGATGGAGGAATGGATGCATATCATCAGCGAGATGGATGCGATGGTTTCAATGGCGAATTTCAGATATAATCATCCAGAGGCGGAAGAGGCGGAATTTGTTTCGGGAAGTCCGGAAGCAGATACAGAAAGCTATGTTTCTGAAAATGCAGGAATCGGAAGTCCGGAAATCGTGTTCGAGGGTAAGAATCTCTATCATCCTTTCCTGGGTGCCAAGGCGGTGAAGAACGATTTCACCATCAAGGACGGCAACTATTATATCATCACCGGAGCCAACATGGCGGGAAAGAGTACCTTCCTGCGTTCGCTGGGCGTGAACTATATCCTGGCAATGGCGGGTATGCCGGTGTTTGCGGATCAGCTGAAGATTTCCCGTTTCAGATTGTTCTCGAGCATGAGAACCACCGATGATTTGACGCATGGCATCTCTTACTTTAATGCTGAGCTGATAAGACTGGAGGAGCTGCTGAAGTTCTGCAGGGAAAGTGCTGAGGGAAAGTGCTGCAAGGAAAGTGGAGAAGACAATAAGGAGCCACTCCGAACGCTGATTATTCTGGATGAGATTCTGAAGGGAACGAATTCATTGGATAAGCTGAATGGTTCGAGAAAGTTCCTCGAAGCCATTGCCAAGCAGCCAGTGAGCGGCATCATCGCTACCCACGATCTGGAGCTCTCCAAGATGGAAAATGATGCATCAGGACAATTCCACAACTATTGTTTCGAGATAGATTTAGGCACAGATGTTACCTATACTTATAAGATACAGAAGGGTGTGGCAAGGAACCAGAATGCCACCTTCTTACTGAATAAGATTCTGGAAAAATATTAGAATAAAAAGAGAAACTCCCGATAGTTTGATCAGTTTCAAATTATCGGGAGTTTTCCTTTTAAAGAATACATTATAACTCCACGCTATCCAGGCGGAATTTGAGCAAGCCGGCTGGTACCTTTACCATTACCTCTTCACCTGCCTTCTTACCCAGAAGGGCCTTGGCGATAGGCGACTTGATGGAAATCTTGCCACTATGAAGATCTGCCTCGTGAGGATTTACTATGGTATAATTCATGCTGCACTTGTTGGCGAGATTGGTAATCTTAATCTTGCTCAACAAGCCAACGGTATCGCTCTTCAATCGAGACTTGTCGATGACACGGGCATTCTCCAAGACCTTCTGTTTGAAGCTGATGCGGCTCAAAAGCTTGCCCTGCTCACGCTTGGCTGCATGATACTCGAAATTCTCACTGAGGTCGCCCTTATCGCGGGCCTCAGCTATCGCATCGCGAACGGCTGGCAACTCTACGTTAACCATGTGTTGAAGTTCGGCCACGAGCTCATCGTAGCCTTCCTGAGACATATATTCCATTTTCTCTGATAATCTTAATGAATGATGATTTTAATTTTCGGGGTGCAAAGTTACTAGTAATTCATGAAAACACCAAACATTTTTGATAAAAAGTAAATAAAAAAGAGAAGATGTGCAGCCATGACAGACAACACATCTTCTCCTTGAATATATCATTATCCCCAAACTTCCTCAGAAATCTCTCTCACCAGATCTATCTTTGCCCACTGCTCTGCATCGGTCAGCTTATTACCAATCTCGCAAGAGGCGAAACCGCATTGAGGACTGAGGCTCAAGCGATTGAGAGGAATATACCTGGCTGCTTCGTGGATGCGGTCGATAACCGTAGCCTTATCCTCCAGCACAGGAGATTTAGAGGTTACCAAACCCAGAACCACCTTCTTGCCATCAGCCACATACTTCAACGGCTCGAAACCACCCGAACGCTCATCATCATACTCCAGATAGAAGGTATCTACATTCTCGTGAGCAAAGAGATAAGGAGCCACGGCATCGTAGGCACCCTTGGTGGCATAGCAGGAATGATAATTGCCACGGCATACGTGGGTGTTGATGGTCAACCCCTCAGGTTTGCCCTCGATGGCTAGATTGTTCACCTTCAGATATTGCAGGGCTTCCTGCTCAAGGGTGAAACCTGTGCCCACCTTAGCCTTCCAGTAATCGCTATCCACAATCATTCCCCAGGTGCAATCATCCAGCTGGATGGTGCGGCAACCGGCTGCATAAATCTCCTGGAAGAAAGTGCGGTAGGCCTGGGCTATATCCTCTATCAGTTGGGTGGTGTTAGGATAGAACTTGCGGGTATTCTCGGCATTCTTGCCACGGAACAGTTCGGCAAGAAACTGTGCCGGAGCCGGAACCGTCTGCTTTGCCTCGAAGATATACTCGCCCTTGGCATCCTGCTCCTCAAACTGCTTCACAAAGAGGAAATCCTTGATAAAAGGATGATTTTCGCCGGTAATCTTACCGGTCAGTTGGATAGAACCCTTGGTTGTCTCCTCGCCATGAAACTGGTAGCCATGCTCCAGTTCGATATGCTCCACGCCATTGAATCCCCACATAAAGTCGAGATGCCAATAGCTGCGGCGAAACTCGCCATCGGTGATATAAGGCAGGCGATGCGCCTTCTGCTGCTTGACGACCTCAGTAATCAGACGGTCTTCTACGGCGCGAAGATCGGTGGCAGAAATCTTGCCATCAGCAAACTTGGCTCTTGCTTCCTTCAACTCTGCAGGGCGCAAATAGCTGCCCACTGCCTCAAAATGTATATTTCTTACGTTACTCATTATTTTATCTCCTATATTTTTAAATGATGAATGACTCTAATTTGCCATGATGAATGACTCTTATTTTTTCCATTATCTGATGATAAACGGCTCTTTGCATCCGGAATTGCGGGTGCAAAGGTAAGAAGAAGAATTTTATTTGCCAAATATTCTCCATAATTCAGAAAAATATACTATCTTTGCAGCGAATTAAGCAAATCAGCAGAATATTATTCTGTAAGAATCAGTAAAAACAGGAATAAAGCAACAATGACAACAGAAGAAAAACTTGATGAAACAGACATCAGAATACTGAAGTTACTGCAGCAGAACTCCCGACTCACCGTAAAGGAACTTGCCGCAAGAGTACACCTCTCCCCTTCTCCCACCTTCGAGCGGCAGAAGCGGCTGGAACGCGAGGGATACATCCAGCGATATGGAGCCATCGTAGACCATCACAAGTTGGGGCACAACGTAATCGTGCTCTGCAATATCCGTCTGAAACAGCATACCCACGACCTGATTCAGCAATTCATGGATACCGTGCAGACCATCGACCAGATAACGGAGTGCTACAACACCACCGGCGATTATGACTTCCAGATCAAGGTATATGCCCGCGATATGAAAGCCTATCAGGACTTCATGCTCAACACACTGGGAAACATCGACTGCATAGGAAGTCTGCACAGCATCATCGTGATAGGTGAAATCAAGGATTCGCATTATATTCCCGTAGCAAAATAAGGAGGTGCATGATGACAGCAAAAAGGATTTTAATAATATGCCTGTTTATTTCCATGCTTTTCTGCCTTCCATCCAAGGCGCAGAAGCCGGGAGAAACCGTCAGCGAACAAACCATCAGAAAACTGGGAGAGAAGCATTTCTTCTCCATCTCCACTATTCCTGATGACATCTTCCGTCTGATGCAGGGCAAGACATACAAGAAGAACTGTACCGTGGCAAGAAGCGAACTGAGATACATAAGATGCCTGCACGTAGACAAGGACGGCAGAAACATCGTAGGAGAGATGGTGGTGAACAGGGCGATAGCCACAGATGTGCTCGATATTCTGAAAAAGCTATACGAGGCAAAATATCCGATAGAACGGATGAGGCTCATTGACTACTGGGATGCCGACGACGAAAGGGCGATGAGAGCCAACAACTCCTCCAGCTTCAACTTCCGCTTCATCTCGCATACCCATACGGTATCGAAGCACGGAAGGGGACTAGCCGTAGACATCAACACCCTCTACAATCCTTACCACAAACGACTGAAGAACGGCAAGGAAGTGGTGGAACCTGCCACCGCCCGCCCCTATCTGGACCGCAGCAAGAACCACGCTTACATGATTAAGAAAGGCGACCTCTGCTACCGGCTCTTCAAGGCAAAAGGATTCAGATGGGGAGGTGACTGGAAACACAGCAAAGATTACCAGCACTTCGAAAAATAGAAATGCAGGAAAGAACAGCCAGCAAGGAAAGGACATAAAAAAAGACTATGCCTATGTTACATCATTTCTTTAGTAACTATGGCATAGTCTTTTATTATCCTAACGATCTTTTTTATATGTAACACTAATTTAATTCACCTGTTACAGCCTTTTTATAATACATTGTAACTAGCTGTACCAGACAGAATTATATTCTCTACGTTCATCGTCCTCATTATAGAGGTTCTCATATTCAAGGTTCATAGCCTCGAATGATTCCAGTGTCTGTTTCATAATAACTCCTCCTCTATTTATTATGTTCAACTTTTAATATGGCAAAATTACTAAAAAAACAGATTTCTGATGTCAATATTTCAGAAAACTTTTGTATTTTTGCACCATCTCTGCACATCAGGGGCAAAAAGTGCAAAAAACAGCTCTGTTCAAGAGCCATGCAAGATAAAAAACAAGAAACAAGATGAAGATATTACATACTTTACGACTCGACAGAATGAAGTGGCGCCACTGGGTACTGCTGCTGTTGCTCATCCTCGTCACCCTTACCAAGATGATACCTCTCTGGGGAGTCATCTACACCTACCGTGTTTATCCCGTTATCGGCACCCTTCTCTCGCCCATCTCGGGCATCTTTCCCTTTGCCGTGGGCGATATTTTCATAGCTCTCAGCATCGCCTGGGTCGTCCTCTATCCTATCTACGAGATGGGATTACGGAAGAAACTCGCCCGTCGATTTATCTTTCTTGCTGCCAAGAGCGGCGGCTATCCGAAGAAAAAGGCGGTTTTCGGGAGGGTAATTGAATATCTGCTGTGGGTATATGTATGGTTTTATGCTGCTTGGGGACTGAACTATTCGCAGCCTGTTATCTATTATAGAGTTGGCATGAAGCCAGCTGAGGTTTCGAAAGAGAAGTTCAGGAAATTTGCCTACCAGTATGCCGACAGCCTCAACTATTTAAGTGAAGAACGAAGAGGGAAGAGTGAAAAATCTGACAGTATCGTGGATGATAAATTGAAGAATCGGGTGCGGGATGCGGTTTTGAAAGAATATAACAAGATAGGATATCGGGAGGGCATTAATCCACCTTTCAACCAGCATCCTCATGCCAAGACGATGGTGTTTACGCCCCTCAGTTCGATGGCTGGTGTAACCGGCAGCATGGGTCCTTTCTTCTGCGAATTTACGCTGAATGGTGATATTCTTGCTCACGATTATCCTGCCACCTATGCCCACGAGTTTGCCCATTTTCTAGGCATCTCCAACGAAGGTGAGGCAAATTTCTACAGCTATATTGTCTGTACCGCATCACCAGATAAAACGGTGAGATTCAGCGGATACTACCACATTCTGCCTCATGTATTATATAATGTATTCGACATCCTCGGCGAAAAGGAAGGTGAGAAATATCTGAAATATATCCGTCCTGAGATAATCAGGCTGCTGAAAAGCGACCGCCAATACTGGCAGGGCAAAAGATGCAAGGCACTGGATGCTGCCCAGGATTTCTTCTTCGAACTCTATCTGAGAGGCAACCATGTAGAAGGCGGCAGAAAGAGCTATGCCGGCGTCATCGGTCTGATTCTGGCATGGGAAGGGGAAAAAGGCTAGTATGCCCTCGCACGCCAGCCTTTTAAAGAGTTTTCGCATATTTTTTCGATGCCAGCTTAATTTCTCCCCTTCTTTCTTCTTTTAATATCATAGAGAGGAGAAAAAAGGAGCAAAATCTCCTGTTTCTCAAAGAAAAAGTATATATTTGCAATCGAATTGCAGATATCAAAAAGATATATCGATATGAAGAAAGAAAAAGATTTTTCAGAAACTGATTTTTCAAAGAAGAAGGCATTGGAAAGCTTATCGGACGATGAGATTCTGCAGGGCTTCAAGGATGCCGATGCCAGAATCGTGAGGGAGTATTACTACGGATACTGCCGGGTGGCTTATTGCATCTACGATAAGCGATACGACCTGCAGCACAAGCCGGGCATGGACTTTTATTCGCTGGCTCACGAATATTATCTTTATCTCTGCGAACACAACTTCAAGCCTCTGGAAGACAGAAAGCCGCGTATGTCGCTCAAAACCTGGATGGTGAACGGTTTCCGGTTCCTGCTGCTCGACAAGCTGAAGGAAGTGGTAAAGGAGCATCGCTTCGAGAGTTTCGAGGCGCGACAGGAAAGCCGCAAGATGCAGTTTGACGTGACCGACAACCAGTTTGAGCACGATCTTTATCAGACGATAGAAGACATCGGCAATTTTTATTATGGCAGAGACAGCAAGAACAGCATCATTCTGAAGATGCTCTATATAGAGGGATTCCGGGGCAAGGACGTAGCCGCTCAGTTGGGCATATCCCATTCTGCCGTCACCCAGCGTTGCCAGAAGATGATGCACGATGTGGTGATTCCTTATTTCAAGAGATACTTCGATGCATCTGAATACGGAAGCTATCTGTCGTTCGGCGATAAAGACGCATGTATCGAAAGTGCTCCTAAGATGTCGATGCCGAGCATGATGGCTTCAAGAATGTGCTGCGAGGAAGCGGCTGAAGAAAATAACACATTAAATAATAGCAATATGGAAGATATGAAGAAGGGAAGAATCACTCCTCGCTGGATTGATTCATTAAAAGAGAACGAGATTTTTGTGTTTGGCAGCAATCTGGCTGGCATGCATGGTGGTGGAGCTGCCCGTATTGCCCGCCTGCATTTCGGTGCCGTCATGGGACAGGGCGTAGGCTTGCAGGGGCAGAGCTATGCCATCCCAACAATGCAGGGCGGCGTAGAAACCATCCGTCCATACGTGGAACTATTCATTATCTTTGCCCATCAGCATCCCGAGCTTCATTTCCTGGTAACCCCAATAGGTTGCGGTATCGCCGGCTTCGAAGCCGAAGACATTGCCCCATTGTTTGAGAGTGCAAAGGAGATGAAGAACATCAGCCTGCCGGAGAGTTTCTGGGAGGTGATAGAATAAAGTTATAGAGAATTAGTAGCTTATGTTAGGAGCAATAATAGGAGATATTGCTGGCTCAAAATATGAGTTCAACAATACGTTTGATTATGATTTCGAGATGTTCGGCGAAGGATGCGACTTCACCGATGATACCATCTGTACGGTAGCGGTAGCCGATGCAATACTGAACGGACGAAGCTATCAGGAAAGCCTGCTGGATTGGTGCCGCCGCTATCCTTCTCCAAAGGGAGCGTATGGCGGAAGATTCGCAGGGTGGATTCGTTCTCTTAATCCGCAGCCATACAATAGCTTTGGCAATGGTTCGGCAATGCGAGTATCGCCTGTGGCTTGGCTATTCGATGACCTGCCGCAGGTTTTGGAAGAGGCAGAGAAAACGGCTATTCCGACCCATAACCATCCCGAAGGAATCAAGGGAGCCAAAGCCGTGGCTCATGCCATCTGGCATTTCCGCAAGAGTAAGGAAAGCCATCAGCCAAATGCTGAGGCGATGAAAGGCTTCAAGGATATCGCCCGCAGCTATTATGAAGATTTCGATACACGAGATTATCCGAAAGGCAAGTTTGATGAAACCTGCATGGATGCCGTACCATTGTCTTTCTATCTCCTCTCGCAAGCCTCATCCTTCGAAGATGCCATCCGCCTGGCCATATCTCATGGTGGCGACAGCGATACCATTGGAGCCATCGTCGGCTCTATTGCCGAAGCCCGATTCGGTATTCCTTTAGAGATAAGACTCAAGGCGATGAACTATCTCCCTGAGAACATGACAAGAATATACCAACTGTTTGATACCGATAATGAAATAAAGAAAATAGATAAAGACATACAAGAAATCGTTGCTGGCAAGCGAACCTTTCTTACCGACTTTCATCGCCAAAACACATTAAATGCTCTCGAGGATGTTAAGGAAATGCTAAAGCATCCATATACTAGAGAACAAAAAATGGAACAGATTGAAAAGATTCATGCTCAGAGCCAACGCAATAAATAAAAACATAGGTATAAGTGCTCAATGTACTTGTACCTATGCTTTCATTTTCTAAAATCTTTTTATTAAGAAATTCAGCTAATCACTCATATTCGCAAATGGCCGTTTTCCCTCATGCCGCAATTTAAACGCTTGAATCATTCGCCACTCAACCATCCTTGAATTTTCCATAGTCTCTGCCCAGCAAACCACAAAATCATCAACATCTGTCATTTGCCAAATCGCCCTTCCTCCTCCATGAGAAGCTCGCTTTCCTTGTCCAAACTTCATGTATGAACGCAAACGACTTCTCATATTAGTTGATTTTCCTATATACAAGATACAGGTTCCGTTAACATACTGTTCTTGTAAATAAGATAGTGAATAACAAGGAGAATCATTTGGAACTTTCACATAACCTCCTAAACTAGAAATACTAAAAACCGGTTTTTGATTATTCCTCCTCAGCACAAGGTACACACCATTAGAAGAAGGGACTTCAGAACAACTCTCTTTTAATTCACGAATGGTTTTAAACCCTTTGAATTGCAACGTACAATCCAAATCTTTTGATATTTCAGCAATCATCTCTACATTATTATTTTTACTATAGTGATAACTTTTGCTTGCACTATATTCTTCTACTGTGTTATTGTTCAAAAAGACTTCATCTATAAAAGCACAGAAAGCACCAAAGAGCATTATACTATGTACACCAAGTAAAAGCAACAATTCTAACTTTGTTATATCATCATATCTTATACCATAATATATTACTGATAAAGGCAATATTACAGAATAAGTCCATAATATCTTGTTATACCATTTTCTAGAAAAAGCATATTTTCCACCTTCATTTGGATGAAAAATCAAATATAATCCCACTAAAGGAAATAGCATAAATCTTAATAGGCAACCACCCATTACGACCACTTGAATAAACTTATTTGAAATATTCCAAGAGTATCCATTAATATTTCCCTTTGAATCTTGATAAACCCTCATATCACTACCTCCATTTTTCTGCAAAAATACAAAAAGTTTCAGAATAATCCTATATTTTCAGCTTATTTTTTCATTCTGTATAGAAGAAAAGAAAAATAATTTGTTTTTTCGAAGAAAATTCTTAACTTTGTCCCCACATTAATAAAGAAAATTATGCAAATGCAAGAATATCAATTGGATTTCGTAACCTACTGCGTTGGCAACTTAGCCGACCGATTGAACATGAGTGCCAGTAAGGTATATAAGATGTTACGGTCAACAGATATCTTAAATGGCTACATGATATCCTGCTATGATGTGCTCCATACTTTCGGCAAGGAGTACATCATGGACGATTTGATTAACTTGTTAAAGAAACGAGGAGCATTGAAATAAGTCAGATGAAATAATATAAGGAGGGACTTTTATGGAAGCAAACAAGACAATACTTCAAATGAAATATGCTCGCATAGTATCTATCCTTGCAGAGCAAACAGGCATCACATTGGAAGATGCTCTAGATTTCTTTTATACTTCTTCTATTTATCAGATGATGAATGAAGGTATTGCAGATATGCATTGCAGAAGCGATGGATATTTGGCAGAATTAGTCAAAGAAGAGTGGGAAAAGAAAATTGCATAGATTTCAAATACTCCCTACAGCTTATTCTTCCCGATGAAATGAAAGATATCTCGGTAAGAATAAAGTGTTGCAACTAGGCTCAGCAAAGCTGCTGACTGCAGTCAGCAGGCCTGCCGACTAGGCTCGACAGACCTGCTGAGCCTAGTGGCAACTGCTGAGAAGGTATCTCCTGGAACCCGAAGAGTATAGTCTTTCAACTCGCAAAGACGCTTGCATCAACCTACAGAGTTAACTCCTTCGCCCCATCCAGTTGATTCCTTCATCCTATAGAACTGACTCCTTCTGCTAACTCAACCCAATCTACACCTTCTCCAAAGCAGTCAATTGCTTAGATACTACTTCACTACTGTCCGGATAAAATCCGGAACATGTAGCCTAAGTTGTTGAAAATTAATT
>JAJWFY010000070.1:0-7910 GCA_021615735.1 Segatella copri | reverse complement strand
TAGTGCAGAAGAAATAAAGTCAGCTATTGAGCAAAAAGTAGCAGATGGCAAGACTACTATAAGACTCAACCTCGCTCCCAATGCTGGTACTGATGAATTTATGGCAATAAGAGAAGCCATCAAAGGTGCCGCTCCTAACGACGAGGGTACAATTGAGTTGACCATTATTGGTGTGGAAACTATTCCAGAAGAGGCATTCAAAAGGATGTCGCAACTTAAGTCTGTCAAAATGCCTGACGTAAAAGAAATTAAGAAATATGCTTTTAGTGAATGCCAATATCTCACAGTAGTAGAAGCGCCGAGTCTTAACAAACTTAATTCTGGTGCATTTAATGAATGTAATCTGCTTTCAAAGCTGACTTTTGGCCCTATAAACTATGCAGATGCAAGATATTGGCCAATATTTAAAGACATTACCCCAAATATAGATTTAATTTTGTCAGACTATCAAAAAGAGATGATTGAAACTGACGATAATTTATATACAGCTAATAACGATATAGATTATGCTTTTAGTAATAAACATTTAAACAAAAATTTCCTTGGACGTGAATTTAAGTCCATAACGTGTAGAAGATATAGAGTTGAATAATAAAGTAGATTGTTTAACTCCTAAGCTGGGCAGGAGTATTAGTTGCCCAGCAAACATATCCCCCCGCACCTCATGGGAAACGACAAGGGTCTATATGCCACGATGAAAAGGTGGTGTATAGACCCTTGATTATATGGTGATATTCGTAATCTACATCTCCGCTTTCAGCAGCTTTATCTCCTCTGCCGTCAGCCCCGTCATATCCATGACCGATGCATCATCCATTCCATTTGCCAGCATCTTCTTAGCAATCTCAAGGCTTCGCTGGTTCATGCCTTCTTCTATGCCTTTCTGGTATCTGTCATCCAGAAGGGTTCTTTCAACACTTACGGAATCCCAAAACTTGTCGTAGGCTCTGAGTTCGGCATCTGTAAAGCCGGAAATCTCCAGTTCCTCTGTTGTCGGCAGATATTGTTGCTGTTGTATCAGTTCATTTTCATTGAGTGACTGAAGGGTATTCAGAAGGTTTTTCAATCGATCGGGATGATTGCCGAATATCTTCTTGAACGTAAGGCCTGCCTTGGGATCTAAGTACTTCATAACCATCTGTTTTAAAATTCTATAGCGCAAAGTTACGGTTTTATTTTCAAACCCACAAGAGATTTCAGAGAAAAGTTACAGAAAAAGTTAGAGAATGGTGAATGTTGAGAGGTACATGTTGGATGTTGAACTTTCGCAAGTAAGCTCCACACGCCCCAACAGGGCAGAAGCTCCTAGCCCAGGGTAATTACGGACGCAAACCTGTCGCCCTGAACCAACGGTCACCGGCCGAAGGAAATTGAAAATCGCTGGTCGAAGGGTAAAGCAAAGGTAAAGGGCGTGTGGAGCTTATATACGAAACTTGAATAAAGAGGAATAATACCCCGTTTTTTGATAAAATAAAGAGGAATGATTGAAAAAGCCCCATCTATCACCTCGTATAGATGCTCTTACTCTCATAGAAAGTGATTGCATCAGACATGCTATGTCCAAGAGCTGGCAATGTCTGTGTATAAGTATCGCCAAAGACAGCCTTGGTGCCATTCTGTTTAAAATAGCCAATTAGATTTCACATTCAATTAAAATAATCAGCAAAATTCTTGGCTGTTTTAAATAAAAGTTGTAGTTTTGCATTTGGAATAATATAAATATGTATGATATGACAACATTAGCTATTTATAAATTGTGGAGTTTCTTGCAGTCCCTTCCTTTGACAGCAAGTAATGAGCGTTGGTTGGCCGAACGTCTGTTGGAGTCAGCTAATGCTAAGTCTGTTACAACTGTAAAGAAGCAAGAGAATGCGTGGGCTAACTATCAGCTTTCGCCCGAAATACTTAAGATGACGCTTAAGAATCGTAAGCAAGTTTCAGATGCGATAGATGACTCATTATATGAATCTTTAGAAGAAAAATACAAATGAAAGTATTCTTAGATACCAATATAGTCATAGATTTCTATGATCAGCGAGGTGATTTTTATTATCCCGCTGCCGTTATTTTTGACCTAGCCCATAAGAGAAAAATTCAACTTTATGTTTCTGCTATAACATTTGTCAATGCATTTTTTATCTTGCGCAAATCTTATTCTCGGGAAGAGTTGTATCAATCTATGTTAGGTCTTGCGTCTCTTTGTGAAATAACGGATGTGGATAAGGAGATTATAAAGAAGTGTCTATCATTTGAGCGTAAAGATTTTGAGGATAGCGTGCAATATGAGTCTGCTTTGCTCCATCAAGTAGATGTGATAGTAACAAGAAATGTAAAGGACTTTAGGGATTTTGCAGAAAATGTGCAGACTCCTGCTGATTTTTTAGAATCGATATTAGTTTAAAATAAAAAACAAAATGGAAATCGAAGCTAAAAAGTGTACACTTGGTAAGAGGAAAGGCAGCAATCAACATCGCTTCGTTGATTGCTGCCTTTTATCATTCCCCCGATTCTGATTTCGGGGATTTAAAGCCTTGTAAGGAATGCTCAGTTCTTCCTCACGATAAAGACCATTTATCTTACCAGACAATGAGAGGTGCTTGAAGATGAATACCATTGCTACATCAAGCAGTTCATATATGTTGCCTCCTGTACGTTGGCAAGAACATCTCCGACAATATCTATGATACTATCCACCATACGACCATATTGTCCACCCAACGGTGTATATCACGATAAAGGGTCTATACACCTCGACAAAAGGGTGTATAGACCCTTTTCCCTATTGCATGATGTCTTCTGGTAGAAGTACCTTTTGTTGGCTCATTTTCAGATTAGACGGAACAGGGTTATGGCTCACCGAGGAAGTAGATGATGTAGGAGACTTGCATCGGGGTGAACTCCTTGCAATTCTTGCCGTAACCGGTGGCGGCGAGCTTCTGGAGAAGGTCGGGGATGCGCTGGATCCATCGCATCAGGTGAGCACTGGCTACTGCTGGAGTAGCATCGGGAAAATATAGAAGAGCTAGCTCTTGCTTGGTATAACTTCTTAAATCCATAGTTTTGTTTGATTTTTAAAGGGGTTTATGATTGATTCAAGTTTCGCAAGTTCAGGAGTTAAAGAAGTTAAAGGAGTTATCGCTCCCTACGGTCGCTGAGGAGTTAAGACAATAGTCTTTTTGGCATAGTTTTTAAGCAGCAAAACATACGTCTTAACTCCTTAACTTCCTTAACTCCTTTAACTTCCTGATATGCGAAAGTTCAGTCTCTGACTTTTGCATCGTAAGTAACTGACTTTTGCATCGTAAGTCTCTGACTTTTGAACCGTAAACCTTTGGTTTCCGTTTCGGAAGTAACCGGCTTTGCTATGACACATGACACTTATGACAGTGAATTCTGAAGATTTGCTCTCGCGCGGGCAGGCAGGAAAAATCAGGCCGAAAGTTCCTGCCTGCCCGCGTGCGAGGCGAAAAGTTGAAAAACTAGTGTCATAAGTGTCATAGTGTCATAATCTGACCAGTGGGAACCGATGGCTTGGGAACGGCTAGAACGGGGCATCATCATCGGAATGCTGCGAGTTGATGCAGAGGGATACCTGGTATGCCTTGATTTCCTCGGCAGTACGGATAATCGCCCTGTACCCACGGTTGTAGGTGGTGCGCATCTTTTCGAATCCGAGATCATTGAAAGCTCTGCCCAGCTTGGTGCTGCTCAGCTTCTGGGAGATGTTGCAACTGATAATCTGCATCGCTCTGGCTATAGACACGAACTCCCCTGTCTCCGCCTCCGTTGGCTTTCGGAAGTAGAGATCCACAAGTTCCTGTTCTAGTCTAGGCGCCTCAAAAGCGCGGTTGTGCCGGTTCTGCTTTTCTATCTCCTCATCGGTGAACCAGTAGCGGAAATCACTCTTGTAGAGGGCGTAAGCCTGGGCGTAGATGCCTTCGTAATTGAACGGATGCTCACGGGGCGAGAGAATGCTCTCTATCTCGTAGGGCAGCCAGCGACGGTTACCGGTAGGGTCGCTCAAAAACTCGGGATTGTTGCCCGTGCCGCAGAAGGTGTTGATATGCTTGCGCTGCTCGGCATAATGGCCGTATGCCGCCCGCTCGTTGGTATACTGCATCGTAACCACAGCCTTCAGCTGGTTCAGTTCCGACGGACTCATCGTGTCGAGCTCTTCATAACAGATGAGTGCAT
Organism: Segatella copri; assembly: GCA_021615735.1. Lineage (GTDB taxonomy): Bacteria > Bacteroidota > Bacteroidia > Bacteroidales > Bacteroidaceae > Prevotella > Prevotella copri_Q. Next base: position 3,716 of record JAJWFY010000070.1, on the reverse strand, counting down.
ACTGCGATAGGGCGATGATATCATCCTTCGTCATGCGCCTGGCATTCGCCTTCGTATAGAAGTATTGCTTCAGTTCCGGCGGCAGGAGATAGTTGAACCAGGTGGTCTTATAGGCGCCCTGTCTGCCGATGAACACCAGGATGACATTGTTGACGGCACCTTCGTCTATCCATCCTGCTATCATCGCCACGAGCCATTTCCTGAGGGCTTCGCAGAAGGGCATCACCGGGGTGCCCTTCAGCTTTACCGTGGCAGCGAGTTCGGCAATATAGTCCTTGTCGCCTTCCTGCCAGGGTGGGAGATTCTCCAGATAATCGGTGAAGGGATTGTAGGGCGGGGTATAGTCGCTCTCGATGACATTGATCATATCGCTCTTGCTCACCCTTGCGGTTAACGACATGTTGCTCCATTGCGTGTTCAGATCGCGGTCCTGGAGGATTCGCCATTTCTCCTTCAGATACTCGTAGCGCAGGGTGATGAGGTTGAAGCGGAGTTGGATATGCCCGTCGAGGAAGTCTTTGATTTCATCTACGGTGGCATAGGGAATCTTTCCGTTTTCTGCCTTCACCTTCTGGGGGTGAGTGGTGTTGTCGTAGCACGATTTGAACACCTGTTCTACGTCGTCGTATTCGGGAAACTGCCTGATAGCCCACTGGGTGGCTTCTTTCCTGTCGTACCGTTTCTTAGCCATCATGTAACCCACCCGCATCACATACTGGTTGTGGTTGCCGGGTTCGTACTTTACCTGTTCGCTTTCCAGCTTGGGTTTGATGATGTTCTCGTAGTAGTCGGCGATGCGTTCCTGTTTCTTTTTCTTCTGAGTGGTCTTGAGCGTAGCGGAATGGAAATGGCTGATTTCCTCGGCGCTGAAGGCTGTGGCTTCAGGATTGAAATAGACTTCGGGGTCGTAGGCGAGTCCGCTGAGCCTTGTGATGTTCTTGCAGAGCGGATCGCTTTCCTTGCCGATGAGATGCGCGTAGTAGTCGTTTCCCATGGCGAAGGCGGCGGGATAATCCTCGCCTTCGTAGCGGTAGATGACGCGCAGTCCGTTGCCGCTCATGGTGACGTAGCAGAGCAGGGTGTGGGCATCGTGGCAGATTCTCTCTTTGAGAGAGCGCAGGGTGCCGTCATCCGGTTTCTCTGTGATGTGGTCGAAGTCGACTAGCGACAGATGTGTGAGACTCCGGATGTTGTCCTTGCCCTTTCCGCCTTCGAAGATGCAGGCTACGGCGAAGAGGGGTGCATCGTGCTTGTACGACTTATCCCCCGTTTTCCGGTAAGACTCGGTGAAAAACCTGAGTTTCTCATCTTCCTTCATGAAGGTTACCAGGCCTTCCAACTGACCAGGTGAAGGAATCTTGCTGGCCATGTTAATGAATGTACTGATGTTCATAATCTCCTAAAAATATTATATTGTTTATACAATATATGTATCGGTTATTCGTTTCCTTATAGGTAAGCAGATTGTTGAATCTGTTTTACATGGTGCAAAGATACTAAAAAGAAAATAAAAAAGAGTTCCCGTAGTGGGAACTCGTATACAATAATTACAAACATTTTTAAATTTTTAAAAAATGGAAATTAAAAATTTTGAAGCAGACAACAGCCGTTTCGGTGTTGTTCTGAGTGAAGTGATGAAGAACCATCATGTATCTGGTTCTGATCTGATGTATTATGCTGGGATGCATAAGGAAAACATTTTTGCAATCTAAAAGGGTAAGGGCGATTATCGGCTCAGTGTTTATGTAAGGATTGTTTCTGCTCTTCGGTACTTTATCGAAGACTCGGCAGAATACGCCCGGGTAAAGCAACGCCTTATCGAAGCAGCCTTCGATGATAGTTACTTTTTTAACAAATAATACTTTTGAATTGGATTTTTAAATTAAAAAGTGGAATCCGTCGGTTGTCGGATTCCACTGATATCGTATTTTCACCCTGGGTGGCTGGGATTTCGCAGATACTGGAATGAGGTTAGGCAAACTGATTTTCGGGGGGATTGGCAGATTTATTGCAAATTTCTTGGTGGTTTCGAGAAAAAGCGTATTTTTGTGGCGAAAAGTTAAACGTTTAAATTAAAAGTTATGGAAACAACAATGTTTAATCCGGTTCAACAACATCTATTAAAGATGTTTGCTTTTGATGGTTCTGAAGAAAGGCTTTCTGAGGTGAAAACTGTTTTGAGTGATTACTTTCGTAAGAAAGCTGATACATGTTTGGAGGCACTTTGGGATTCAGGCAAGCTGAATCAGGCAAAGCTTGATGAACTTCGCCATCAGGACTTACATGCAATGCTGAAAAAGTAGTTTTATGGAAAAAATAGTTCTAGATACTAATTGTCTTGTACAGAGTATATCACCAAGAAGTCCATATCGTAGAATTTGGGATAGCTTTTTTGATGGTACTAATCTGTTTTTCAATTCGCAGATGACGCTGATATCTTTTTAGTTCTTTTATGTCCCACACGCCCTGAACCAACGGTCGCCGGCGCGTAGCGGAATTGAAAATGCTGGTCGAAGGGTAAAGCAAAGGTAAAGGGCTAGGCTTCAATGATGTGATGAATGACATATTGGATGATTATCAGGAACAAAGGTATTTTGGACGAAAATAAAGTTGTATATGCAATAGTTTCTTTCCGTTAGGCGTTAGGGAGATACGCAAGTCCGCTAGGCGTTCCTAACGCCTAACGGACTTGCGAGCTGTTGATTTATGACACACCCTCTTGTGGAGATATATGCATGTCATATGACAAAACGTTTTACATGGATAGAGTAGAAAGAGACCTGCATTTCTTTCTACTCTTATTCCTATAAACCTTTATTGGCATTTTACCAAGTGATAACCTTATCTACGATTTCTTGTTGCTCAATGCTGCTTCTTCGCAGATAGATACGTGTCGTTTCGATGCTTTCATGCCCCATAAGGTCTGCAAGCAGGGCAATGTCGTTGAACTTCTCCAAGAAATTCTTGGCATAACGATGGCGGAACGAGTGAGGGTACACCACTTTCTCATTCAAGCCATACTTCACAGCATAGTTCTTCAACTGCTGTGATATGCCTCTTGTCGTGATGCGCTCGCCAAAGCGATTGAGAAAGAGATAGCCACTTGTACGGTTGAGTGCCTGCAACCACTTTTCTGTTTCCGTGCGCAATGTCTTGGGGATATAGATACGCCGTATCTTGCCACCCTTGGTGTAGATGTCGTAATAGCCTACTTGCACGTGCTCAACCTTGATTTGCACAAGTTCGCTCACTCTGGCACCAGTCGCAGCTAAGAAACGCACCACAAAGTACCACTCCAAGTTGTTTTCCTTCTTCAACTTGTTTTTCAAGAAGGTGTAGTCGGCATTGCTGATGACATTCTCCAGATAAGAACGTTGCTGCACCTTAACCGACTTCAAGCGGAGTTTCGTCTTGCCCACAAATACAAGGTACTTGTTCAACGCCTGAATACGGAGGTTCACCGTCTTTGGTTTGTAAGTCTCAATCAAGTAGGTCTTGTAAACCAACAAGTTTCTCTTGTTCAACTCTTTGTGTCGAGAGCCAAACTCCTTCACGGCATACAGATATGCCGAAATCGTGTTCTTAGCCATATTGCCTTGGCTTAGGAACTCTTCAAATTTGTCTAATTCCATTTCTATTCGTTTATTAGTGAAACATTAAGTTGTCCTAATAAAATAGACATAAATTTGTTCCAAGAACAGGTACTATGAGAAGAT
>JAJWFY010000001.1:0-190236 GCA_021615735.1 Segatella copri | reverse complement strand
AAAAAAGAATATAATATAAGATTTAAAATATACCCTTCACCCTTCACCTCGTCACCACAACACATATCCATCATCGTATTCCCAACATTAGTTTTCCTGGTTTATTCTTCGGAGATATTCTGCTATCTTTCGGAGATATTTTCGTATTCTTCGGAGATATTCTGCTATCTTTCGGAGTAATTTTCGGGTTAATGAGTTCAGAAATAGTTATCGTTTGACAAGCGGAAGAGCCAAGCCGTTATCGCCCACATCAAACCAACCTAATGAGTATCAGAACAAAAAGTAACGAATTAAGTTTATTTAACTCTAAAAGACAACTAGTTTTGAAATAATTTCATTAAATTTGCAGCGTCTAAGAGCCACTTGTGAGAGTATGCGAGACAATGATGATCGAACTACCCCAAAAACATCGAGCTTAAGGACAAGGATATAAGTAAATGGTATAAAACAAAAACTAGAAAGTACAATTTAAACTAAAATAGACATGAAAGTATTCAATTCTAAGCTTGCTGCCATCGGTTTGGCGGCATTCGTATTCGCATCATGTAGCGACAGTACAAGCGATCCTACAAGCAATCCATCTCCAGCTAAGGTAGATGCCACAACTATCGACCTCACTAACAGCGGAGAGTCTCTGTTTTCTAGCGTCATCAACTACAAGAACACAACAGCTAATGCTCGTAAGTTCTTTGGCACAAGAGCAGCCAGTGACGCAAATTTCGTAACTGAACTCAACGAGTATAGCGAGGCCAACAAGGACAAAGAGAACACTATACCTGTGCAGCCTGCCACAGCTACTCAGGCTTATACAAGCACCAACCTAAAAGACGGCATTTTCTACTTAAAGAAATCTGCTGGCGAGTGTGACTTCACTAGCAACACTATCAAGAATGCAACTATCTTCGTAAATGGAGGTGCAAAATTAATATACTCTGCAAATACTTTCGAAAACGCAAAAATCGTTGTAAAGCAGGGAGGTTCTCTGATATTCAAGGGTACAGGCACAATGATCAAGCAGGGAGTTACTGTCTATAACGAACTTGGTTATGTCAAGACTGATGACCCTGCAGCAGACATCGTTATCGAAGGTAAGTTATTCTCATCTTGGAGAGGTATTACCAGCGGTCTTGATGAAAATGGCAACGCTGTTGAAAAGAAGGAACTCAAGTCTGGTTTAGGACAGCTTACAGAAGACAAGACAAGCCCTACACAAAAAATCACCTTCAAGGCTGGTTCAAAGGCATGTATCATCGGTTCTATCCGCGGTACAGAAGTTAATATTGAAGAAGGTGCCAACATATACGCATCAGCTCATGTTTGGAATGCTACCACCGTCAACGTCAATGGTAACCTGCAAATCGGCGGATTCCTGAAGGCAGCAGACCTTAACCTCAATACAAACGGTTATCTGAAGGCTGGAGACAACAGTGCCATCAAGGTTACCAATATATTGACCATGAACGCTGGTTCACAGATTGATGCCAACTACATCAATGTTACCTTGAACGAAAAGGATACCCACAAGAAGGTAACCAAGGTAGGTGAAGCACAGCTCATCCTGAAGGGTGCCTGCAAGATCAACATTGCGGACAAGGGCGTTATCAATGTAAACAAGCTTATCTCTTATAACAATGCAAAAGGACAGATCAGCCTGGAAAAAGCTGGCGGTTTAGCTATCGTTAAGGCAGACGAGTTCCACAACGATGGCGCAGAAAACATCCAGACATTTGATACTCCTGCAGAAGGTGCAACCTTCCTATTCCAGTTCACAAAATGCTTTAATGGCGAGAACCAGCTTCCTACAGCAGAGGATCTTGACATCGCAGCATCATACCTCGACTATGACAAGGCTACCTCTGGAAAATTAGTTGAGCTGAAGGATGAGGATAACGTGCATTACGGTTATGAGTTGACTGCAACAACAGCAGACTTGAACAACAAGCCAAAACTGGATTTGTTCTCAGCTGCTGGAGTTACAGAGAATACTCTCTCTGCAACATCTATCCAAGCTGCAAACGACAAGTTGTATGTTACATACCACACCCAGGGCAATGACAAAAACCATATGGGCGGCGGATTGGAAGTTGCTCATATCGATGGCAAGCAGCTCATTCTCGACGAAGCTGTAACAGCTCAGGGAGGATTGGATGTAAACTATGGTATGATTGACGGCAGCCGCTTCTATGTTGCTGCAACAACCTACAAGGAAGGTGCATTCTTGGGTTATGTACAACTGGCAAATGGATTGATGGGTAAGAGCCAGCTCGTTACCTACCCTATTGATAAGACAAATCCAAACAATGGCATTGATGCCAATAGTGTAGTCAAGTATAAAGACAACTTCGTTTTGGCAACAAACAAGGGTTATCAGGTTTACAACTCTACATTCACCCTGCGTACTCCACACCTCACAACAAATGACGTGAAGTTCGTAGCTGTTGGCAATGACAAACTCTATGGTTTGGAGGCAAATGGTACAACTACAGGTACTGTCAACATCTTTAACAACATCAATCTGGAAAATCCTCAGAGCTATACCACAGAAGGTAAAGTGGGTGTCGTAGATGGCAAGAATACCATCGCTGTAGATGGCACAAACCTTTACGTATGCCAGGGTGACGGCGGACTTGTTCGCTACGATGCAAATGGCAATGGTAAAGTACTATTCGATGCTCCTGTAGGCGAAAGCAACAAGATTATCGGTCGTGTAAACGGTGTTGCTGTAGATTCAAAATACATCTATGTTGCATGTGGCGGTTACGGTCTCGTTGTTTTGGACAAGACCAAGAATAAGGGTGAGAATGTAGTTGCCCGTCGCCGTGCATTCTATGATGGCAAGGAGAGCTACAACTCAGCTAACTACGTAACCTTATATAATGGTTACATCTGTGTAGCTTACGGTCGCAGCCGCGTTCAGATCTTCAAGTTGGCAAATACAAAGTAACCAACTAAATACTTCTGTTCTCCCACACCCTATTCAATGAGTGTGGGAGAACAAACCTTTAAAGGCTAGAACAATAGCAAAAAGGTGAAAGCTAATTTATACACAAAAACGACAAAAGAAAGATTAACATGAAACATCATTTTACAAAACTTGTTACTTTCTCTTTCGCAGCAATGCTCCTGGCATCTTGTAGCGATTCTAATGACAACCCTTTCGTTCCAAACCCTGGTGAAGTCACAAATAACATAATAGGTGAAGAAGTGACATCCATCACCGACCCTCAGGAATTAGCAGGTAGCGTTATCAACTACAAAGCGAAAGCAGCAACAAGAGCTGCCGGCGCAACTACAGCCAACCTAAGCGACGTTTATGAAATGCCTAGCTTGCCTAGCCATGACGGAGCTATCGAAATCAAGAATAACGATGGATGTAAGGGACTGGATGGTTCCAAGACCTACATCATCAAGAAAGGCACAAAAATAAGCAGCGAGCTCAACCTGAATGGAGCTACCCTGTTTATCGAAGGCGAACTGACTTCAAAAAATCTTTGGAATAATTCAGCCTGGATAAATAATGCCGCACAAAAAGGAAAAATCTACATCCTCAAAGGAGGAACATTACATATAGACAACAATAACACTGCTCTTTTCAATAATACAGGAGTATATTGCTACAATTATGGTGGAACTCTGAAAAAAGAGGGCAGCAACATGTATTTGGAACAAGGAGATGCCTACTTTACTACCGGAAACATTGAAGTAAAAAATGAACTAAAAGTTAAAGGATTGCTTTATGTGGGCGGCGATGCCACAGTAGGTAAACTGTCAACTGAGTCTGATGCCAAAATCAATATTCAAGGCAATCTTCTTGGTACAGAAAAGCAGGATTTGTCCGTAGATGGATGCATCCTGAACATCAACGGAAAAGCAAAAGTCAACAAGCTGACAATTCAAGGTTCTACTCCAAAACTTTATGCTTGTTCATTTGAAGTGACAGACAAGATGGTTCTCAATTCAAATGGCGCTGAAGCGCACATCAACAATCTGAAGACAGGAGCTATCGACCAGTGTGCAGGAAGTACCATTTATCTGGTTAACAACAGTGTCATCGACTGTAAGGGAACGTACAAGAATGACAACAATGGCAACGACAGCAACAACAGTAGAGTCATTCTTCAAGGAGACAATGCAAATGCCATCTTCAGAGCAGCAGAGGTGAAATACAACGGAAATAATGATGCCGGCAATATTCTTATTGCTCCGGGAACCTACGAATATTTCTCAACCTGCTATATCTTCCGAGCTAGCGGAAGCGGAGGCGTTATCTATATGGACTGCGATAAGTTTACCAACAATGGACATTCGGCAACTTATACTTATGCTCCAGGTCTTTCAGACAATACAAAAAGATATGATAAGTATAATGACCCTGTTGTCCCAACATCATGTGACGGTACGACACCAGACCCTACACCAACTCCAAACCCTGAACCTGGCAAGAAGATTGATGTGATTTCCGTGATTGATTATACAAATCATACACACGACATCTCTGCAACATGTATTCAGCCATATAATGGCAAATTATACATGTCGTACCACACCAACGAAGAGAACCAGACAGATCCAAACAAGAAGACTGGAGGTTGTATCGAAGTGTTTAAAACAGAAAACAACCAGACAACCATGTTGCAGTATCTGCAAGACAAGAAGGAACTCTACGACTTCAACCACCTTATGGTGGACGGCAAAGATGCTACAAAGTATGTATATATTGCAGGTCACTCAACCAATGGTGGTATGATGGGTAGAATCGCTTTGGATAGCAACGGACTTCTCAACACAGAAGTTACGGACATCGACGAGACTACTACGTTAAACCCTCTCACCATCGTAGATTGGGAACATACAGGTTTGGCAAAATCTGACGAGAACTGCATCGTAAGAGACGGAAACAAACTGATAGTGGCATCTACCAAAGGATATGGAGTATATAATGCAAATACGCTGGATTTAATCGGAAAGAAAGAAACACCAGGCAAGGCTAAGCACATCGCACTGAACAACCAGTATATCGTTACACTCCACTACAACAACGAAGTAGAAAGCGACAACGAAACTGTCAGTGGTACACTGCAAGTCTTCCCATTAGGTGCCGACATTCTTACAGCTACACCAGCAAAGACCATCAACGTAAGTAGCATAGCTCCTAACGATGGTAAGAACACAATAGCCATCGATGGTAACCACATCTACGTTTGCCGAAGTGCTAAGGGATTGTCTTGCTACGATCTTACCACAGGCGAAGAAGTATGGAACTGGGGTGCTCCGCTCACTGCCAACACCAAGGTTCCACAGGGATATGCAAATGGTGTAACCTACGATGCCAATTACATCTATCTGGCTTGTGGAAGTTATGGACTGGTAGTTCTTGACAAGAACAATATGGAAAACGGCAAACCTGTAAAGGTTGTCAAGAAGAGAGCAGAAGCAGGAATGTCTGCCAACTATGTCACACTGGATGGTGGCTATATCTATGTGGCATATGGTAAGAGCCGACTCCGTGTAATGAAGCTCATTGATAGTGCCGTATCTGGAAATGATACCAATTACGGTACAAAGTAAGTGATTAATCAGATAATAAGAAACACGAGATGAATGCAGCTGCAACAGCTCGCAGCTGCATTCATCGTGTTTAATAACTCATTATGAAGCGAAAAATATTACTATACTCAACTACAGTTCTGCTAATTCTCATGGCAGCACAAAGCGCTATGGCTCAGACGAAAGGCAAAAAGCCGAATAGTTTCAGCCCTAAGATGCTCGTATATGAGAACCTGAAGAACAATAATGTACTGAGACACTTTAAACAGCGCTTCGCACAACTCGACACTCTCATCAAAAACCCTATCTGGGTGAAAGCTCCAGTCATACAACTGGGACTCAATAATCAGCATCACGCTGATATCAACAAGACTGACTCTCTGTTCTGGTCGAAAACAGCACATGAGCATCTTGCGCTCAACAGACACAACGGTCTGGAAGTGACCGGACAGGTTTATGCCCGACCTGACTCGTACTTCGACTCTGAAGAAGACGATGCAAAAGAGGTATCAAAATATAAGATGAAGGTTCAAGCCGAACTCGGTTGGAACATCATCAACTCGAAGTTCTACCAAGGCAAAGAGAAAAGAACGAAGATTGCTCTTGCCAATGAACTCGACCGCTTGCAAATAAAAAAGCGCCAAACTGCAGACATATATGAAAAGGCAGCAGATGAGCTGACCGAACAATATAATTTCTATATCGGTACTGTCATAGCACACAGACTGGACAACCTCGACATCATGAACGAAGCCTACCAGTTTATGCTGGAAAAAGACCGAATCAGCAACGACAAGATGCTGAAAGTGATGAACGACAAGCTGGAGGCTGAATATGACATCTCCGTGCTCTGCACTGACAGAGATATCAGCAATAAGCCTATCTACCGCATCAAACCAACAAAGGTCGTGGTAGACACAACAGCCCTCTGGAACCATCTGAACCAGGAAAGTCTGGATGCACGCATCACAATGGTGAAAGAACAGATTGCTGACAACGACAGCAAGCTGACCAACTACTTAAGCACTACCCGACTCACACCATTCGCAAGATGGTCGAGCTACTGGCAGAGCAACAACAAGATTTCGAACAATGCCGACGTGGGCGTGAGATTCACCATTCCTATCTGGAACGAAACTCCACGTAAACGGCAGGCACTGGAAACACAGAAGGAAATCATACGCAGCAGCCGCGGTACCGACGTAAAGGAAATCAAACAGTCGGTAGGCATCCTGCTCAAGAAGATAGACAACCTGAACAAGGCGATAGCCACAGAGGCCTTTCATATAGACCAGACCGGCAAATATATAGAAATGCGGCGGTTTGCCTACCAGAACCAGAAGCAGGGATACAACTATCTGATGCGTATGGACGAATATACAGGACTCCTGGAAAGTATGGAGCGAATGTACAAACTGATGCAGAACCGCGCACTCGCTATCATCAATATCGAGAAAGCCGTGAGCATCTATGACAACAATAAAATCTTCAAAGAAATAGAACTTTGAATGTAAGGAAACGAGAATATGAATGAATTCCAATATAATGGCACGCCACAAGAACAGGCGATGGCTGACTTGCTGAAGACGCAGAGTCACCGCCTTGCCAGGCAGCAGATCATCTTTGCCCTGATCTTCCTGCTGGTTATCGTGCTTGCCGCCTACTATATTGTCACTCGTATGATATGGGCTACCTTCGACGGTTATATAACCCTCGATGAAAACCGTATCAGTGCCGTTGACGACATCTATATCCTTAAGGTGAACAAAGAAATGGGTGAAGTGGTGCATAAGGGAGATACGCTCTACTCTTATGTGCTGCTAGGCAATATTGTGAACCAATACGACCCGAACATCCTGCCTTCTGCCGTAAAGGAGACTCACGACATGGAGGTGCAGGCTAAACTCGCACAGCAGGAGATTCCGGTATTGCGTACCCGCCTTGCCGAACTGAGGAAACAGAAAGCCTCTGAAAGTTCAGATATCTACTACGGTCTTACCGACAACACCAAACGCAATGCCCTGGATGCAGAGATTGCCGAGGTAGAAGAGGAACTGAGAAAGCAGGCTAACAAGGTGGAAATCTATGCACAGGCTAAGAACACCACCTATAACTTCATGAGCCGTAGAGGTGCAGGCACGGCAAATGCTGCCATGCCTTACTCTAACACCAGTATCTACAACCCGGGACTGATACACTACTGCTGTGCACCAGCCGATGCCTACATCACAAAAATAAATGTGAGCGATAAGACACTGGTGTTCAAAAGCGAGGAGGTGATGGTTATCCAGCATACCGACTATGCAGACTGCCATCTGGGCGTCATCGCATACGTACCCAACGACATGGTGAAGTATATGGAAAGTCCTGACGATGCCGACATCATCATCAACAAAGACCTGGAGCTGCAGGCAAAGCTGCAGATGGTAGGTCTGAGAGTAGAGGAAATTCCAAAGCATCTGCAGAGCAACTTCTCGCATGATGCCAACGCAGTGGTTGCCGTATTCACCCTGAACCCGAACCAGAGAGTACCGGCATGGGTAATGAGCAACAGACTGCCGGTAAGAATCAGAGTGAACAAGATTGGTGCCATGCTCGATCCGAAACCGCTGCCGATGTACACCATCCCAGTGGGCAAGAACGAAAACGTGAAGCGAAGCAACATGATTTCGAGCGACACCAATAATCATCAAGAACAAAAGAAATAAAGAATGATTGGACTTAGAAGAAACAAACGTGGAGATATGGTGCTCACCATCGATAGCTATATAGATATCGACTCGACACCGGACATCCAGCCCGACTACTTCGATTGTATTTACATCAATACGAAGAGTGAGCGTGCGTTCCATGCTATACTGTATGGAGCCAGTCCAATCTTATCGTGGAAATGTAGCTACAAACCGATATTCGTCAATACGGCGTTATCGGGAAAGGAACAGATTATCGACTATATCATCGATGCCTATGTGAGCGACATGAACAATGAAAAGGTATATGAGATTATAGACAAAATCAAGCTGGCAAGACAGAAGTTTGGTGTAAAAAGCGAAACAAGCCGTCCTACACAGCCTAACCAGCTCTTTGCCAATATTCTGAGATACCTGCTCTCAAGAGACCAGCGAATCATGGGACACCGACTGCTGGAGAAATCATCTTTGGGATATATCAACCCAATCTTCGAACACTATCACAGTATGGGTCTCTTCCATCTCAACGAGATGTTCATGTTCATCGACTCTATGGTAGAGTTTGGAGCACTGCGCATTCACCGCTTCCTGCTCAAGGAGCATCTATGCCCTAAGTGCAACCACTCTCACCTGCTCTATACGGAGTGCTGTCCGAAGTGCGGAAGTTCGAACCTGAAGATTCAGAACATCATCCACCACTTCAGCTGTGCCAACGTATCGCCGGAGAGCAGCTACAATGTGGGCGGTATGCTCATCTGTCCGAAGTGTCACAAGAAACTGCGCCACATCGGTGTTGACTATGACAGACCAGCCGTGGTATATACCTGCAACGACTGCGAGAACTCGTTCACCTCGCCTATCACCAAGTCAACCTGCTGCTACTGCCAGAGCACCTATCCGGTAAACGCCCTGGTGCCACGAGACGTAGTAGACTACGAGATAACGGAAGAAGGAATCCGAGCGCTGACCAGCGGCAACATCATGTTCAACAACATGGTGAACATCTATGATAACTTCATGGAATATTACCTGCTGATAAACCGACTGCGACGCCAGCTGATGGAAACCTACCGCAAGGATGAACTCTCGGTCATGGTAGGAAAGATATGGATTATAGATGGAAACAAGGATACCATCAAGATAAAGGAAAGTATACAGGGCAGGCTCTGCAGACTCTTCTCCAATCACAAGGTATCTTACTACAACAATATCTTCTATGTATCCTCTACCCTCTATGAACAGGGCGAAACGGTGGAAGAGGCTCAGCAGAAATTGAGCAAGGAGATGTCGGTAGCCATCAGAAAGCTGGCAAACCTGATAGAACCTGATGAGATTATCTGCAGCATGCTGGAAACCAAGACGAAGACCATCGCCAACAACTATGACGAGTTCTTCAACAAACTGCAATATGTGGATATGACTCCAGACGACTACTGCCGCTACTCAGAAGAACCTCTGATGAAGGAAGAAGAGAAAGAGGTGAAGCCGCAGGAAGAGCTGCTTGATACGGAGCCGAAGGAAGATGAAAACGACAAGATACAGAAGCGCATCGTACTCTACAAGAAACTCGTTGCCATCCTTGTCACCATCGCAGGTATACTCATAATCATGGCCCTCTTGGCGCTCACCGTGCTGAGATAAGCCATCAAGAAGAAAGGGAAAAGCGTATGTTTAGCATAGCAGAACATCTGAACGATTTCTTCGACTGGATCAGCACGCTATCGTTTAGCAGTATCGTGAATACCTACTGGTTCCTCTTCTTCATCGAGATGCCAAGATATTATATCCTGGAATATCTCGTAATCGGAAACCGACTGATGAAGAGAAACCGGATAGATAAAGAGAAAGAATATGCCAAGTTCTTCCTGTACCGCGAGAATCCGCTCGTAAGCATCCTCGTACCGGGAAAGAACGAAGGCAAACATATATTCAAAATGGTGAATTCGCTGGCTGAGCAAACCTACCGGAACTACGAGATTATCGTGATAGACGACGGAAGCGACGATGACACCAAACTGATTTGCAACGACCTCTACCGAGCCGGGTATATCACCCACTACCTGAGGTTGGAAACAAGAGGCGGTAAAGCTGCCGCCAGCAACTATGGAGCCCAGATGGCACGAGGAAAGTACATCGTATGTCTGGATGCCGACTCTTCGCTCGACCGCGATGCGCTGGAAAAGATTCTACTACCCTTCTACATCGATGGAATGGTGAAAGGCGTAGGTGGATGTGTGAAAGTGCGCAACTATAAGGAAACCATCTGCTCATCGCTGCAGGCATTCGAATATCTGAAGCGAATACAGGTGGGACGTATCGTAACCAGCGAACTGGGCATCTACCACATCATCTCGGGAGCATTCGGAGCCTTCGAAAGAAAGACGCTGAAGGAAATAGGCTTCTGGGATATCGGACCGGGACTGGACGGTGACCTGACACAGAAGATCAGAAAAGCAGGATATAAGGTGAAATTTGCCGAAGATGCCATCTGCATGACCAATGTGCCTACCAAATGGTATAAGCTGTATCACCAGCGAATCAGATGGTCACGCTCGCTCGTGAGATTCCGTCTGCGCAAGCATGCCGACATCCTGTTGCCTACCAAGAACTGGAGTATCCTTAACTGGTTATCCAATATGGAGAGTGTGGTTTTCGACTGCTTCCTCAATTTTCTGTGGTTGTGGTACATCATCAAACTCGCCATCACGTTCAACACGCACATCATCGAGGTGCTGGCGCTGGGCTACTTTATCAGAGTATGCTTCTCGCAGCTTGCCTTCATCCTGGTGCTGATGGTTTCGGAAAGAAAGAAAGACGTGTGGTTCCTCTACAGATATCTGCCACTGATGTCGCCTTATACAGGTTACTTCCTGCGTATCGCACGTCTGTCGGCACATCTGCAAGAGCTCTTCTTCCGCCGTTCCTATAAGGACGCCTGGAATCCGGAGAAGACTTCACGCTACGCTCAGCTTGAAGGAATCTAAAAAGAGCCGAGTTCCGTGCACTGTAACCTATACAGGCATGGAACTTCCAATAAAAGAAACAATATTATAAAACATAAACAGAATATAGTATATGATAAACAAGTCTTTTGAGTTTAAGATTGGAGTAATAGGATTGGGGTATGTTGGTACTCCACTAGCATGCTTATTCTCAAAGAAATACGATACATGGGGTTATGACATCAAAGCTGAAAAGGTAGCCAAGTTAATCAAAAGTGCGAAAGAAGACAACCGACCTGTATCCAAAGCTTTGGAACAGGGATTGAAGCTGACCAGCAACATTGATGACCTGAAGAAGTGTAACGTGTATATCATCGCTGTACCTACACCGGTGAACAAATCGAACAAACCAGACATCAGCTGCGTGCGCAATGCTACAGCTGAGGTTGGCAGGATTCTGAAAGAAGGTGATATCGTAGTCTACGAGAGTACCGTTTACCCAGGTCTGACAGAAGAGGTCTGCGCTCCATTACTGGCATCTACATCAGGATTGAAGTTGAACCAGAGTTTCTTTGTAGGCTTCTCGCCAGAGCGCATCAACCCGGGCGATACTGTTCATACCATCGAGAACATCGTGAAGGTTACCAGCGGTTCTACACCCGAAGCAGCAGCTATCATCGACAGTCTCTATGCTTCAGTACTTACCCATGGCACCTACAAGGCGAAGAGTATCAGAATAGCAGAGGCATGTAAACTGATGGAGAACTGCCAGAGAGACGTGCAGATAGCCTTCTTCAACGAGATGGAAAAGATCTTCGACAAGATGAACATCAACATTGAAGACGTAACAGCGGCGGCAAGCACAAAATGGAACTTTGTACCTGCTACTCCAGGACTCGTTGGCGGCCACTGCATCGCGGTAGACCCATACTACCTGATTAACAAGGCACAGGAGGTAGACGTAGTGCCATCGCTGCTCTCTACAGCCCGCGAGGTTAACGAGCAGATGGCAGTATGGATGGCAGGAAAGATAAAGAATGCCTCAGAAAGCAGGAAGTTCAAGGCGCCAGAGACTAACGTGCTGATTCTCGGCTTCTCGTTCAAGCCAGACAGCGATGATATCAGAAACACAAAAGTAGCCGATCTCTATATCAACCTGGTAGGAGCAGGTTACAAAACCACACTCTACGATCCATTGGTAGACGCAAAGGAAGTAAAAGAAGAATATAACATCAAGGTGACAGATGATCCTAAAGTTCTGGAAAAAGAGTATCAGATTGTGGTAATCGGTACTCATCACAAGATGTTCGACAGTATCAACATGAACAATCTAATCACTGATAAAGGATTCATGTGCGACATCTACGGCATTCACAAGCCAAGAAACTAGATCTTCAAGATCGGAAAGAACCTATATAATAAACCAGTGAAAAATGGAAAAGAACAAAGTGCTAATCGTCGATGATATTTCAGAAAATATTAAAACTATCTCTGAAATGATAAAGGACTTTGACATCGACGTGAAAACTGCCAATGGCGGAAAAGAAGCCATTGAACTGATTGACTCATTCAAGCCGGACGTGATACTGCTCGACTTGATGATGCCACATGTAAATGGGTGGGACGTAATAGACTATGTACGCTCTAAATACTCGAAAAGTGAAATGGTCATCATCGTGATTTCCCTGTTAAGCAACAAGGATAATGTGGATGAGTGCTACGAGCTTGGAGTAAACGACTACATCACAAAGCCTATCATCAAAGCCCGTCTCACAAGCTCGTTAGATGCTCATCTGAACAGTCTTGCAAGAGGCTAAAGTGCCTCTTGCAAGATTGCTTCTGCATGAGAAATACGATCACTAGTAGGAGGATCTATGCCTGCCAGCGGGTAGGCAATACCTAGTTTCTCATACTTGTAGATGCCCATCGTATGATAAGGCAGAACATCTATACGCTCAATATTAGAGAGTGTTGAGAGGAAATCACGCAACTGATAGAGGTATTCATCCTTATCGGTAATACCTGGAATCAGGACGTGACGAATCCATACCGGTTTGTGTATCTCGCTTAAATATCGTGCACAATCCAGTATGTTTACATTAGAATGGCGGGTGAGTTTATGATGCTCTTCATCGTTGATATGTTTGATATCAAGAAGAACAGTATCAGTAACGGCCATCAGACGCTCAAATTTCTCGAAGAATTTTCCTTCTTTCCTAAATGGTTGAGCCGAGGTGTCAAGACAGGTGTTGATGCCACGCTGATGGGCTTTCTCGAAAAGTTCGATGAGAAAGTCTATCTGCATCAGGGCTTCTCCACCACTTACGGTGATGCCACCCTTGTCTCCCCAATAACTCTTGAATCTCTCTGCCTTATCCAGCAGGTCATCGGCACTCCATTCCTCTCCCACTCCCATCTTCCATGAATCCGGGTTATGGCAGAACTGGCAGCGCATCGGACACCCCTGCAGGAAGATCAAAAATCTGATGCCTGGTCCATCAACTGAACCAAAGCTCTCTATGCTGTGAACAAAACCCTTATGCATTCTTTCGAAGATCATATACTCCCCACAATGCAAAAAGACTCATAAATAAGGCTATAACACCTAAAAAAAGAAATACACCCATAATTATTTTATCTTTTTGAAAAATGCCCGCTAAATATCCTCGGACAGAAAATCTAGCGGGCAATATTTATTCTTCTAATTGATTAGAGTCTCTCGTGAGCCTGACGAGCGATTACGTCGAGCTGCTGCTCACGTGTCAAGTCGATGAACTTAACAGCGTAGCCACTCACACGGATAGTGAAGTTCTGGTACTCTTCCTTCTCTGGGTGCTCCATTGCATCCTTGAGCTTGTCGATACCGAATACGTTCACGTTCAAGTGGTGAGAACCCTGGTTGAAGTAACCATCCAATACACCTACCAATGTCTGGGCACGCTCCTCATCGTTATGTCCGAGAGCACCAGGACTGATGGTCTGAGTATTAGAGATACCATCGAGAGCATACTCGTATGGCAACTTAGCAACTGAGTTCAATGAAGCCAAGAGACCGTTCTTCTCTGCACCGTAAGATGGGTTAGCACCTGGAGCCAATGGAGCACCGGCTGGACGACCATCAGGCATGTTGCTGGTGTACTTACCGTATACTACATTTGATGTGATAGTCAGGATAGATGTAGTAGGCTCTGAATTGCGGTATGTATGATGCTTCTTGATCATGTTCATGAAGGTCTTGAGCAACCATACTGCAATCTCATCAGCACGCTCATCATCGTTACCGTAACGTGGGAAGTCACCCTCGGTCTTGAAGCTGAGAGGGAAACCGGTCTCATCACGGACGATGTTTACCTTGGCATACTTGATAGCTGAGATAGAGTCAACTACGTGGCTGAAACCAGCGATACCTGTAGCGAAAGTACGACGAACATCTGTATCGATGAGCGCCAACTCTGCTGCCTCGTAGAAGTACTTATCGTGCATGTAGTGGATGAGGTTCAATGTCTTCACATAAACGCCAGCCAACCAGTCCATCATATCCATGAAACGTGGCATGAACTCCTCGTATGTCAATACATCACCCTCAACGGCGCGATACTTAGGACCGCACTGCTCGCGTGTCTTTGAATCAACACCGCCAGATACAGCGTAGGTCAAGCACTTAGCCAAGTTGGCACGTGCACCGAAGAACTGCATCTCCTTACCTGTCTGTGTAGCAGATACACAGCAGCAGATGCTATAGTCGTCACCCCAAACTGGGCGCATTACGTCATCGTTCTCATACTGGATAGAGCTTGTCTTTACAGAAATCAAAGAAGCGTAGTGCTTGAATGCCTTTGGCAAGCGAGAGCTATAGAGTACAGTCAAGTTTGGCTCTGGTGAAGGACCCATGTTCTCCAATGTGTGGAGGAAACGGAAGTCGTTCTTGGTAACCATTGAGCGGCCATCCTGACCCATACCACCTACTTCGAGAGTAGCCCAAACCGGGTCGCCGGTGAAGAGTTCGTTGTAAGAAGGAATACGGGCGAACTTAACCATACGGAACTTCATAACCAAGTGGTCGATGAGCTCCTGAGCCTCATCCTCGGTAAGAGTACCCTCGTTCAAGTCGCGCTGGATATAGATATCGAGGAATGTAGAGATACGGCCTACAGACATCGCAGCACCATTCTGAGTCTTCACAGCCCCGAGGTAACCGAAGTACAACCACTGAACAGCCTCACGAGCGTTCTTAGCTGGCTGGCTGATATCGTAGCCATACAACTGAGCCATCTCCTTCAAGCCCTTGAGCGCCTTAATCTGCATAGCAACCTCTTCACGAAGACGGATAACGTCGTCGATCATCTCACGGTCGCCCATGTTAGCGAGGTCGTTCTTCTTCTCCTCGATGAGGAAGTCGATACCATAGAGCGCCACACGACGATAGTCACCTACGATACGGCCGCGACCGTAAGTATCAGGAAGACCGGTAAGAATGTGGTTATGGCGAACGAGCTTCATCTCTGGAGTATAAGCATCGAATACGCCATCATTATGAGTTTTGCAATACTTGTGGAAGATTTCGTGGAGCTTCTCTGATGGCTGATAGCCGTATGTAGTACAAGCCTGCTCCGCCATCTTGATACCACCGTATGGCATGAAGGCACGCTTCAGAGGCTTATCAGTCTGAAGACCTACCACTTTCTCCAAATCCTTGGTACCCTCACCAATATAGGCAGCACCATAAGCTGTCAATCCTGAAACGATTTCTGTTTCCATATCAAGCACACCACCCTTGGCGCGCTCCTCCTTCTGGAGTTCCTTCAACATACCCCAAAGGGTGTTAGTTGCCTGAGTTGGTTCTGCAAGGAACGACTCATCGCCGTCATAACAAGTGTAGTTGTTCTGAATGAAATCACGAAGATTCACTTCACTCTGCCACATGTTTCCTTTGAAACCTCTCCATTCTGTTTTCATCATTTTAATACCTTTTTTTTATAAAGTTAATAATTATATATTTTGCACACACTATCTATTTTGAGTTGGTTTTACACCTATTATATATAGTAAAATAAAAAAAGCCCGAACACGTTTGTGCCCGGGTTTTTAAGCACCTTTATCTGAAGGTGCGTATATCATGATGTTCTCGTTCTTTCCGACAGCATCTGTTTTTCCTATATTTCCTAAGTTAATTCCCACTATTAATTTCATGTCTTTTAAATTCATTATTTGTAATTGGCTTGCAACAGTTTTGCAATGCGGATGCAAAGTTACAACAATAAAATGAGAAAAGAGAAGAAAACCTGAACTTTCTTCTCTTTTCTATGCAAAATCATCATTTATGAGTATCATTCTACTGATTCTCAAAAAAATGATTGAGATTTTCCATGAATAATCCGAAACACTTGTCATGAATCTGACGTGTCATGGTAACAGGGTTCTCCGCATTCAGGATGGTACCGCTCATTGCCACACCGATGCCCAATTCTGCAAGCGGATCGATATCGTCTGGAGTCAAACCTCCGATGGCTACCATAGGTAGAGAGATTTTATTCTCCCTCATCTGCTCAATAATCTGGCGATAACCTTCTATACCCAACACCGGAGAGAGTTTCTCCTTGGTAGTAGTATAGCGGAACGGACCGCAACCGATATAGTCAGCCCCCTGTTCATGCAAACGACGAATATCATCAAATGTATTGGCTGTTCCTCCGATAATGAATTCATCACCCAGGAATTTACGGGCCTCATCAACCGGCATATCGTTCTTGCCAAGATGTACACCATCTATCTGTAACTTCTTCACCAGTTCTACGCGGTCGTCGAGAATAAAGGTTGCACCGGCACCCTCGCAAGCCAACTTTAACTTTCGGGCTATAGGCTCAACCTCTTCATCGGTAGCCCCTTTCATGCGAAGCTGAACCCAATCACATCCTCCGATAAGTGCCAGATAGGCTCCTTCGAGATAAGAGAAGCGCTCGTTCTGATGCGTGATAAACTGAAAGCTCGTCTGAAAATGAGCTAATGCTAAAGACTTGTTCATACGTACTATAAAATATAAATTCGCTTGCAAAGGTACTACATTCACACGACAAAATCCTACAATTTACCTTTTTTAAACTTCGTCATTTGGAAATGGGCGGTCTGCCTTGGTGGCTTTTAAAGAAGAAGGATATTTTATTTTGTTTTTTTATACATTCCTATGCATTTATATGAATTCTTTTCCGTACCTTTGCACTCAAAATACAAAACATTACTTTTTATGTTGACAGATATAGAAATAGCTAAATCAGTAAAAATGCGCCCTATCAATGAAGTGGCAGCAGAACTTGGAATCCATGAAGACCAAGTGGAAAACTACGGCCGTTACATCGCTAAGATTACTACGGACAAGATTGACACCAACAAGTTTAAGAATCACCATCTCATCCTTGTGACAGCTATCAGCCCTACAAAGGCTGGTAATGGTAAGACTACGGTATCTGTAGGTCTCGCATTGGGCATGCAGAAGATTGGCAAGAAGTCAGTCGTAGCCTTGCGCGAACCATCTCTCGGTCCATGCTTTGGCATGAAGGGTGGCGCAGCAGGTGGCGGTTATGCCCAGCTCGTACCAATGGATAAGATCAACCTCCACTTCACCGGCGATTTCCATGCCATCACAGAGGCCAACAACATGATCTCTGCCCTTCTGGACAATTACCGTTTCCAGCACGAAGCAGAGGGTTTCAAGCTCAAGAAGATTCTCTGGCGTCGCGTCATGGACGTAAATGATCGTGGTTTGCGTCGCATTATCACAGGCATCGGCGATAAGAACGGCATCGAGACAGAGTCAGGTTTCGACATCACACCGGCTTCTGAGATTATGGCTATCATGTGTTTCGCAACAAGTATCGATGATCTTCGTCGCCGTATCGATAATATCCTCCTGGGCATCACCGAGGACGACAAGCCATTTACCGTAAAGGATATGGGTGTAGGTGGCAGTATCGTAGCTCTCCTTCTCGATGCATTGAAGCCAAATCTGGTTCAGACAACAGAGGGTACACCAGCATTTGTTCATTGCGGTCCTTTTGCCAACATTGCTCATGGCTGCAATTCCGTCATGGCTACAGCTGCTGCTCTTGAGTATGGCGACTATGCTATTACAGAGGCAGGATTCGGTGCAGATCTCGGTGCAGAGAAGTTCTATGACATCAAATGCCGCAAGACAGGTTTGCAACCAGACCTCACCGTTCTCGTTGTTACCCTCCAGGCGTTGAAGATGCATGGTGGTGTAGCTCTGGAAGATATCAAGAAGCCAAACATCGCAGGTATGGAAGCCGGTTACTGGAACCTCGACAAGCACGTAAAGAACCTGCAAAGCTTTGGTCAGACTGTAGTGATTGCATTCAATAAGTTTGCAACCGATACAGATGAAGAAATTGAAGTATTGCGCAAGCATTGCGAGGAGATGGGTTGCGGTTTCGCCGTAAACAGCGCCTTTGCCGAAGGCGGAAACGGAGCCATTGAACTTGCCAACCTCGTTGTGAAGACCATCGATGAGCGCCCATCAGCCCCTCTCTATTTTGCTTACGATGATAACGATACCGTTGAGGAGAAGATAGAAAAGGTTTCATTCAATCTTTACGGAGCAGGCAGCGTGACTTTGAGCGATTCTGCCAAGGCGATGATTGAAGAAATCAAGAAGTTGGGTGCTGAAAAGTTCCCTATCTGTATTGCCAAGACTCAGTACAGTTTCTCTACCGATGCCAAGGCATACGGCCCAACAGAAGGTTTCGAACTCCACGTTCGCGACATCACCGTAAATATGGGTGCCGAGATGATTGTAGTCATCGCTGGTCCTATCATGCGTATGCCAGGTTTACCAAAGAGCCCACAGGCTGAGCGCATCGACGTGGTAAATGGTGAGATTACTGGTCTTTCTTAAGCGTTACAGAATTCACAGATTCACACAGATATCACATAAACCAAAAGCCCAGGGCATGCGCCCTGGGCTTTTTCTTTTATCTCATACTGAATTCACAACCACAATATAACTGATTATAGAATTCATTGATTCTCAAGAGTTCACCTCGGCGATTCTGCAAACCGCCCTTCCGCCAATTCATATCCCACCATTCTACATCAGGATAAGCCTCAACGGCAAGATGACCGGCAGTATCTATCTGCCTGATATTCTTCCAACGCGAAGATGCCAACGTGGTAGTAAGAAGGTGAAATCCATGCTCCTGCGCATACTTGGCTGCATGAGAGAGGCGGAACTGAAAGCAGACAGAACAACGGCTGCCACGCTCGGGCTCATCTTCTAAGCCCTTGATAACAGATAGCCATTCCTGATGATCATACTCATCCTCTACATAAGGTACATTCTGGGCTTCCAGGAATCGTTTCAGTTCATGTTTGCGTACATCATACTCCTGCTGAGGATAGATATTACTGTTACTGAAATATACAGTAGGCTTCATGCCATTACGAAGCATACATTCTACGATGGCTGACGAACAAGGTGCACAACAGGCATGCAACAAGACAGCCTGACCTTCAGCCTTGCTTCCATCCGGGAGAGTAAGTTTTACGTATTTATATTGTTCTTCTACAGGAATCTTCATATTACTTTGAACTTTGATATTTGAACTTTGAACTTTATGATGAGTATTCTTGGCGAATACCTTGCTTATTTTATAAAGTGAGCGAAAAAAGCGGGATTTCGCTTTTGGGCTAAAAAAACAAATGGAGTACAATCTCACGACACCCCCCATTTGCCCAAATATATGCGAAAACTAGTGCAAAGTTACTACATTTATTCGAACCACCAAATTTTTAACTCATTATTTTCATCACAATGGTTCAAACAGCTAACATTTAACTGTATTTTAACACTTAAGCACCAGTTTTGTTATCTTTAAGAACTATAAATCACGCTTCAGCGTAATAACTGTCAGTTCAGGCCATGCGCCTAGGCGGAAAGGGAAAGAACCACCAATACCCGATGATACATAGAGCATCTGCTCACCAATGCGGTAAGCTCCGCCCCACTCTTTGAAAGCCATACGGGCAGGCGTCAATTTACCTATTTTCAATTGTCCGGCATGCGTATGTCCTGCCAGAGTAAGTTGTATCTTCTTACCAACTACTTCTCTGCGCCAATGGTGAGGATCATGACTCAAGAGGATTTTAAACATATCTGGATTCAACCCCTTCATCGCTTTCTTCAGATTACTGCGATTGGTGAAAGGAGGCTGACCGGGATTCTCTACGCCTATTACAGCGATAGATGCCATACCATGACTCACCACATGATGTTCGTTCATCAGCTGATGCCACCCCAGACTTTCCTGATAACCATAGAGCATGCGGCGGTTTCTCTTCAAAGCGCCAATAGAATGATTGTTGCCATATTCACAATAATCATGATTTCCCCAGATAGAATAGATGCCATCTGACGCATGAAGCTGCCTCAGTGTCTCCAGATAAGGCTCCACTTCGCTGGCTTGATTATTGACCAGATCGCCCGTAAAGAGAATCATATCGGGTTCTTCATTGTTGGTCGCATCCACCACCTTCTGAACGAAATCATTGCCGGGAGGAAACGAACCGAGATGAAAGTCGGTAATCTGTACCAGACGGTAACCATCAAAATAAGGTGGCAAATCGGGCGAGGTAAAGGTAATATGTTTCAGTTCTAACCGCTTCCAACCCTCTATAAAGCCGAAGGCAAACCACCCCATTACACCCAAAGCAGGAATCAGAGCAAAGAACCAAGGAAGAAATGCATCGAACAGGATGAAGACAACCTTAGGAAATGCTGAGAAAAGTATCGTGGTAAAGAGTACACGGACTGACAACTTGTGGAAGAATCCCATCTGCAAGCCCACCTCGGCAAGAACAAGCAACAACGAGGGAACCCACCATAAGATGGCTAGCGGCAAAGGCCACTCACTCACCCCGATATGCCAAAGCCAGAAGTCGGGGAGGAATGCCAGAACCGACATGACTACAATATAGAATATGGATCTTAATACCTTTTTTATAATCTTCTTCATTGTTTTACTTTATATGCGGGTACAAAGGTACGATAATTCAGAGACAATACAAAATAAATTTAAATATATTTTCAATGTTTTGTTATTTGAGAAGATTGCATTATCTTTGCATAAGATTTGCTGCACTCGGCAATCTGAAAGTAAACTTTCATTGCACTCGATTGCAAAATCTTTGCAAAAGAAAAATTAAATAAAATGGCACGACGACTAAGAAAAAAACGCATAGCAATCATATTGCTTACCTTTACAGCAATCGTAGGATGGACTACACACAGCTGTGTATCTCGCTGTACATCAGCATCAGATAAGAACAAAGCGGCAGATTCGCTCCCTAAGGTTCACATCAACGATTCTATCTCAAATGCCCTGACTGAGGGGAAGGAATATCACGAGATGGACTCGGTGATAGAAAGGTATCTCAAGAGATGGGAAATCAACGGAGCCCAACTCGTTATCACCCGCAACGACTCGCTACTCTATGCCCGCGGATTCGGAATGGCAGATAAGGAGCGGGGCACCAGGATGGAACCTAACATGCTGATGCGCTTCGCCTCGGTATCGAAACTGATTACAGCCGTAGGTATCATGAAGTTGCAGGAGATGAAGAAACTCAAACTGAACGAAAAGGTGTTTGGCGAGAAGGGAATCCTGAGAGATACCGTTTACAACAACAGTATCAAGGACAAGCGATATTACGACATCACCGTAGAACAGTTGCTGCGCCATCAGGCAGGTTTCAATAACTATGCCGGTGACCCTGTATCTTCCACCCGCTACATCATGATGCAGAACCATCTCAAAACGCCACCTGATCACCCTACCCTGCTCAAGATTCTCTTGAAGCGCCACTTGGGTTATACTCCGGGCGAAGGCAAATGCTACAGCAATCTGGGCTACATGATTCTCTCCATGATTATAGAAAAGAAGAGCGGAATGAAATACGAAAACTTCATGCAGAAGTATGTGCTCCGCCCTGCCGGCTGCTACGACATGCATATTGCGGGCACTTACTTAAAAGACCGCAGACCTAACGAAACGAAATACTACATGCATGGAGGAAGTATCCCGGTATACGAATACAACAACAGCGGCAGACTGGTAGAGAAATGCTATGGTGATACCGACCTTCCTCGCCTCTCAGGTGCTGGTGCCTGGTGTGGTTCGGCAGCAGAGTTGAGTCGCTTTATTGCCAGCATCGATGGTTTGCCACATGTCAAGGATATCCTCAGCAAGAAGAGCATCGAGTTTATGACGCGCGAGCAAGCCGACCACCAATACTCTATCGGTTGGAACTATACGCCAAAGAGCAACAAACCATGGATTCGTACCGGTTCGCTGGCAGGCACATCAGCCATCGTCCTGAAATATCCGGATAACCAATGCTGGATTCTCATCACGAACACATCCACCTGGAAGGGCCACGGCTTCTCTAACGATACAATGGCTTTCTTCGAGAAACTGAGAAAGAAATATATGGCAAACATGCCAAAGAAAGACTTGTTCTTATAAAACCATAAAGAGGGTGAATCATTTACTTATGATTCACCCTCTTTTTATATTAATGATATGTTGTCTGAAAAGATAATATATGTTGTTAGAAAATACAACATAAGTTTTTGAGACAGTTAGTATCTCCGGTCGCACAACAGCTGTTGTGCGCTTGCATAACAGCTGATATGCGCATGCACAACACCTGTTGTGCATGCGTTAGTCAACTGTTATGCGCCAACTATTATCTAAACTTTCTACATACCCTTTTATTGTTTATACAAAATCTTTGTTAATCTCGATTCGTATATACCTTAGAATGTATACTTCAAACCAACCTGACCACGCCAGCGGCTGTAGTAATCGCTATAGCTCTTGTAAGCATAAGCACCGGTAAACTGGTAAACACCACCACCCTGATAGTTAACAGGAGAATAGTAGGTGCCGAAGCCATCACCATAGGTATGACCCCAATCCTTGTTCAAGAGGTTGCCCACGTTGAGGATATCGAAGGTCAACTCGATGGAGTTAATCTGACCAGCTACCTTGAAGCTGTACTTCTGACCGAAGTGAACATCGAAATGATGCTCGAATGGCAGGTTATCAGCATAACGCTCGTAGTACTCGCCACGGTGCTTGCTGAGGTAAGAATCCTCTGCAATCCACTTCTTCAACATCTCACGCTGCATCTCCTCGGTGAGCTTATCGCCATGGTTTTCGCCAAACATGCGCTTGGTGAAGGTATTGTTGTTATACTTGGTTTCCTCGAAACGCATCTTGTCAATCTGTGCATCGGTTGGGATGAAGAACAGGTCATTACCCCTGGAACCATCCTCGTTCACATCACCATAATAATAATAGGTGTAAGGTGAACCGCTCTTAGCCTGGTAGATGACACCCAGAGTTGTCTTCCATTGCTTCTGATGACCATAGTCGATGTGGTAGTAAGCAGATGCCTGGATGCGGTGAGGCACGTTGTAGGCAGAGTTACCCACCTCCAAGTCGTTGCAGTCGCGATGAGTATACTGGTAAGTCCAAGAACTCTTAGCCACAGAAGAACCGCCATTGGCAGCACTGCGAGAGCGGGTCCAGGTGTAACTTGCCATCAGGTCGAGACCGAAGTCGAAATGCTTCTCTGCCTTCAGAGAGAGGTTGATGGTATGACCCTTCGATGTATTGCCCAAGGCATAGACACCTGCGATAGGAGTACCCTTCACTACGCTCTGATAGAGCGGACGGTTGTCCCACTCGTAACCATACTTCTGAGAGTAGGTTTCACCACTCTGCTCCTGAGCCAGGTTCTTATAGAGAATATCATTCAATGTCTTTGAGTAGATGGCCTCAGCAGTCCAGTCGATGCCCAACAGTTCAAAGTCGAAACCGAGGTTAAGACGGAGGTTCTGGGCAAACTTGAAGTTCTTGCTGCAAACGGCAATATTCTGGTTACCGGCGGTCACCTTCATCTTATCGGCATTGGCGTTCTGCTTGCTTGGGTCGAGGATAAGCTCCAAGCCCTTGGTAGAAGAGCTGTTGCTATCGTATGAAGAAAGCTGCAGACCTGTGCCTGAGAAGTTGTTGCTTACCCAAACGAATGGGATGCGACCGGTGAAGACACCTGCACCACCACGGAGGATGAACTTACGGTCGTTATTGATGTCCCAACGGAATCCCACACGAGGAGATACCATAGGAGAGAAGTTGAGCTTATCATTGGTCTTCATGCCCCAACCCATCTTCTCTGACAAGGCGTTAAACTCGGCATTCTCCATCGGAGTATCGAAGAACACAGGAATATCCAGACGGAGACCATAGGTAAGAGTGAAATTGTTGCTGGCATTCCACTTATCCTGCGCATAGAAACCGAACTGACCGGATGAGAACTCAGAAGCCCAATTAGGGTCGCCAGTTACACTTGTATTAGCCTGTCCATATAGATACTGGTTCATGTAAGCCTTGTTAGGATCCAATGTTCCAGCCATGTAATCATCGTAATAAGCCTTGAAGTTGTCATAACCCTTGAAGGTATAAGAACCGAACTTATCAGAGATGTACATATTCTTGAAATGGTAGAACTCGTTGTGGGTACCGAAGATGAAGGTATGGTTGCCATGGAGCCAAGTCAGGTTGTCCTCAATGGTCCAGATATCCTGGTTTAGGTAGTTAGCCTGAGAGTTACGTTCTGTACCGATGTTCACCGTTCCGCTGCCCACACCTGTGATGGAAATCATAGGGAGGTTGGCCTTGATATCACGGCTATCGCGCACTCTTACGAAGCTGACACGGGCCTCATTGCTCACGTTTGGAGAGATACGGCTCTGAAGCTCAGCGATGAAAGAGTTGGTATTGCTCTTGAACGGATAGCTGTAGGCATAGGTGTTCAGGCTGGATGCACTACCGCCGCCACTCAACTGCTCAGCCTTGACGAGACTCCAGCGGATGGCAAACTTGTTGAACTCGTTGATGTTCCAGTCGAGTTTCAAGCCCGCCTTATCGCTCTTGGTGTAGATATCCTGGTTGCTGAAGTAATCATTGAATGCCACGCCCTGCTTCTCAGCCATCTTCTGCAACATATTCATGATGTCCTTCGCCTGCTCGGTATTCACCTTCGAGTTGCCGGAATCCACGCCATAGAGGTTAGGATATTCCTTGTTGGTACGCTCGTAGTTGGCGAAGAAGAAGAGTTTGTTCTTGATGATAGGTCCACCCAGAGTGACACCCATGTTGTACTGAGTCTGCTTCTGATACTTAGGCGCATAACCCGTTCCATCCAGATAAGGATACTTGGTACCGATGAGGTCCTGGTTGTAGCCATAGTAATAGGCAGAACCGTGGAACTTGTTGGTACCGCTCTTGGTGATGGCATTGATGGCACCACCGGTGAAACCGCTCTGTCGCACATCGAAAGGAGCTACAGATACCTGAATCTGCTCGATGGTCTCCATAGATACAGGCTGAGCACCCGCCAGACCGCCGTTGTTACCGCTGGAAGCCAGACCGAACACGTCGTTGTTAGCCGCACCATCAATCATGAAGTTGTTGTATCGGTTGTTGGTACCGGCAAACGACATGTTACCCGAATTTGTAACCATGAGCTGAGGGTTCAAGCGAGCCACATCGGCAATACCGTGGGTGATACTAGGCATATTGTTGATCTGCTCGGCATTCATACTGGTGGCAGCACCTGTACGGGAAGCAGCGAGACCCGCCTTGCCGGAAACCACCACTTCCTGAAGCTGCTTGGCATCTTCCTGAAGAGAGCAAGAGAGATTTTGGCTTTCACCCAAGTTCAAACTGACATTGTTGAAAACCTTGTCCTTGTATCCGATATAAGAGATACTTACCTTGTAAGGACCACCTGGACGCATACCCTGAATGGTATAGCGACCATCTACATTTGTTACAGCACGATACACAGTACCAGATGGCTGGTGTGTAGCAGTAACTGTTGCCCCAATAACGGTTTCGCCATTGGAAGAAATTTTACCACTAATGCCCGAAGTGGTAATCTGAGCCATGGCAGCGTTCACCGTCAGGATGAGCAAAGCCAGAAGTAGTTGCAATCTTTTCTGCATGTTGTTTAAATTCTTTTGTGAATAAATAAAGAGAGAACCGCGCACCTCGTACCGTGTGCATTCACTCTTATAAACAAATATGTTGCAAATATAAACATTATTTTTGAAACAACAAGCAAAAAACAGAGAAAAATGATAGAATATACCAAAAAGATGCAAATAAACGAAAAAAAAGATGCACTTCCCTCGAGAAAGAGAAGTGCATCGGAATGATATTATACTAATGTATAGTACGATAGTCTACACAGATTCTGATTCCCAGAACTCACCCATTAATTGAAAATGTAACGGATAGAGAACTGGATAGAATAGGTAGAGTTGAAGCTTGTCAAGTTAGTGTAAGTCTTGCTCAATACATTCTTACCATCCTTTTGGAAATTGAAATGAGCAGGAGTTACAACACCTGTGTCCTTATCCTTATACTCAGCAGACCACTTCAAGGCAGAAGTATTCTTAACACTCTTGTAGAGTCCCCAGCTACTATTGAGCAAGTTGGCCAAATTCTTGATATCTACACCAAACTGAAGCGTATTCTTCTGACCACCCACATTGAGATAGAAGTTCTGGTTGAACTTGAAGTCCAACTGATGATGCCAAGGCATAACTGCACCACCACGCTCAGCATATTGTCCCTTGCGGTTCTTCAAGTAAGAATCCTGGTTGATATAATTCCAGAAATCATCACGCTGTGCATCTGCAGTATATGTAACCTCACCTGTCTTGGAATTAGTAACATCCATGAAATTCCAGTCATTGAGAGCCTCACGAGACTCTGGCACATACATCAGGGCATTAGAACCATAATCATTAACAACATTTGTACCCAAGTTATAAGAATAGCGTGTGCAGCTGTAACCATCAGCATAACCGATGTTCATGCCTTCATAAATCAAACCTACCTCAGAACCGAAATGCTTTGCATAATCCTTCTTGTAGGAAGCAGAGATAAGCAAACGGTTAGGAGCCACGTATGTACCATAACCCAACTCCATCTCGTTGTTACCATTTACAGAGTAACGGTTGTTATAGTATGCTGAGTTAACCTGATCGCCCACACCATCACTATAAGATCTAGCCTTTGAATAGGTATAAGATGCAGAGAGGTTCAAACCGAAGGCAAACTTCTTAGCCAAAGATGCAGTAATTGAGTAATAGTATGCTTTATGACCAGCATTGGTAATCATATAAGCATTCTGATACTTATTATCCTTATTGCCACTTGCACTCAATGAGTAGTAGCGACGAGTGTCACCAGGGGCAAGCTTAATGTTTTTTTCGCCTTCATAACAGTAACCCTTGTTGACTACGATAGCAGGATTAAACTCACGGCTATAGATACCCTCCAACGAGAAATCGATGTCGTAAGGTAACTTTACGTCAACAGCCAAAGAAGATTTCCATGTAGCGTTCATCTTCAAATCCTTGTCGATAATGGTTGGATTTTGAGGAGCTGGCGTAGTAGTCAACTGGCTGATTGTAAGCTGTTTCAACTGCTCATCACGAGAAGGGTTGAAAGTAGGTTCACCGAAAGAAGGGTTAGGTCCCTTTTTAGGGTCAGAAACCGTATTATAAAAATATGTGTACTGACCACAACCAGCATTACCAACAGAAGAAACTAACCATACATTAGGCAAACGACCGATAAAATAACCAGTACCACCACGAAGAACGATCTTATGGTTACCAAGGATGTCCCAGTTGAAACCTACACGTGGAGATACAGTCAATGAAGCATCAGGCAACTGATCGGTGGCATAGCTTTGCTCTGATCCATCGTTTTGCTTAAACTTGATGGCAGCAAAAGCCTTGTTGTAATTATTCTTAAGAGCTGGATAGATAGGTAATTCAAAACGTAAGCCACCAGTCAAGCGAAAACGCTCAGAGAAGTTTACCTGATCCTGAATATAAGCAGAGAACTGATTGTATTTCATCTTAGACTTGAACTGGTCACTGCCATCCATTGGGAATGTAATTCCATAAGCTGCAGGCTTACCACCGGCCTTGAAGTCTTCCATAGAACTATATACGTAATAACCAGCACAAGCTTGACCGAATCCATTGGTAATATCATTTACTTCGTATTGAAGACCAGCTGTAATATTTTGTATTCCCGCAGACCAGGAAGCCTCATCGGTAGCAACGAATGTCTTCACTTGACGAAGGTTACCCTCTGTGAATGGGTCTGGACCAAATCCCATATAATAAGCCCCATCCTTCAAGATATCAACCGTAGGGAACATGTCACCCACATATGAACGTGGCTCATCCTGATAAGAGTAAGTCGCACGAAGCACATTGTTTACGCTACCCCACTTTGAGTTCCACTCTGCAGCCAAAGAGGTAAAGTTCTTCTCCTGATAATAACGGGAACTCTCAAAATACAAACCAGAATTAGCTGTACGACCAGACTGGGATTTACCACCAGTGATAGATACGCCATCAGAGTTTCCACCTGGATAAATGTAACTATCTTTTAATGGTGTTGTAGAGCTAGAAGGAGAATTAGAATCCTTATCGTGACTCTTAGAGAAACGGAAGTTCAACTTGTTGTTCTCATTGATGTTCCAGTCGATACGAGCCAGAAACTTATAAGAAGGGGTATCAAGAGAATATCCCTGATAACGACCAGGGTTGTAACCATAGGTCTTATTGAGGAAACTGAGCATATCATCCATATCGCTCTGCAATGGGCGATGAACTGTACCAGATGCTGGAGACCACGCATCTGTAGCATTCACACGAGCTGTACCAGAAGGACCGGCAGAGATGTTGCTCTGATACTCACCATTGGCGAAGAAGAACAACTTATCCTTGATGATAGGACCACCGAAGCTGGCACCCCATGTAGTAGAGTGAGACTGGAGACGATTCAACTCATAATCGCTTACCTTGTTACCACGCAAGTGAGAGTTGGTAGTGTACATATAAGCTGTACCCTTGAAGTCATTGGTACCGCTCTTGGTCACGGCGCTGATAGCACCGCCTGTAAATCCGCTCAAACGAACATCGTATGGAGAAGAAGATACAGAAATCTGATCCAATGCATCGAGAGAGATTGGAGATCCGTTACCAGGCAGGTTACCACCAATACCGAAGGCATTGTTGAACGCAGCACCATCGACAGTAACGTAAGACTGACGGTAGTTACCACCACCTACAGAGAAACCGCTACCAACGTTGGCACCCTGAGGAGTCAACTTCAAGAGGTCGTTCATGCTACGAGATACGGTAGGAACAGCCTCGATTTGGTCGGCATTGATACTTGTTGTAGCACCAGCACGATCGGTGCGCATGTTGTTGTTACGATTGGCTACAACTACCACGTCTTCCAACTGAGCTGCATCCTCAGCCAAAGTCTCGTTCAAGACTGTATTCTGACCAAGAGAAAGAGAAATGCCCTTTACCTGCTTGTTTTTGTAACCCACGTAGGTTACTTCCAGAACATAAGGTCCACCCGGGCGCATACCCTGAATAGAATAACGACCATCCATGTTGGTCACTGCACGATAGACTGTACCAGAAGGTTGGTGAACAGCCTTGATTGTTGCGCCAATGACATCTTCGCCATTAGCTGTAATTTTACCACTAACGCTAGATGTAGTTATCTGCGCCATTGCTGTGGATACCATAAAGGCCAGCAAAGCCACTAATAAATGCAATCTTTTCTGCATACCTTTTATTATATAAAATTATTAAAACTTGGGGATATGACCCCCTCTTATATTGTTATCGGTTGCAAAAGTAATAAAAAAATTGCTTTTATTTGTTACAAAAGCATGAAAAAATGTGTTTTATAACATAAAAAAAATCTGCGTTAAGCAAATAACGCAGATTTCCTTTAATTTGTTATTTATAACGGGGGTTTGCTTATAGTTTTTTCGGGGGTAAAAGCGGGGGACTGAGCTTTTATGACAGGCGATGGAATCGCCTGGAACGGAGGCTAGGCTCTCTTACTCCTTTCGCTGCCAGATGCTCATTACCTTGCGACGGATGGCTACGATGTTCAGGATAGAAACGATCAGGAACAGGAGCAGACCTAGGGCGATGGCTGGGAGCATGGTGCCCTCGTCGATATCAGGGAAGAGGGTTTCGATGAAGTTCATGTAGTAATCGCGGAGGAAGAAGAGGATGATCCACGCGATGATGAGTACCACGATGTTCAGCGCGATGGTGAGCACCTGATATGGCTTTGCTACATTGTTCGGACTGTAACCTATCAGAAGAAGATTCTCTAACTTAGAAGAGTTCTTCTGTACCAGCAGATAGATGCTGAGCATCAGAATGTAGAAGCTCAAGACTGAGATAACCAAACCGATAATCATCACCATCGATACCATCATGCGGAGGAAATAGGTAGTTTTCTCAGCATCCAGCTTGTCTGTCTCTACCTCATAACCGTTATCATCCAGGTATTTGGTGATGTTCTCGTCTCCCGGGTTTCCTACCTCTACGATGAGACGGTTAGGATCGCTCTTCTGGTTTGGAGCGAATTCCTGGTTGCTCCAGTCCATGAAAGCCTGTGGAACGAGGATGGTGTTGAGTCGCGAAGAGAAACCGATTACCTTTCCCTTGAACTGCTCTTTCTTGCCACCAGCCTGAATCTGGATATTGAAATCGATCATGCCCATCAGTCCATCGCTGATTTTAGGGAGCGAATGACTCTGGGCGAAACCGAAGTTATACATATTAATATAGGTACGCGGGAGGATGATTGGCACCTCCTGAGTTCCCGGCGTATATTTCCAGTCCTTGAGCGGCACATCAACAAAACCGTCAGGCACACTCTCGAAGAAGAGTTCGCTATTCAGAACGTTCACGCCGTTTACCCCCATCTGGGCATCTACTTTATATTCTGTAGAGGTGAATTTTCCTATCTTCTTTACAAACTTCTGGTCGCCGATTTCATCTATTTCAGAACCCGAGAAGGTATTGGAACGGCCGCTGATGGTATTTCCCATACCTATCTTCTTGCTCATGATGAGGTAGTCGGCTTTCATGAAACTGTCTTGCTGAGTGAAGACAGGCAGCACGTCTTTATAAAATTGGAAGCCGAAAAGAACGATGAGCATACCGAAGAGGTTGGCGAAGGCAAAGCCCGCAAACTGAGGTATGCTGATATGCTGACGCAATAATTTCCAAACCAAATTCATAATCTAAATATATGTTCATAGTTTAAGTCCATGTGCTTACCGATACTGGTTACGATGACGCCAGCCCCCTGCTCCTTCGCTTCGGTCATCATGATATCTGCCATGATGCGCGAATTGTTGTCGTCGAGGTGACTGATAGGCTCATCAGCCAGAATGAAGTCAAAAGGCTGACAGAGCGCACGCATCATTGCCACACGCTGCTGCTGTCCGAACGACATTCTGCCGATTTTGGCATCTACCTTATCAGCAATACCGAGCATATCAAACCATTTAAGAATCTGCTCACGCGTCTTGAATCCGGTTATTTTGTTCTTAATTTCTACATTCTCCAGGGCAGTAAGCTCAGGGAAGAGACGGAGTTCCTGAAAGAGATGGCTGATGTGACGCTTGCGCATCTCTACCCAGTCTTTCACCTTATAGTTGGCGGTAACATCATTGTCGAACATCACGCTTCCGCTGTAGTCGTGACGATAGCCGAGCACATAGCTGCAGAAAGTACTCTTTCCGCTGCCACTCTCTGCCTCGATAAGATAAAGATGACCTTTCTCGAAGGTAACATCCTGCTTCCATATCTCCGAATCCAGGTCGTTGCGCTGGGCAAAAACCTGCGGGAGAACGGAATGAAGCTGAATCTTTTCCACTTTGTTCTTTTATTTAATGTTTTATCTTTTTTCCCTTTAAAATTAGGACTTGGGGGGACTAGCGATGGAATCGCTAGGAACGGGGGCTCAAGGGGGATAAGGTCTTTTTTACCTTTTTACCCTTTTACCTTTTTACCTTTTTACCCTTTTACCTTTTTACCTTTAAAGTATAGACCACCGAAGTAAGATTTCCGAAGACTGGGGTGAGCAGACCGGTTACGGTTGAGATGGCATCATCCTTGCCCGAGCCGTCACTATCAGAACTCTTGGCTAGATTGATGACCATTGCCAGTTTCTGACCTACGATGAGTTTCTGAATCTTTGCATCTATCGGATGATTACTTGGTTTCACGGCATATTGCGCCATCAGCTGGTCGCTACCGCTAAAGAACTGCTTGTCATCCGTCACACCGAAATAGAACGAGGTCTTGCCGTCGGTATAGAAGTAAGCATTCTTGCCCCAATTGGCTATCTTCGCACCAGCCGGACATGAAGTTTTCCAATAATCAACATCGCCCAGCCACTTGGCATGCGACAGTTTAGCAGCCATCGTCATCTGCATATTGTTATCTGTAAGCGAAGGCATCACGATAGCCATATCCCCATCCACACTACGGATGATATTATCCATGTCGATGGCCTGGTTGATACCCATCAGGAGGGTCTGAAGGCTACGGTTGCTCTGCATCATCGGCAGGAACTGCTCGCCCTTTACGTTCATGAAGATACCCGCCAGGGCATCAGCAGGCATCGACTTAACGTAGCTGCCTTTAATCGGACGATAGGTTTGAGCCGCCTTCTTCAGAGCCTCATCTATTTCTTTATTAAAGGAGAAGGTTTCTCCCTTCACCTGCAGGATACCGTCTTTCACGTCCATCTCAGCAGCAATCACTACCTGCGAAGGGTCGGTATCTTTAGGAGTACCAAGGGTAAATGGAGCTACGAACTTCTCCGGCAGCGCCTGAGCCTGAGCCACCATAGCCATAGGCGAAGTGATGTTTTCCAGTCGCTCGAACATAGGCGATGCGGTAATACCTTCGTCCTCATCAGCCTTCAGATATTTCACCATCTGCTGCTGGAGTTGGGCCTGCGCATCGGCTACAACCGGTCCCATAACGAGGAGTGCCTGATCAGAAAAGCCGACCAGCCACGAATTTTTCAATACAGAGAAATGAAAGCCTTTACGCTCCTTCACCTCTGTAGCGATATGCTGTTTGGCAAGCGAAGCAAGCCAGTCTTCCACATCGCCCTCATCACTCACCTTGGCACAAAGTCCGAGGTTGCCATCAGCACTCTCAAAGAGGAATATCTTCTCAGAGATGTCGATGCCACACTTCGATGCATCTTCAACGTGCAACAGAGACTTGAGCATTCCCGCCTTGTCTTCATCGCTTTTGCCGGATGCCATCTGCTGCATATCAACAGAGATGAGCGCAGTACTTTTCTTTGGAATGGCATTGAGATAGTCAGTGCCCGAGCATGAGCTCAGCAATCCCAATACGACTGCCAAGCACATGAACATCAAACTCTTATACAATCTTTTCATCACACTAGTAAATATTATAAAGCTCTTGCCAGATGGCACATGTTGACAGCCACCAATCCTGCTGTTTCCGTACGGAGGCGACTGGTGCCAAGCGAAACACTCTCATATCCGTTTTCCAGAGCCAGTCTCACCTCATCGATAGAGAAATCGCCCTCAGGTCCTACCAGCACGGTGATGTCATCGGCACCCTCCTGGGCTGCTCCGGCAGAATCATCAGCTGGGCATGACTTGGAAATCTCGGCAAAAAAGTCTTTCTTTGCTATCTCCTCATAGCAATGGCAGATAAACTTTCTGCCATTGCGGGGCGTAGTAATAAAATCTTTAAAGCTCTGCAGTTCGTTGACCACAGGTTTCCAAGCCTTGTGGCTCTGCTTGACGGCAGAAACCACAATCTTGTCTATGCGGTCTATGCGGATGACCTTGCGTTCAGAGAACTTGCAGTTGAGGAAAGAGATTTCATCGAAGCCGATTTCCGTAGCCTTCTCTGCCATCCATTCAATGCGGTCCATCATCTTTGTTGGGGCGATGGCCAGGTGAATGTGTCCGCGCCAGGCAGGCTGCTGCGGCATAACCTCCTTCACCTCATAGATGCACCGTTTGTTGGTAGCCAGCGAAACTTCTGCACGGTAGAACACCCCCTTGCCATCCATCAGGAACAATTCGTCCCCCGCCTGGATACGCAAAACCCTGAGTGCATGAGTAGCCTCTTCCTGAGGCAGTTCTGTCTGTGTAGCCGCATCTGGCACATAGAAAAATCTAACTTCTTTCATTTCCTCTTATTGTTACTTTTTCTTCTTAATTTTCTGTTATTCCGTAAGAATATCCTTTAATTATTCACTTTTTTTGCCTTTGCGGCGCTCTATCTCATCGCGAATGGCTGAGGCTGTTTCGTAATCTTCTTCATTAATGGCACAATCCAATGCTTTTTCGAGCATCTGGTCTGGCAAAGCCGAAATAGGTACCGCACAAGAAGCCGAACTCATATCATTTTTATTAAAAGGAGTAGAAATTTCCTTTATAACCAGCTCTGTTGTATACATTTCTATATCCGCAGCCACAGACAACAACACAGCCTGGTCAGTCTTGATGCTCATACGTTCATTTGTGATTTTATTCACAAGAGTAGCAAATACTCCCCTCTCTGGCGTAGCATCGAATTCGAGATAGAAATCGTCTACATTGAGCCTGTCAAATAGTGTCCAAAGTACAGAGACCACATCATTTTCAAAATCAGAAGTTTTCGAATTACATGCCTTCAGCTGCTCTGCTACATATTCATTAGTCATAATAGACAAAGCTCTTTTTTCGGATTCGTCTACCAAACTAATAATACATGTCCCGGAAGCTTCCGGAATGCCAAAGCAGGCAGCGAGTTTAAGTTTGTACAACATCATTATGTACCCTTTCTTTATTTAAATTTATTTATATTCTTACGTAACATTCTGTTTTTACTCTCGCGTTGAGTATGACACTTTTTCTTCCTTATTTCTGTTCTTTCTTCGGACGGAAAAGGACAGCAAAGGCTACTGCTACCACGAGCGCATAACCGGCAAAGATGAACCAGCAGGTTTTCCAGTCACCCATCAGGTAACCATCATCTGTCCAGTGGCAGTAATGGTTGATGACCATACCTGCGAGAATGGTTCCGATAGATGCTCCCAGACCGTTGGTCATCAGCATGAACAGTCCCTGAGCCGATGCTCTTACCTTCACATCACATTTCTGGTCTACAAACAGACCGCCCGACACATTGAAGAAGTCGAAGGCTACACCGTAAACGATGCATGAAAGGATGAAGAAGGTAACACCCGGGAATGCAGGATTGCCCAATCCGAAGAAACCGAATCGCAAAACCCATGCCATCATGGCGATGAGCATCACAACCTTGATGCCATAACGCTTCAGGAAGAACGGAATGAGAAGGATGCAGAGCGCCTCGGCCACCTGAGAGATGGATACCAGGAGCGTAGCATTGTTAGCTGCAAAAGTATCGAGCATCGCAGGATCGCCCTTGAAACTGGTAATGAACGGAGTGGCATAGCCATTGGTTACCTGCAGACTCATACCGAGCATGCAAGAGAAGATGAAGAACATCGCCATCTCACGGCTCTTGAAGAGTTTGAAGGCATCGAAACCCCATGTCTCTACCCAGCTCTTTGTCTCTTTCTTCACGATAGGACAGCTAGGCAAAGAGAAGCAATAGAGGAAGAGAAGGATGCTGAGCACACCCGATACCAGGAACTGATAATGGGTATACTGGAACTTATGGGCGTTCTCGCTCAACAGGAACGAGAATGAACCGTTGTCCCAGGTAGCACAGTTCACAATCCACATCGTGAGGATGAAGCCCACGGTGCCGAACACGCGGATTGGCGGAAAAGCCTTCACGGTGTCAAGCCCGTTGCTCTTCAATATACTGAATGCCGAAGTATTTGACAATGCCAATGTAGGCATATAGAAAGCCACGCTGAAGGTGTAAACGGCAATAAACATTGCCTCATTAGGAGTCTGACTAGCCTGTCCCATACCGAACAGACCAATCATGGCTGCTCCTGCCAAAAGGTGACAATAGCCCAAGAGACGTTGTGGCTGGATATACTTATCTGCCACAATACCCATCAATGTAGGCATAAAAATAGATACGATTCCCTGAATGGTATAGAACCAGGAAATCTCGGCACCCATCCCAGCCTTGCCGAGATAGTTGCCCATAGACGTGAGATAAGCTCCCCAAACTGCAAACTCCAGGAAGTTCATCACTGCTAGGCGTACTTTCAGATTCATAGTTTAATGTCTTTTTATTATAAAATATTAGCTGCAAAGATACAAATTTTCGGGTAAAAAGCACACGATTTTGAAAATTATCCGCATGAAAGCTAGCATATTTAACAAATAATGTGTATTTTTGCAGCCGATTTCAACAGATATAAGAGAAAAGTAATATAGAAACAACAGATATGTTAGTAAAATTTTTCCTCACGTGCAATAAAATCGGGGCTTTCACGCTAGGTGGAGGCTACGCCATGATACCGATCATGGAACAGGAATTTGTTGACAAGAACAAGTGGATGGACAAGCAGGAGTTCATGGATATCATGGTAGTGGCGCAGACCACTCCAGGCATCTTCGCCATCGACATGGCGAGTCATATCGGCTATAAGCTGAAGGGAGTCTGGGGAGGCATTGTGGGTGCCATTGGCATAGCCCTGCCTTCTATCATCGCCATTCTCATCATCGCCATGTTCTTCCAGCATTTCAAGGACAATTATTGGGTGGGCAAGTTCTTCATGGGTGTGCGCCCTGCCGTGGTAGCGCTCATCGCTGCGCCTTGCTTCAAGATGGCAAAGACGGCAAACATCAACCGCTACAACATCTGGATTCCCGTGGTTTGCTGTCTGCTGATTGCAGCTTTCGGCGTCTCTCCTATCTACATCATCATAGCTGCCGGTGTGCTCGGCTGGCTCTATGGAAAGTTTATAGTTAAAAGTTAATAGTTTACAGTTTACAGAAAAGATATGTTATTCCTCAAGTTATTTCTGATATTTACCAAGATTGGTACATTTAATTTTGGTGGCGGATATGCGATGCTTTCGCTCATCCACAACGAGACGGTAGTGAAGAACCATTGGCTTACCAATGCCGAGTTTACGGATATTGTGGCTATCAGCCAGTCTACACCGGGACCTATCGGCATCAACTGTGCCACCTACGTAGGTTATACCGCCTGTCTGCACGATGGCTATCCTATCTGGGCAGCCTGGCTGGGTTCAATATTGGCTTCGCTCTCCATCATGTGGCTGCCATTCATCATCATGATTCTCATCAGCCGCTATCTGATTACGCACAAGGATTCTAAAATCGTAAAGGATATCTTTGCGGGACTCCGCCCTGCCATCATCGGACTGATAGCTGCAGCCGCCGTACTCCTGATGAATAAGGAGAACTTCGGATCACCAACCGATAATCCGTTTGTCTTCGGAGCAAGCATCGTGCTGTTTCTGGCTGCTTTCTACTTCACAAAATTCAGAAAGACCAACCCTATCCTGCTGCTTTTCATCTGCGGTATCATCGGAATGATTGTCTTCTAAACATCCCCCTGCGGTCTGAACCGACGGCCTCGAGCCGAAGGGGAAGACAAGGGGAAGGATGCCTTCAGATAGGGACAAAAAAAAATTGATTGTCTCACGACAACCAATCTTTTATTAACCTTAATAATCTAATACCATGAAAAACACGATGCAAAGGTACAAATAATCTTGTAACCTACAATAGTTTATAGCAAAAAACTTCAAGAATTTAACTCTCCTTAAAAGTTTTACCATTCCAGTTAAATTTTCTTTGCACTTTTATTGCATTTACAGCCTTCTTATCGTCAGCAGACACGAAAGGCAAAGCCAAGCGCACTACGAGGCTGTTTTCATGTTGCAGGAGCAGAGCACTCACGATTTTGAGTTCAATTTTCCCCTTGAGTTCCTCAAACTTAGCCTCGCTCATCGTATCGGGTTTGGCAACAAGTCCGGAAGCCAGTTGCTGCAAAGATTTCCCATCGAAAATTCTGCTGGCATCCTGCTCTTGCCAATCCTGATTAAAGAGATAGAGTTCACTCTCCTTCTCTACTCCGGCAAAAGTCTTCACCACGCAAAGCAGCGAATCGCCATCAGCCGATGGCAGTTTCTTCATCTGCAAAGTAGTGCTCTTACTCGTTCTCAACTGGGCGAAATCGGCAGTCAGCGTATCCATCACACTCGTTTCGCCTAAAAGATTCTTCACTTCCGCCTTCACTCCCATCTCCTGCAGCTCAGCAAATTCCAACCGCAGATTGTGGTTGAGATAAGGCACAACAGAATCGGGCATCGAAACCAGCAAGTCTTTCATCGACTTGGCTTCCATGCCCAAGCTTGCCATCATCAGGCAAGCGCATAATATATATTTTATCTTCTTCATCACTACAATTCCTTCGACCATTTCTTTCCCCAAGGAGTAAAGAGCCAAATCAAAAATGCAGTTGCAGGAACCAAGCATATTGCAAAAGTTAAAGCCAATGTATTCATTTTTGAAGCCTTTATATTATTTACTAAATTACGCAGGTAGCTCCACACGCCCTGAAAGGGCAGAAGCTCCTAGCCCAGGGTAACACCCTGGGTATGATATAGAGATGGTACTTACAGGGCGCAGGGCTACAACTCAATATTACCCAGGGCGTTGCCCTGGGCTAGGAGCTTCTGCCCTTTCAGGGCGTGCCGGGAGCATCTGGTGCCTGTCTATTTCAGAGCATGCGTGAACATTATTCAGGGCACAGAGGATTCTGCAGCAATACCAACCATTAGAGATTCTCTAAGAATTTCTTGCCCCATTTCGTATGAAGCCATAGTGCCATGGCACCAGCAACGACCGTAATAGTCGCATAAATCATTACCAATCCTTCCATATTTCTCTATTTTCCGACAAAATTACGGAAAATAAATGTAATCTGCAAATGATTTAATACTTTTCTTCTGATTTTTAACCTAAAAGAAACGAAAAAGGAGGAAAGTGCTTCCTCTTGAAACACTTCCCTCCAATTATCTAATCTATTAATCGTACTTTCTTCTTCAGAAGAGGATTTACTCCTCGAGCGCTCCCTGAGCCGCAGCAAGTCTGGCGATTGGCACGCGGAATGGAGAGCATGAAGCGTAGTTCATACCGACCTTAGCACAGAACTTAACTGATGAAGGCTCACCACCATGCTCACCGCAGATACCTGTGCGGAGGTTAGGACGGGTAGCACGACCATTCTCTACTGCCATCTTGATAAGCTGACCAACACCCTCCTGGTCGAGAACCTGGAATGGGTCAACCTTCAAGATCTTCTTCTCCATGTAGGCAGGGAGGAAGGAAGCGATATCATCACGAGAATAACCGAAGGTCATCTGTGTCAAGTCGTTAGTACCGAATGAGAAGTACTGAGCCTCCTCTGCAATCTGACCTGCTGTAAGGGCAGCACGAGGAATCTCAATCATGGTACCAATCTCAAATTCTACCTCTATGCCATACTCAGCGAATACTTCCTTAGAAGTAGCGAGGATGATAGCCTTCTGCTGCTTGAGCTCCTGAACGGTACCGATGAGCGGAACCATGATTTCAGGACATGGGTTGTAACCCTCCTTCTTCAACTCGCAAGCTGCACCGAGGATGGCACGGGTCTGCATAGCTGTAATCTCTGGGAATGTGATACCAAGACGGCAACCGCGATGACCGAGCATAGGGTTGTTCTCTGCCAGAGAGTTTACACGCTTCTTGATTTCCTCTACGCTTACGCCCATCTCCTTAGCCATGGTCTGCTGACCAGCCAAATCGTGAGGTACGAATTCGTGGAGAGGTGGATCGAGCAAGCGGATGTTCACGTGGCAGCCATCCATTGCCTTGAGGATTCCATAGAAGTCAGCCTTCTGATACGGGAGGAGCTTGGCAAGTGCCTTCTCACGACCCTCAACAGAGTCTGCCAGAATCATCTCACGCATAGCTACAATTTTCTGATCATCGAAGAACATGTGCTCAGTACGTGTCAGACCGATACCCTTGGCACCGAATGCACGGGCTACCTCAGCATCGTGTGGAGTATCCGCATTGGTACGGATTTCCATCTTTGTATACTTGTCGCAGAGATCCATCAGCTCCTTGAAGTCGCCTGAAAGCTCTGCAGCCTTTGTCTCAATCTGTCCTGCGTAAACCTGACCAGTAGAACCGTTCAGAGAGATGTAATCACCCTCCTTGTAAACTACGCCCTCAATCTCTACAGTCTTAGTCTTGTAATCTACGTTGATAGAGCCGGCGCCTGATACACAGCACTTGCCCATACCACGGGCTACAACGGCAGCGTGAGAAGTCATACCACCACGAGCGGTAAGGATACCCTCGGCAGCTGACATACCAGCGAGGTCTTCAGGAGATGTTTCGATACGAACCATGATGACCTTCTTGCCGTCCTCATGCCATTCCTGAGCATCGTCAGCATGGAATACGATCTGACCGCAGGCAGCACCTGGAGAAGCAGGGAGACCCTGAGTGATGACCTTAGCTTTAGAGAGAGCCAGCTTATCGAATACTGGGTGCAAAAGCTCATCGAGTTTCTGAGGCTCACAGCGGAGGATAGCAGTCTTCTCATCAATCATACCCTCGTGGAGGAGATCCATGGCAATCTTCACCATAGCTGTACCTGTACGCTTACCATTACGGGTCTGGAGGAACCAGAGTTTGCCTTCCTGTACGGTGAACTCCATGTCCTGCATATCGTGATAGTGGTGCTCCAACTTATCCTGCAGCGCGTCGAGTTCCTTATAGAGCTCAGGCATAGCCTCTTCCATAGAAGGATACTTGGCAGCACGCTCCTCTTCAGAGATACCGGCACGCTCAGCCCAGCGCTGAGAACCAATCTTTGTAATCTGCTGCGGAGTACGGATACCAGCTACCACGTCCTCACCCTGTGCGTTGATAAGATACTCACCATTGAAGAGATTCTCACCATTACCAGCGTCACGTGAGAAGCAAACACCTGTAGCAGATGTATCGCCCATGTTACCGAATACCATCGCCATGACAGATACGGCAGTACCCCACTCATCAGG
Organism: Segatella copri; assembly: GCA_021615735.1. Taxonomy (GTDB): domain Bacteria; phylum Bacteroidota; class Bacteroidia; order Bacteroidales; family Bacteroidaceae; genus Prevotella; species Prevotella copri_Q. The sequence goes on along the minus strand of JAJWFY010000001.1, from coordinate 149,034 downwards.
AATACCTTCCATCTTACGATAGAGGATAGCGCGCTCGTTCATCCAAGAACGGAACACAGCGCAGATAGCACCCCAGAGCTGATCGATTGGGTTGGTAGGGAAATCCTGACCAGTCTGCTCCTTGATAGCAGCCTTGAAGAGTTCAACGAGCTTCTTGAGCGACTCTACAGAGAGATCCTTGTCAAGTGTAACGCCCTGCTCTTCCTTCACCTTTTCGATGATAGCCTCGAATGGGTCGATATCTTCCTTGTTAACAGGTTTCAATCCCATAACGACGTCACCGTACATCTGTACGAAACGGCGATATGAATCGTATACGAAATGAGGGTTACCGGTCTTCTTGACCAATCCCTCAGCTACTTCGTCATTCAAACCGAGGTTGAGGATGGTATCCATCATACCAGGCATAGATGCACGTGCACCAGAGCGCACAGATACGAGGAGCGGATTCTCTACAGAACCGAACTTGCTGTTCATCAATGCCTCAGTATGAGCCACAGCAGCCATCACTTCGTCCTGAAGAAGTTCTTTGATCTTTTCCTCACCCACTTCATAATATTCATTACAAGTGTCTGTTGTAATGGTGAAACCTGGAGGAACAGGTACACCAATCAGGTTCATTTCAGCAAGGTTTGCACCTTTACCACCAAGTACTTCTCGCATTTGGGCATTGCCTTCTGCTTTTCCGTTTCCGAATGTATAAACTCTTTTTTCGTTCATAATTGTTATAGGTATAATATTTTATTCCGTTTAACGTTGGTAATTATTAATTGTAATGCAAAGATACGATTTTTATTTGATACTACCAAACTTTTATACGCTTTTTTGCTATCTCGAGATTACATTTTATACTGTTGACGCACACACGGGCAGAAATTTAACAATCCAGAATCCTATAGGAAGAAATGTGACGAATTTGAAAGTGCGTCTCTCGGGATTGCAGCCTGCATTCTGATGTTTTTTACCTCCCTGCCGATGCGCCCGAAACTGCGTCACGACGTAGCGATGGCTACGTCCCGACGCAGCGCCAGACACATCGCGACGTAGAAACGGCTGCGTCGGGACGCAGTTTTAAAGGTAAAAGGGTAAAAAGGTAAAAAGGTAAAAAAGGATTTAAAGGTAAAAGGATTGTGGGGCGATAACAAAAGTAACAAAAGTAACAGGTAACTTCTGATGTAAAAATGTGAATGTGAATGTGAATTTGAAATGTAAATGAATGCATGTAATGATATTAATATCATTTAATTCTAATATAATAAGGTACGCGCGTACGTACAATTAAAATATATATTATCAAAAATCATCAATAAACAGCCATAACAAAAGGATACACATGACAGTCCGTTCTCTTCACTTACATTTCAAATTCACATTCACATTCACATTTTCACCATTACAAGCACAGAATGTTACCTGTTACTTTTGTTACTTTTGTTATCGCCACGGCATTTTTTTAACTCTTTACCCTTTTACCTTTTTACTTTTAAAAGCAAATAATTCGGGACAACTCTTGCATTTCTCATAAAATTGCAGTATCTTTGCACCCATAAAAAATACAAAACATTATTATGGCAAGAAAACGTAAACCATTACCTCTGTTAGAGAACATCACCATCGAGGCTGTAGCAGCCGAGGGTAAGTGCATCACACGCGTAGATGAGCAGGTCATCTTCGTACCTTTCTGTGTGCCAGGAGATGTTGTCGACTTGCAGGTAGTAAAGAAGAAACATAAGTATTGCGAAGCCAAGGTGGTTCGCTTCATCAAGAAGAGCGAGGTGCGACAGGAGCCTATGTGCGAGCACTTCGGCATCTGTGGCGGATGCAAATGGCAGAACCTGCCTTACGAAGAGCAGATCAAGGCGAAGCAGAAGCAGGTGGAAGACCAGCTCACCCGCATCGGAAAGATTGAACTACCTGAGTTCCGCCCTATCATGGGCAGCGTGAAGACTCAGGAGTACCGCAACAAGATTGAGTTCGGATGCAGCAACAAGCGATGGTTCACCGCCGAGGAACTGGCTCAGCTCCCTCAGAAAGAGGATGATACCGTAACATCGCTCAAGGAGCGCCACGCCCAGAACGCCATCGGTTTCCATATCACCGGAGCCTTCGACAAGATTTATCCTATCAAGAAGTGCTGGCTGATGGATGACCTCTGCAACGAGATCCGCAACTTCGTATTCGAATATGCTGATTCTCACGACTATACCTTCTACGACCTGCGTGAGCAGCACGGTTTGCTCCGCAACATGATGATCCGTAATTCGAACACCGGAGAGTGGATGCTCGTCTTCCAGTTCCACTACGATGAGGAGGGCGATGAGCAGAGAGCATTGGAGCTGATGCAGCAGGTGGCTGACAAGTTCCCTCAGATTACATCGCTCATGTATGTAGACAACCAGAAGGGAAACGATACCATCAACGACCTGGAACTCAGCCTCTTCAAGGGCAACGACCACATCTTCGAGCTGATGGAAGACCTGAAGTTCAAGGTAGGTCCTAAGAGTTTCTACCAGACCAATACCGAGCAGGCTTACCACCTCTACTGCGTGGCTCGCGAGTTTGCCAACCTCACCGGAGATGAGCTGGTTTACGACCTCTATACCGGCACCGGAACCATCGCCAACTTCGTGGCTCACAAGGCAAAGAAGGTAATCGGTATCGAGTACGTGCCAGAGGCCATAGAGGATGCCAAGGTGAATTCTCAGGTGAACAACATCGAGAACACCCTCTTCTATGCAGGCGATATGAAGGATATCCTGACCAACGATTTCATCGCGCAGCACGGTCGTCCTGATGTCATCATCACCGACCCTCCACGTGCCGGAATGCACCCAGACGTAATAAACGTCATCCTGAATGCAGCCCCAAAGCGCATCGTATACGTAAGCTGCAACCCAGCTACCCAGGCACGCGACCTGCAGCTGATGGATGCCCAGTATAAGGTAGCAGCCGTACAGCCGGTGGATATGTTCCCTCATACCCCTCACGTAGAGAACGTGGTACTGCTCGAAAAGAGATAAACCTAGAAATCAAAATAGAAACAAGATGAAAAAGAGTATCATCCTGGCGCTCATGGCTGTAGCTTCGGTCTCAGCCAGCGCCCAGCAGAAGCAGACCATCGAAATACCATCATGGTTGAGCAACGTGAAATTGTCGGGTTATGGAATGACCCAGTATCAGTACAGCGGACAGAAAGATGCCGAATCCAACTCATTCAACATCCGTATGGCGCGTCTCTCTCTCGAAGGTCGCATAGCAGGCGACTTCTACTGGAAGACTCAGATTCAGTTCAACGGCAACACCTCTACCCTCGGTTCCAGTCCGAGAATGGTGGATTTGTTTGCTGAGTGGCAGAAATATGAATACTTCAAGGTGAAGATCGGTCAGTTTAAGAACCCATTCACCTTCGAGAATCCGATGCACCCTATTGACCAGGGCTTCATGGGATATTCACAGAACGTGAGCAAGCTGGCTGGTTTCAGCGACCGTGCCGGAGAACACGCATCCAACGGCCGTGACATCGGTCTTCAGTTCCAGGGTGATTTCCTCAAGAATGCCAATGGCAGAAACCTGCTGCACTATCAGATTGGTGTGTTCAACGGACAGGGAACCAATACCAAGGACGTTGACCAGCAGAAGAATGTGATTGGTGGTGTATGGGTAATGCCAGTAAGCGGCATGCGCATCGGTGCCTTCGGATGGACCGGTTCTTATGCAAGAAAGGGAACCTGGACCGACGAGCATGATGCCTCCTATACTGCCGACATTCAGGAACGCTCTGGCGTTCGCAAGCTCAGCCAAAACCGCTATGCCTTCTCATTCGAATACAAGCAGGATGGCTGGACCGTTCGCTCCGAATATATCCACTCCACAGGAAAGGCATTCGCAAAGAGCATCAACAACTTCAATGATGCAGATGCCAAGAATTGCAACCTGAACGAGAAGATTGGCGATAAGGCTCAGGGTGTATATGGATTGGTTATCGCCCCATTGGCTCAGCTGCCAAAGAACAGCCGTATCGACGTAAAGGCGCGTTACGACATGTATCAGCCTAACGGCAAGAGCAACATGCAGAGAACCCAGTATGAGGCAGGTTTGAACTTCCACATCGGCAAGCGAATCTCTATCCTTACCGAGTATGCGCTCATCAACGACAAGACACTCGCAAAGCATAATTATTCCATGGCAGATGCCGAGGTTTGCTTCCGATTCTAACAGATACAACAAAGGCTCGCTCCTGCTACAGGAACGAGCCTTTATTGTGTTTATTGTCAACTACTTATCTAGAATGAATAAGAGAAACCTACTGACATGAATTCCTTAAACTGCCAATAGCTATCATCATCCTTTCGCTTCACACCATCGTCGAAACGCGGATAGAGGAAGATGTTGGTAGAAATATAGCGGTTAAACTGGAAGGTAATGGTGTTTTCCCACTCTATTTCAGCACGCTTGTAAGTGGTGTATCCCCAGAGACGGGTCTTCCACTTGATATTATCCGCTATCTGCCACGACAGGTCGAAGGTACACTCAGAACCGTAATCGGTCATGCCATGCTTCCCCTCATCCAGTCCGTACCGCGTAGCCAGCGACGCTCTGCCCACATACTTCCAGTTGAAAGCCAGAGGAGCCAGATGAGCACTACCCTTCAGGCGGTGATTGAACCAGTCTACATTATAATCCATACCGACAGAGAGGTTCAGATTGAATGGCGAGAAAAAATCGGAATAAACCGTCTTGTCATTACTCTTGTAACCATGCGTAAACTGAGTCTGGCCAATCAGCTGGATGGTATAATACCACTTCCTGGAAGCCTGCAGACCGAGTTTTCCGGTGTATCGGATCATATCATCGCTCGTCTTCAGCGTATGAACCGTATCACCCTTCGAAGTCTGATAACCCAGGCGCATCTCCACCTTATTATCCCATTTTAGCTTCTGCTTGTTATTGTAATTGGCAAACATCGTCACTCTTCCGAGCACCGAATAATTGCTCTCACCACCCTTATACCAGTTGTCAGAAACATAGTTTTGCAGGAACTGCAGATAATAATCGCCACCTATGGTCCAGAAGTTAGGACGGGTGATGACGATATCCATCGGCGCCGCATCCACCTCAATCGCCTTCGGAGCCACCTGCTCTACGATATCAGGATGATTCTTCTTCGGTTTGTTCTGCGCAGCCAGCGGTGCCCCCACCTCCTTGAGATGAGACTCAGTATTGCGCACCAGGTCGGGACGCTTGAGATATACCTCCATCAGCGTCTGGTCGAGCATCGTTCCGAGCGAATCCTTCACCCCATCCTGAGGCTTGAGTCGCAACATGCGGGCTGCCGGCCCATGATAGAAGGTGAGCGGCGTAAAGAGCTGGGCATATCTGCTGTCCCCGGAATCCATCTTCATGGAATCGATGCGCTGACGGCACATCAAGAGCGAGTCAGCATAGATTTCAGCCAACCTGTTCTTCGATGCCTCTCCGGGCGCCACCTTCTTCAATTTGCGCTGGGCAGAAACAGGCGTCAGAGCCGAAAGGAACGCAAGAACGAGTAATCCAAATTTTATTTTCATACCTTAATTTTATAAATTTGGGCACAAAGGTAATAAATAATTCATAAATCTATGCCCTTTATTAGAAATATTTTTGCTCATTTCACAAAAATGTCGTAACTTTGCACCCAAATAATTCTAATTTAAATTATAAATATCGTGGCTGAAACAAAGTACATCTTCGTAACTGGTGGTGTGGTTTCTTCTTTGGGTAAAGGAATCATATCTTCATCCATCGGTAAACTTCTTCAAGCAAGAGGTTACAACATTACTATCCAAAAGTTTGACCCATACATCAACATCGACCCGGGTACGCTGAACCCGTATGAGCATGGTGAGTGCTACGTAACGGTAGATGGTATGGAGACCGACCTCGACCTCGGACACTACGAGCGATTCACCGGCATTCAAACTACGAAAGCGAATTCTCTCACCACTGGTCGTATCTACAAGGCAGTCATCGACAAGGAGCGTCGTGGCGATTATCTCGGCAAAACCATCCAGGTGGTGCCTCACATCACCGACGAGATCAAGCGCAACGTGAAGCTGCTCGGCAAGAAGTATCACTATGACTTCGTGATTACCGAGATTGGCGGAACCATCGGCGACATAGAGAGCGCCCCTTACATGGAGGCTATCCGACAGCTGAAATGGGAGCTGGGCAAGAACGCTATCAACGTTCACCTTACCTATGTGCCTTATCTGAAGGCAGCAGGCGAGTTGAAGACAAAGCCTACACAGCACTCCGTGAAGGAACTGCAGAGCGTAGGTATTCAGCCAGATATCCTGATTCTCCGCACCGAGAAGCATCTCGAAGAGGGAATCATGAAGAAGGTAGCCAGCTTCTGTAACGTAGACTTGGACTGTGTGATTCAGAGCGAAGACCTTCCTAGCATCTACGAGGTGCCTGTAAACATGCAGAACCAGGGCCTCGACACCGCCATCCTCCGCAAGATGGGCGAGCCTATCGGCGAAACACCTGCGCTGGGTCCTTGGAAGACATTCCTCGACCGCAGAAACAAGGCTACAGAGGTGGTAAACATCGGTCTCGTAGGCAAGTACGACCTGCAGGATGCATACAAGAGTATCCGCGAGAGTCTCTCGCATGCCGGTACCTACAATGACCACAAGGTGAAGATTACCTTCATCAACTCAGAATATCTCACAGAAGAGAACGTGGCAGAACAGCTGAAGGGACAGGATGGTATCGTCATCTGCCCAGGATTCGGCCAGCGAGGCATCGAGGGCAAGATTATCGCCGCCCACTATACCCGCACCCACGACATCCCTACCTTCGGCATCTGCCTGGGTATGCAGATGATGGTCATCGAGTTTGCCCGCAACGTATTGGGCTACAAGGATGCCAACTCACGCGAGATGGACGAGAAGACTCCACACAATGTCATCGACATCATGGAGGAGCAGAAGAACATATCAAACATGGGTGGAACCATGCGTCTCGGCGCTTACGAGTGTGTGCTGAAACAGGGTTCACGCGTGTTCAATATCTACAAGAAGGAGCATATTCAGGAACGCCATCGCCACCGCTATGAGTTCAACAACGAGTTCCAGCAGGAATTTGAGAAGAACGGCATGATGTGCGTAGGCAGAAACCCTGAGAGCGACCTGGTAGAAATCGTAGAAATCCCAGGCTTGAAGTGGTACGTAGGTACACAGTATCATCCTGAATACCAGAGTACGGTGCTGAAACCACATCCACTTTTCATGGATTTCGTAAAGACAGCAATAGAAAACAAAAAGTAAATATTAGGAGTTAAAGGAGTGATCCCCTTTACTCCTTTAATTTCAAATTTAAAAAATGAACAAGAACAACATTATCGGTTTCCTCCTGATTGCCGTAGTGCTGATTGGCTTTAGCTGGTATAACCAGCCATCTGCCGAAGAACAGAGAACGGCATTCGTTCAGGACTCCATCGCCAAGGCTAAACATGCCGAGATGGAAAAGGCCAGCAAGGCTGCCGCTGCTAAGCGCCAGACTGATGCCAAAGCAAAGGTTGAGGCAGACTCAACCGCCCTCTTCTATTCGGCACTCAAAGGCCAGGCTAAGAAGATTGTATTGAAAAACGAGAAGGTAGAATTAACACTCAACACCAAGGGTGCTACTGTAGAGAAGGCTGTCATCAAGGGCTATGTGGGACACAACCTGCAGGTGAAAGACGGTTCGGCTGATGCCAAGGACGTAACCCTCTTCGACGGTAACGACCAGAGCCTCAAGTTCATGCTCGAGGCTAAAGAAGCCAACATCATCACCAGCGATCTCTACTTCACTCCATCCAACGTGACCGACAAGTCTGTCACCCTGACCGCTGTGGCTGGTGAAGGCAAGACTCTCACCATGACTTATACATTGGGCAATGACTACATGCTGCACATGAGCCTTCAGGCAAATGGCATGGCGGGTCTGTTCTCACCTAATTATAATAAGATGGATGTTGACTGGAGCGACAAGGCACGCCAGCAGGAACGTGGTTTCATGTTCGAAAACCGTTACACTACCCTCACCTACCATAATGCAGAAGGCGGTACCGACCACCTCAACGAAGGTAGCGAGAAGATTGACGAGAAGATAGAAGAAGCCATCGACTGGGTATCTTTCAAGAACCAGTTCTTCTCTGCCATCATCGTAGCAAAGGATAACTTTGAGAAGGATGCGTTCATGACATCTATCCCTCAGGAGAAGGGTTCGGGCTATCTGAAACAGTTCCAGGCTAAGATGAAGACAGCTTTCGACCCAACCGGTAAGAAGGCATCTGAGTTTGAGTTCTACTTCGGTCCTAACGACTTCCAGATTCTGAAGAATACCGAGAAGGAAAGTACCTTCGGCAAGGACTTGGAATTCCAGAAGCTCGTATACTTGGGATGGCCTATCATCCGCTGGATCAACCGTTTCTTCACACTCTACGTATTCGACTGGTTGAGCAACGTGTTCCCAATGGGTATCGTATTGATTCTCATCACCTTGCTCCTCAAGCTCATCACCTACCCTATGGTGAAGAAGAGCTACATGAGTTCAGCCAAGATGCGCGTGCTGAAACCAAAACTCGAAGCTGCTACAGCTCAGTATAACAAGCCTGAGGACCAGATGCAGAAGCAGCAGGCGATGATGGCGGAATATGCCAAGTATGGTGTAAGCCCATTATCTGGCTGTATCCCTATGCTGATTCAGATGCCGGTTTGGGTTGCGATGTTCAACTTCGTGCCTAATGCCATCCAGCTTCGTGGTGAGAAGTTCCTATGGATGAACGACTTGAGCACCTTCGACCCTATCTTCGAATGGAACACCAACATCTGGCTGATTGGCGACCACTTGAGTTTGACCTGTATCCTGTTCTGTGTAGCCAACCTGTTGTACTCTTGGATGACCATGCGTCAGCAGCGCGACCAGATGGTAGGTCAGCAGGCAGAGCAGATGAAGATGATGCAGTGGATGATGTATCTCATGCCATTGATGTTCTTCTTCATGTTCAATGACTACTCAGCCGGTCTGAACTTCTACTACTTCATCTCATTGTTCTTCAGCGCCGCTATCATGTGGACCCTGCGCAAGACAACCGACGACGAGAAACTCCTCGCCATCCTTGAAAAGCGCTATCAGGAAAACAAGAACAACCCTAAGAAGGCAAGCGGCCTGATGGCAAGAATGCAGGCTCTCCAGGAGATGCAGCGCAAGCAGCAGGAAGAGATGATGCGCAAACAGGCAGAACTGAACGAGAAAAAGAACAATCTCGGAAAATAAAGATTACCAGATAAAAATGAAAGCGTAATGGATTACCCGGAAAAGGTGTTCATTACGCTTTTTTTGTCCCCGAAAAGGTATAATTTGTTAAATGATATTATAAATTATACCTTTTCGGGGGTATTTTCATTTTTTATTCGTATATTTGCCCCCGAAAGGGTATAATATAATATTATCCCATATATAATATTACCCGATAGGGTATAAAACAACAAGAATATGAGCAATACATTATCATCATACGTCAAGGAAATGCGCAAGCAATTCGGATTGACGCAAGTAGATCTGGCAGCGAAATCGGGCGTAGGACTCAGATTCGTAAGAGAACTGGAACAGGGAAAGGAAACATTGCGACTCGATAAAGTAAATCAGGTCCTCCTCCTGTTCGGTCAGGAAATAGGCCCCGTTCCTATCAAAAAAGAATAAAAATAAAATATCATGAAACAAGGAAAAATATATCTCTACGACCAATACGTAGGTCTGCTGACGGAAGACGAGACAGGCTTTACCTTCGCCTATGATTCAGATTATCTGGCATCGGATGGAGCGGAAGCCGTAAGTCTGACGCTTCCCTTATCCGATGAGCCCTACCACGATACCGTACTGTTCCCATTCTTCGATGGACTAATCCCCGAAGGATGGCTGCTGAACATCGCAGAAAGCAGTTGGAAAATCAACCAGCGCGACAGAATGTCGCTCCTCCTTGCCTGCTGCAAGGATTGCATCGGAGCAGTAAGCGTGATTCCTACAAACGAATCTCCAGCAGAAGAAACGAATGGTTCACCCCATAAACAGAAAGGAGAATAAGATATGGAGAAATGTCTATATTGTTATAAACCGCTCAAGCCTGGTCAGGTAGATTACCATCCCGCCTGCGCACGCAAGCTCTTCGGCACCAAGGAAGCCCCTGTCCTACCCTACGTTAGAAAGGAAATTGGCGACCTGGCAAAACAGGTAGTGCGTGCCCAGACCACCCTCACCGGTGTGCAGGCGAAGCTCTCGCTCGATGTAAATCCGGGCGGAAAGAACGAACCATCCCGCTTCACCATCGTAGGTCTTTGGGGAAAATATATCCTCAAGCCACAAACCGACCGCTACCGCTGTCTACCGGAAATAGAAGACCTCACGATGCATCTCGCCGAAGCCGCCAAGATAGCTGTGGTTCCCCACGGACTGATTCGCTTTGCCGATGGTGAACTCTGTTATATCACCCGAAGAATAGACCGACTGGATGATGGACAAAAGGTACCGATGGAAGATATGTGTCAGCTGTCAGAGCGCCTTACCGAATACAAATATAAAGGTTCCTACGAGCAGATAGTCAGACTCATCAAGAAGTATTCATCGTTCTCGCAGCTCGACCTCGTGAACTATTGGGAAGTGGTCATCTTCTCATGGATCACGGGCAACGCTGACATGCACCTCAAGAACTTCTCGCTCTACAACAACCGCAAGTTGGGTTATGGCTTAACTCCAGCCTACGACCTCCTCTGCACGAAGATTGTGATGCCAGAAGATACCGAGGAGCTCGCCCTGACACTCAACGGAAGAAAGAGAAAGATTCAGAAATCTGATTTCGTCAAGGTAATGACCGCCTCGGGCCTCAGCGAGAAGGTAATCAACAACATCGCCAAAAAGTTCCGCCGATCTATCGTGAAATGGCTCGACCTGATAGAAGCCTCCTTCCTGCCAGACAGCATGAAGAAGGAATACAAGAAACTGATTCTCAGCAGAGTTATGGCATTAAGATAATGTTTCTGTATAAAATAAAAACAAACACCCCCGAAAAGGTATAACTAATCAATCTACGAGATTAGCTATAACTTTTCGGGGGTATATTGTTTAAAGCAAATTTGCTTCTTCAATAGTATCCAACCCAAATTTACTTCTTCAATACCGGCTCGCAGGTGATATCCACACCGAGCTTCTTGAAGATTTTCTGGTCTACATCACTCAGCATCACGGTGCAATGAGCCTGGCAGCCGCGAAGCTTAGGCAACTGCTCCAATGCCTTTCTGCAGTTCTCATCATTCTCTGAAAGAACAGAAAGAGCTACCAAAACCTCATCCGTATGAAGACGAGGATTGTGACCACCGAGATAATTCACCTTGGTATGCTGGATAGGCTCAATCATCGACTGAGGAATCAGCTTCAATTCATGGTCGATGCCTGCCAACTGCTTGGTAACATTCAGGAGCAAGGCGGCACTACAGCCCAGCAACTCGCTGCTATGACCGCAGATAATGGTACCATCCTCCAACTCAATGGCAGAAGAGGTATGTCCCGTCTCCTTCTTATGATTCTTGGCAGCTACCGTCACCTTGCGGTAATCAGTAGTAATCTTAGCCTGATTGAAGAGCATCTGAATCTTATTGATCTCATCTTCATTGCAAGCACCAGCCGCCAACTTGTTGGTAGCCGCATAGTAACGGCGGACAATCTCATTCTTGGATGCCTCGCAGCAAGCCTCATCATCAGAGATACAGAAACCTACCATGTTCACACCCATATCCGTAGGCGACTTGTATGGATTACTACCATAGATACCCTCGAACAGCGCATTGAGCACAGGATAAATCTCTACATCACGATTATAGTTGATGGCTATCTTGTTGTAAGCCTCCAGATGGAACGGGTCAATCATATTCACATCGTTCAGATCGGCAGTAGCAGCCTCGTATGCGATGTTCACAGGATGCTTCAATGGGAGATTCCACACAGGGAATGTCTCAAACTTGGCATAACCGGCACGCACACCACGCTTGTTCTCATTATAAAGCTGACTCAGGCAAACCGCCATCTTACCGCTGCCAGGACCCGGCGCAGTAACAATAACCAGCGGACGCTCTGTTTCAACATAATCGTTCTGACCGAAACCCTCGTCAGAGGCAATCAGACTCACGTTGTGAGGATAGCCCTCGATGAGATAATGGCAGTAAGTCTTGATGCCCTCGCGCTCCAGACGCTGTTTGAAGGCGATGGCGGCAGGCTGGCCATTATAATGAGTGATGACAACAGAACCCACCATGAAACCACGGTTTTGGAACTCACCACGAAGACGCAACACGTCCTCATCGTAAGTAATGCCCAAGTCGGCACGCTTCTTGTTTTTCTCAATATCGGCTGCACTAATCACGATAACAATCTCGATGCTATCGCTGATTTTCTGGAACATGCGCAGTTTGCTGTCAGGCTGGAAACCCGGCAAAACTCTGCTGGCATGATGATCGTCAAAAAGTTTACCGCCCAATTCGAGGTAAAGCTTTCCGTCAAACTGTGAGATTCTCTCCTTGATGTGTTCTGACTGAATCTTCAGATACTTCTCATTATCGAAACCTATCTTCATACTACTTTAAATAAAACTATATCGCTATTATTTTGCAAATTTGACTGCAAAAGTACAAAAAAAACTGGCTATAGAACAATGTTTTACGCAAATTATTCTTAATTCTCAAGGATTTGCCGTATCTTTGCATCTTGCAATGGGCAGCATAACATGTCATATCGCAAAAACATGAAGTTTAAAAGAAAACATAACCGACAAATGAAAAAGAATTTACGTACCGCCTCTATCTGCGTGCAGGGAGGCTATGAGCCAAAGAACGGCGAACCGATTGAAGTGCCAATTTATCAAAGCACTACTTTCAAGTATGACAACTCTGAGGAGATGGCTATGCTCTTCGACCTGAAGAAGGAAGGCTACTTCTACACCCGTCTCCAGAACCCTACCAACGATGTTGTGGCTAAGAAGATTGCCGAACTCGAAGGGGGCGTGGGAGCCGTTTTAACCAGCAGTGGTCAGGCTGCCAACTTCTATGCAGTATTCAACATCTGCGAAGCGGGCGACCATATCGTTACCTCTAATGAGATTTATGGTGGTACCTTCAATCTCTTCGGCGTAACCCTGAAGAAGCTTGGCATCGAGTGTACTTTCGTGAATCCGAACGACAGCGAAGAAGAAATCCAGAAGGCTTTCCGCCCTAACACCAAGGTTGTTTTCGGCGAAACCATCAGCAACCCGGGCTGCGCAGTACTCGACATCGAGAAGTTTGCACGCATCGCTCACAAGAATGGGGTGCCTCTCATCGTTGACAACACCTTCGCTACGCCTATCAACTGCCGCCCATTCGAATGGGGCGCCGACATCGTTACCCACAGTACTACCAAGTATATGGATGGTACCGCTTCACAGGTAGGTGGCGTGGTTGTAGACAGCGGCAACTTCGACTGGATGGCTCATGCTGATAAGTTCCCAGGTCTCTGCACACCAGATGACAGCTACCATGGTCTGACCTACGTGAAGGCTTTCGGTAAGATGGGCTACACCACCAAACTCGTGGCTCAGCTGATGCGCGATCTCGGCAGCATCCCTGCCCCTATGAATTCGTTCATCCTCAACCTCGGTCTTCAGAGTCTTCACCTCCGTATGCGCCAGCATTGTGCCAATGCCCAGAAGGTAGCAGAGTTTCTGCAGAACGATGAGCGTGTGGCTTGGGTTCATTATAGCGGTCTGGAGGGCGATGAGTATCATGCGCTTGCCCAGAAGTATATGCCAAACGGCACCTGTGGCGTTATCGCCTTCGGCTTGAAGGGCGATCGCGAGACAGCCATCAAGTTTATGGATTCTCTCGACATGATCAACATCGTAACCCACGTAGCCGATGCCCGCACCTGTGTACTCCATCCAGCCAGTCACACCCATCGCCAGCTTAGCGAAGAGCAGCTGAAAGAAGCAGGTGTTGCGCCTGACCTGATTCGCCTCTCCGTAGGTATCGAAGATGTAGAAGACATCCTCGATGATATCAAGCAGGCTTTGGACAAGATTTAAGATAACAAAATAACATCAAAGCAACATTATAACAGAAAATTAGAAACATGATTAAAGCTATGATTTTAGCTGCGGCGGCTCTCACGATGGGCACAGCAGCTGATGCACAGACTATGATTCAGAAAAATGACATCAAGGTAGAAAACCACCTGATGACTCCTGAGGCTCTCTGGGCTATGGGACGTATCGGTGGCACCGAAGCTTCGCCTAACGGCAAGCAGGTGGTGTACCAGGTAGGTTACTACAGTGTGAAGGAAAACAAGGGCCACCAGATGCTCTTCATCATGGATGCCAACGGCAAGAACCAGAAGGCATTGACCACCGATGCAAAGAGCGAAACAGATGCGGCATGGATTCAGGACGGACAGAAGATTGCCTTCATCCGCGACGGACAGCTCTGGAGCATGAACCCAGACGGAACCGACCGCAAGCAGCTCACCAACGACAAGTTGGGCATCCAGGGCTTCCGCTTCTCTCCTGACGGCAAGAAGGTCATCCTCATCAAGGAACTCCCTTATCACGGAACTATCAAGGAGAATCCTTCTGATCTTCCTCTGGCTACCGGCCGCCTCGTTACCGACATGAACTATCGCCACTGGGACCACTACGTAGAGAGCCTTCTCCACCCATTCGTGGCTGATGTGGCTGAAGACGGTACCATCAATGCCGGCGAAGACATCCTGAAGGATGAGCCATTCGAGTGCCCTATGGCACCATTCGGAGGCATCGAGCAGCTGGCATGGAGTCCGGATTCCAAGACCATCGCCTATACCTGCCGTAAGAAGGAGGGCGTTCAGTATGCCATCTCTACCGACTCTGATATCTATCTATATAATATAGGTACGCGCGAGACAAAGAACCTCTGCAAGGAGGCTGGCTATGTAGAGCCTAAGATTGATGCTACCAAGAGCATGAAGAACCAGGCTGTCAACGCTCCTGAGAATCTGAAGAACAATCCGGGTTACGACGTGAACCCTCAGTTCTCTGCTGACGGCAAGTACATCGCTTGGCAGAGCATGGCTCGCGATGGCTACGAGAGCGACCGCAACCGCCTCTGTGTTTACGAACTCGCTACCGGCAAGAAGAACTATGTATCAGAGAAGTTCGACTCTAGCGTAGAGGGCTTCGTATGGAACAAGGACAACAAGAGCCTCAGCTTCATCGGTGTATGGCACGGAACCCTGAACCTCTATCAGGCTAACTTCAAGGGCGAAGTAAAGCAGATTACCAACGAGTGGGCAGACTACGGAAGCATCTCGCTCGCCAACAACGGCAACAAGCTTCTTGCTACCAAGGCTAGCATGAGTCATCCTACAGATATCTACATCGTAACTCCTGGCAAGAATGCCAAGAGTACCAAGGTAGAGCAGATTACCCGCGAGAACGACCACATCCTCAGCCAGTTGAACATGGGTAAGTGTGAGCAGCGTTGGGTAAAGACTACCGACGGCAAGCAGATGCTGGTATGGATCATGTTGCCATCTAATTTCGATGCCAACAAGAAGTATCCTACCCTTCTCTTCTGCGAGGGTGGTCCTCAGAGTCCGGTTAGCCAGTTCTGGAGCTACCGCTGGAACATCCAGATTATGGCTGCCAACGGTTATGTCATCGTATTGCCAAACCGTCGCGGTCTTCCTGGTTTCGGAAGCGCATGGAACGAGGAGATTTCAGGCGACTGGACAGGCCAGTGCATGAACGATTATCTTTCAGCTATTGATGATGCTGCCAACAATCTTCCTTACGTAGACAAGGATCGTTTGGGTTGTGTAGGTGCCAGCTTCGGTGGTTTCTCAGTATACTATCTCGCCGGTCATCACAACAAGCGTTTCAAGGCATTCCTCGCTCACGATGGTGCTTTCAACCTGGAGAGCATGTACACCGATACCGAGGAGGCTTGGTTCTCTAACTGGGAATACGAGGATGCTTACTGGAACAAGAACCAGACAGCGAATGCCAAGAAGACTTACGAGAACAGTCCTCACAAGTTCGTAGACAAGTGGGATACTCCAATCCTCTGCATCCACGGCGAAAAGGATTACCGTATCAATGCCAACCAGGGCATGGGCGCCTTCAATGCAGCCCGCATGCGTGGCATCCCAGCCGAGCTCCTCATCTATCCTGATGAGAACCACTGGGTATTGAAGCCACAGAACGGAGTGCTCTGGCAGCGCACCTTCTTCGGCTGGTTAGACAAGTGGTTGAAGAAATAACATATAAAAAAGGCTTGCTCCGTAATGAAGCAAGCCTTTTTTATATATTATAATTCTAAGATTTAGCTTACGCGATTCAACTTCTTGATGATAGAGAAGATGAAGAGAGCTGAAACCAGACAGATACCTGCGAGAACACCCCAGATGGCAATGAGGTTGAAGTTCTGACCCCACATGATGCCAGGAATCATAACCAACTGGTTACCGATGGCTGTTGCACCAAACCAGAGACCCATCATCAAACCAGCATACTTTGGAGGAGCTACCTTCGATACAAATGAAATACCAATTGGAGAAAGCAGAAGCTCTGCGAATGTAAGGATGAGGTATGTAGAGATGAGGAGGTTAGCACTTACACGTGTACCCTCTGTAGCAGGATCGCCCTGTGTCAAAGGAAGCTCCAAACCCATAGAACCTACAGCCATCCATACAAAACCGAGAGCTGCAACGAGCATACCCAAACCAATCTTCTCTGGCGATGTAGGCTCCTTGCCAATCTTGTGAAGCCATGAGAACAAAGCAACGCTCACTGGTGTCAATGCCACTACATAGCATGGGTTGAACTGCTGGAAGATAGGAGCCTCAACATCTACGGCACCTTCAAGGTTGCTGTACTTGTAGAAGAGGAAAGCGATGGCAGCAACGATGACGCCAAGAGAGATGCCCTTACCCTTGCCAGTCTTACTCTGTGCCAGACCGAAACAACCGTAAACCACGAAGATGCAGGCTACGAGGTTGGTAACGTCGAATGCCATTGACTGCAGACCCACTGAAGTCTTCTGTGTATAATCGCGGGCAAAGAGTGTCAATGTATTACCGTTCTGATGGAAAGCCATCCAGAAGAAGATAACCACAGCGAATACGAGACAGAGGCAGATGATGCGCTCCTTGGTCTCAGCCTTAGAAAGTTCGTTTGTCTCCTTGGCAGAAGTCTTATCATCCTTACTCTTGGTCTCTGAAGCAAGAACATGCTTGTATGTAAAGCTGAAGGCATAGTAGATAGCGATACTAACAATAAGCGAAGCACATGCCACGGCGAATGCGAAGTGGTATGAATCTTCCACCGACACGCTCAGGCTCTCCTGCGCCCACTTCATAATCTTGATGGCAGCAGTAGGAGCAAACATAGCACCGATGTTGATAGCCATATAGAAGAGTGAGAAACCGGAATCACGTTTGCTGGCATACTGTGGCTCATCATAGAGACGGCCTACCATCACCTGCAGATTACCCTTGAACAAGCCAGTACCCAAAGCGATGAGGATAAGTGAAATGCCCATGGCAGCAATGGCAACGGTGTCCTTGCCAAGAGGAAGCGAGAGAACAAGATAGCCAATGAACATGATGAAGATACCTGTGGTAACCATACGTCCAAAGCCAAACTTGTCGGCTGCGATACCACCGATGATAGGAAGGAAATAAACCATCATCAGGAATGTAGAATAAATAGTACTTGCCAATCCAGTTTCAAAACCGAAATTGGCCTGCAAATAAAGCAAGAACACAGCAAGCATGGTGTAATAGCCAAAACGCTCACCCGTGTTTGCCAAAGCTAAGGCCCACAGACCTTTTGGTTGATTCTCAAACATAATTTTTTGTTTTGTTGTTATTTTATTATTTAGTTATTCTTTTCTCGCAATTTTTGTGCAAAGATACATAAATTATTCCATATTTCAAACTTATTGCACCAAAAAGCGCACTTCACATAGCATTTTTCTACTAGGAACCGGCTAAAATTCTAAAAAACAGACAAATCAGATTAAAAAAATCCGTTTATATTACAACGTAATTGCATTTTTTTTCGTACCTTTGCACCCCGAAACCATGAGGAGGTTTCGGGATACACAAAAATACTTCAAAAAATTCTAAATAGAAAGGTAAAAGGATATTTATGAGACAACTTAAGATTAGTAAGAGTATAACCAACCGTTCCAGTGAAGCACTCGACAAGTACTTGGTGGAGATTGGTAGAGAGCCTATGGTCTCTATCGATGAAGAAATCGAACTTGCCCAGAAGATTCGCAAAGGCGGTCGTGAGGGAGAACGTGCCAAGGAGAAATTGGTAAAAGCAAACCTTCGTTTCGTTGTATCTGTTGCTAAGCAATATCAGCACCAAGGTCTTTCTCTTACCGACCTCATCGACGAGGGTAACATCGGTTTGGTAAAGGCTGCTGAAAAGTTTGACGAGACCCGCGGCTTTAAGTTTATCTCATACGCCGTATGGTGGATTCGTCAGAGCATTCTGCAGGCTATTGCCGAGCAGAGCCGTATCGTTCGCCTGCCTTTGAACCAGGTAGGTGCATTGAGTAAGATTAGTGCAGAAATCAGTAAGTTTGAGCAGGAGAACCAGCGCAAACCTTCTGTTGCTGAGCTCGCTCAAATCACAAAGATGGAAGAAAGCAAAATCGACCAGACTATCAAGGCAGATAATCACCACATGAGTATCGATGCTCCATTCGGTAGCGACGATGATGACAATGCAATGGTCGACGTGATGGCTTCGGGTGATGACAGCCGTACCGACAAGGGTGTAGACTTCGAGTCTATGGCGAGCGAGCTTGACCGTGTTCTCAACTCTGTATTGAAAGACCGTGAACGCAAGATTCTGTGCTACTGCTATGGTATCGGTTGCCACGAGAAGGGTTTGGAGGAAATCGGTAGCGAGTTCAACCTTACCCGTGAGCGTGTTCGCCAGATTCGCGAAAAGAGTATCATCAAGCTCCGTGATAGCGGTAAGATCAAAATCTTGATGAAATACTTGGGATAAGTTAAGTGAAGAGTGAAGAACGAAGAGTGAAGAATTCTTTTGCTTTTCTTCACCAGGTTTTGAAGACGAGAGAAAAATAGATAAAACCAAGTTGCTCATAGCAACGAAAGTAAAAAGGGGCAATCAGTTGGTTCATCCCAATCTGATTGCCCTTTCTCTATTAACTATAAACTGTTAACTATTAACTATTAACAAAGTTTCCAAACTTATCAATAAAGCCACTGATACCTTCACGGGATGCTTCGAAGTAAGGATATTCATCACGCAAGCAAATTTCGTCGTAAAGGAAATCCGCCACTACCGTATCGTTACCATCCGGCATTACCAGTCCCATCTTGCCATTCTTCTCAGCTATTACCGGCATGATGCTCAAGTCATCATTATAAATGTAGCAGGTGCGCAAGAAATCATAAGTTGGCGAGAGTAAGATGTTGCCTTGATGATCTTTCATACCAAACTTTCCATCCTGCTCAAATACTTCATGATACTGAATGTATTTCGCCTTGATGCGCTGGTAATAGAAAACCATCTTGCGCTTATCGTTGACAAAATCCAGCATATACTGGAAGGTGTCACAATAGTTGGCTACCGAACGGACCAGAATCATCTTCAAGTCAAGACCATCCAATGCTTTTCTGTTCAGATCAATATACTTGGCTATCGCCTTCTCCTTCTCTGGTACAGAGAGGCTGGCTAGCCTTTCCTCAAATTTCAACATAGCTTGCTTGGTACCCGACATACCCTTGATATACCGGTGTATCTGTCTGCCCATCTCAGAACATACAAACTTGTCAATCTCCTGCTGCTCTATAGGGTCAGCATAGTCCTTAATCAATGATTCAGGTGTCGCATTCATGGTTATTTCCTTTCTTTTAAAAATTACACTTTCAAAGATTTAGAAGAACAAAGAGCAAACGGATTCTACATTCTTCGTTTTTTACTCTTCACTCAATTTACTCTTTGTTCTTCGCTCTTCACTTATTTCACATTAGGCTTCTGCAAACCATATCCCTTTCTCTTATCTTCAAACAAGAGGAGGAAAGCGATGAGGATGGCTACTACTCCGAAACCGGCAAAGATAGTCATCGTCTGGGTATAGTCGATGGTACCGTCGGCTGCGGTATTCACCTGGTTTACCTTACCAATCCATACCGGAATGAGAGCCAGTCCGATGTTCTGGATATAGAAGATAAGAGCGTATGCAGTTCCTAAGAGTTTCATTGGAATAATCTTTGGCACAGATGGCCACATGGCTGATGGTACCAGTCCAAATGCGATGCCCAGGATGAGCATCAGCACGATGGCAAGCACCCAAGAGTTGATTGGCAGGGCAAACATGACGTGCACAAAGGTCAGGAGGCAACTGCCGATAATCATCAGCGTAGCACCCTTGCCATACTTATCGTATATACTACCGAAGAGCGGTGTGAGGAAGATGGTACCGAAAGGCAACATTGCAGGAATCAGACCTGCCATATTAGCATCCACACCATACTTGAAAATCATCAGCTTGGTAGCAAACTTAAGGAATGGGAATACGCCTGCATAGAACATCAGACAGAGTACAGCCACATACCAGAAACCTATTGTCTTGAAAAGACCTCCCAAGTCAGAGAACTTGAAACCTTCTTCCGGCTCAGTAGCCACAGCTGCCACAGATGCATCCTCCTTCTTGTCCATCACACAATAAACCAGATAAACCAGTACACCAGCGCAAAGCAATACAGCGCCCAAAGCAACAGAAGCAGATACTCCACCCATTGCCTTGGCAAAAGGAAGAGAAGCACTCAGAGCTGCAGCAGTTCCCAAACGAGCCGTAGCAACCTGTACACCCATTGCCAGAGCTAACTCATGGCCCGTAAACCACTTGACGATAACCTTGCTCACTGTGATACCGCATATCTCGCATCCTACACCATAGATGGCAAAGCCAAGAGCAGCTATCACTACCTGCGTACTGTAAGTACCGAAGAATGGTACAGCAACCGTTCCGTCAAACTCATGACCTAAAGCATACCACTTCAACAAGGCTCCACCAAACATCAGGACGGTAGAAAGGATACCAGTGAAACGGATGCCAAACTTATCGAGGATAAGACCACCGAAGAAGAGGAGCAGGAGGAACACATTGAAGTATCCGTAAGCTCCAGAGAAGAAGCCGTATTCATCCGAATTCCATCCGAGTCCGAGACCATTCTCTGCTCCCTTGGCTGCTGTCAAGAGAGGCTCCAATGGAGACATCACATCTGTAAAAAAGTAACCGAACATCATCGTGATACTCACGATGAGGAGGGCGGTCCAGCGAGCAGACTTAGAGTCGCTCAATTTCATCTGCATTTTTTCTGTTGTACTCATTTTTTTTTCAAAACATAAATGATAAACCCGTTATCATTATTAATTATCAATTATAAATTATCATCTATTTCCGTTTCACGTTCTTCGTTCTGGTGATATCAAAGAGATAAGAGAGTTTCAGAACAATCTGTCCGTAGTTACTCTTTCCGAAATAATCACGCTTAGAAGCACCGTAGATATTTCCCAGACCATAGTAGTATCGGGCTTCGGCAAGGAAATGCCCCACCTTCGGAATACTGTATTCAGCACCCAGACCCAGAGCGATACCATAATCGAGCTTGTTCTTGACTGCCATCGTATCCTGAGCCACCACCGGACTTACACGGTTATTGTCGGTTGCCGGCATGTGCTCTACCGAGAAATTGGTCTTCTGCGAATCACTCAGATAGAGACCAAACTGCGGACCGGCATTCACGAAGATATTCAGTCCTCTTGTCTCCCTACCCCATGCCAGATGCGCAAAGATTGGCACCTGAATATAGTTGATGGTACGCTTGTAAGCCATCGCCTCTTTGGTTTCGGTGATAATCACCGGATTATTCTCCATATCCAGGATATCCTCTTCCCATCCTGCCTGCGAATAGTTTACCTCGGCATAGATAGAGCAGATGGTCTTGAAATATTTCTCGCAGGTATATCTCATCGAGAAACCGCCCGTCAGTCCGCCGTGCTGCTTCTGCTGTACCTCGGGTGTGAATCCTACGCTACTCATCATATAGCCCCCATTAAAACCAATGGCGAAATCACTACGATGCTCTCCTATCTGTGCCGAAACTGGAATTCCGAAGATGAGCATCAGAATCAGCAGCCCAATATTTCTATTCATTATCAACTATAAATTGTAAACTATAAATTGTAAACTATAAACTAGTACTTCACCGCCTCTATCTGATGATTAAAGGTATAGTGAATCAACTGGAAACTCTTGTTCTTGTATCCTCCCCTACTGGTCTTCTCGAAACGGAGTGGAGTCTGCACAGGCTGGTAAGTCATCTGCTGGCGCTCACCTGTAAAGTTCTTTCCGTATCTCTTGACGCCCTGAATCAGATACATTCCGTGGTCGAAACCGGTGATGGCGAATCTTGGCTGTGCCACCATCATAGGCTGATGGAACCATCGCTCATAACGGCTCTCAAGCGCCTTGGTCTGTGCAGAGTTCGGGTTATAATAGAAGGTGGAAGGGATATAAGTATCATACTTATAGAATCTTTCCAGATTATACTTGGCATACATCAGCCATTCGGTATAGCCGAAGAGCGAGATAGCTGCACCCGGATACTTCGCATCAAATTCGTCGAGCTTGTTCAATACCTGAGTCAACTGTGGCGAACGTCCCGTATTCAGGATAATCACATTCTGCTTTGAAGGCATGAAAGCCTTGGCAAACTGTTCGATACTTGAATTCACATTGGTGATGCTATAATTGATTTTCCTGCGTTCCAGTTCCTTGCGCAGACCGAACGTAAAGTTGCCCTTTCTCGAAGTAGAATCATTGCAGTCTACAAAGATAGGATGCACATTGGTAAAACGGCTCAGGAATGCCTTGATGGTCGCATCATTCAGCGCATCATCGCTCTGATAAACCTGGAAAATCTCTTTGTTTCTTTCTACATCATCTCCGCTGATAGAGAACGGAATCACCATTTTGATGCCGTAGGTCTTGCAGAAGTTGGTCAGCGGAGCCACCTGCTTGGTATAAAGTGGACCAAAGATGATGTCGCATTGGTTAGCGCCCTCCTGCAAGAGTGTATTCCGGATATCAGCATCAATAGGAACGTTCCAGGCACGCACATCTATATCGGCGCCCTGCTGCTTCAGGGTTTCGCAAGCCAGCAGCAAACCGCGGTAATACTCCACCATTCGCTTGCCGTCGCCATCAACATTATGCAAAGGTAACATCACGCCTACCTTTACCGCATTTCTGGCAACAGCAGCCTTTGAAGTGGTCGGAGCTGTAGCTGTTTTCTGAACCATTGCCCCATTCCCCGACTTCTGACCGTTCACCTGATTAGGATTCTTCTGGTCTTTGGTGTATGGAATAAAGAGCGTAGCTCCCTTCTGCAGCATGTATCCCTCACGCTTCATCTCCGGATTGGCATCCATCAGTTCAGGAAGGCTCAATCCATATTTATTGGCGATACCAAAGATAGTATCTTTCTTCTTAACCGTGTAAATGTCGCGCCATTTTATAGTCTGCGCGCCAATGCTGACACTGAGCAGAAGCCCAACGAACAGCAGGAAATATCTCATTTTTTGTCTCATATCTCAAGATTTTTTTAACGATATCTTCAAATATTTCATGTTTTCATCTGCAAAAATACAAAAAATCTTGCATCTGACGCAATATCTCTCATCTTTTTATTATCTTTGCACAAATTATTTTAGAAATGAGACGAAAAATAGCATTACTTTGCATCATGTTGCCACTTTTAACGTGTCAATTACACGCTCAGGAAGTCAACGACGACGAGGAGGACAACACAGAAGAGACGACCAAGGTCAGTTCTCTTCTCATGCCGAATGCCTTCTCTCCAAATGGCGATGGCATCAACGACATCTACAAGCCCAAGGATGGTTACCGCAACATCGAGGAGTTCCACGCCTATATATATAATAGGTGGGGACAGAAGCTCTATGATTGGACCGATCCTGCCACGGGATGGGATGGTACCTACCGCGGAAAACCGGTAAAGGAAGGTGTCTACTTCTGTCTCGTCAAGGCAAAGGGGGCAGATGGCGTGGTGTATAACATCAAACGTGATGTCAACCTGCTCAGAGGTTATACCGAAGAGCAGAACAGTAACTATTAGGCAAACAGCAATTAGCAGAATTGGAATATGAATTCAGAAGAAAAGATAAATGTATGGGGCGCACGGGTCCACAACCTCAAGAACATTGATGTGGAGATTCCGCGTGATTCCCTCACCGTGATTACCGGACTCTCGGGTTCGGGCAAGAGTTCACTGGCATTCGACACCATCTTTGCCGAAGGTCAGCGCAGATATATCGAAACATTCTCTGCCTATGCCCGCAACTTCCTGGGTAATATGGAACGCCCGGATGTTGACAAGATTACGGGATTGAGTCCGGTCATCAGCATCGAACAGAAAACCACCAACAAGAATCCCCGCTCTACTGTGGGAACAACCACCGAGATTTACGACTATCTCCGTCTGCTCTATGCCCGCGCCGGTACTGCCTACAGCTATCAGAGTGGCGAGGAGATGATGAAATATACCGAGGAACAGGTCATCGACATGATTCTCAGCGATTATAAGGGCAAGCCTATCTTCCTGCTCGCTCCCCTCGTTCGCCAGCGCAAGGGTCATTATCGTGAACTCTTCGAAAGCATGCGCAGAAAGGGATATCTCTACGTGCGACTCGACGGCAACATCCTCGAAATCGTTCCCAATATGAAAACCGACCGCTACAAGAACCACAATATAGAAGCTGTGGTCGATAAACTGGTGGTGAAGGAAGAAGATGAGGAACGCATCCGCAAGAGTGTGGCAACGGCTATGAAACAGGGCGACGGCATGGTAATGGTTCTTGAGAAAGGTGCCAAGGAGGCCAAGACTTACTCCAAGCGTCTCATGGACCCTGTAACGGGTATCGCCTACCAGGATCCAGCTCCTAACATGTTCTCCTTCAACTCTCCTGAAGGAGCCTGTCCGCATTGCAAGGGGCTGGGAAAGGTGAACCAGATTGATATCAAGAAGGTAATTCCTGATGATAAACTCAGCATCCATGAGGGCGGCATCGCTCCGCTCGGCAAATACAAGAACCAGATGATTTTCTGGCAGATAGAATCCTTGCTCAGCAAGTATGATCTCAACCTGAAGACGCCTATCTGCGAGATTCCGGGCGATGCCATGCAGGAAATTCTCTATGGCTCGCTCGAAAATGTGAAGATTGAAAAGGAGAAGGTACATACCTCTACAGATTATTTCTGCGCCTACGATGGCATCATTGATTACCTGCAGAAGGTGATGGAGGATGACGAGAGTGCAGCGGGCAAGAAATGGGCAGACCAGTTTATCTCCACCATAGAATGTCCGGAATGTCACGGCTTGCGACTCAAAAAGGAATCGCTCTCTTTCAAGATCTGGGATAAGAATATATCCGAAGTAGCCAGTCTAGACATCGATGAATTGCGCGATTGGCTCGAAGAGGTGGAACAGCATCTGCCTTCGATGAAAGCTAAGGTGGCTCACGAAATCATCAAGGAATTGCGCTCACGCGTTACCTTCCTCCTGGATGTGGGACTCAATTATCTCTCGCTTAACCGCCAGTCGGCTTCTCTCTCGGGTGGTGAGAGCCAGCGCATCCGTCTGGCTACTCAGATTGGTAGCCAGCTGGTCAACGTGCTCTATATCCTCGATGAGCCGAGTATCGGTCTGCACCAGCGCGACAACGAACGTCTGCTCAATAGTCTGAAGGAACTTCGCGACCTGGGCAATACCGTTATTGTAGTGGAGCACGATGAAGATATGATGCGGGCTGCCGACTGGATAGTAGATATCGGGCCGAAGGCAGGACGCAAGGGAGGAGAAGTAGTCTTCCAGGGCACACCTCAGGAGATGCTCAAGACCGATACCATCACCGCCCAGTATCTCAACGGCAAGATGGCTATTGAGGTGCCTGCCCTCCGCAGAGAAGGCAACGGCAAGCATATCACCATTCACGGAGCTACGGGCAACAACCTCAAGGGGGTGGATGTTGATTTCCCACTCGGCAAACTCATTGTCGTAACGGGCGTCAGCGGCTCAGGCAAATCTACTCTCATCAACGAGACCCTCCAGCCTATCCTCTCTCAGCATTTCTACCGTTCTCTCAAGAAGCCGATGCCATACGACAGCATCGAGGGCATCGAGAATATCGACAAGGTGGTGAATGTAGACCAGAGTCCGATTGGCAGGACGCCTCGCAGCAATCCAGCTACCTACACAGGCGTGTTCAGCGACATCCGCTCACTCTTCGTAGGACTTCCCGAGGCAAAAATCCGCGGTTACAAGCCGGGCAGATTCTCCTTCAACGTGAAAGGTGGAAGATGCGAGGAATGTAAAGGTAACGGATATAAGACCATCGAGATGAACTTCCTGCCGGATGTCTACGTACCTTGTGAAGTATGCCACGGCAAACGCTACAACCGCGAAACTCTGGAGGTAAGATACAAGGGTAAGAGCATCGCCGATGTTCTTGATATGACCATCAACCAGGCGGTAGATTTCTTCGAGAATGTTCCTCAGATACTGCAGAAGATCAAGGCATTACAGAATGTAGGACTCGGATACATCAGGTTAGGACAGAGCTCCACTACCCTCTCTGGCGGTGAGAGTCAGCGCGTAAAACTGGCTACCGAACTCTCGAAGCGAGATACGGGCAAGACGCTCTATATTCTCGATGAACCGACAACCGGTCTGCATTTCGAAGACATCCGCATACTGATGGATGTACTCCAGAAACTGGTAGACCGTGGCAATACAGTCATCATCATCGAGCACAATCTCGATGTCATCAAACTCGCCGACTGGCTCATCGACATGGGTCCGGAAGGTGGACGAGGTGGCGGTCAGCTCCTCTTTGCCGGTACACCAGAAGAAATGGTGAAGCAGCAAAAAGGATATACCTATAAGTTCCTCGCCCCTTTACTGAAGAAATCAGGGAAACCTGAATAAATCAGGATAGGAACGAAGACTGTGGCAGAAGAATAAAATTCCCCAACCTACTTACTCTAGCGGGTTGGGGAAATTTGTTTCTATTTAAAATGTGACAATAGCATGGTACCGATTACACTGCTACGCTTGGTAACGATACAGCACTATCATCAGTTAAATTAACGTTGCATATACAAAATGAGCCTGTAAATGAGCCGATAAATGAGCCGATAAATGAGCCTGTAAATGAGCCTGTAAATGAGCCTGTAAATGAGCCTGTAATATTCGACATAGATACTGACAGGCTAAAATTATAACTTACCGCCAAAGTAAATGATATCAGGACTACTTTGGCGGTATATAATTATATCATTGTTAGTGTTGTAGTTTACACTCTCATAACTCATATCACTAAACAGAACAGACTAGCATACTTAAGTTCTTTAATCCTTATTGCTTTGTATACTTGAGATAGCCATAAATTTCTGATTTTTCAATCAAAAAATGTCCATCTTCAGCATAGTTAAGAATTTGTGTTCCTAGAAACTCCATTTCACCTGTAAAGGTAACAGAGACGGTATTTCCTGTTTTATACCATTCTATAGTACAAGTTTCACCAGCTTTTGGTAAGAACAAACCACTATAATCATAATTCAAAATATATCTATCACCACTCTTACGACAATAATAGGTTCCAGCAATCTGATCTCCACTCTTGCGTTTTTTACTTACTTTATTAATTGTTTTATTCTCTTCCTTAAGAGTGGTCTTTTCTTCCATAGGAGGAGTTACTGTAGTGTCAACAGTTGCAATAGAATCTGCATCTATTGTTTCTTGATTTCTAACAGGATTATTTCCATTACATGATAACAGAATAATGGAAAATAATACACATGATAATTTTTTCATACTTTCAAAAATATTTTAATACTTATATAAAGAGGAGATTTAAATGATGGTAGGATTTTTTATTCTACCAACATTATAAACATAATCTTATTTCAGAGAGAAACCAATGCCGCCCCAAATACAATATTTGGTAAGACCAAAACTCAATTTCAGACAGCAGTCAGTATGGTTATCTCTTACACTGCCGAAATCATAAGAAATAATAGCCCCATAATCTTGTTTGCTTTCTCTGCCTTCAACATTAAAAGAGTTGATTATATTTCCCTCATTATCTACAGAATAGTCGTAACCATCTACTGTACCTATTTCCATGGTCGCTCTTCCTATAATAGGAGTTATTGCAAAATTCCGATAGATACTTAATCTGTAGCCAAAGTGGAAAGTTGAACCAGTCTTTTGATTCTCCCATTTTCCTACATTTACAGATTTAGAATGACCTAATGCAGCTCCCATATAATCGAAATAGAAGTTCCAAATCGTGCATTCAAAGCCACCAATCATTTCTGAACCTATACTAGGTAAGTTCATACTACCTATGTAAACTGACCCTCCAAAATCTTCAATATATCTACCATAATGTAGAGATTTGGAACGACCTTCTTTTATGTAGTATTCTCCTTGCTGAGAATACATTGGGATTACTAATAACATTAGAATCCATGTTACAATTGTTTTCTTCATCATTTCTGAATGCTAGTTAATTTTCCGTTTTCAAAATAAAGATAACTATCGTAATAGCACCATTGTTCTTCTCTTCCCCATGCTCCGATAGTGGTATTAATGTCTCTTGGCTCCCCCCAGGACAAGCGGCATTTTTCTTTATTCCACCCAATTCTAACGTAACCATCAACAATGTCTCTTGCAGTCGAAGCACCCCATCTAGAGGCAGCTTTATTGAATTTCTCTCTATCATCTGCTGAAAGGTTGCGATAATAATGTGCTATTTTAGAGCCATATTTTTTAGAGACTGATGCAATGTCTTGCTCTTCTACTTCTTTTAAAAGCTTTCTTAAATTTTCTTCAGCATCTCGTTTAACAGCTGCTAAAGAATCTTTAGTAATTATATCAGATTTTCTATAGAAAGCTTCAAAAAAGGAACGAGCATACCCCTCATATGTGAGCTTATCATAATTTTGGGCAGTGACAGCAAACTCTGTACCAACTGAATCTTTTAGATAAACAGATAATTTCAGTTTCTTTTTATCATAATCGAAATCAAATTTCTCGAATGTATAATATCCTGGTTTTAGAATATAAGGAATATTGCTATTGCCAATTCCTGTAAAATGTGCAGCATCGTCACCTTCTATAAACATAGTTTTTCTTCCATAATAGACTTCTAAGCCTTTATAAAATTCAGAATGAACTGGTGGTAAGTCTGCTACGAGTTCGTTATATTTCTGATTGTAATCACAGAAATAATTTAGAATATTATAGCCCATCTGTAAAGTTGAAGGGCCATTACCATAGAAATCGCTTAAAGGCAAGAAAACTGTGCTATCGTAAAAATCCACACATGCAAAAGGTTGCTGAAATGCATAATTAGCTACATTTTTAAATAGAATATTATTCACACCAACAACTGAGCCATTTAGAAAAATTCTATTTGGATCAATATTATTACCCTTTAATCTGTTTGCGTTTTCAGCAACCAAATCTAAAATGTAGCCTTTTGTAGTTTTACCATTTCTAAGATACTTAATATCTTTGCCAAGATAATAATTATCATTACTGGTTCTTACAAGTTTTGTCCCCTTTAGTGCATGAGAATTTTCCCAAGCACTTTTTGTAATATATGGCAAATTGACACCTGTCGTCATCTTGCCACCTGAATACAATTTAACTAACATACCTTGAGTTATCGCATTTGTATTCTTATCTGGTTGAAAGAGAACACGAAGGATCATCTTTGCACCATCATCTCTTGTTAAGAACGCAATGTATGCTTCATTTTTCAACTTGCCA
This sequence comes from Segatella copri, assembly GCA_021615735.1. Lineage (GTDB taxonomy): Bacteria > Bacteroidota > Bacteroidia > Bacteroidales > Bacteroidaceae > Prevotella > Prevotella copri_Q. The sequence continues at coordinate 119,040 of JAJWFY010000001.1, read as the reverse complement.
TTTTTACTATACTTTTGCGTATTATCTACATAAAAATAATGATCTTCTATCTCTTTAAAAGGTGTTAGTTTATTCTCATCAGTAGCAAATCTATTTTTCTCCTTCTCATTAAATTTATAATTATGGTACGCTTTATTCGTATCATAAAAACAATCGTATCCCGTATATTGATTTTTCAAATCATCACAGACCGGATAGAACATAATAGTCTCACCCTTAACTAGTCCTCTTGTCTGTGCAGCCATAGACAGACAAGAGAACAAAAACAATAGAACCCAAAGATGTTTTTTCATAAAACTTTATGATGTCCGCATATTGATATTTCTAACCTCTTAGAGTACTGCAGACTTTTTGCTCTTAGAGATCTATTATTTTTAATTAGCATGCATAGTTTATTAACGAATGTATTTCAATTCATTCTGGTTTATACGCATAGTACTACCATCCATGTATTCGATGTTAATTCCTGTAAGAACTAACTTCTTAGCGGAATAATTGTACCATAAACATTCCCAGTAATAACCGTAGCCATACGTAGTTCCAGGTTTAATAGGTCCGGTGACTTTACCACCACTTTCTGATCTTCCGCGAATTTCGCATTCAACAGCATCACCTACGGCGTTGACAGGATAGCCACTCCATGTTAAGTATTTAATTGTTTTCTTAGAAACATTCTTCCATACCAAATGAGCATCTACACCACCTGCACTATTAGGAGAAGATAAGTAAGCCTTTAAAATCTTCACAGAATGTTTTACTTGATCTATTCTGTTGGCCTTTCTGATACTATCAAGACGAACTCTTTCTTTATAAGCTGCTTTCTCTTCTTTCTCAGTTTGCGCGGCTATAATCGCATCAATTGAATCTTTCTTCTGGATGTTCTCTTTTGCTACTGTAGCAGGAGATTTGTAAGGATCATTTTCTTTTCTGGCTAGAATAATAGCAAAAGCCACAATCATGATACTACATACAAAGAATAAAGCTTTCGATACAAATTTATCGTGCTCACTTTTCTCATTTGTCCATTTGTTGGGAGTAGAAGGATTAGAAGCTTGTTGTTTCACTTTTGCTTGCTCTGCAGCCATGCGTTCTTGCTTAGCCTGTTCAGCTAGTTTTTCAAGCTCTTCTTGCTCTCTTTTCTCTTCCTCCTCCTTTTTCTTCTTCTCGGCTTTCCACTGAAGGAATTCCTCGAACTCTTTCTTTTCTTCGTCAGTCATAATTCTAATATTATAAAGTTATTATTCTTCTTTTTTTTACTCTCCAGGAATGGTGAAGATTGCACATTGCAACTATGATAAAACTCTTGGTAGTTGTCTCTATTAATGTATTTTTCCCTGTCGGTATCCTCCATATACTTGATGCATACTCCACTCCGGGTCATCGCAAGGCAGAAGAACCGTCTTGCCACGAAATACATCTGGATTGTAATCGAGATAGGCTTCCATTTCGGTTTCTATATCATAAAACATGGTATAGAACTCGTCTTTCTTGGCAGCCTTAGCATTTGATAATGTACTATTTGCCATATTTATTGATAGTTGTTACGCACCCAACTATCAATCCGCAAAACGCAATAGGGTATAAAAAAGGCGTGATGCCTCTTATCGCGTTTAGCACGGGGCGGCCTCGGAATGGAGCCCCGGAATCCTCTAAGAATGCACCACGCCTATAGCGTGTGCATCGCTGTCTGAGGAAACCAGAGGCTACTATACGAGCCACCTGTCACATATTATTTTCGTGCTTTTTATTCCAAATTGAGTTTCCGAGGCTCTTGGCTAAACGCGAAATAATAGCGAATGCTTTTGTTTTTACCCACAATGTCTTTGGCTTTTCCTTAATAATAAGGATAACCTAGGTGCAAAAGTAATAAAAATTATGGAGATAATTGTGTTTTTTTTGATTTTTCTTCTTTTTTATTGGAATATTTTTGTAATTTTGAGGCAATTATTTAAAATAAGAAACAATATGTTTACTAATTTACAAGTAGTTGTGCTGAAACATCTCGCAGATGGAGAACAGCATGAGGAGGCACCGGCAGGATTGACGGATGCCCAGTATAGTGTGGCACTTAGCGAACTCAAAGCCTATGATATGGTCAAAGTAAATGTTGACGAGGTGGGTGAAGTGGTTTCTTCGCAGATTAAAATAAAAGGTCTTGCTGCATTGGATGATTTAGAAAGTCTAGAGAAAGCCATGCTCAACCATATTCTTGAAGAAAAGAAGTTGACAAAGTATAGCTATGAAATTCTTGTTTATTATAAAAAAAAACACAGAAAAGCTCAAAAATATATTTGAAGGAGAGAAAACTAATCGTGAAATTCTTGCGATAGCTAAATCTCTGTTAAATCTTAAGCTATTAGCTTGTGAAAGAGATACTCCTGATTTGTATACTACAGATGAAGGATTGCAACTGCTTGATGACATAGAATATTTGTTGGACAAGGAACGTGCTACATGGTACGAAAGTAAGTCTATGGAGAATTCTCATGATAGCGTTACAAATCATATTATACATTTGGATCCAAAGAGTAGAAAGAATATGAAGAAGTTCATCATAACAACTTATAACTACGGCTATTATAAAGATGAAAATGGCAAACCATATAACTTGGAAGATGTTATGAATGCTTATGCTCTTTTTTTGGGGGATGATAAGTTTAAAGATTATTCTTCAATGGTTAATAAGTCTGGAGAATTGGAGAATAAGGAATTAATTGACGAACTGCTACCTATTTTTTACAACAGCGTTCCAGATGTAATTTCGTTTTTAGAAGAAATAGACGGCATAAGTAATAACCCTGAAATCGTGAAAGTAGCGGCAGATTATGTCAATAATAGAAAGATTTCAAAACAGTCTAGTCGCAGTGATTTATGGAAGGTTCTAAATGAGCATGGTCTTTATAAACCTACATTAACTAATTGGTGTAATTATATAAACAAAGATATTTAAAAACAGTTTATTAATTTGAGTAAATTAGTTGAATTTAGTTGAATATAGTTGAATATAGATGAGTAAACGTGAGAAAAGGTGAGAAAAGGTGAACTCACATTTCCACATATTGTATCTTTGCAGCAGAATTCTAGAACATCGGAATTCTGCTGCATTCTTTTTATCAGATGTTAGTCAGCAGTATAAAACTGAGCACGGTCCGATGGCTTGGGGACGAATAACATAAGTTGTCCTATATAGCCCAAGTAAGTGCTAGGACAACGTTTAATACCTATAAATTTATGAACAAGGTATTATCACTCGGAGAAGCAATCGCTGATATACTTCTCCATGCCAACACACCATTGGCTGTCGCCTATCGCAAGCGAATGGCGGCTGAAAGAGTAAGCGAGGCTAATGCTCATGCAGAAGCTAGCGCTAGTGTCGAACTTCCTAAAGACGATATAACATGAAAGATGTAACGAGTGCTCGTTTCAGCCTCTTTGCTGCAGGCATCAACAAGCCATCTAGCCAGAGACCTTATAAGCAAGGTACCCTGGAGGATGTATATTGTTGGATGAACTCGATGAAGATGATGCAACTCACCGAGCAACTTAGGGGCATTAAGGACGAGAAGGAGCAAAAGCTCTTCAAGGCTAGCTATTTGCCATTCGCAACCTTCAGTGGAACATTCGCCTACCGTAACCAAAATGGACTCTTACAGCACTCGGGACTACTATGTTTCGACTTCGACCACCTCGGTGGAAATGAGAACCTTTGGAAGGCTAGACATCTGCTGGAACAAGACCGATACTTCGAAACCATGCTGATGTTTACCAGTCCGCGTGGCGATGGAGTGAAGTGGGTTACGCATATCGATCTCTCTCGTGGTTCCCACGAAAAATGGTATCGAGCCGTGCGCAACTATCTCCTCCAAACTTATGGTTTAGAGGCAGACTCGGCGCCAGCAAATGTAGCCTCGGCGTGTTTTCTCTGCTGGGATGCAAATATGGTAATCAACCCTAGCTTTCAATTATTTTAAATTTATAAACATTAAACAGGATAAAAATATGAAAGAAGAAAATAAAAAGGGCAACTTGAGTCAGTTCGACTTGGATGTTTTTGCAGGTACTGTTAATGGAACCTCCCTTCCAGGGAAAGACAAGACAAAGCAAGAGACTTTGCACAAAAAAAGCGTTGGAGGACATCGAAAAAAGGATGTTCCAAGTGGGGATGTTAATCTCTATGACAAGGTGAAGTTCATTGTTTTCATACTCGTCAATCGTCATATTGACATTACGACCCCTTACGAAGAGTGGATCAAATTAGGTTTCGCCCTAGCCGATGGGTTGGGTGAGGATGGAAGAGAACTCTTTCACCAGTTGAGCAGCATGAACGCCGAATACAATTATGAGGAGTGCGACAAGAAATATACGAGTTGCATGAAGGGTAATGGAAAAGGCATCACCATCCAAACCTTCTTCAAGATGGCTAAGGATGTTGGCGTCGACCTGAAAACTATCGCAAGAGAGGAGACAGTTCGTGCCACTTGCGCCAATGTGCCAAATGCCAAAATTATAGAAAATATAGAAAAATATAAGAATTCTGGTATTTTGGATAAGGAAATGGCACATGGCACTATGGCACCAGTGGCGCAAACTATTTCTACAGGTTACACTTTCTCCGATAAGGTGAATGAGAATGACTTGCCTATTTGGCTCTGTAACATCTATAAAATCCATCCGGATACAGTGAGCAGAGACAAGATGCTATTGGGCGCTCTGAATGTGACATCGGGGTTGATGGGTGGTGCCAATGGTTCGACCGAAGAACAGAGTGGTATCTACGGCATTTATGATGGTCGTCGTGTATTTGCACCGCTTTTTACCAACATATATGGCTCTGCCGCAACAAAAAAGGGAGATTTGATTTTCTGCAAGCAGTTGGCTCTACCAGAGAAAAGGGAGATGCGTAGAGAATTTGAGGCTTCGATGACTAAGTTTGAAGAGGAGAAGGCTGCTTATGAGGCTCAGGGCAAGGGTAAGAATAAGGGCGAGCGTGGACCTGCTCCAAAGGAGCCTGTCTTTCGCGACCCATTTATGCCAGGCAATAGCTCTTCTTCTGCTGTGTATCGTGCCCTCGATGCCAACGGTGGATGGGGCATAATGTTTGAGACAGAGGCCGATACCGTGTCGAATATGCTAGATTCTGACTATGGTCACTACTCTGATTTAATGCGCAAGGCGTATCATCACGAGACGGTTTCTATGAATCGTGTGAGTGATAAAATTCATATCGACATCGAAAATCCACGCCTCTCTGTGTTCATCACCTGCACCCCTGGCCAGATTCCTGGTCTTTTCCCATCGTTTGAGAATGGCTTGGGCAGTAGATTCCAGTTCTACAACCTGCCTGACGACAAGGTGGAGTTTCACGATGTATTTGCCCGTAGCGACTCCCCTTTGGAAGACACCTATAAGCAGATGGGCGAGGAATTATTGCCTCTCTATCACGCTCTGTTGGAGAGAAAGGGCAATCCTATCCAGTTTGTCATGAGCAAGGCACAGCAGCAGGAATTTCTCTCCACCTACGAAGAGACACTTTGCGAGCAGTTTCAGATGTTGGGAGCAGGTTTCAATGCCTTTGTGTTTCGTATGGCTCTTGCCAACTTCCGTTATGCGATGGTATTGACTGCCCTGCGTCGTTTGTCGGATTGGAACAAGAAGGATGACATTTTCACTGCTGATGAGCGAGCCTTGGTGTGTGATGACCGTGATTTCCATACAGCAATGAGCATCATGGGTTGCCTCATCAACCATACGGCTCGTGTGTATGCTGTATTAGCCAAGGAGAATGAAAATCCTTTTGCCAATTCGGGGGTGAACTTAAACGCTGATGAACTTAGCGTCTACCAGTCGCTTCCTGATGGCGAGTTTCGCACAGCCGAATTCTTAGCCTGCGCTGAGACGAAGAAAATCTGCAAGCGAACCGCACACAGGATGCTCAGCCAGATGAGCAATGTGTATCGCATCATCACTCCTCTTCGTCGTGGCTTTTATTGTAAGGCTAAAGTTGAGGAGAAATAAGTATCTTGCTTTTGGGGTGTAAGTATTATCTTTGTGAGTGCTAACTATGCTACTTAAGGCTCCTAAGTATGATACTTACGCCCTGCAAGGTTGTAATCATTATATCGTATATCAATGTAAAAACTGAGAAAAATATGATGGAATTCAAGGTAAAGGCATACGGCAAGTCAGAGCTTGCCATGTTGTATTTTCCAGATGCAGGTTCTGCCCATACAGCAGTCAATCATCTCATGTCGTGGATTCATCGCAATCCTGAGTTGAGCGAGGGACTGATGAAGATGGGCTACCGCAAGTCGGACAAGTTTTTCACACCCAAGCAGGTGGCGGTAATCGCTGAATACCTGGGTGAGCCATAAGATAAAGAGGGGCATTCTAGGGGATAGCCAAGGCTTTCCTACTAAGAATGTCCCTCTAACGTTTGCTATCTCACGCAACGTATGGCATCGTATAGTCGGCGAAGAGAAAAGTGGTATATTTGCATTGTAATCCAAAGGGGTTATGCGATGAAGCTTTTCTCATACGCCTATGGGCGAAGAGTATGAGGCTGTGGGTAAAGAGGAGAGCGGAGTCGGCAGTAGTTAACTCAAAATTTTTATCATTATGATTAAGTATGTAGTAAAAGAAAACAAGAACAAGAAAAGTCCTGCTTACGGCAAGTGGTATGCTTACCCTGTAGTGGAGGAAACGATGGATCTCTCAGCCCTAGCCAAGCACATGGAGGAACATAACACGGGTTTCTCTGAGGCAATGTGCCTGGGCATGATGACAGCGATGGTAAAGTGTATCAAGGAGCAGCTCTTGGCTGGCAAGAATGTGAAAATTGACAATCTCGCCATCTTCTCGGTCGGTATCCGTAACAAGGAAGGTGCAAAGACTGAGGCTGACTTCAGCGTGGCCAACAACATTAGCAGCGTAAAACTCCGTGCTCGTGCCACTGGTATCTTGAGCAATGCCAACCTCAACAGTGTAGCTAGCGTGAGAAGAGCTAGCAGCGTGGTAGGTGGAACAACAATCCCATCAGGTGGTGATTCTACTTCGGGTAGTGATTCAACTTCAGGTGGTAGTACTACCACAAATCCTGGTGATGGTCTGGAATAGCCGTCTAAACTAGTTGAAAATTAAGATATCCCTTGTCCAAACATAGATACTTGGACAAGGGATTTTTATTTCTGCGACAATTTCTACAAAAAGTTTTTTATTACTATGCTTATTTTTGTTCCAACGTCTAAATTTATTCTACATCTCTCAACATACCACTTCCTCCATCCTCACCAACTTGCCAGCGACAAACTGCATGATGATTTTATGGAGCATTGTACCCTGGCGCAGCGCCTCGACCCTTGGAGCTGCGGCATATCGCTTGATTTGTTCCTCAGCCTCTTGCCATTGGGTTTCTGCCTTAGAGAGTTTGCCATCCTCTGGCTTTGACTCGTAATCTTTCTTCGACAACACCTTCAGCTCCAGGATATAACTATGCTTCGTTGCATAATGAGTAAGAAATAATTATTGCTCCAACAAACAATCATTATACAACTTACGGACATTATTGTTTGGGACACCTGTGATGAAAATACGTTCAAACATACCCTTGAACTTCTTGAATACGTCACGATAGAAGCCATCGGCATGGGTGATTGCCCAATATACCTTCTCACCCTGCTCATTGAGCACAGTATTGGTGAAATTGTCATACTCATCGATAATGGGATTAAGGAGATTATATGTAAACGTTTTCTCTCCTTTTCAAGCAAAATATCATATTAATCTAAAAAAACTTCCGTATTTTATCCGATTTATGAAATATTTTCCGTATTTTTGTAGGCAAATTACAAAATCAGATAAAATATTCAGAATATGATAAGAAATTTTTGGGTAAAGAATTACTTGTCGATTGGCGACAAACAGGAGCTGAACTTTGTTGCAAAGGGTTCAGCTTCTGAACTTGTGGCGGAGATGCCCGATGGTACATGCCTCTATAAATTAGGTGTGTTATATGGCTCAAATGCTTCTGGCAAATCCAACATGCTCTGGGCATTAGATGAGGTTTTCCATCTTTTGGCTTATCCAAAGGGAAACGCTAATATGAAGATTACAAGATGCATTCCTTTTGCCTTGACAAAGAGTGAACCAACAGAAATGTTTGTTTCCTTTTATGCAGAGGGAGTTCGTTATGACTATCAAGTGCTGTTTGATGTCAACCTGATTCTCCATGAAGAGCTTAATTACTACCCTAAAGGCTCTAAGGCTCTATTTTACGAACGTACCTACAAAGGAGAAAATCTACAGGCTGAAATCAAGTTTGGTTCAAGTCTTCGCTTGCTACAAAAGACTCAAGACAGTATTCGTGAGAATACACTCAATAATCATAGTGTCCTGTCGGTTTGCCTTAAAAATACCTTTAAGGAAGATATAGAGCCATTGGCAAAGCTCCATTCATACATCATGGCTCATTACCATAATGTAGATGGTGATACCGAAAGCAAAGGTGTTGTTGAGATTCTAAAGGCTGCGTATGAAGACAAAAACAAGCATCAGTTTTTCTGTCAGATGTTGAAAAAGGCTGATTTGAATATCACAGATTTTCGCCCTGTGTTGGAAGACCGTTCGCTATCTCAGGATTTCCGTGAGCATATTCAGAAAGAATCTATTCCGACATCTGTCAAGAACGAACTGTTGCGTCCAACGGTTGAATCGGTAGTCTTTGAAAATCATTCCAAGAAAGGAACTTTTGATATCTCTCTTAAATTACAATCCAAGGGAACACTTAAGTTCATTCGTATTTTGGATACACTATACGATTTGATAAGTGGCAACCACATCTATTACCTGGATGAGCTGGGAGAAGATTTGCATTATGATCTGTTGTTCTATTATCTCAACATTTTCCTGTTTAATTCGGACCAGTCACAACTGTTGATTACAAGCCAAGAGACCACCTTGCTATCGCAAGACATGATTAATGACAATCGTGGCGTGGTATGGTTTGTAGAGAAAAACAAGGAGACTGCTTCGTCGGAGTATAGTCGTGGTGATTCTTATGGCTTGCATAAGAATCTCTCGCTCTACAATTCGTATCGAATTGGCAGATTAGGAGCAAAGCCTGAATTAGGTTCTATATTTGTAGATTTGGAGGGGTAAGTTATGGGCAAGCAAAGAAATACAACACTGATATTGGGAGAAGGACCAACCGAGTTTTTCTATTTCAAGTCGCTATGTGATGAACTGAAAGGTTTAACTATCAAGCCCGACTATCCTAAGCACACGAGTCTGAAGGAGTTGGAACATAAGATAGAAGAAGGCGTTTCCCTTGGTTATAACCATATCTTCTGCGTGATAGACATGGATACCAAGGATAGAGAGCCAGAACGTTCGCAATATGCCCGTTTGAAAAAGAAGTATGCTTCAACAATTGATAAGCCCAAGAAAGGAATCTTTTGCGAGGTCAAGTTCTTTGAAACTCATCTTTGCACCGAGTTGTTCTTTCTTTATTATTTCCGTTATACATCAAAGATGTATGCAGAACAAGAGCCTTTGTTGAGAGATTTAAACCAATGTTGCGATTATCGAAAAAAGATAGACTTCTTTATTAAAAGCAGAGGTCTCCATTCTTACTTTGAGAAGAAAGGTGGTAGTTTGTCTGTTGCTATTGACAATTCCAATCGTTCGGTTTCGGAAAAAAGCGAAGGCAATAGAGATTATACGTTCTCAGAACTGGGACGCATGATAGAAGAACTCCGAAAGCTAAGGCAATAATGTTAGCCTCGCCAACGGTCACAGACTGTCCCTTTTCCGGATTACTGGCATGTACCATCACCTGACTTTTCCTGATGCATAAAAAAAGCACGGAATATTATACTCCGTGCTCTTTTTTGCTTTTATATTTTATCTTATCAAAACCTTCACCATACACACCGATAACGGCACTCTGACTGACAAAGGCATGGGGATCAATCTCGCTGATAAGACGGAAGATAGCAGGAGCCTGACGCTGCTTGGCTAACACGAAAAGCATCTTCACATCCTGACCGGAATAAAAACCACTGGCATTCACCACCGTTACTCCCCTATCAGCATCTACATTGATACGCTTGCCTATCTCCTCATACTTCTGTGAAATGATAAAGAACTGTACGCTTCGTCTTCTGCTGTTTACCACCTGGTCGATGCAGAATGCCTGAACGCAAAGAACTACATAACCATATAACACCTTCTCCCAATCGTGTACCACCAGATAGCTGGAACTGATGATGAAGATGTCGCATATCATAATCACTCTACCTAGAGAAATGTCGCGATACTTGTTGACGATGGCTGCGATGATATCCGTACCACCCGTACTTCCACCAACCGAGAAACCGAGTCCGATTCCGCAGCCACAGAAAACGGCACCCAGGAAAGCAGCCCATAAAGGTTGGTTTTCCAAAAGATGAAAATCACCTAAACGGCTGGAGAAGAATGAAGTCAGGATGGTTACCACTATAACGGCATAAACAGTCTTGACACAGAACTTTGCTCCCAAAATCTTGAACGCACATATTAATAAGGTGGCGTTGACAATAAAATACGGAATTTGCACAGGGCAACCGGTTGCCCAATAGATAATACTGGAGATACCAGGAAGTCCGCTTGCTGTTACATTGGTTGGCAAGAGGAACACGTTCCATCCAATAGCGTAGGATATCATACCTATCGCAATCAAAACATAGTCTTGTACAGACTTCCACAAGGGTCGAGGAGGAGTCATAATTAATTTATAATTTACAATTTATATTTTTTTAAAAGCTTTTGCCCTTACAGGGCGTTTTTTTAATGCAATTATATTTACCCAGGGCGTTGCCCTGGGCTAGGAGCTTCTGCCCTTTCAGGGCGTGCAGGGCGTTTTTAAATGCAATTATATTTACCCAGGGTGTTGCCCTGGGCTAGGAGCTTCTGCCCTTACAGGGCGTGCTGACTATACATTTCTGGGCGTGTGGGTTTTACCAGAATTTCTTCTGCTGCTCTGACCACTCAAAACCTTGGGTAGCCATTTGGGCTTCTAATGCCGCACGGTTCACATTGAAGTGATTACAAATCTCATCGAGTGTTTCAAACTCGTGGTCACGAAGCAGGAAGTTGATGGCGCTTACGAGCATCGGAACATCATTCATTGGTAACTTATCCATCCTTTTTATATTGATTAATTAATATTTATTATTGATTACTTGAGGCACCATGCCTCTTTCGGGGTGCAAAATTACTGCAAAATTCAGACAATACCAAAAAAATCCCAGCAATCTTTTACCGATTGCTGGGATTTTTATAAATTATTGATGATTTACGCATTCACTGCAACTGAAATCCAGTCGAAGACGAATGAGCAAATACCGAATGCTACGATACCTACGGTGCAGATAGCAAGCGCCAACTTGGTTGAGCATGCGCTCTGGAAAGTAGGAAGCGGATTATCGCTGTGCTTGATGAACATAGCCTTCACGATGAGCAGATAGTAGTACAAGCTGATAACTGTGTTTACCAACGCGATGAATACTACACCGTATGCCCAGGCTCCCAATGTGGTGTGGATGTCGTGTGTACCAACTGCTGCCATGAACACGAAGAACTTCGAGAACATACCAGCGAATGGAGGAATACCACCCAATGAGAACAATGCCAAGGTCATCAGGAATGCCAGACGTGGATTGGTCTTGTACAAACCATTGTAGCTGTCCATCTGAACTGTACCGTTGTTGTGCTCCTCAATAGATGAGATGATGGTGAAGACGCTCAGGTTGGCTACTACGTAAATCAATACATAGTAAGTCAGGGCGCTCACGCTCATCGCTGAGTTACCTACCACTGCCAACATGATGTAACCTGCCTGAGAGATAGAAGAGAATGCCATGAAACGCTTCAGGTCGCTCTGACGGATGGCAAACAGGTTGGCGATAGTGATAGAAAGTACAATCACGATGTAAAGCAACACGGTCCAGTACTCTACCATTGGCTGGAACACCTTCATGAGGATAGCGCAGAGAGTAAACGCTGCAGCACCCTTAGATACTACTGACAAGTAACCTGTAACAGTAGTTGGTGCACCCTGGTATGAATCGGCTGTCCAGAAGTGGAAAGGAACCAAGGAAATCTTGAAACCGAGACCACTGAAGAAGAATACCATACCGGCGATGGTCAATGGTGAAGCTGAAATAACCTTTGCTACATCATCGAAGTACAAAGTACCACAAGCAGCATAGAGCAGAGAGATACCGTAGATCATCACGCCACTTGAGAAAGTAGCGGTAAGGATGAACTTAGCACCAGCCTCAGCAGAATTGTGACGGTACTTATCGAATGCTACCAAGCAAGCCATTGGCACAGATGCCATTTCGAGACCGAGGAAGAACAGGAGGAAGTGGTTGGCACTAACCATCATGTTCATACCGAGCAAGGTAGAGATAATCAGCATATAGAACTCACCCTCCTTGAAGGCTGTGTCCTTGCGGCTCAACCACTCCTTAGCCTGTACCATCACGATGAGGGTACCAAGCGCCAGGATAGTCTTCAAGACACCGGCAGCAGGACCTGTTGTGTACATGCCGCCAAATGCTTCTGTGGCTTCTGTTGGGAAGATATTGATGGCAATGTGAGCCACCATCAAGAGACATACCAGAGGATTGAACCACTTACGGTCTGCGCTCTTGGAACTGCAGAAGTCAGCAATGAAAGTGATCAACAGGACTGCCATCAAGGTAGCCTCTGGAATCATATTTAAAAATTGACTGTAATTCATTTCTTCTGATATTTATTACATGATTACACTAAAGATAGGACCTACAGCGTCCATGATAATCTCCTCTGCCCAGAGAGGGAACATACCAAGACCTGCCACACAGGCGATCAAACCTGCTACAGCGATACGCTCGTCCCAGGTTGCATCGTGAAGCTTCTCCAACTTGGCGTTAGGAACCTTCTGATACAGAATCTTACCCACACAACGCAAGATGTAAACCGCTGTCACAACGATGGAGGTACAAGCGATGATGGTACATACACGATGGAATGTATCTGCATTCTGGAAAGCACCTACGAAGATGGTCATCTCGGCTACGAAACCAGAGAAACCAGGCAAACCGAGGTTGGCCAAACCAGCTACCGCATAACCTACTGAGAGGAATGGGATAATCTTCATCAAACCACCCAAGTAACGAACATCACGTGTACCAGCCTGATGATAAATCATACCGATAACGGCGAAGAAGAGAGCGGTCATCAAACCGTGAGACAACATCTGGAGGATAGCACCTGTAGCTGCTGTCTGAGTCATCATACAGAGAGCGAAGAGCACCATACCACAGTGAGATACTGATGAGTAAGCATTGATGTACTTCAAGTCGGTCTGTACACAAGCTGACAAAGCACCATATACGATAGAGATGGTAGTCAGCACGAGGAATACCTTGATCCAGAATCCGTGAGTAGCAGCTGGCAAGAGGAACATGGCGATACGGAAGCAACCGTAACCACCAAGCTTCATCAATACACCGGCGTGCAACATAGATACGGCTGTTGGCGCACTGGCGTGACCATCAGGAGACCATGTATGGAATGGGAACAGCGCACCGAGGATACCGAAACCGATGAAGAGCAATGGGAAGAACACGTTCTGCACGCTCTCTGGAATCGCATGAGCACCATTAGTATGGTGAGCGATATCGAGGATTTCGAAGGTCTGAGCACCACTGTAGAAGTAGATTCCCAGGATACCGATAACCAAAAGGGCTGAACCACCCATCAACATCAAAGTCAACTTCATGGCTGAATACTCCTTTGCACCACTACCCCATACACCGATGAGGAGGTACATAGGAATCAGCGCAACCTCATAGAACATGAACATGGTGAACATGTCGACAGAGATGAAGAAGCCATATACACCGATGCTCAGGAGTGTGAACCAGAGGAAGTATTCCTTCTTCATTGGCTCCATCTGCCAGGAAGCAAATGTACCGGTGAACACGATGATAGAAGTCAGGAGAAGCATCACCACTGAGATACCATCCACACCGAGTGAATAGTTGATGTGCAATGGTTCAAACCAAGGCACACAGTAGGTGAAGAGCATCGGAGCTTGGTCGGCTGGCATTGTCTCACGAGCTTCGAGAAATGCAAACACCAAATAGATGGAGAGGGCGAGCAGCACGCTGGCACCTGCCACCATCACACCACGAACCTGCTTGTCGTTGCGTGCCAACCAGAGGCCGAGCAACATCAGGAGTGGTACTATGACGAATATACTTAAATTCATTTCTTTTCTATTTACTTAATTGTGAGACTTTCATTAAAGAAGTGCGAGCAGGCACAATGTCAATGCTACGGTACCGGTGAGGAACCAGATAGCATAGCTGCGAACATCACCACTCTGCCATGGGCGGATGGTTTCACCTGCCTCCTGTGTACCCCAAGCCATGAAGTTGAAGGTACCATCGATAACGCGACGGTCGAACCATGCGATTGGCTTTGAGAAGCAACCGAAGACAATCTTGTGGGTGAAGAACTGCCAAGCATCGTCGATATAGAAACGGTTCAAGGCTGCCTTGTGCAACTTAGGCATCTTCTTAGCCAAAGCGTCTGCCAATGGAGTCTTCTTAGGAGCATACATGTAAGTAGCCAGACCGATACCGATGATAGCAACGATAACAGAAGTTGTTGCCACGCTCATGTCGATATGGATATCGTAGCTCTGACCTGTAGCAGATACGAAGTGACCGAATGGAATCAGACCGCAGAGGCAAGAGATGATGGCGAGGAATACCAATGGACCCCACATCACGAAAGGAACCTCCTGTGGCTTGCGACGGTTCTCTGGATCAAGCTCATAGTAGCTCTGTCCCCAGAAGATGACGTAGTAGAGACGGAACATGTAGAATGCTGTCATACCAGCTACCACTGTCATGAACCAGCCCATGAATGGAGAGAACTGGAAGCATGCTGAAATAATCTCATCCTTTGACCAGAAACCTGCGAATGGAGGAATACCTGCAATCGCCAAGCAACCGATGAGGAAGCAGATGTTGGTAATAGGCATGTACTTGTGCAAACCGCCCATGTACTCCTTGAAGTTGCTGCCGATGATGACGATGATGGCACCAGAGCAGAGGAACAACAAGGCCTTGAACATAGCGTGAGTAAACAAGTGGAAGATACCTGCCATATAACCCAAACCACCATGATGGTTGTCTACTGCGAAGCAAACACCCAAGGCAACGAGCATGTAGGCAATCTGAGAGATAGTAGAGAAAGCCAGACCACGCTTGATATCACGCTGGCAGCAAGCTACAGCTGCTGCATAGAATGCGGTGAAGGCTGCAATGTAAGCTACGTAGTGGAGAGTGTTGGGAGCATACTCTACCCAGATTGGGAAGAGGCTGGCTACCTGATAAACACCAGCCACAACCATGGTAGCGGCGTGGATCAACGCAGAAACTGGAGTTGGACCCTCCATCGCATCTGGCAACCAGATGTGCAATGGGAACATCGCACTCTTACCGGCACCACCGATGAACATGAGGAACAACGCTGTTGGCATTACCCAAGCAGCACCTGCCAAAGCAGAGTTGAGCTCTGGCTGAGCATTCAAGTCATAGTTGAAGGTTCCTACATAGAAGCTGTAGAACAGGATACCGATGAGGAAGAAGAGGTCAGCGAAACGGGTTACGATGAACGCCTTCTTGCTGGCATGAACTGCAGCATGCTTTGGATAGTAGAAACCGATGAGCAGGTATGAGCAGACACCCACCAACTCCCAGAACAGATACATCTGGAAGATGTTGGTAGCTACTACCAGGCCCAACATTGACATGGTGAAGAGACTCAGGTAAGCGTAGAAACGCTGCATACCCTTCTCATATTCCTCAACCTTGTAGTTCTCATCACGCTCTGCCATATAGCCGAAGCTGTAGATGTGAACCATGAAGCTGACAGTGGTAATCACGATGAGCATCAATACGGAGATTGGGCTCAGGCGGAAACCGATGTTGAAGGTGAGCAACTCAGTAAACTTCAACCATGTGAAATTAAATACGGTAACAGTTGGGTACATACCTGTAGAGGCATCACGACCCACTGCAAAGAAGTACTCGTATGCTGTATAGACAGACATCGCGAATACACAGCCCATCAATACGGTACCGATGAGTGCTGCTACCGGTCTTTTCATCTTCATACCCACAAGTCCCAGAACCAGGAAGCTCAGGAATGGCAGAAGAAGTATCAAAAATGCATAACTGTAATTCATTGTCTTAATTAGAATTTCATGTTTTCAATACTGTTCACCTGGTCACTGTGATAGTTGCGGTAAACGTTAATAATTATTGCGAGCGCTACGGCTGTCTCGGCTGCTGCCACTCCGATAGAGAACAATGTGAAGAAGAAACCTTCCAACTGTCCTGGGAAGAGGATGCGGTTGAACACAGCGAAGTTCAGGTCGGCTGCATTCAATACAAGCTCGATGGAGATGAGCATGGCAACGAGGTTACGACGTGTACAGAAGCCATAAACTCCGATGAAGAACAAGAGTGCTGAAAGCACGAAGAAATACTGTACTGGAATCATTTCTTATCCTCCTTTCTTGCGATTAAGATACCACCGATGATACATGCCAACAGGAATACAGAGATAAACTCGAATGGCAATACATAGCCATACTTGTCAGCACCTACGAGTGCAGAACCAATCTGGTCCATAGGCACCTCGGTGTCGGCTACGGTTGCAGCCAAATCGATAAAGTGATTCTTCAACACGATGACTGCCAAGGTTACGAAACCTACGAGGCAGACGAGTGCACGGCCAATGACCTTGCTACCCTTCACGTGCTCCAAAAGACCCTGAAGGGTACGCTTGGAAACCAACTGAATGGCGAAGACATAGAGAATTGTAATACCACCTGCATATACTGCAATCTGAGCTGCACCCAGATAGGTATAGTCGAGCAGGAAGAATACACCAGCTACACCGAAGAGCACGAACAACAGATAAGTTGCCGCACGCATGATACGCTTGGTAGCTACGCACATGATGGCTGAGCCAAGGATGACTACTGCCAAGATGACGAACATAAATAAATTTGCTGTTATCATTGTCTAAAGTCCTCCTTACTTAGTCTTGGTGTTAAACTTACCGATTTCGAGTGGAGCACCACCATCGATGAGGCCTGGAAGGCTTCCGCCCTTGTAAACCTCCTTGTCGAGGTGCATCACCAACTTGCTGCGGTCAAAGACTGCATTCTCGAAATCGTTGACAAACTTAATTGCACCGAAGTTACATGCGTTCACACAGAGTTCACAGAACATGCAGTCACCCAAGTCGTACTGGTAATCCACCAACTTGCGCTTCTTCTTGCCTGTCTCTGGGTCCTCCACCATCTCGGTCTGAATCTTGATGGTATCGTTGGGGCATGACTTCTCACACAATGTACAACCCACACACTTGTAAGCCTCGTTCTCATCACGAACAAAGACCAAGCGTCCACGGAAACGTGGAGAGATGTGGAGTGTAGTCTTGCGGTTCTCAGGATACTGCTCTGTGCTCTTGGGTGTGAAGTACTCCTTCATGGTAGTCTTCATACCGATAGCGAGGGTCTTCAAACCCGCTGCAATACCGCCGAAATATGAATTGTTAGACATACTTTCTTATTATTATAATAATGTGTATTAAAGATTATCCGTGGATTCCGAATGCTACGCACACGGTCATCAAAATCAGGATGACGAGTGACAATGGCATCAGATACTTCCACTCCAACTTCAGGATCTGGTCGATACGGAGACGTGGGAATGTCCAACGTACCCACATCAGGAGCCATACCACAGCAAAGGTCTTACCGAAGAACCAGATGAAACCTGGAATCAAGTTCATCAGATTGTCGAAGCCCTCGATACCGATGTTCAATGGCGCCCAACCACCGAGGAATACGGTAGAAGCGATACCAGAAATCACGAAGAGGTTGAGGTACTCTGCCAGGTAGTAGAAACCGAAGCCCATACCTGAATACTCAGTGTGGTAACCAGCGGTCAACTCACTCTCAGCCTCAGCCAAGTCGAAAGGACCACGGTTTGCCTCAGCATTACCTGCTACGAGGAATACGAGGAAAGCCAGGATAGCTGGCACATGACCCTTGATAATCAACCAGTTCCAAGCACCAGTCTGTGCCTCTACGATACCGCTTACCTGCATGGTGCCGGTAAGAACGACTGCAGAAATCAGACAGAGACCGAGAGACATCTCATAAGAAATCATCTGTACGGCACCACGCATGGCAGATACCACAGAGTACTTGTTGTTGGATGCCCAACCGGCGAGGAACACGCCCAGCACACCGATAGAACTTACGGCAGTGATGAGGAATACACCTACGTTGAAGTCGAGAATATGTGCTCCCTTGTTCCATGGAAGGAATGAGAAAGTACCTACAGAGGCAATGATCACGAGGAATGGTGCCATGTAGTAGAGCAGCTTGTCGGCTCTATCCACAGCGAAGATCTCCTTGATCAACATCTTGAGCACGTCGGCGAATACCTGGAAGATACCCCAAGGACCTACACGCATAGGGCCGAGACGGCACTGGAAGTAGGCACACACCTTACGCTCCATAAAGATAAGTACGATAGCTATCAGGGCGTATGCTGTCAAAATGCAGACACCCACGAGCACGCACTCTATCAGAATCGACAGGAAGTCGCCCAAACCCAAGGTCTGGCGAAGCAGATTGTCGATGAATGTTGTTACTATACTAAAATCAAACATAATTATCTATCAATATCAGGGATTACGAAGTCGATTGCTGCACCTGTTGTAATCAAGTCAGCGATTTTCTGTCCACGAAGCATTGGATCGAGCGCACCTGTCAAAGACAAGCCCATTGGGCGCATCTTCATACGGTATGGACTCTTGTCACCCTTTGAGTCGAGATATACACCAAACTCGCCGCTGGCACCCTCTACAGAGAAGTACCACTGTCCCTCAGGGACCTTGATGATTGGCTTCTGCTTGATGTAGTACTCACCCTCAGGAATGTTGTCGATCAACTGCTCGATGATGTCCAAGCTCTGATACAACTCCTGGATGTGTACATAGTAACGATCCATAGAATCGCAACCTGTCAGAGTGATTTCCTTCCACTCCACCTTGTCGTACATATCGTATGGATGACGCTTGCGGGTATCGTTCTTCCAACCAGATGCACGGCCGGCAGGACCGGTAACGGCATAGTTGATACAATCCTCAAGATTCATTGGACCTACGCCTTCGAGACGGTTGTGAGTGATCACATTGTCGCCGAATACGTCGAGGTACTCCTGAATCATAGGACGCAGATACTTGCAGAGTGTCTTCACATTCTGTACGAAGTTAGGATCGATGTCTGCCTGAAGGCCACCGATACGATAGTAGTTCTGGATCAGACGGCCACCGGTTGTCTCCTCCATCACGTTCAATACGTGCTCACGGTCGCGCATACAGTAGAGGAATGCTGTCAGGGCACCCAGGTCCTGTGCGGTACAGCCGAGGTACAACAAGTGGGAGTCGATACGCTGCAACTCGTCCATGATGGTGCGGATGTAGCGGATACGGTCTGAGAGTTCGATGCCCATTGCCTCCTCAATAACACCTACCAGTGCATGGCGGTGCATCATGGCAGAGAGGTAGTTCAGACGGTCGGTCAATGCCAGGGTCTGTGGATAGGTCATTCCCTCCCACATCTTCTCGATACCACGGTGAATGTAGCCAAGGTGTGGATAGATGCGCTTCACGGTCTCGCCGTCAATAACGGTCTGCAGACGGAGCACACCATGAGTGGATGGGTGGTTAGGACCGATATTCACCACATAGTCGTCATCGTCGAAACGGCGCTTCTGGGTTTCTACCAAATGTCCGTCGGCACTCAGCGAGTACTCTACGGTGAAGTCGTCCTCTGGCTCGTCGGTGCAGGGGAACTGGTTGGCCTCAGGACTCATGTCGAAGTCCTTGCGCAATGGATGGCCCTGGAAGTCGGTGCGCAGGAAAAGTCGGCGCATGTCTGGATGACCCAGGAACTTGATGCCAACGAAGTCGAACACCTCGCGCTCCAACAGGTCAGCCACCTTCCAAAGATTGATGACTGTAGGAATCACATCGCTGCCATCCACCTTCTTGGCGATGGTCTTTACCGAGCAGCGCTCGTTGGTCTGAGTATTCTCAAGAATGTAGATACATCCGAGACCTTCCTCACCGAAGTCTTCACCGATGATGGTAACAAGGTAGTCGAAATGCTTCTCGTTCTTCAACTTCGCCATCTCTGAGGCGAAATTGTCAAAACTCAATTCAATATTATTCAGTTTCATGTTCTTATACCTTATTATATTAATCAGTTAGACCTTTCTGAGGGTCGAAATCCTCAGGTACTTCTGTCACAATGATAGGCTTCTTGTGTCCAAGCTTCTCGCTGTCAGAGAGGTTCTCGTTGCTCAAGCCGCGAAGACCGCCCTTGCTCATAGAAAGCTCCTTCTCGTCGCGGGTCATCTTGTGGTTGGCTCCGCCGAAGAATTTCTCAACCTTTACCTTACGCTGCAACTGCATCATACCGTAAAGGATAGCCTCTGGACGTGGAGGACAACCTGGGATGTAGACATCTACAGGCACTAACTCGCTGATGCCACGAACCACGTTGTAGCTCTTCTTGAAAGGACCGCCCGAGATGGTGCATCCTCCTACGGCTACCACATACTTTGGCTCAGCCATTTCATCGTACAAACGTTTGAATACTGGTGCCATCTTGTTGGTGATAGTTCCGGCACACATGATCAGGTCAGCCTGGCGTGGAGAGTTACGGGTTACCTCGAAACCGAAACGTGAGAAGTCGTAACGCGCACATCCTACAGCCATAAACTCGATACCGCAGCAAGAGGTACCGAAGGTCAATGACCAGAGTGAGTTACTGCGTCCCCAGTTGATGGCGGCATCGAGCGAACCAAGAACCACATTGGCTCCACCCTCATTCAGCTCTTGGGCTATCTTCTCGAGGGTGTCGTTGTCCTTAAACTCGTCGTAAGGAATACTCTTGATAGAGGCTCTTTTGTTTACTTCCATTCCAATGCTCCTTTCCGCCAAGCATAAGCAAGGCCTAATACCAATACCAACAGGAAGAATCCGATGCTCACGAGAGCCATAGATCCAAACTGCTTAACTACGACTGCCCATGGGTAAAGCATTACAGTCTCAATGTCGAACATCAGGAAAAGGATGGCGAAGAGATAGTAGCCGATATGGGATGGCAACCATGAGCTGCCACGAGTCGGAATACCACACTCGAAAGGTTCACCCTTTACCGGATTGTAAGAACGAGGACCGATGAGCTTAGCGATGACATAAGCAGCCACCACCAAGGTTACAGCCGTCAGCAAAACGGTGATAAATAGTGTAAAGTTCATAAATTTGTTATAACGTTATTTTATATAAATGCTTCTAAGCGGCTGCAAAGGTAACACTTTTTTCTGAAAGAACACGTTTTTTTATGGTTTAATTTACATCTAAAGTGAAAAAACTCAAAAAACAGCCTGATTCATCAGTCAACAGACAGACTTAATGGTGGATCAGAAACAGAGAAAACGAGCGTATTTTGTAGCAAAAAGGAACAGAACAGTAGGAATTTTTACCCAAAAATTCATCCGCTTCGACATTGTTTCCGGCACAACTTTCATCGCCTCTCCTACCCTTCATAAAAAGGATGAGAAAGAGATTATCTATAATCTCAACGGCCAGCAAGTAGATAAGACTTCAGCCCAAGGCGACATCTTCATCTCCCGCCAGAAAGGTAAGTTCTACAAAGCATCCGGCTCTTCCGGGGGAAGAAGATAGTTCTGCTGGAGAATTCAGATGTTTGAATAAGCAGAAGATTATGATTGAATAAGCGTATTCAGATGTTTGAATAAGCGAAAGGATATGATTGAATAAGCGAAAGAAGACGTTTCTTTGGGTTCAAAGAGACGTCTCTTTTAGTTTTAGGAGACTGCTTTTCGAGTTGAAGGAGACTGCTTCTCGAAGGTTGCCACTAGGCTCAGCAGCTCTGCTGAGCCTAGTCAGCAGCTCTGCCGACTGCAGTCAGCAGGTCTGCCGAGCCTAGTGACAACACCTTTTAATCGTACAACTACAACCCTTATAGTCGTACAACCATACACCCTATAGTCGTACAACTATAAACCCTTTAGTTGTACAACCATAAAACGCAACCCCGCCAGGCGTTCCTCCTTTGACGCCTAGCGGGGTTGCGCTTTTTACCTTTTTACCTTTTTACTTTTTTACCTTTAAAAGCCCTTTAAACTCCCTTTTCAGCAAACAGGCCGAAGAGCTCAGCATCTATCAGGTCAGTAACCTTTCGGAAGTCTTCCGGATTCTCTCCAAACTCCAGATTATCACCATCTATGATGATGAGACGACCTTTATAATCCTTGATCCAATCCTCATAACGCTTGTTCAAACCCTGGAGGTAATCGATGCGGATGCTCTTTTCGAAATCGCGGCCACGCTTCTCGATATGCTTCACGAGCGTAGGAATGCTGCTCTTGATATATATCATCAGGTCAGGGAGTTTTACCAGACTGATCATCAGATCGAAGAGATCGGTATAGTTCTTGAAATCCCTGTCGCTCATCATACCGATATCGTGAAGATTAGGCGCAAAGATACGCGCATCCTCAAAGATGGTTCTATCCTGTACGATGGTCTGCTCTGAACGTGAAATCTCCACAACATCATGGAATCGCTTGTTCAGGAAGTAAATCTGAAGATTAAACGACCAACGTTCCATATCCTTGTAATAATCAGCCAGATATGGATTATTATCTACCGGCTCGAAATTAGCTTTCCAGCCATATCTCTTGGCAAGCATCTTGGTTAATGTTGTCTTGCCGCTACCTATATTTCCTGCTATTGCTATATGCATTTTTTTTACCTTTTTACTTTTTTACCTTTAAGAGAACAGCCCGAAGAGCTTGGCATCTATCTTATCTACGATTTCACCAAACTGCTTGGGATTGTGCTCGAAATCGAGATTATCAACTTCTACGATGAGCACCTTGCCCTTATACTTATTCATGATGAAATCTTCGTAAAGATTGTTGATACCTTCCAGATAATCCAAAGGCATCTTCTGCTCATAATCACGGCCGCGCTTCTGGATATTCTTCACGAGGTGAGGAACTGAAGAACGGAGATATATCATCAGTTCAGGCATCTCCACCACTTCCATCATCGACTCGAAAAGCTCCATATAAGTATCGTAGTCACGCTGGTCCATGTTGCCCATCTTCCGGTTGTTGGCGGCAAAGACATAAACACCCTCAAAGATGGTGCGGTCCTGGATGACCGTCTCTTTACTGTGTTGGATTTCCAGCAGATTCTTGAATCGCTGCTTCAGATAGAACACCTCCATATTGAGTGCCCATCGCGAGATATCCTTGTAATAGTCATCGATATAGGGGTTTTCAGCCACGGGCTCCAAGTACTGTTTCCATCTATAATGTTTAGAAAGCATCTTGGTGAGTGTTGTCTTGCCACTACCGATATTTCCTGCTATTGCTATATACATTTATTTATAATGTTTAATATTGAATGTTGAATGTTGAATTTTTGATGCGATACCACCCTCAATTCTACATTGGCTGCAAAAGTACAATAAAAAATCGGGATAAACAAAAAAATCCAAGCAAATATATGATTTGCTTGGATTTTTGTATTCTATTCCTGCCTTGCAGGGAATCTGTATGTTAATAGTCACGTTCGATGAGTTCGAGACACATACGGGAGTTGTGGTAAGGACATTTCCAGAAACCCGCCTTATCATCCTCCTTGTTCACCGTACCATCTTCCAGGATAGCCCAGTGCCACTCACCGTTCTTGTTATCCAGCAGATTCTTGGCTACATAGTTCCAGCAGGCGATGGCAGTCTGGAGATGTTCTTCGGTACAGAAATACTGATAGAGGTCGATATGTCCGATGATGTTCTCGCACTGCACCCACCACTGGCGCTGGAGATCATACTTATCTCCATCTTTCCAATGCTCATAAACCATACTGCCATCCGAACGTAAACCTTCATCTGCTGCATCGGCTATTCGACGGATGATGCGCTCTATCTTATGCAGCAATATCTTATCGTCCAAAACCAGCGCGGTTTCGTGGAGCAGCCAGGACGCCTCAATATCATGACCATAGCTCTCGATGTTGCGCTTGCCTTCCCACTCGTCATTGAAGAAGAGGTCGAGATGATAAGTCTCCTTGTTCAGAAGCTTATCGGTGAAGATATCGAGCAGATTGCGGATGCTCTTCTCCAGTTCCGAAGTCTTCCATACACGATAAAGATTGGTATATGGCTCGATGATATGCAGATGGGTATTCATCGTACGGGAACCATTCTCATCCTTATCAGAGAGACGCATGTCTGCAATCGGATTCCACTCACGGGTCAATGCCTCGATATATCCGTTGTTCTTGGCATCAAAGGCATGCTTCTCTATGTCATGATACAGGGAGATGGCGATATCCAATGCCTCCTTGTCACCTGTTGCACGGGCATACTCCGAGAAACCATAGATGGCAAAGCCGATGGCGTAAGTCTGCTTCTTGGTATCGAGCGGATTACCCTGATAGTCAACACTCCAGTAGATGCCGCCATATTCCCTGTCGAGGAAATAATCACGCACATAATCCTTGGCACGGGTGGCAGCCTCAAGATACTCCGGCTTCTTCAAGACACGATAGGCTGCAGAAAACGCCCAGAGGATACGGGCATTCATCACCGCACCCTTCTCGGCTTCAGGATGTACCTGGTCGTTACCGTCTACACGTCCGTAAAAGCCACCGTTTTCTTCATCTTTCACTTTCGTTAGCCAATAGCTGAGGATGTTGTTCTCCAGAACATCCCGCATCGTTTCTTTAAGATTTTCCATTTTTCCATTCTTTATAGTGATTATTAGTTATGTTAAAACAATTATTTGCGGATAGGGAACTTCCAGGCAAGCACCATCAGCAGGAAGGCGATGACGGCTGGGAAGAGTGAGAACAATGACCATACCATCGTAAGCACAGAGTCGGTGACACTGGCTGGGTCGATCATCGTATTACCCATCTTATCTGTTATCATGTTGGCACCTGCCCAGCCCAGGAAGAGGGCGATGAGAGAACCGGAAATGGCGGTACCAAACTTCTGGCTCATCGTACCGGAAGAGAAGATAAGACCTGTAGCTGATGTTCCGAAATGCTCGGTATGGTAGTCGGCTACATCGGCATACATTGACCACATCAATGGCGAATAGATACCGATACCCATAGAGGTAAGGATAACGATGGCTATCATCACCCAGATATACGACGGATTCATCGGGATGAAGAAGAAGACAACCGAGAGTACCAGACAGAGAGTTGCAGCCCAGAAGAATGCCATGCGCTTGCTGCCTACCAGACGGGTGAACCAAGGAGATACACCACCGAAAATCATACAGGTTACTTCACCGAATGCCATGAAAACGGTATAGTTGATAATCAATCCCTCGATGGTTACATTGCCATGCAGACAGTATTCAAACATATAGCCAGCAACGGCATAGCGGAATCCGTTGAAGAAGTTGGTGCACACGGCGATGGCTGTCATATAGAGCCAAGCCTTGTTGTGAACGAGGTCGGCAAACTGCTGGAAAGAGAACTTCTCAGCGCGCTTCGGCTTCAGACGTTCCTTGGTAAGGAGTCCGCAAGCCAATGTCATCACAGCTGCAATAATACCGAGCACGGCACCAATGACAGCATACTGATGAGCGGCAGAACCACCTACCATTTTCTGGAGATAAGGGAAAGAGAGCAGGGTGACGAATCCCATGGCATAAGCACCCACCATACGGAAAGAAGAGAACTGGTTCTTCTCATCATCATCCTCGGTCATCACACCGAGCAATGAGCCGTAAGGCACATTCACCATAGTATATACCGCCATCATCAGCAGATAGAGGGCGTAAGCATAGATTCGCTTGCCCACAGGACCGAAGTCTGGTGTATAGAGCAAGAGGGCGAATATCAATCCGAAAGGAATGGCACCATAGATGAGCCAAGGACGGTAGGTACCGAAACGGCTCTGGGTACGGTCGGCAAGAGTACCCATCAGCGGGTCGGTAACCACATCGAACATGCGGGCTACGAGCATCAGTACTGCCGCATCCGCAAACGAGAGTCCGAAGACATTTGTAAAAAACAGAGGAAAAGCGATAGACATCACCTTCCATACAATACCACCCGCAGCGGCATCACCCAATGCATAAGCTATTTTTTCTTTTAAACGAGCCATTGTTTTTATTTTTAATGTTAAATGTTGAGTGTTGAATGTTGAATGTTGAGTGTTGAATGTTAAGTGTTAAATGTTAAGTATTAACTTAAAGGGGAAAATTCTTCACTCTTCACTTTTCGTTCTTCACTTACTAAAAAAGGGATTCGCTCCCCATCTATATCTGATAATACGGATGAGGAGTACGAATCCCTACAATCTTAATACCTGAAACTATTTACTTAAAGTCTGTTTGTTTTTTGCTACCAAAGCCTTGATCTTCTCTACAGAGAACTGAGTGCGATAATCATCCTTTGGTGTATTCATGCAGTAGTCTACCAATCGGTCGATGGTAGAAGTTGCCACATGCATGCGGGTATCAGAAGAAGCATAGTAGATGAATACCTTGCCATCCTCATCTGCAATCCAACCATTGGCAAAGACTACGTTCATTACATCACCGATATACTCAGGACCTTCCGGTACGAGGAGATATCCACCTGGTTCTGCAATCACCTTTGTAGGATCCTCAAGAGAAGTCATGTACATATAGAGCACATAGCGGAGACCGCTGGCACAGCCACGAACACCGTGAGCCAGATGCAACCAGCCCTTATCAGTCTTGATAGGATGAGGACCCTCACCGTTCTTCACCTCCTGGATGGTATGATAGTGACGGGCATTGATAATCTTCTCTTCCTTGATTTCTGCATGAGTGATATCATCAACCAGTGCCCAACCGATACCACCACCAGAACCTGTATCGATGAAACCATCCTGTGGACGGGTATAGAAAGCATACTTGCCATCAACGAATTCCGGATGGAGAACCACATTGCGCTGCTGGCTCTTGGTCTTCAAGTCAGGAAGGCGCTCCCAGTTTACCAGGTCCTTGGTACGGGCGATGGCTGCAGTAGCAGTAGCAGCACTGAGGTCGCCAGGCTGATCATCATCATGACGCTCAGCACAGAACACGCCATAGATGTAGCCATCCTCATGAGCTGTGAGTCGCATATCATAGATGTTGGTAGCAGGAACAACATCCTCCGGCATGGTGATAGGCTCATCCCAGAAACGGAAGTTGTCAACACCATTAGGACTCTCTGCTACGGCAAAGAAACTCTTGCGGTCAGCACCCTCAACACGAACAACGAGGAGATACTTACCATTCCACTTGATGGCACCCGAATTGAGGGTAGCATTCATCATGATGCGCTGCATGAGATAAGGGTTGCTCTTCTCATCGAAGTCGTAACGCCACTCCAATGGTGTATGTTCTGCTGTAAGGATTGGGTTCTTATACTTTTCGTAGATACCATTTCCCCACTCTACGGGTTCATTCTTACGGCTCAGCAATTCCTCATGATGAGCGCGGAGTGCTTTCACTTTGTCTTGAAATGTAGTCATAATATATCTTTTTTACTTTTTTACCTTTTTACTTTTTTACCTTTACAATGTCTTTGGCAAAGAGGACTTTCTTTTCCTTCTTGAATGCCTTGAAGTCGTCAATGATGGCTCCATCGCCTACTCCAGGAAGATAGGCTTCCTCCTGAGGTTTATCCCAGGCATTACGCCAGAAGAGTACATAACTCAACTGATACTTCTGAAGTACAGGCCAAAGGGTTTGGGTAAACCAGTCCTTCTTGCTGGCGATACCCCGGCAACCCGTTTCGGTGAGGGCAGGAATCTTGACCACCTTCTTGGCAGCTTCCATCAGTACATCGAGCGTAGCTGCAAGGTTCTGCTGATAGTTGGCATCGTTGTTGTCAAACTCATAGACATCAACACCCACCATATCCACATACTTCTCACCTGGGAATCGCTCCAGGAACTTCTCTATTGTCTTCTCGCTGCCGAGATTAGGTGACCAAGCCCAAACGATGTTGTTGCACCCTGCTTTAGTAAGTATATCTAGGGTTTTTACGTATAGTTGGTTATATTGTGCAGGAGTGCAACTGTTTACGCCCCACCAGAACCATCCGCCATTCATTTCATGCCATGGTCGGAAGATGACAGGAACCAGTTTACCATCGTTTGTCTTCAAAGAAAGGATGAAATCGGCAACCTTCTTGAGCCAGCCATCAAACTTCTGTTGCTGGGCGCCACCATCCAGGACAGCAGCTACAGCATCACCTTTCGGATCCCAAGCATTCTCGCCTGTTACCGGATTCCAAGGGTGCCAGCTCAAAGTGACGATGCCTCCTCTCTCATTTTGGGCAATGATTTCTTTTCGCATACGATCGAAAGACACACCGTCAAGGTTTTCCTTGCTGTCCAACTCTATTTTTCCAAGATCGAAACCCATCACAGCAGGATAATCACCTGTAGTGAGGAGTACATCGCTCTTTCCTTCATCCCATTTCCAAGTAGTGCCATACACCGGATCATCCTGATGTCCGAGCATGATACCCTTATTCAGTAATTTCTGCAGTCTTGCCTTCAGTTGCTTTGCCGGAGTATTGCAACATTGCTTTTTACCCTTGCAGCAGGAAGTATTGGCAGTCTGGACTGATGCGCCCGTAACGCCATCAACCTGTGCCACAGCTCCTTGCATCGCCATAAGGCAAGCTGCACCAATCAAAATTCTTTTTCCTATCATATATCTATTTCTTTAATTGCTGAATTATCCAAGCCTGCCATTCATCCCACTGCTCCTGATACCAGTAATGACCGGTCATCTGGTACAGACTCAATGTCTTAGGCGCTTTTACCGAATTATAAAGTCCGTAAGACGATGTTGGGGGAACCACCTCATCATTATAACCGAAACTGTACCAGCCAGGAACGGTGATGCGACGGGCGAAGTTGACGCCATCATAATAGCGTGCACCTTCGAGTCTTGCCTTTTCCAAATCCGTAAGTTTCAGCTCTTTCCATGCAGCCCCCTGTGCCTTATCTTCCTTATAGAAGTAGTGAGGCCAGCCGCCTGCAACTCCGTGAATCTCAGCTTCATAATCACACATGGCATCATGAACAGGAGCCAGGAAAGTGATTCGCTTATCGAGAGCTGCCACAGCGATGGAAAGGAATCCACCCTGTGAAGAACCCGTTACACCGATAGTCTTTCCGTTCCACTCAGGGAGCGAAGCGATATAATCCACACCACGGACAGCACCGGTTACTACCCGTCTGTAAGCATTGCGATAAGGATTCTCGAGATTGGTATCCCAGTAACCTTTCAGCTCGCCATTGGCAAGATCATCATAAATTTTCTGCTGCATGGTAACAGGAACACCGTGAATACCGATTTCCAGTACGATGCATTCAGCAGGAGCCGTATAAGTATCGCCGGCATAAGGGCGTACACCCGCACCAGGTACACGGAGCAAAGCTGGATACTTACCTTCTTTTACCGGTACACTCAGGATGCCATACATCTTAGAACCCCATCGGTTGTTGTTATAACTGATTTCATATACATTCTTATCTTTGGTACAACGCTCAGGCAGAAGCACCTTGGTAGGATTGAGGTCATTCTGTCTAGCCTCATCCAGTGCCTTCTTCCAGAAAGCATCAAAATCCTTAGGTTCCTGTGCGAAAGGCTGGATCTTCTCAGGAGAGAAACCTGCCGTGCAAAGTCCCTCGTATTTCTTGCCATCAACATGAGCGATAACCTTGAGGCGGTAGAAGCCCGGTCTGTTCAGACTGCCGCACCATTTCATAGTTCCGTCCTTAAGAGTGGTACTTTTCTTCACCTCCGGAAACATTGCCGGTCCAGCTTCGTAATCTACCTTCACCTGATTGAGTAGCGTACCGCTCTTTCTCACATTCACCGTGAAGTTAGCCTTCTCGCCTACCCGATAATTCCAGTCCTGATGGTCAGGGGTTACCGTTACCACGATGTTACTTCCTCTGATTTGTGCGCTGAGGCTTGAAGTCCCCAGCACACTCATCAGAACACCTATAATTATTAACCTAAAAACATTTGCTATACGATGATTCATATTGTCGTTGGTAATCTTGTTAGTTAAACATTCTGTTTTACGGTTGCAAAGTTAGGCATAATTTCCGATATATCCGTGTATTATTTTGCTGAATAAACATACTTTGTTGCAAAGGCAGAAAAATATTTGGAAATATCTGAAAAAAGAAATAAGAATTGATGCACATCAAGTCAGAAAAAGCAAAGAAAACAACAAAATACACACTCTATTTAACTCAAGAATTGACCGAAAACACCCAAAGACCAATTAACAAAGCACAAAAGGTTATGACAATTCATATAATAAATAATGTACGCGTACCTTATATATAATAGATAAATAATAGAATAATCAATATAAATCAACCATCAAGTAAATAAATTGTAACGCTAACACTTAATCTTTAATAAATATGACGAAAATTACATTTTATTTTCACTAAAGCAGAAAAGTATTAGTAATCAGCAAAATATGTACAAGCTATTTTGCAAAAAATAGCTATCTTTGCAGCAGATTTACAAAATAGCCTAAAGGTTTAGAATCAACAATATAAAAACAAATAAATATAATCACAACAATGGAAAAAGTAAATGCAACCTAGAGCTAGCCTCTAGCCTTTTCTTCTCATCAGAAAAAGATGACGAAGGAATAATCAGAGAGCACTAATCCGTTTTGGATTCTTTCCCGTATCGATCATATAAGTGAAAGAGCCCAACTGTTTTAACCAACTAACAAAAATTGTATGAACTTTAAAAGTAGAGAAAAGTTGCTTGCTAGTGTAGCTGCCCTGAGTCTTCTCGGCATCTCCCCTCAGCAAACTTTCGCAGCCCAGATCACAACGAATCAGGCTGTGCAACAGACCAAGAAGATTACTGGTAACGTATCCGATGCAATGGGTCCTATCATCGGTGCAACAGTAAAAGTGAAAGGCACAAAAAATGCCGCTGTGACAGACTTTGATGGTAACTACACACTGAATGTAGGTGCCGGACAGACTGTAGAGGTAACTTACGTAGGCTATGTTACCAAAACTTTCAAAGTAGGAGGCCAAAGCAAGTACGACATCACTTTGGTAGAAGACGACAACAGTCTTGACGAGGTGGTAGTTGTAGGTTATGGTACCATGAAGAAGAGCGACATCTCAGGAGCTTCTGTTTCCATGGGAGAAGACCAAATCAAAGGTTCTATTATCACAAACTTAGACCAGAGTTTCCAAGGTCGCGTTGCCGGTGTTACATCTGTAGCGACTTCAGGTGCTCCAGGTTCTTCTACCTCAATCCGAGTTCGCGGACAGTCAACAATCAATGCCGGTGCAGAACCACTTTATGTCATTGATGGTGTCATCTTCCAGGGCGGCGGTTCAAGCGGCGGTTCATTAGGTTTGGGAGATGCCTTAGGAAACGGTTCTGTTTCTACCGTATCACCAATGTCAACTATCAACCCTGCCGATATCGTCAGTATGGAAATTCTGAAGGATGCTTCTGCTACAGCCATCTATGGTGCCCAGGGTGCAAATGGTGTTGTACTTATCACAACCAAACGGGGTAAGATTGGAGAAGCAAAATTTACATACGACGGCATGGCTGCATGGCAATACCAGGGAAAGCGTATTGACATTCTGAATCTTCGTGAATTCTCAGAATATTATAATGATTTTGTAAACAACGGATGGATTTCACAGGATCAGGCACGTCCTGATTTCTCAGACCCATCTATCTTGGGTCGAGGAACCAACTGGCAGGACGCTGTATTCCGCACAGCTTTCCAGCACCAGCATCAGGTTGCTGCACAAGGTGGTACAGAGAAGGTTAAGTACTATGTTAGTGGCGGTATGATGGATCAGGATGGTACTATCATCGGTTCTAACTTCAAGCGTATGAACGTACGTGCCAATCTGGACGCTCAACTGAAGAAATGGTTCAAGATAGGTATGAATACTACATACACAAGAACCAAGGAGCGCCTGCTCCATGCTGATGGTACAGAAGGTGTTATTACATACGCATTGACTACACCTCCAGATATTGCCATCTATGACGTAGACGGAAACTATACATCTGTAGTACGTGACGGCTGGTCTTCACCAAACCCTATTGCACAGGCTTTGAGCAAGGATATCACCATGAAGCGTAACAAGCTGACCGGTAACATTTTTGCAGACATTACTCCTATAAAGAACCTCACCTGGCATACAGAGTTGGGTTACGACTTGTCATGGAGTGATGCAGAGGTCTTTACACCTACTATGCACTTAGGCAACTGGAACCAGGACACAAACTTTGCAAGCTGGCAGAAGAATACAAGCAAGTATTGGCAGTTTAAGAACTACATTACTTATAATGGAAGTATCAAAAAGCATTCTTTCACAGCCATGCTGGGTCAGGAAGCTTGGCGCAGTGACTGGGATTATACCTATCAGGCAAACGCTAATTTGCCAAACAATACAATCCATTTGCCATCTTTGGGTTCCAGCACTCCTAGTATCAAGTCTGGTTTCGGTGTTACAACAATGTCATCATTCTTTACACGTGAGACATACAACTACGATGACCGTTATTTAGCAACATATACATTCCGTCGTGACGGAAGTTCTAACTTCGGTCCTGAAAACCGTTGGGCTTCATTCCACTCATTCGCAGCAAGCTGGCGTTTCTCTAACGAGAAGTTTATCAAGAGCATCGCAGGTAAATGGTTGAGCAATGGTAAGATTCGTATTGGCTGGGGTCAGACTGGTAATGCCAATATCGGTGCTTACAAATGGGGTACTACCGTAACCAAGTTCCTTGTTGGTCAAACAAGCGTAGCATACCGTCCTACCAACATTCCAAACACTTCTATCAAGTGGGAAACTCAGGAACAGACCAATATCGGTCTCGATCTTGGACTCTTCAATGATAAGATTGGTTTCACTCTCGACTGGTACAACAAGGTTTCCAACGATATGCTGATGCCTTTACAGTTGCCTTCATATATGGGTACTCAAGGCAATGGTTCTTCACGTCTTAATGCACCTTGGGGTAACTACGGTAAGATCAAGAACACCGGTTTCGAGTTGGCAGTAAACGCTCATCCTATTGCTAACAAGAACTTCTCTTGGGATACAGAGTTCAACATTTCTTGGAACAAGAACAAACTGGTAGGTCTCAGCGGCACAACCAATGCCAACATCATTGGCTATGGCCAGTGGAACGACGTTGTCTGTGTAAGTAACATCGGCAAACCTCTCTATCAATTCTGGGGATATCAGACCGATGGCGTATACAAGGATTTTGAAGATATCAAAAACTCTCCTAAGCCTAAGAGCTACAAGGAAGGAGCCCTGAATAAGGGAACAACCGTATGGCCAGGCGATATCAAGTTTAAGGATATTTCAGGTCCTGACGGAAAGCCTGATGGAGTTATCGACGATTACGACAAGACTTACATCGGTAATCCACAGCCTAAATATACATTTGGTTGGACCAACACATTCCGTTATAAGGACTTCGACCTGACATTGTTCGTCAGCGGTTCTGTAGGAAACAAGGTTATGAACTACCTGAATATCAGCATGAGCAAGATGAACAATGCCTGGGTAAACCAGAGTGCAAGTGTCAAGAATCATGCCGTACTGGCTCCAATTGATCCGAACAAGGACTACAGTAATGGTTATAAAGGCAACAATGCCAATACCGTATACAACTGGTATGATGACGTAGACAACATTTATGTAGTAAACGCAGGAACCAACATTCCACGTCTTGCTATCGGTGACCCAGCCGGAAACTCTAGCGTTATCAGTGACAGATATGTTGAAGATGGATCATACTTGAGAATGAAGAATATCACTTTAGGTTATACATTGCCTAAAAAGTATGCAAGATACCTTCATATTGAGAGTTTGAGAGTATATGCAAATATACAGAACCTCTTCACTATTACCGGTTACGACGGTTATGATCCAGAAGTAGGTGCAAGTACATCCGATTCACAGGGATACAGCTTCGGTGTAGATAACGGACGTTATCCTTCACCAACGGTATATTCTTTCGGTATCAACCTTGCTTTCTAATTAAATAACAAAAGAATAAACAATTATGAAAAAATACAATATATATAAAACGGCCGTTTGCGCATTCGTCTTGGGTCTCAGCTTGTCTTCTTGCGGGGACTTTCTGGATCAGCCAGACAATTCCAACTACAATGCAGACACGTTCTATAATGGTGATGCAGAGTGCTATCAAGGCGCCAATTCTCTGTACAGTATGCCATGGTATGATTTCCAAAGAGGTTTCTTCAAAGTTGGTGAAGTAATGTCAGGAAACTATTATTGGTGGGGAAGTGAAGATACTCAATACTGGAACTGTAACGTATCTGCCAACAATGCCAACCTGAAAGATATGTCTTATTCACTTTGGACAGTCAATGCCTACGCCAACACCATTTATGATAAACTGAAAGGTGCCAACGCAAGCGCAAGCGTTAAGAATGCATGTATGGGAGAATGCCTGACATGGAAAGCTATGGCATACTTCTATCTTGTACGTACATTCGGTGCAGTGCCAATCATCCATAACAACACAGACATTATCGGTGCCGGTACATACAATGACCAGTATAAGGCCAACATAGAGGATGTATACGATTACATCATCATGACCTTGAAAAAAGCCATTGAACTGTTACCGGAAAAAGATCCTACAGGTCTTGGACGTATTGATAAATACAGCGCAGAAGGCTTGCTTGCCAAGGTTTACCTGACAAAGTCTGGTTTCGATCCAGCAACTGCAACTTACGAACAGGGAAGTGTGGCATATATCAAGACCACCAATCACCAGCGCAACCAGGAAGATCTTGACAACGCTGCCAAATATGCAAAGGATGTTATAGACAATAGTGGCAGAAGTTTGGAACCTGCAGCCAATTTCCCAGCAATGTTCTACAGCGCATACAAAGGTCCTGAATCACTCATCGCATGGCACTGGCGTGCCACACGTGACCCTTGGACATCTCAAAACTCACTTCAAAGTGACCTCGCTATTTCGGGTTTCGATGAAACAGGTAACAACTGGGGAGGATGGGCTGGTCCATCAGTAGACCTGATAGAAGCTTTCGGAGATAATCCAACAAGCCAGACTAGAAACAACACCGACATCCGCCGTAAGGCTACCATGATCATGGCTGGTGACAAATATGATTATTTCTACACAGACTGCGGTGGTTTCGATTTCCTGAAGCACGTATATAAAGGATACGAGAAGCACCAAGGTAACGGAGAACTCCAGAGTCCAACAGGAGCACAATGTGCCAAGCATCTTGTTGGTGATAAAGCCGACCATAACTTGCATATAGGCTGCGACTTTGATGTGATGGCTTATGGTAACTATACTCAGCTGTTACGTCTTGCAGATGTTTATCTCATCTATGCAGAAGCCAAGATTGGTAATGCAGGCTCAACAACAGATGCATCTGCCATTGATGCATTCTACAAAGTTCGCAACCGTGCGGTATCTACATACGAACGCCCAACATCTATCAGTTTCGAAGATGTATGGAAGGAGCGCAGATTGGAGTTAGCACTTGAGGGCGATCGCTGGTATGATTACGTACGCAGATACTACTTCGATCCTGATGCAACAATTGCTGAGTTGAACGCACAGAAGAGAAATGAGTATTATGGTCTGAATGCGCTCTATGAGACATGGTACAACAAGGGTAGCTATGATGGTCCTTGGAACTTGAACAGCGATGTAAGATACAATGATGATCCTGGTAAGCATCAGAACGTTCAGATGAGCAGTTTTACCATCCCATTCCCTACAGAAGATGCAACCATGAACCCTCATTTGCTGGAGGCACCACAGCATGTTGACATTTCTCAGTTTACTTATTAATATAAGAAACCTCAAAAATAGAACAATTATGAAGCTAAATAATAAAATATTAAGTATCATGCTTCTTGGAGCTACAGCTTTTACAGGTCTCAGTATCACAAGTTGTGTGGATGAGCCTGACAAATATGAAATAGCTGGTGGAACTCCTTCTATTGATTACGTTCGCCTGTGCGATGTAACCAAGAAAGATTCCATGTTAACTGGAGCATACATGGGTACAAGTATCTGCCTGGTCGGTAACAACTTGAGAAGTATAACAAAAATGCTCTTCAACGACCAGCAAGCCATTTTGAATACAAGTATGATTACAGACCATACCTTGATTGTAGATGTACCAAAGACTCTTACTGACAATCCTACCAATAAGATCTACATGTACAACAAGGATGGTGAGTGTACTGAATATGACTTCAAGACGCTCGTACCAGAACCGGTGGTAACATCATTGAGCAATGAGTTTGCAAAAGATGGCGAAACCGTAACCCTGAAAGGTGACTACCTGCTGGATTACGAGAATGCTCATCTTAAAATCACATTCCCAGGCAACGTAGATGTTACAGATTTCAAGAGCATTTCCAAGAGTGCCGTTACTTTTGTGGTACCAGAAGGTGCACAGAAAGGATTTGTCACAGTAGAAAGCATGTATGGAAAAGGTAAGTCTAAGTTCTATTTCCGTGACGACCGCTGCATACTCTTCGACTGGGATAATGACGGAGATGACGCAATAGCAACAGGTCATGGCTGGCGTGATGGAATTCAAAATGGTAACCGTATGAGGAATGATGTTGAAGGAGTTCAGCCTCTTGACGGAAATTACTACTACTTAGGAGGCAAGACCGTTAATTTCGATTCATGGGCTGAAGATGAATACTCATTCAACTACTGGCCAGAGCCGGCTGCAGGTTATCCTGAGTTGAACTCGCTGATGAAATGGGATGATGTTGACAACATGCAAGTGAAGTTTGAGGTTAACATTCCTAATGATTGGACAGGCTTGTCATTACAGGTATATTTTACCGGTAACGACCAGGTAACATACTCAACAGGCAACAACAACTATCTTGCAGATGACAAGTTTCCACGTGCACTTTGGACTCCATGGTATGGAGCAACTAACAACACATTCAGCACTTCAGGAAACTGGCAGACTGTTTCTATTCCATTATCAGAATTTGCATACGACAGATATGGAAACAAATTGGGTGGTTTGAAGTTTGAGAATCTCACAGGTATGACCATGTTCCTCTATACAGGACCATACAAAGAGGCTACTGTAGAATGCTCACCAACAATTTGCGTTGATAACATTCGTGTTTGCCCTATCAATGAATAAAATTTGCTGATGCTGGCAGTCATCCAACTGCCAGCACTGCAAACAAACAAAAACAATAAACGTCAATCATTATGAAAAGACATAATAAATCTTTCCTCTGGTTGGTTCTGCTACTGATATGCAGTACATTTGCGTTCACATCATGCGACCGTGATGACTTGAACACCGACCAGTATGGCAATGAAATATCTGTATTATCATACGGTCCAAACCCTGTACTCCGTGGGGGTGTCCTTACTTTCAAGGGAGCCAATCTTGACCAGATTACAGAAATAGATCTTCCTGG
This sequence comes from Segatella copri, assembly GCA_021615735.1. Classification (GTDB taxonomy): domain Bacteria; phylum Bacteroidota; class Bacteroidia; order Bacteroidales; family Bacteroidaceae; genus Prevotella; species Prevotella copri_Q. Next base: position 81,296 of record JAJWFY010000001.1, on the reverse strand, counting down.
TGCAGAAGCTATTACCAGCATTAATGTTGTTACATCAGGAAAAAACTCAGAAATCAATATTGAAGTTCCTGCAGAAAAATGTGAACCAGGTATTGTTACATTGAAGACCGCCAAGAATGGTGAAATCAAGACACTTACCCCAATCACATACATTGAGAATTTGAAATTCACAGGTTTCTACGTAGGTGAAAACAAGGAAAACCTGGTAGGAAATGTTGGAGACGTCCTCACTATTGAAGGCGATTATCTCAACAATATTACATCTGTCATTTTTGCCAATGGCGCGACTATGGATGCCGAGAATTTTAAATCTCAGACCCGCTATCAGATTCAGTTGGTTATCCCAGCAGAAGCAGGAGAAGGCAGATTCCAGATTAGCGATGGAAACAACTATATGTATTCTGAAGGTGCTTTAAGTATCAATGCTCCTGAAATCGATGCAAACAATGCTATCGGTAAGTCTCTCATCAAGGCTGGTGAAACAGAGGTCCTCAGAGGTACTTCACTTGACCAGATTGCAAGTATTGAGTTGAATGGTGCAACCGTAGAAGCAGCTGACTTCAAGTCACAAACAGCTTCTGAGATTACCTTCGTTATCTCTTCAAAGGTAGCAGACGGTGAAATTACAGCCGTAACAAAAAGCGGTATAAGAATTCCTTTCGGTGAAATTACAACCGTAGTTCCTAGTCAGCTCGTTGCAACTCCTTCCCCTATCAAGAACGGTGCAGAACTCACCATCACTGGTAAGGATATGGATCTGATTACAGGTATCGCATTCCCTAACGCCAAGGAATCTAAGCTTAACAAGGTTGAGACAACAAAGGTTACTTCTACAGTACCAGAGGATGCACAGGAAGGCGACATCACTTTGAGTCTTGATAATGGCAAGACTGTAACTGTAGCCTATACTTTGGTGAAGCCAACCGTAGCTTCTTGCACACCAGCAGCCATCACTGCTGGCGAGAAGACCATCATCAAGGGTACAGATCTCGACCTCGTGAAGAGCATCACCTTCCCTGGCGATGCAGAGATGACAGTAGATGATTTCAAGGGTACAGCCAATGCTATCGCAGTAACAGTTCCTGCAGCCTGCGCCGGTTCAGGCTTCAAGCTCAACCTGAAGAATGGTACTACTGTCAACATCGATGGTCAATTGAGCATCAAGGCAGCTACAGATCCAGCTATTGCATCTGTTACACCAGGTGAGGCTATCGCTGGTTCAACCATCACCATCACTGGCAAGAACTTCCAGAACATCCAGAACCTCTATATCGGTTCTTATAAGGTAAACCGCTATACATCTCGCACCAACACAGAGATTGTATGCCAGGTTCCTGCCAATGCAGAAGTTGGTACCTACAAGATCGTGATGGAAGACCCAGACGGCAACAAGATTGAAGGTCCTGAGTTCAAGGTGGTTCCTGCAGAAAAGGATATCGCTACTATCACAACCAACATGGACAACAGCGCCATCAAGTATCCATACAACTTCACTTGGGATGACACCGGTCGTTTCCGCATCATGAAGGCAGACCTCATCAAGTTGGGTGTCAAAGTAGGTTCCAAGATGCTCTTCTATAAAGAAGCAGGAGCTACCGGTCAGATTCAGATCAACAACGCCAACTGGGGTGCCATTGATTCTCCAGCAGACTGGGATGGCAACAAGGATTGCATTGTGAAGGTATTCGATGCAGCCATGATGGAAGCAGTAAACAGCATCTCAGACGGTTGGAGCGATACAGCCTTCATTCTCCAGGGCGACTTGAAGAATGTAACTAAGATTGCCATCCTCCCATAAGATAGAAATATTTAACATAAAAAACGCATTTATGTGAAATATAATTCGTAAATTTGTGGCGTAGTTATATTAACTGCGCCACATTTTTGATTTTAACCAAAACATTAACCCGATATGAAGAAAATAGCATTATCCTTACTGGTAGCTCTCAGTTGCATCTCAGCCAAAGCTGCCGACGGCAAGTCGCTGTTTGTTTCATTCAACGATGGTAGCAAGATAGAGTTTGCACTGAGCACTCTACCGGAAGTAACCTTCGGAGATGATAAGATGACCGTGACTTCCACTGCCACTACCGCCAGTTATGAACTGTGGAAGGTTTCTACCTTCACCTACGGTACCACCACGGGCATCCAGCAAATTGAAACCAACAGTAAGTTTGCCTTCGAAGGTGACCGCATCATCGTGGATGGAACCCACAACAAGGTGAGCGCCTTCGCTCTCGACGGAAAGGCAGTAAGCCTCTCTCCTATCCTCGCCGGCGACAAGACCATCATCTCACTGGATGAACTGACCCACGGCGTATATATTATCAAAATCAATAACAAATCCATCAAAGTAGCAAGACAATGAAAAAAATATTACTCTCACTCCTGGCAGTAATGATTTCATTCACTGCCTTGGCACAGACTAAGGGGGACAAGTTGACCATCAACATGAGAAACGGAACATCGCAAGCCTGGGATCTGACAGCAGACGGAAAGACTCCTGTTTCCAAAATCACTCATACAGCAGACGGAAAGGTAGGATTCGTGATGACAGGAATGGAAGAATGCGGTGCTTTCGAAACCTACGACATCAACGACATCAATAACATCTCCTTCTCTATCTATCACGAAAGCGAAGTGAAAGATGTAAATCTCGCTGACCCTGCTGCTACAGAAAAGACCAAGCGTCTCTACAAATATCTGCAGCTGAATTATGGCAGCAAGACCATCTCTTCAATCATGGCAGACGTTAACTGGAACACCAAAGAGGCTGATAAGATTTATAAGGCAACAGGCAAATACCCTGCCATGAACTGCTATGATTTTATCCATATCTATGTTCCTAAGCAGGGTTCCAACGGATGGATCAACTATAACGACATCACTCCTGTCACCAACTGGGCAGACCAGGGCGGACTGGTATCGCTGATGTGGCACTTCAACGTGCCTAAGACAGAAAGCACAGTTCCAGGAACAGATGGTAGCGGTGTGACCTGCAAACCTTCAGAAACATCCTTCAAAGCAGCCAACGTATTTACTGCTGGCTCTTGGGAGAACAAATGGTTCTATCAGGAGATGGACAAGGTGGTGGAAGTTCTGCAGAAGTTGCAGGATGCAGGCGTTGTTGCCGTTTGGCGTCCTTTCCATGAGGCTGCCGGTAATGCCTGTCTGAAATCAGGTGCCAGCTGGGGTAAGTCCTGGTTCTGGTGGGGATATGATGGTGCCGAAACTTACAAAAAGCTTTGGCAGACCATGTTTGATTACTTCCAGAACAAGGGAATCCACAACTTGATTTGGGCTTGGACTACACAGAACTACAATGGCGATGCCAATACCTATGACAATGATGCCGACTGGTATCCCGGCGACAAGTATGTAGATATCATCGGTCGCGACCTCTACGGTTATGATGCTGCCAAGCAGGCTCAGGAGTTCAAGGAGATTCAGGCACGCTATCCTGGTAAACTCATCGCTCTGGCTGAGTGCGGAACTGATGCCAACAACAATACAGCTACAGCAGGTATTGACGAAGCTTGGAACGCTGGCGCGAAATGGAGTTTCTTCATGCCTTGGTATGGAAGCAACATGCCATCCAACGACTGGTGGAAGGCAGCATTGAGCAGCAAGAACGTGATTACCCGTGACCAGGTGAACCTGAATGCCAACTACGTAGAGGAAAGTGCTGTGGATGCAGTAAAGAACATGGGCATCGGTACCAATTTCGGCAACTGCACAGATGTGGTAGCCATGTGGATAAACATGAACAGCAATTCTGTTACTGATTTCGAGAAAGCATGGGGACAGGAGCCAACGACCAAACCGATGGTAGATTTCCTGAAGAAGAACGGTTTTAAATCCGTCCGCATCCCCGTTACCTGGTTCCAGCACATGAAGGCTGACGGAACCGTGGATGAAGCCTGGATGAACAGAATACAGGAAATCGTTGATTACGTCATTGATAACGGAATGTACTGCATCCTGAATGTTCACCATGATACAGGTGCAGACGATAAGGATGTGAAGCACTGGATCAAGGCTGATGAAGCCAACTATAAGGAGAACAAGGAGAAGTTTGAATATCTCTGGACCCAGATTGCCACCCGTTTCAAGAACTACGACCATCATCTGGTGTTCGAAGGTTACAACGAAATGCTTGATGCCGACAACACCTGGAATGCACCAAAGAATGCTAGCAGCTACGTAGGTTTGAACGGATATGCCCAGAGCTTTGTGAATGCAGTACGTGCTACCGGTGGCAACAACGAGACCCGCAACCTCATCATCAATACCTATGCTGCAGCTAATGGTGACGACGTATTGAACAACCTCGCCATCCCTACCGACAAGGTGGATGGTCATATCGCAGTAGAAGTTCACACCTATGCTCCATGGGACTGGTTTGCCCAGAAAGGCAAGTGGGATGCTTCCTGCAGCAATGAAATCAAGAATATGTTCACCCGCCTGAACAAGAAGTTCATCAGCAAGGGCATTCCTTGCATCATCGGTGAATATGGTACTCATGGAAGCAAGAGTGTCAGCAAAACCAGTTCTGCCAGCGAGATTCAGGCTGCTGCCGATCAGGCAGCCGACATCGTGAAGCAGGCAAAGACTTACGGAGTAGCCACCTTCTACTGGATGAGCATCTTCGACGGAACAGACAGAAGTGTGCCACAGTGGACACTCCCTACAGTAGTGGAAGCCATGAAAAAGGCATATAACGAATAACAAATTATGAGAATCAAATATATTATATTGATGTTCGCGGCCCTCCTGGCTTTCTCTTCATGCGGTGAGAAGAAAAAGAAATCGTATGACGAGATTGCCATGAGCGGTCTCACAACCCGCACAGAGAATCTGAAAACCAACATCAAGGCGTATGCCAACAAAGGTACGCTGATAGGCCAGATGTATGGAACCTTAACCGGAATAGGCTGGAACCGCTGGCAATGTGACAGCGACCGATGCGACTTGAAAACTCTCTGCGGTTACAGACCGGCTGCAAATGGATATGAGTTGGCTGGCATTGAAAATGGAAAATCACAGAATACAGACGGCGTTCCGTTCAAGGCTATCAGGGAAGATGTGCTGAAACACTTCCGTAAGGGAGGCTTACTCATCATGAACTGGACAATGCCTGATTATAACGGCAATGATGATATGCTGGAGGAATATACCAAACAGGTTGCCAAATATCTTGATACACTGCAAGATGGTTATGGTATCAAAGCACCTGTAGTACTCAATCTTCTTCCTATAGACGGTAAGACATGGTACTGTAAACTCAGCAAAGACGACTATATCAGTCTTTACAAGAAGATACAGGATCTCTTGGATGACGAGGATGTAACGAATGTAGTTTATAGTTATTCTGAAACCTACCAGCCGGGCAAGAATCTGATGGATCGCTATCCGGACAACAAGATTGATGTGATCAACGTGACATATCTGCAAAGCAAAAATGCCATCGACCTCCCACTCTACCAGAAGAGCATCAAGGAGATTGTGAAGCAGACTCTGCCTTTTGCCCAAGACCACAACAATGCCTTCGGACTGACAACAGGAGTAGAATCTATCGGTGATTCCAGCATATTTTCAGAGACATTGCTTACAGTACTCAAGCAGCATCACATAGCTTACCTGATGTTTGGCAGAAACCAGGGAGAACCGATTGAGGAGCATTACTATACTCCATATCCTGGTGTATCGAACAAGAAGACTCATGGGTTCATGGAAATGATAAATGATGAAGTTTGTGTTTTCCTGGAAAAGCTAAACGGACTATATCTTGAACATTAATCAATGTTCGAAACGGATAAAATCAAAAAGAGAGGGCATTCACATACCCTCTCTTTTCTTTTCAACAAACTAAAAATATAACTCTATACTATTTCTGAACATACTTTTTACCATTCTTGATTACAACACCCTTATAAGATGCATTAACCTGCTGACCTGCAAGGTTATAAACCGGAGCATTCTTAGCAGCTGGTGCTACAAGGGTATTTGATATATTAGTTGAAGTATTATCTTCCAATAATACATAAGCGTGAGCTAACTTGCAATTATTATAGATATTGAAAGTTACACCACCCTTATGATATTGACCATCAACATAAGCATCTGTACCATTTTTGGCAGCCTTCTTGAAATCACCAACATTAACAAAGATATCAAAATTCTTACCATCAGCTGCCTTCAATTCATAGGTTGGACTCCAATTATCAGAATTGGCAAATCCACCAATACCCCAACCATTGCGAGATGCATAAGGATCTGTCGTATTCTCGAAGCTTAGTTTCACCTTTGTATCATCAGCATATTTGTCAAATTCTGAAGCCAAAATAGTATGACCTTCAACCAATGTCAATTCAACCTCAGTCTGCTTAACCGCATTTTGGAAATAAGCACTCTTGAAAGTGACTGTCTTAGGAGCATCATCTGCACACTGCAAATAAATTTGGCAAACAACGTTCTTATGATCAGCATTCAGTGGAACAGTAATCTTATTGTCGGTACCCATTGCAGTTGAGCAAATTGCTTTACCATCATCACCTTTGGCATCATATTCTACAACAACCTGAACATTAACCTTATCAGAATTTTCAATCTCTAACACGAAATCATCGTAATCAGAGCAATCCTTACTGCCAAGCCACCATCCTGGGCGATAGCTCCAATTTTCGTGGAATGTAATAATTTTGGTCGTTGCATCATACCAAACTGTTTCACCATCCTTCACATTGTTGTTTGGCTCTCCAATATCAAGAGTAGCTGCGTTAGCAAACATAGCAAATAATACGCCACACACGAGAGTAAATAACTTTTTCATAAGCTCTTAATTTTTTTTATAGGTTTAAATATTGTTTTTAGAATCAACACGTTTATTGGTTCTTGTCGATGCAAAGTTACAACAAAAGTAGCGAAACAAATGATACTTTATTATCTAATAATGATACTATTTTATCAAAGTATAAAATAAACTATTTTTATAGCTAATATTCCTATAGTTCCCTCGTTTCAAATGAGGCCCACGTAATGTTTAAGTGAGGCTCACCTGAACTTCAAAAGGGGCTTACTTGATATGCAAAGGAGGCTTATCAGGAGTTCGAATGAGGCTCACTTGATTCTGGGCAGGATATATCTGAAATTACATCGCGACGTATCTGTTGCTGCGTCGCGACGCGTCTGTTATTACGTCGGGACGCAGCAAATGCTACGTCGAGACGTAATTTCGGGAGCATCGGTAAGCGGAATCGCTTACCAATAGGAGTGACAACAGGTGGCAATAGGTGACAATAAAAATATCGCTTATTGCCACCCATTATTCACTCATAATCAGAGTGTTACAACACGAGTGGCAGATATGACAACAAAATCGAAAAAAAATACAATAAACAGAAAAAAAAGGGTGCACCATGAACAGATGGTACACCCTCCTAAAACAACTAACAATTTCACTAAACTTATAACTTACCAATCTTCTTCATTCTGTCTACCTGCGTCTTTACTACATCCAATGTAGATTTATCAGTAGAGAAAACGGAGTTCAGACCTTGCGCTTCCTGAGCAGGATCACCGGTGTAGTCATCACCTACCTGCCACTGCTCATGCTTAGGATTGGCAAAACCGCCCCATCCCCAGAAGTTGCAACCGGCAAAGTAACCGCCAGATGCAGCATTGTCGCCAACAAGACTGAACACATACTTATAATATCCATCACGTGCTTCTGTTGTAGAAGAAGTTGAGAAAGAGAAACCATCACGAGGATAGCCGAACTCCTCCATCACCAATGGCTTCCTGATACGTCCGCATACCTCAAGATGCTCATCAATATACTCCTTGGTGTTCTTGCAGGAGATTCCCAAATCTTCCTGCAAATGGTCTTTTCTCGCCCAACTCCAGTTGTATGGCCAAAGATGAATGTTGCAATAATCTACATTCTTGTCGGCACAGATCCGTTCCCAACAGTTCAGTTCACCTTCACATCCCCATTTACCTTCGCTACCGATAGAAATCAGATGATTCTTATCGAGCGAACGGATCAGCTTGCTCGCTTCACCCAGCCACTTTTCGAAAGCAGGCAACTGCTCTTTGCTGAAAGCACGAGGCTCATTACCTATCTGCCATGACATGATGACCGGGTCATCCTTATACTTCTTCTTTGTATATCTGTTGGTTCTCGTAAGTATGAATTTCACATAATCATAGAATAGCTGATGCGCCTTTTCGCAGGATGCATATTTGGCGACGAAGTTCATGAAGGCAGGATATCCATCTTCGTTAGGACGGGGAGCCTGGCCCAAACCAGCCTGCTCCAGGTAATAGCCATAACCGCCACTCCATTCCCAGGAATTGTTCAGATAGAGCACGGCCAGCATCTTGCGTTTGCCCATCTCCATCAGCAGATAGTCGAGACCGGCAAGAATCGTATCGTTATAAACGCCCGGAGCTTCCTGCAGCGTCGGCTCAACCTTGGTCTTCACTCCTCGCTTTCCATCAGAGCCCACCAGGATGCGGAGGTTGTCAATGCCCATCTCCTTCATTTTATCGAGTTCCTTGCAGAGACGCTCACGGTTGCCGCCTTGTCCTTCTGAACCGAGGATGGCACCATACCAGAAATTGGTACCTACATAATAATAAGGTTTACCGTCGCGAACGAAATGTCCGTCCTTTACCTGCACAAAATTTGACTTCGCAGAGATATTGCATGTAGCCAATGCCATCATCAATAAAACAAATATCTTCTTCATTTATTATTTAAGTTTACAGTTTAAAGATTCATTTTCGGTTGCAAAGATACTAAATAAGGGCAAAAAAGCATGATACTTTTTTGCCCTTTCTACATATAAATCTAAACTATGCTTATTTATTATTGCTTTTTCTGCTTTTTTCTAAGGTTTCGGATAGATTTTCAGGTAATCTTCCATCCCTTCGGCTGCTCCCTGCATCACACCTTTAAATATATAGGAGTCGGAAACTACCTGCTTCTTTCTGTCGAAGATGGTCATGTGAGGAAGAGGCTGCACATTGATATCCCATACGTCTGGGATAAGTCCTGCCTTCATCATTTCGGCAGTCACAGCACCATACCATGCCATCATACTCTCATTATGCTTCTCCTGATTACCACCGAAGAGAGAGGCATCCTTACGGTTGGCACCATATTCACCGATGACTACCGGATAGCCCTGATCTACAAACTTACGTTTCATCTTCATCACCTGATTGGTGATATGCTGGTAGGCATCCACGTTCTTATTATTATACCAGATGGTGTTTACGGTTCGACCCTGGTCATCGGCAGGCGCATGTCCTTTCCAATAAAGAGCCACCTTGCCCCAATCGGCATCTTTGTCCATCAAGGTAAATATATAAGGATCGTAGAAATGAACCTCTGCCATCAGACGGTTCTTCACCTTATCCTTCAGACGGGTGATGTCGTAAGAATCCTTGGCAGCCAAATCAATCTCGGTCTTTGGAGTCTGTACGATGAGCACACGGCTGGCATTATTACCACCGGTAGCACGGACGGCATCGATAAACACCTGTTCGTATGCCAGAAGCCGGTCAGCAAACTCCTTACTATCAGGAGCCAGCATGTCGCCTTGAACCTGCGGACTGGCGCCTCCCACTCCCGGTTCGTTGAGGGCAGCAAAGAGAACCCGCTGGTCATACGTCTTGAATTCCTTTGCTATATTCGTCCACAGCTTGCGGAACATCTCCTTATGCTCTGCCACATTCGCCCCGCTGGTAAAGGCATCATGCTCCATCCATCCGCCATCCCAGTGTTCGTTAATGATGACACAGAGACCGGCATTGAGACCATAGTTTACGATTTCCTTGATTCGTTTCATCCAGACAGGATCTATGGTCATATTCTCCTTATCCGTAAGATGTCCAGCCACCCAGGATGTAGGGATGCGAAGACTGTTGAATCCCTGCTGTTTCAAACTCCGGATATAACTCTCAGTAGTCTTATCATTCTGCCATGAAGTTTCCGACTTCAGTCCAGCCTGATTGGTAAAGACATCGTTCCAGTCGCATGCCTCCATCGTATTACCCAGGTTGACTCCTGGAGCCATATAGTGAGCCAGTTCGGTAGCCGTGAGTTTCATTTTCGAGATACGGCCATCCACTGGTTTAACCTGTGCGCCGGCCCAAGCGAAATGAGCGGCAGCCCATATAATCATAACTATCTTCTTCATATATCAATCTAACGTATTATCGGGTTTTGGAGTTATCATGTTGCAAAGATAGCGAAAAAACCGTAGCGTGAATGTATACTTTTGATAAAAGGATAGGTATATTATGTTAGGATATACGATATTTGCACAAAAAAAGACGCACATCAGAGAAAGATTCTCCGATATGCGTCCACACACTTTATATTAAACCTAAAGACTTAATATCTCGTTTTTTATTTAGCAGGCCACTTTGCTGCTGCAACTCCGGCTGTAATACTCTCAAGCATATTAGCATTGCTAACACTTGCACCAGCACGGTTGAAGATGGTCATGCTAGGAAGACCGCCATTGGTATCCCATGCCATTGGCACACAACCATTATTGATAGCACTAGTTACGACAGCCTTGTAATAGTCCTTAACTGATGCATCATGAACAGCATCCTTACCGATGGCCAAACGCTGGTTGGCACCAAACTCACCAATCAATACAGGATAGCCCTTGTCGAAGAAGTTGGTCTTCATCTTCTTCATCTGAGCCTCAACATAATCCTCGTTATATTTAGCATCAGCTGTACGATCAGCCTCAGAACCATTGGTGTTGTTCTTGCCCCAATAGAGGCAATACTTACCCCAACTTTGGTCTTCGCTCATATCGGTAAAATTATATGGATCATAGAAGTGAACCTCAACCATCAGTCGGTCGGTAGCAGAATCCTTAATCTTAGACATGTAGTTGTTGGCTACGAATTTATCGATATTGGTATTAGGACCCTGAACTATCAGAACTCGCTTGGCATTGTTGCCACCTGTAGCACGCACTGCCTCAATGAAAGTCTGCTCATACTCTGCAATACGGCTACTCATTTCAGCCACACCAATGATATCACCTTCACCTGCTCCTACACCTGGCTCATTCATGCCGGCAAAGAGAAGATGCTCATCATATGTCTTGAAATTATCGGCAATCTGAGTCCATATTTTAGTGAGTTGAGCCTTGGTAGTCTTGATGTCTGCATTGGCTGTCAAACCATTGTGCTCTATCCATCCACCATCCCAATGCTGGTTGATGATAACATAGAGACCATCCTTGATACAGTAATCAACCACCTCTTTTACTCGCTTCATCCAAGCAGGGTCGATGGTGCATTTTTCAGCATCAGTAATATGTCCCATCACCCAAGAACAAGGAATACGGACACTCTTGAAACCAGCAGCCTTCACTGCATCAATCAAAGCCTGAGTGGTCTTGGCATTCTGCCAGACTGTCTCTGTTTCGATACCAGCATTCTTCCAGAGATTCTTGCTGTCGCCACCTTCCAGGGTGTTACCGAGGTTCCAACCTGGATACATCAACTGAGCCACCTCCATGGCAGTCTTGTTCATATCAGCAGGTGGTACATCAGGAGTAACAACAGCCCCCTTCTTGGCACGGGTAATCGTAACATCCTTACGGCTATAGCCCTGAATGATGCGAACGGTAGCAGTAGTTGCTTCATCTTCCTGAGAAGCGGCTACGGTTACATCGAAATTGTATGTGCCGGCAGCCTGATCCTTATAAGTAACAGAGCACCAGTCGGCACCTTCTATCACGGAAGCTGTAGGCTGAGCATCTGCCTGAACATTGATGGTCTGCACTCCGCCAGTACCGTCAAATGAAAGCTCTGGGTTGAGAACCTTGAAGCTAGGCTCATCATAATCATCGTCTTCGTAAGAGCAAGCCGAGAAAGCCAATCCGCAGACTATGCCCAAGAGCAACAAATATAGATATTTGAATTTCTTCATTTTCTTTTCATTTTAGAGAGAACCCGATATGTTCTGAAAACTATCGGATTCTCTGTATTATTATTTATCAACCATTACCATTGTGGGACAGCGAAAAGACTGTGAACTGTAAACTTAGCGCGCATAGACTTATTAAAGCCCAGCTCTCGCATCAAATCACCATCCTTGACACCAAATGCACAATTATCCTTTGTAGCACCATAGCAATTAAACAATTCCAAACGATACTTAGGATTCTCATTGGCGTCAACCACCTTAGACTTATCGTAAGAAACAGCCTGACCGTCAAGATAGAACTCATCCAAAGTACTGTGTGTGCCTGGGAAGAAACCATAAAGGTCAGCAAACTCGATAAAGGTCATGATAGTACCACCTTCAAAGCCAGAACCTTCATAAGTCATATCGAACTGATTGTTCTCGAGAGAGTATTGACCCTTGTCACTCTTAACAACTTTCAAAGTAGAACCATCGTTATATCCCCACAACTGAGCCTCACCTTCACCCCAGCCACGAACGGCATTGAATGTAGGAGTATAGACACCAGTACCATCACTTGTGTTGGAAACAACGGTAAAGGTCACCTCGAAAGTATGGTTGAATGCAAGCGCAGTCTCATTCTTTGTCTCGCCTCCATCCTTATGGAATGGAGTATCCTTCAAACCGTCCCAGCTGTCATTATGACCACATCCCCAGATGTTAGCCATTTCTACACGGTAGTTGCCCTTGCCTTCCAGGTCGCCATAGAAGAACTTGTTGGCATCAAACTTCACGTCGTTACCATCAGCCTTGATTGCATCGATACGAACCAGTGCCTTAGGATAAGCAGCAGAGTATCCCTCCAATTCGAGGAGATAAACCTTACCGTTGGTACGAGGATACTGGGTATTGAAGGTTACGGTGTAAGTCTTCAAGCCTGCAGCGCCACCCAATACATTAACGGTAGCAGAATTCCAGGCATCAGGAGTATTCTCATCATCACCACCGTAGCAGGTAAGCTTAGCAGTAAAGCCATTCTTCAACTCGCCTGGTACATAGTTGATACTCATATACTGATTATCGCTTGCACGAGTAACAGCCAACTGCATGGTCTCATCAGTCAAAGACAAGATGCGGATATCCATATCCTTGGTCTCCTTCACATTACCGATATAGTTAGCAGGTATCAAAGGAGCAATGCTCAACTTCACGGTCTTGTTTTTCTCATCAATGGTATAGGTTCCCTCGGTATCCTGGAATGTTCCCTCAGCACCATCGGCACCAGCCACATACTGATGAACCTTAACGGTACCATCCTCATTGAAGGTCATAGAACCCTGGCAGTTCTTGGCATCACCACCTACTGTCCAAGAGTTGCCTGCGAAATCAGCAGCCCAGCACCCAACATTACCTACAATAGGCTGATTATTAGTAATGGTAGCCCAACTGTCGTCCTTACCAAGGAAGTAAACAGGACCATCAAACTTATAGTGAGAACCATCCAGACGGAGGTCGATTTCCCAAGTCTGACCAATCAGCTTAGTCTTGTCAAACTTCACATTCTTTGCTACAGAAACCGGACGGATAGCCAATGCCTGATAAACAGGAGTGGTAGTACGGCGTGCAGCATTCTGGTCGAAGTTGTATGCCATGGCAAATCTGTTGTCTGTTGCATTGATTGAACCAGAGAGATAGTAACCGTTCAAACCCTCGCCGGAAACATTGCCCTGAGTACGGGTACCGGCTGCAGGCAAGAAGATAGAGTTACCATTAGGACCGGTAAACTTGTAACCAGCTACATGATTCCTGGTATCCTCTACCCATTCTTTCTTACACTCTGTGAAGAGCTCCTCAAACTCATCTATGGTTGGCATGGTAACCCATGAACCATATACCTTATTGGCTACATCACGGTCGGTCTTGTAGATATCAGCAGAAGCATAATCTTCCAGATTGATAGATGTCTGGAAACCGGTCATATCACCAAATCCGAAGAGACCACCCAGCTGCTTCTCATCAGTAGCACCTACATTATACTTGGCCCACTTGGTAGAAAGGCCCAGGTCAACGAGGTCAGTATCAGGATTGAAATCAGCTGGAGCAGTAGTGAAGGTACGGTCTTCACCATATACAGTACCATTTCCGAGGTCGAGATAGGCAGTATAGTGGTAAGTTGTATTAGGCAACAGACCCTCTGCCTTGATTTCGTAATTGTCGTTGATGCCAGCAGCAACGATGCGAACACCGGCACGAACATTCTCAGAACCCTCGACACCAGAGATAACGATACCGCTGGTAGCCTCCTGAGGAGCCTTTTCCAACTTACCGGTCAGGATAACAGAGTTGGCTGTCAAATCCTTCGGTTCGCCGGTGATTGCCTTGGCATCGGTCATGATGGCACTCTGTACAGAACCTTTATAGGTTACCCTACCCTGCAAGGTAACATAAGCCTGATAGTAGACTACATCACCTGGCATACCGGAAACCGTAGCCTGGAACTCACTGCTTCCAGTAGCAGCTACCTTCTCACTCAAGTTATCTTCGCTCTTACCATAGTAGAAGCCTAATGCATAGGCACTGGCATTCTGCTCTTCGAGGCCCTTTACCGTGCCATGGAATGTAGCGGATGTCACGGTCACATCAGCAGAACCTGTGGTCACCGACTCATCGGTGAGCAGTGGAGTATTGCTGATAGAATAATCATCATCGCTACAGCCTGTCATGAAGATACCCATGACGAAGGCCATAATTCCGTATAATATTTTATTCTTCATAAGTTTGCGCTATTAAAGTTATTGAATTGTGCAGGAAACAATCTCAATGTCGATGTTGTCGGTTGAGCCACCATAGTCGCCAAAGCCATCCAACTGGACAGAGAGGTCGAGACAGGTTGCTGTGAAGGTCTGAGTAGAACCGGTTGTATTGGTAAGTGAAACAGTAGTCTCACCGCCATTGGTATCTACAGCAACTGCATCAGCGAGGCCGAATGCACCTGGTTCCCATGTGGTCTTGATATTGTTATCAATCAAGGCACACTTAGGAGTCTTGCTCCATGTCACGCCACCCTTAATCTTAAAGGTAACGGTGATAGTCTGGTTCTTCTTCAACTTCACAGACTTCACATCCTTGAAGATTCCCTTACCTGTTTCACCATAAGAGTGGAAAGCGACGCGGAGGCAACCATTCTCAACCCAAATGATACCCTCGTTATGGATGATGGAATTGTCGATAGCTACCTTGGTAGGACCAACAGGACCGGTAGCAATCTTCTTGTAAGCCAACTTAGCTACGAGATAAGAGTTAACCAATCCATTCTCATCCGTTGTCTCAGGAATACCGATAGTAAGATACTGATCATCGGTAGAGTTGCCAAGGATATAGAACTTCTTGCCCTTCAATTCGATGGTGCGCTTATCGCCTGCCACAGCAAATACAGAGATTTCCTTATCGAAGGTCATGGTATTCTCGGTGATTTTCACCTTACCATCTACCTCACCACATTCATAATTGTAAGAGCCATCAGAAGCCTTACTGATAGTCAACTCGAAGTTATCGATTGCCTTGTCGCCAAGAGCAGGAGCCCATGTAGTATTGTACTTACCTCCGATTACGCTCTCCCACGCCTTCACATTAGGAGAACCATTCCACCACAAGAAATCATAAGGAGTCTCAGAATCCAAATTGAAAGTCATCTTGCTACCAACATACTTGTCACCATTGATATCAGCAGTGAACAAGTCGGTATGGATATTCTCGAAAGTTGGAAGAATTGGCTTCACTGTCTCAATCAGATTCTGGTCTGCCTTAGGAATGCAAGCACCCTTGGTAGCAATCACATCCTCTGAAACGAAGTTCCATACAAGATACCAGTTGCCCTCTGAATTGGTACGTTTTGTCACCAACTGAAGGAGGTATGGAGTCAACTCAACAATCTGAATGTCCTGAGTATAGTTGGAGCAAACTGCATCAAAACCTATATTATGCATCGCATAGCAGTCGTTGAAAGTGATGGTAGGCTTGGTCTTGTCGCCCAATCCCAGATTGAACTTGCCCACCATGTTGCTACCTGTGCTGGCACCCTTCTCACCCGACTCACCACGATACATGGTAGCCACACAACCATTCTTAGCATCCATGCTGAATGTCATGTAAGAATCCATGTAAGGATCAGTTTCTGGAATCAGCCAGCTCTGGAAGCCAGGATCCCAGTTTGGTTTCCAATTATCAGAACCGAAGAGGATATCCTTATAAACGGCATTTGCCTCTTCATCAGCAGTATATCCCTTACCGTCGTAGTCAGGATCGTAAGGAGAGCAATACATCACAGGACTCGTACAACGGCCGATATTGTAATTACCATCGCAAGGATACCATTTTTTGCTGACACCGGCAGCGAGCGTTTCGCCAGATGGGAAAGCCTCGCCCGTCTTGTAATTCTTATCTGCCAGGAGGAACCACTTGTCATCGTTCAAAAGAGAGAAGTCGTTCTTTGAAAGACTCAACTTATAAGGCTCGCCATAAACGATACCACCAGGAGTTTCCACACCAAAGGTTACCTCATAATCGCCGGCAAAAGGCAATTCTACATCCAAAGCCTGCTGGGACTTACGTCCCACAGGAGTTATCCAAAGCGGAGTGGCATCAGGAATCTTGGATTCCAGCTTCACGATGTTACCATCTATGGTAACCGTATAAGCCTTACCCTCCACCAAATCTTCTGGAGAGTATGTATTCTTGCCAAATCCGAAATCTTCTGGTGAGCAAGATGCCAACAAGAAGACTGCCATGGCAACAAGAAGCGTATATATAAGATTATGTATTTTCATATCTTCTTATTATTAAATGTTTATTATATTACCTACCCAACTTTACCATCCGGCATTCTGAGTCAGAACGTTACCGGAAAGCGTAATCTGAGTATTAGGAATCTGCATCAGACCCTTCTTGCTGGTAAAGTTGTCAACAGCAAACTTGGTAGCTGCCTCCACTCCACCATTCTTTACCTTGGCACCATTCTGAGCCTTGGCAATTTCCTGTGCTGCATAAGAACCATCCTTGCCGTAACGCATCAAATCCCAGAAGTGAACACCTTCGAAAGCCAACTCGATGGCGCGCTCCTTGCGAATATTCTCAATACTGTAGTCTTCTGGTTCAAGACCCACACGGGCACGTACCTTGTTCAGACCATCGGCAGTGCCATTCAGCTCAGAGTGCATCAAGAGCACATCAGCATAACGCATGATGGTATAATCCTGATAGTAAGTGATGTTCTGATGCTGCTCACCCAACTGGAAGCCCACTTCCTGTCGAGTACCATCGGCAAAACACATTGGAGCATACTTGCGGGTATAATAACCCGTATACTCATAAGAGTCAGACTCATCTGCTGTAAAACCGGCATCCTTGCAGCTCCAGACACAGGCACTGAAACGAGGATCGTTTCTAAACTGCTCTACGAAATAAGGAGTAACCGGGCAAGCTCCCCAACCACTGGCGATGCATATATCAGTAGCACAACGGTTGCGAGGACCCAAATATACCGAGAAGGTATTACCATCACCATTGCCATTGTAATCGTGGGTAGAGTTCAGCTTCAGGTTCAAGACAATCTCCTTAGAGAGACTACCCTGTCCTGCCTTCCAGGTCTTTCCGTCATACCACTTGCCGGCATAGGTTGTTTCCCAGGCATAGTTACCCGTTGAAGAAGCATCCTTGGTACAGGAAGGCATCCAGAAATCGGCATAGTTCTTCTCCAACTCATAGCCACCGTTTTCTACCACATCATTGATGGCAGCAGTAGCCTCAGCCTTGGAACATGCAGGATGCTCCTCGCCGTAATATCCCGTATAATAAAGGTATGCGCGAGCCAGCAAAGCCTCAGCAGCATACTTGGTGATGCGGCCATCATTGGAATCACGGTCCTTCAAAGGATAAGCATCGGCAGGAATATTGGCTGCGGCATACTTCAAGTCATCGAAGATAGCCTGATATACTTCCTTCACCGGAGTACGCGGTATGTTTGCCTCAGAAGGTTCGAGCAACAAAGGCACATCACCAAACAAACGGGCCAAATCGAAATAGAGGATGCCACGAAGGGCACGAGCCTCGCCCATGATACGGCCTTCTGCCTTGGTATCACCATTCCACTTGATGGTAGCATCAGCCTGAATCAGCTGATTGCAACGGTAGATAGCCTGATAATAATTCTTCCAATCCGTATTGAAGAGATCTGTATATGATGGAGCAACTGTCAAATCAAACTGGTCGATGGCATTATTGTTCTTGGCATCAGAAAGACCCAAGCCTGCGAAAGCCTGCTCGGAGGCAAACTCAGCCGTCAGGTACATACCGACACCTTCATCGCTCAATGTACGCTGCCATCCATCGTAGCAGCCCACAAGGTCCATGTCTGCTGCAGCCGGTGTGCTGTAAGCAGTCTCGGAATTCATCTTTGTCTTAGATGAAGTGTCCAGGAAGTCATCGCATGACGTCAAAGCCATGGAAGAGAGAATCAGGGCACTCATCAATATATGTTTCTTATTCATATTACTTTCTGTTTAAGAGTTAGAATGCAAGATTTAAACCAACGATGAAAGTACGAGGATGTGGATAGTAACCCATATCAACTCCTGATACCCAAGAATCGCTGCTGTTACCATCAGTACCGTTGAATGAACCGATTTCCGGATCCATACCATCATACTTGGTCAAAGTAAAGAGATTCTGCACCTGGAAATAGAGGCGCATCTTAGAGAGTCCCTTCCAAGAGATGAGCTTCTTGAAATCGTAGCCCATGGTAAGGTTCTGCAAGCGGATGTAGTCACCATCCTGCAAATAGAGGTCTGAGAACAACCAGTTACCAACATCTCCGTAGGTAACACGAGGAATCTCATTGCTTGTACCCTCACCTGTCCAGCGCTTCAAGATTCTGCGGCTGTAGTTAGCCTGAGATGAGCTAGGATCACGGTAAGACTGTGCAATCTGGAAACCGGCTGCACCTGTGAAGTTAGCACTCAGGTCAAAGCCCTTCCATGCCAGGCTGAAATTGAAACCAAAAGTATACTTAGGAAGACCATTTCCCAAGTCAACCTTATCGCTGGCATTGATAACGCCATCATGATTCACATCAACATACTTTACATCACCAGGCTTTACATCTGCCTGATAAATACCGTTACCGGCAGCTATCCAATCGTTGATTTCCTTCTGGTTCTGGAAGAGTCCCGCAGTCTTGTAACCCCAGAAGTAACCGATTGCATGACCATTCTCCGCACGATAGAATTCCTCAGCATTCTGATAAATCTGATTATCTTTACCATGGATGATACCATCAAGGGTCGGGATATTACCTACTTCATTATGGTTGTAGGCAAAGTTGGCACCTACACTGTAAGTAAAGTCTCTTCCGATGTTGTCATTCCATGAAAGTCCTACTTCGATACCCTTGTTCTTTACATCACCACCATTGATGACAGGACCACCGGTACCAGCTGTAGCCAGGATAGGAGCCTGAACCAACCAATCCTTAGTGCTCTTGATATAACCATCGAGAGTCAAGGAAAGACGCTGACGGAGGAAACGGGCATCCAAACCAACGTTATACTGCTCTGAAGTCTCCCACTTCACCTTCTCATTAGCCAAACGCTCTGTATAAGCACCCATCACCCAAGCATCGGTACCACCAGTAGCACCAAAGTTGTAGTTGGTATTGGATGTTGTAACAGGAGCCAGATACTGATAGCAGTTGATATTAGCATTACCAACCTGACCCCAAGAGAGACGGAGTTTCAAGAAATCCAACCAGGAAGCAGCTGACTTCATGAAATCTTCCTCAGTCAAAGTCCAACCGGCAGAAACAGATGGGAAATAACCCCAACGATGTCCCTTGGCAAACTTAGAAGAACCATCGGCACGCATGGTAGCATTCACCATGTAGCGATCTTTCCAAGACCAACCCAAACGGGCGAAGAAAGACTGACCACGGGTAGCATCGTAAGGACCACCACTAACCTTACGGTCAGCATGTCCCTTCTCAGTATTCTCTACATAGGCATGCTCCCAGTCATCAAAGCCTGCAGTCAGGTTCACACCATAACTACCTGTTGATTCACCATCATACTTAGTAGTCTCACTACCCAACAAAGCACTGATATGGTGCTCCTTGATATTGAAATCGTAAGTCAGGGTATTGGTCCAAACCAGAGAAGTACCATTGCCATTGCTCTGGTTCACCTTGGTGATACCATTACCACTCTGCGGAGTAAACTTATAAATAGGAGTAAATGAACGATAGTTAGAGCCACCATAGTTCAAACCGAATACGGTCTTGAACTTCAGGTTCTTTATAGGTTCAATCTGTACATAAACATTCGCATCAACCGAAGTACTCTTGCTCTGGTTGTAGCGATTCATCATCATGGTACCATAAGGGTTACCATCATTCTTGTTCCAGTCTGAATCAACGGTAGAATAATAGTTACCATCTGCGTCATAAACAGGAACCAGTGGAGAAGTAGAGAACGCACTGCGGAGGTTGTTGTTATAGATATTGCCGGTACCCATGCCACGGCTATCCTTATAAACAAAACCTACGTGCTCACCAATAGTTACCAATCCATTCCACATCTTATGTTCAGAATTGACACGAAGGTTATACCTTTTATAATAAGAAACGTCAGAACCACCAATAAGACCGTCCTGTCCGGTATAACCACCAGAAATAGAATAAGTAGAAGTCTTACTACCACCGGTAAAAGCCAGACTATGGCTAGTGGTCAAGGCACCATTGTCTACAGCCTGGTCAATCCAGTCTGTATTATAAACATTACCATTTGCATCCCGGATAGCACTGAGAGAAGTCCAGTCGATAGGCGACATATTATTTGAATTCAGCAAAGCCTCATCCATAATCTGCATATACTGGTTGGAATTGAGCATTTCAAACTTGCGCCCCAGAGTCTGCCAACCTACATATCCATCGTATGTAATTTTGGAAGAACCTTCCTTACCGCTCTTGGTTGTAACGAGGACTACACCATTGGCAGCCTGCGCACCATAGATAGCAGCAGAAGCAGCATCCTTCAATACATCGATACTCTCGATGTCGGCTGGGTTCAAGGTGGTGATATCACCACCCACACCATCAATCAAGTAAAGAGGCTGAGAGTTTCCTACGGTACCCAAACCACGAATGGTAACACTCATGGCTGCACCTGGCTGACCAGAAGTAGAAACGATGTTAACACCAGGTGTCTGTCCCTGCATGGCAGAAAGAGGGTTGGTGGTGTTAAGTTTGGCGATGTCGTCACCCTTCAACTGAACGGTAGCACCCGTCACCAGCTTTTTCTTCTGAACACCGTAACCTACTACGACAACTTCATCAAGTGACTGCTTGTCTTCATTTAAGGTTACGTTGATTGTCGAACCTGTAACTTTAATCTTTTGGGTGATAAAGCCCAGATACGAAACTTCGAGTGTTTGTCCATTCTTTGCTTCAATGGTAAAGTTACCATCCAGGTCAGTAACGGCACCCGTCTTTGTACCCTGCACCATGACACTTGCACCAATCAATGGTTCATTGTCACTGCCAGAGATGACAGTACCCTTAACCGTCTGAGCATTGAGGACACCCGCTCCGATTCCTAACATTGCCTGGAACACCAACATGATGGCTACCAGAGCAACTTTGCAGAGCATGTGGCTCTGCGAGAATTTCTGAGATGTTTTTCTCATAATTACTTTAGGTTTAAATTAATAATTGTTGCTTCTAGGTGTAATATAGGGCCTATGTAACATAGGTCGAATATTGCCTTTATATAAATAAGGTATAAGCCTCGGTTATGAGGATTGCCTCGATTTATCGTTGTTTACATTTACTTTTCGGGGGCAAAGATAGATAAAAAACAGACACAATGGGGTATGTTTTGGTTAATCAATTACGTATAAAATGTTGCGCAACCTACATTTTTTAACGAAAAAGCACCAAAATGTAGCATAAAATACATTTTGGTGCAAAAATAGTTTAATTAATATGATATTTTATCAACCCCGGCATCGGAGCTTTCAATATCTGGGAAATCTTGAGATGAAACTCATCCTCCATCACATTTTTCAAAGGTGATTCAAAGTAATAGGCAATGCTTCCAACAAAACCAAGCATCGGGATTTCTTCTTCCAAGGATGAATGCCATGCCTTCATGCCTGGCTCCAACTGGCTTATATCCTCGATGCTCGCCTTTACATATTTAATATAAGGTGTGAGATTCTTTGCATAGAACTGATTGAAACTCTCCAGTATCATGCGATAGAGAGCCATCGCTTCATTCAGTTCATCGGTTCCGTTCTCGTGTTTCTCACCTTCTGCTATCTGTTCTGAGATAAAAGGACAGATGGAAGCCAGAAAGCGATTGGCAAGCGGCTGTCTGTACACCTTATTAATAATAGTAGGATAATCCAAACCCGACCAGGCAAGATATTTATTCTTTAGCGATACAGGCAAAGTGCCCTTGAAGATACCATTGAGGAAAAGTTTGCCGATTACTGCCCCACTACCCTCATCGCCCAGGATATATCCCAACGGAGGAGTGTTCATCACAATCTTCTCTCCATCGTAAAGACAACTGTTGGCACCGGTTCCCAAAATACAGGCGATACCCGGTTTCTTGCCAAACAGGGCACGGGCTGCTCCCAGCATATCACCTTCAGCTTCAACCTTGGCTTCGGGGAAAGACTGCTGCAAGAGTGATTTCATGCGAGACTTCATCGCCTCGGTTACTCCACTGCCATAAAAGAAAACCTCCTGAGGCTGCTCTGACAGAACAAGTTCCTTACACAACACATCCAATATATCGGCATCACTCTGATGGATCGGACTGATGCCCTGCGTCTTACAAGTAACCATCACGTTACCCTGTTCATCAACCAGAACCCAATCGGTCTTGGTACTGCCACTATCTGCTATGAGTATCTTCATTTTCTTATCTGATTAATTAACGTATCCTTTGACGTTGCAAATGTAATCAATTTATATGAAAAATGCAAAAGATAACCCTAAAAATCGAACGTAAAGGTGCTAATATATCAAAAAAGGCGATTTTCTCTTTGCTTTTTCGCGAATTATTAATAACTTTGCAGTCAAATTTACTAAATATGAAGAAGAGACTATACATCATAATTCTGCTGATGGTGGCATTCGTGCTGCCAAGCAACGCAGTGCTCAAGGAAGCCAACCTGGACACAACGCTCTATATGCTGCGTACAGAATTGACCAACTATCACATAGACTTGGAGAAACAGAACCAAGCTGCCAAGGCTCAACAGTTGGCTGTGATTCAGGAGCTCATCAGTATTGTGAAACAGGCTGACCAGAACTCCATCATGCTCTATTCGCAGCGCAATGGGTATATTTTCGACATGACGTATGCCTGTCATGAAGCTACAGAGCAGTTTAAGAAGTTTAAGTCGAAGGCTGTTCCTTTCCGCCAGATGATCAAGAAGAACAATGTTGAGGTGGCGCGTTTCGATTCGCTCATCAACTATCTCTACGGCATGAACACCATGTTTCTCAGCGAAGAAGCACAGGTGAACCGAAACGTTGACCTGACTCTGGCTGTCAATATCCGCCGCCAGCTGGTAGAGAAACAGAAACAGCTGCAAGCCTATGTGCAGGCTTACGACAGAACCGACCGTAAGTTACAGGCACTCAACGACTATGCCAACCGCAGATACGAAGATATCCAGAACAGCATCTTCAATAATGGAGGCGACAACTATCTGCGCATACTCCGTAATATCAGCATGAACTATAAGGAGGCGAAGACGTCTGTAACCGAGAAATACAAGCCCGTACCAGGCATGATGTCGCAATGGGATGTACGCATCATCTTCATCCTCTTTGGTATCATCATCTTCTGGGGACTCATCTCCATCTTCCTCAATCTCTTTACCATCCGCATCGTGATTACCCAACTCATGAAGCATGGTATGTTCGAGAACAGAAAGGAAAGTTTTATGGCAAAACGACCATGCCTTATCATGGCGATGACGGTAGTAACCTTCGCATTCATCCTGGGTATCGTAAGAATGGCGGTTACCCAGAACTTCGTGATTATGGCAAGCCAGCTGCTGG
Organism: Segatella copri; assembly: GCA_021615735.1. Classification (GTDB taxonomy): domain Bacteria; phylum Bacteroidota; class Bacteroidia; order Bacteroidales; family Bacteroidaceae; genus Prevotella; species Prevotella copri_Q. The sequence goes on along the minus strand of JAJWFY010000001.1, from coordinate 57,222 downwards.
TAGAATATTCCTGGCTGGTTGGCGTCATCCTGGTATCTATCCTGCTACGTGTAGACAACGATAAGATCAAGAATACCTTCCGTATTTATTCGCCATTGATGCTGGTAGGTTTCATCGTTATCGTGTTCCGTATCATCCTGATACCAAACGATTTGGTAAACCTTATCTTTCCTCCGGTCCTTCTGCTCTGCGCTCTCTGGCAGTGGAATGTGATTGGCAGAAAGCACAACCAGGTATTGCGCACCGATAAGACATACGCATTCATATCGCTTGCCGTATTCGGTGTGAGCACCATTTTTGCCTGGACAGGTTTCACACTGCTTGCCGTACAGCTTATCATCTGGTGGACCATGCAGCTTACCTGCGTGCTTACCATTACATGCTGCGAGGGATGGCTCAGCGTATATGCCAAGCGTAAGAAGTTGGCTGACAAGGCGATTACCGACAAATGGCTGTATCGCTTTATCTATAAGGTATTGCTCCCTATTTCAGGCGTACTCTCGTTCATCATCTCTATCTATTGGGCAGCAGATGTATTCAACATGAGTGATACGACATGGGAGATATTCAACAAGGATTACATCAAGACCAGCAACTTCACTGCATCGCTTTTCAGTATTTCAGTGGTAGCTTGTCTGTACTTCCTGTTCAACTACATCAACATTACTTCTGTAGATTTCATGCGTCATCACTTCGAGAAAGCAGACCCGGCGTCGGCTGCTTCAAAGATTGTGATGTTCAAGAACGTGATGCAGGTGATTATCTGGGGTATCTGGCTGATGATAGCCCTGAACGTATTCCAGGTTGGTAAATCATGGCTGCTAGCTATCTTTGCCGGCTTATCAACCGGTCTGGGTTTTGCATCAAAGGATATTCTCGAAAACATCTACTACGGCATCTCTCTGATGATGGGCCGTGTAAAGGTGGGTGATTATATCATCTGTGACGGCACCCGTGGTAAGGTAAGCAGTATCAGTTATACCTCTACAATGCTGGAGGCTACCGACGGTTCGGTCATAGCCTTCCAGAACTCGCAACTCTTCTCGAAGAACTACAAGAACATGACCAAGAATCATGGTTATGAGCTGGATATTCTGGAGGTAGGTATTGCTTATGGCAGCAATGTGAAGGAAGTGAAACAGATTCTTATCGAAGCCCTGATGAAACTGGATTGTATCTATCAGGACAAAGGTGTGAAGGTGTTACTGAAAAGTTTCGATGACAGCTGCATCACACTCAGAATTGTGGTATGGGTGAACGTGCTTACCCAAGCCATCGATGATGCCACCATCATGGAGTGCATCTACGATACGCTCAACGATCACAACATCGAGATTCCGTTCCCACAGCGTGAAATTACAATTAAACAAGTTAATAATTAACAGTTTGTAGTTTACAGTTAATAGCAGGTTTACTCCCTATTAACTATAAACTATAAACTATAAACTATAAAAAAATATGGCAACATTCATAGCAGGTCCTTGCGTCATCGAGTCAATGGAACTATTGGAAACAGTAGCTCAGGAACTCGTCCGCATCAACGAAAAGTTAGGAACTAAAATCATATTCAAGGCTTCATTCGATAAAGCCAACCGTACCAGCATCCACTCTTTCCGTGGTCCAGGACTGGAGAAAGGTCTCCAGATGCTGGGAGATATCAAGGATAAGTACAACCTTCAGGTTACAACAGATATTCATGAGAGTTATCAGGCTTCAGCAGCAGGTGAAGTATGTGATATACTCCAGATTCCAGCCTTCCTCTGCCGTCAGACCGACCTTCTGGTTTCTGCAGCCAAGACAGGCAAAATCGTCAACATCAAGAAGGCACAGTTTCTGAGCGGAAGAGATATGAAATATCCTGTAGAGAAAGCTTTGGAGAGCGGCGCCAAGGAAGTTTGGCTCACCGAACGCGGCAACTGTTTCGGCTATAACAATCTCGTGGTAGATTTTAGAAACATCCCAGACATGAAGGAGATTGTGCCAAATGTCATCATGGACTGTACCCATAGCGTTCAGCGCCCGAGTGCAGGTGACGGCAAGACTGTAGGCGACCGTAAATTCGTTCCAGCAATGGCAAAGGCGGCTAAAGCTTTCGGAGCTACCGGCTACTTCTTTGAAGTACATCCTGACCCAGACCAGGGCAAGAGCGATGCTGCCAATATGCTGGAATTAAACAAGTTGGAATCACTTATAGAAGAACTCCTGTAAGTGAAGAACGAAGAAACAACGTTCGGCGTCCGAATGGAAAGCCAATTCAAATGATTTAGAAATGACCGATAAAAATAACAATATAGATGATAAGATTGTTCGCGGTTATGGCGAACAGGCTCTTAGAGACGAGGCGCAGGCCATTCTCGACCAGATACCTTATCTGGACGACAACTTTGAGAAAGCTGTCGACATGATGTATCATTGCCAAGGCAAGATTATCGTTACAGGTGTGGGCAAGAGTGGACACGTAGGTGCCAAGATTGCCGCTACACTTGCCTCTACCGGCACACCAGCTTTCTACATCAATCCACTGGATGTGTATCACGGCGACTTAGGTGTGATGACCGACAAGGATGTGGTTCTGGCACTGAGCAACAGCGGTCAGACTGATGAACTGCTCCGTTTCATCCCGATGGTACTTCACATGAATGTACCTATCATCTCCATCACAGGAAATCCAAATTCCCTGTTGGCAAAATACTCTAACCATCATATCACCGTGAAGGTAAAGAAGGAGGCTTGTCCACTGAACCTCGCCCCTACCAGCAGTACTACTGCAGCATTGGCTATGGGTGATGCACTGGCTATCGCCCTGATGCAGGTACGCCACTTCAAGCCTCGTGATTTTGCACAGTTCCATCCAGGCGGAGAATTAGGCAAACGACTGCTGACCACAGCAGAAGATGTGATGCGCAGCGATGATATGCCTATCATTCCTAAGGAAATGCACCTGGGCGAGGCTATCATCCACGTAAGCAAGGGCAAACTGGGATTGGGTATCTCATTGGATGAAGACAACCACGTTATCGGACTTATTACCGATGGTGATATCCGACGCGCCATGGAGAAATGGCAGGCAGAATTCTTTAACAAGACTGTAAGCGACATCATGACCACCACTCCGAAAATGGTGACTCCGAAGACGAAGATTTCGGAGATTCAGCGCATCATGCACAAGTATAAGGTGCATACGGTACTGGTTGTAGACAAGGATAATCATTTAAAGGGCATTGTAGATCACTATGCCTGCATGGTATAATTTTTTAGGCACGGATTACACGGATTACACGGATTTATAGATAACATGGTTATAGATAAGATGAGATATTTTTTATTAATAGCAACATTATGGCTGTCTTGTTCGCTGTGCAGCGCACAGACTAGCGATTCATTGATCGTAAATCAGCTTCGTGGGAAAGGTGTGAGTTTTTCTCATGATAATTCAGTAACCCTACTGATGAACGGTCAGGAAAAGTTTGATGATATGTTCCAGGCAATCCGACAGGCTAAACATAGTGTACACTTGGAATACTTCAACTTTCGCAACGACAGCATCGCCTCCCTCCTCTTTGATATTCTTGCACAGAAGGTTAAGGAGGGTGTAAAGGTGAGAGCCTTATATGATGGTTTCGGAAACTCTTCCAACAATAAGCCTCTGCGAAAGAGACATCTCAAGAAAATCCGTGCCAATGGTATAGAGATTTATGAATACAAGCCCCTGAAGTTTCCATGGGTACATGCAGTTTTCAACCGTGATCACCGCAAAATCGTAGTCATTGACGGACAGATTGCCTACACAGGCGGTATGAACGTTGCCGACTATTATATAAAAGGTACGAAGGTTGTAGGAGAATGGCACGATATGCACTGTCGCATCGACGGAAGCGAGGTGAATACCCTACAGAAGATATTCCTCAAGATGTGGAACAAGGTGAGCGGACAGAATGTGCACAGCACTGAGTTCTGGAGATATAAGAAGAAGGATTATCTGGTAGAGAATCTCAAGCCAGATACGACAGCAACAGCCTACAGAAAGATGGTCGGCATCATCAACCGCGAACCGCATATTACAAAAGATATCATCCGATATTTCTATGTGAATGCCATCAATGATGCACAGGACAGCATCAAGATCATCAGCCCCTACTTTACCTTGAGTCATAAACTCAAAAAGGCATTGAAGAATGCTGTGAAAAGAGGAGTAAAGGTAGAAATCATGCTCTCTACCAAGAGCGACATTCCTCTGACCCCTGACTGTGGTTTCTATAATGCGCACAAACTGATGAAGGCAGGATGCAATGTTTGGATGTATACGCCAGGCTTCCACCATACCAAGATTATCATGGTAGACGGCAAGTTCTGTACCGTGGGCAGTGCCAATCTCAATGCCAGAAGCCTGCGCTGGGACTATGAAGAGAATGCAGTGATTGTGGATTCTTGTACTACACAACAACTGGTACAGCTCTTTGATAGGGAAAAGAAAGACAGTTTCTTACTCAATGAGAAGAACTGGAGAGAGTGGCGTACGGGCTGGCAAAGATTCAAAGGATGGTTTGCCGCAAAGCTACTCACTCCATTCTTGTAAAAACAAGATATAAGTATAACCCAACTTTCACTAGCAGAAATATAATAAACAGAGATGAATGAAGAAATGATGAAAGCCATGGCTGGCAAACAGATGCTGGAAATGGCAATAGTAGAGAGCAATACACTCGCCGCAATGGGACTCAGACAACTGCTTGAGTCGGTGATGCCCATGATGAAAATCTCGACCTTCGGTTCGTTCCGTCAGTACGAGGCAAACAATCCAGACCACTTTGTTCATAGCTTTGTATCTATGCACATTGTACTGGAACACCGTTACTTCTTCACACAGGGCAACAGGACCCGCCACGTGATTGTTCTAACACCCAGCAACGATCCCAATTCGCAACTTGCAGAATTTCATTGTCTCTGCGTCAATGTACCAGAAGGATACCTGATAAAAGAGCTTCTCAACCTGCAGCATTCCGGGCATCCTCATGGCGAACATATCCCTGCCATGCCCCCTGTCACTCAGGAAAAAGTTCTGTCGGATAGAGAAATAGAGGTATTATCTCTGGTAGCACAAGGGAAAATCAACAAAGAGATAGCCGACCAACTCTGTATCGGACTGACTACAGTGATTACCCATCGCAAGAAAATACAGGAAAAACTGGGAATAAAAAGTGTGTCTTCACTCACCATTTATGCTGTGATGCATGGTTTTGTTGACATCAATATGATCTAGCCTTCACCATAAATAGTGATGCAGAATCATCACATACCTAAATATAATGATAGCGCCTTCCCCTCATGTGAGAGGAAGGCGCTATCATTTTAGGAAAAATAACATTATTTAAACTGATATTTCACAGATAAACTACAGCTTTACAGAAGAAATATCAACCAAATTGTTCACGATGGCATAAATTGTAAGACCTGCAGGAGAGTGAATCTGCAGCTTTCGGGCGATGTTTCTGCGATGCGTAATGACCGTATTGATAGAGATAAACAGGTGGTCAGCAATCTCCTTGTTGGTCATTCCCTGAACCAAAGCAACAATGACATCTTTCTCACGGTCGCTCAACTGTTCATCGCTCATCGGAGTCTGATTAATCATGCTCGAAATCTTGGCACTCACATCGTTCTGCTTCAGTTTACGCTCTGCATTTCTTACTGCAGGAATAAAGATTTCTTCCTCAACCTCAGAATGATGTTTCAGCCATTCCTCATTATTATATATATCATAAAGAGTAGCGCTCAGCTGATTGTTATGCAAGCCATCAGAAGGCAAATACTTGATGATTATGCTCTTCAACTCCTTCAGTTTCATATCTACCTGAGCATGATGCTTCGAGAAGGTTTCTATATCAAAGTTTGCATTGGCATTACCATCTATAAGTGCCTGAACATAAGGGAATACCATCTTTTCTTCATACCGCATATGATTGGTTATACTATGGGCATAATCATCATAAAGTTTGAGGATAAGACGTGCCAGATTATCTGTTTCATCCAAAGCCTCAACGAGTTCCTTACGGATGAAAGGCAACTGGAAATCAATATAATAGACATGGGATGCCTTGAGATAATGCAATAAGGTCGGTAACGACAAACGGTCGGCATTGTCATACTCCTTGTAACCATTAATTGTAAAGTTTACCACAGCCAGAAATGTATAAGTATCCACATTCTGCTCGTCGCAAACTTCGCGCACAGTTTTATCACCAAAGCCCAGGTTGATGCCGAAGCTGCCGAGGCTCTGTAAAATGTTATAATTGTCTCTAATGATGCTGATCATCTTGTCATCAGCTTCATACATCTTCTGATTTTTCATCTTTCTTTCTCCTTAAATGAAAACATCCTTGTATCAAGAACATTCATAATGTTTCTATTTCGGTTGCAAATATACAAAAAAGTTTCGAAACTCACAATACCTAAAAATGGGGATGCGCCAGTTTACCGATTTTTAGGTATTGCAAGATTTTTTAAAACCTCGTACCTTTGCACCCGAAATCGAGAAAGAGCGCGGTGATGATTGCCACTCCCGAGCGGCAGAGCTGCGTAATTCCTTATTAAGTATATAGGGCTTTAAGGAGATACTAGGCCTCTAAAGTGTCGAGACCGCAAGCAGATATCTGCGCTCTTTTCTTTATATAATATAGTGTAAGGATAATACGAAAATAATAATTCTAAAAAAAATAAAGATGAACAGTTTAAGAATTGGATTGATGTCCGCTGCCCTCGTTGCTGGCTTGGCAACGGCAAGTGCACAACAGTGTTGCACAGACAGTACAGCAGCAAAACCCCGATTTACCATTGGTGGTTATGGAGAGGCCGTAATGAGCCGCAACTTCTATAGCCAGCATTTCAACCGTTACAGAGACCCTGCCACCTATAAAGACGATGACAGCCATGGCCGTTTCGACTTGCCACACGTAACCCTCAATCTGGGCTATGATTTCGGAAAAGGTTGGACCATGGGAATGGAAATTGAGTTCGAGCATGGTGGAACAGAGAATGCTGTAGAAATCGATGCTGATGAAAGTGGTGAATACGAGGCTGAGACTGAGCGTGGCGGTGAGGTTGCCCTTGAGCAGTTCTGGCTCAACAAAGCGTTCTGGGGTGGCAAGTTCAATATCAAGGCTGGTGAAATCATTATTCCTGTTGGTGAGATCAACGCCTATCACATGCCAAATAATTTCTTCTCAGTTTACCGTTCTGAGGGCGAAGCCAAAATTCTTCCTAACACCTGGCACCAGGTGGGTGTTTCCCTGCGGGGTAAGTTGAAGGACTGGCGCTATGAGGCCATCTTCACATCGGGTCTTGATGCAGAGCGTTTCGGCCACAACTGTTTCGTGCATTATGGAGCAACAAGTCCTTACGAATACAAGATTGGCAATGTATATGCCGGTGCAGCCCGCATCGACAATTATTCTATACCAGGTTTGCGACTCAGTTTGAGCGGCTACTATGGCTATACCTTCAAGAATACGGAAAAGAAAGCAAGTGCTTCTTATAAAGATGTACATGGAGCCTTGTCAATCGGCAGCTTCGGTTTCGAGTTGAACCGCTGGAACTGGATTGTACGTGGTAATGCTACCTATGCTCATCTGGACGATGCTACCAAGATGACAGCTTTCATGAACACTTTCCCTAAGCACAATGCGCAGGATGGTTCGCCTTCCAAGCACTCTCCTATTGCCAGCAGTGCTTACTCGGTAGGTATCGAAGCCGGTTACAATGTATTCTCTCAGATAGAGAGCCTCCGAAACAAGCAGAAGCTCTATGTCTTCGGCCGTTACGAAGATTACAACACATACGCAAGTGGCAACAAGAAGGTAGCTTACGAGTACGACCACGTGAAGAGAATGGGTGCCGGTATCAACTATTCTCCTATCAAGCCTGTCACCATCAAGGCGGAGTATAGCCACCGATTCCTCGAGAGTGCTTACAACAATGAGCCAAGCCTCAATCTGGGTATCACATTCTTTGGCCTCTTCGATACAACTACCTGGGTTAACAAGAAATTCAAGAAAGCCCAGGAAGTAGATAAATACCAGATGGAGCGTATCAACCAGCTCACCAAGGAACTCCAGGAGTTGAAAAGACAGATCAAGAAGTAAGCTCTTATCAAATTTATAAAAAAGTAGTCAGGAGTCTTGAATTCCTGATTACCATCAGCGAAAATAAATAGTCAAAAAAACACAAATAAAAACAAAAAACAATGAAAAAGATTTTTAAGTATTCAATGCTTTTTGCAGCTGCCCTGACAATGTCATTAGGTTTCGCAAGCTGCAGTGATGACAATGATGATCCAGAGACTCCATCAAGTGTCAATCCAGACTTGAATGGTACTGATGCAATTGTGAGAGAAGCTTGTGAAAACTGGAGAGAGGCTCGCCAGGACTGGGAGTGGTCTGAGGCTTTCCTCTTCGGTCCTGCTACAGACTTCGGATTGGACCCACACACTGACACATGGCCATTCGACCGCGTACAGTTTGATAAGTACATGAAGAAATACAATCCAGCAACCGACGAGGATGATGCAGCCCTGATTGATGATGCGATTGCAAATGGTCAGAACCTGACAGGTTTCCACGCTGTAGAGTATCTGATTTTCCGCGACGGTGAGGCTCGTAAGATCAAGGATATGACAGCCAATGAGGTTTACTTCGCTCAGAGCGCAGCACAGGATTTGTATCTCAGCTCTTTGAAGTTGGTTACCGCATGGGGCGGCGAATTGTCAGAGGCTGAGCAGAAGATTATTGATGATGCTGAGTTTGAATCAAAGAACTACGGTGAGGATTTCATGACTGCAGGTGAACCAGGTTCTAAGTACTCTTCTATCACCCTGGCAACCCGTGAGATCATTGCTGGTGCCAACGAGATCATCGGTGAGGTACGTGACTCTAAGATCGGCGCTCCTGCTACTGGTGCGGACGTTAACTATATCGAGTCTCCATTTGCTCGCAACTCTATCATTGACTTCTATGATAACATCATGTCTTGCAAGCATGCTCTCTATGGCGGTTGGAATGTAGTTGATCAGCCAACAGCAACTTCACTTCTGGGTGTTTGCCTCAAGGTAAACAATGCAGATATGAAGGCAGCTGCACAGAATGCACAGACCAAGCTGGATGCAGCTCTCAACAAGATCAGCAACATGAAGAAGCCTTTCGTACTCTTCTACACAGACCAGAGTGCAAAGGATGCAATGGCTGCCCTTGATGAGTTGGAAAGTGCACTCGATGCACTCGATGGAGAAATCGAGAAATTCTCAGGCAACGCAACACTCGAGACTGAGTTCAAGAAGGTAAACGAGGCATTCGTCAAGAACACCGTTATCCCAACCTACCGTGCTCTTGCTGATAATGACTTGAAACTCCTCAACTCATTGAAGAAGATTACTTGGAAAAAGTAATTCCGGTTTCTAAAATACTAAAATATGCAGATCAAACGTTGGTAGCCTTTTAAAAAAGACTACCAACCTTTTGCGTAATAAAACAGATACGGGAAAAAACATAGCAAAATACGTGAATCATATAAAGTAAATTTACAACATTATGAAAAAAAGACAATTAATTCCATTATTTTGCGCCGCTCTGGCTATGATGAGCTGTAGCGACAGCAAATCATCAGTAGATGATGTGATTGATCTCGGTGGAGGCGGCAGCACTTCTGAAAAGTCAGAAGAGTATTATGCTGGTGGTGTGCTTGGTACAACGACACTCCAGGGTGCCAATGCCTACAAGCAGCCAACTCCTGCCGTAGAGCAACAAGGTTTCGGAGCAGCCTTCCAGATTGGTGAGGCACTCTTTGAGCGCGACTTCAATACCAATACCGATGGAGCATTCGCTGGTCTTGGTCCGCTCTATGTACGTCAGGGTTGCCTCTATTGCCATCCTGCATACGGTCATGGCAAGCGCCAGGAGCGCTACAGATACTCAGATATGGGTAACGGATACCTGCTGGTTATCTACGACAAGAAGACCAACGCTTACATCTACTCTGTAGCAGGTATGCCACAGACGGGTGCTGTTGAGCCATTCAAGCCACAGATTGATGAAACGAAGATCAATATCGAGTGGAAGCACTATAAAGACGATTGGGGCAACAAGTTCGCCGATGGCGAGACTTACGACCTGATTTATCCAGAGGTAACCATCCCTGCAGATGCCTATTACTCACCAGTTACCGTGATGAGAGACGGTAAGGAAGTAGTAATTCCAAACGATCAGGTGGCAGAAGAAATCGGTATCCGTCTTGAATCTACCATCGGTATCTATGGTACAGGTCTTACTGATGCCATTCCTGATGAGGAAATCACCAAGCAGTGGGAATCTGAGAGCAAGTATTTCAATTCTGTGGGCAAGACTGATGCCTTGAACCCAGCTATGTGGAACCAGGCTGAGAACAAGTGGAACAGCTACTATTCCAATTCTTTGCAGGGAGACGGTACCAAATATGTCCGCCGCTATACATACGCTTTGAGCCGTGGTCCGCTGCTCGATGCTGCCGGTGCCAACGCTATCTGGAACATCACCAATGTTACCCGTCCAGACCGTCGCTACCACTATCTCAGTCTTGATGGCAAGATTTACGCTACAACAGCCATGAACGATGCAGACGTACAGAAGGGTTTCCCTGAGTATATCAACAAGATTGACCCTGAGAAGAAGCATGCCGACTGGCACACCGACGATGTAAAGCAAAACATCTACAACTACTTGATGGCAAAAGACCTCGATGTAGAGATGACTGGCGAGCAGTATAAGAACTTCATGGTATGGCACCGTGGTCTGGCTGTTCCTGCAGCCCGCAATGTGGGTACAGAGAAGTACGAGGAGGGCAAGAAACTCTTCTCTGAGATTGGTTGTACATCTTGCCACCGTCCATCCTGGACAACTGGCGACGACAACATTCAGGATCCAAACAAGTACTTGACCAACAGCGATATGCCTCGCTATGCCAAGCAGAAGATCTGGCCATATACCGACTTCGTACAGCACCGTCTCTTCATGGAGAACGACATCCGTACCGGCTGGTGCCGCACCACTCCACTCTGGGGCCGTGGCTTGTCTAAACTCTGTACAGGAGCCGAGGACCGTCTGCACGACTGCCGTGCCCGCAACACGCTGGAGGCTATCATGTGGCATGGCAATGCCAAGAGTGATGCCCGCTTCGCTATCGAGAAGTTCCGTAACCTCACTTCAGATCAGCGAGCAGCCATCATCTTCTTCTGTGAATCCATTTAAACTTCTATCATAAAAAGCCACATGCTTCCTACCCCAGACAGGGGAAAGAAGCATGTGGCCTTCACTGTGCTACAACAATACATTATATGATATCAAAATATACAAAAACAGCAGGATTACTATCATTAAGCTTAGCATGCATCTCTTGCAGCAACAGTACATCAACATCAGACGTAGATGGCATCATCGACATAGGTAAACCAACCGAAAAGACAGATATGCCAGAAGACTACTATACTGGCGGAGAACTCGGAACAGTTTTCAATCTCTCTTCAGCCGCTTACGAGCAACCAGCTCCGGCTATTGAGAAACAGGGTCTTTCTCATGCATTCTCTATGGGAGAATACTTCTTTGAAAAGCCTTTCACACAAACAGAAGAACCATTCAAGGGCTTAGGTCCACTCTATATACGCTCATCATGCCAACACTGCCACTTAGGCTACGGACATGGTAAGCGACAAACCAAATATGATTCAAACCAACAGGGAAACGGCTATATCCTCATGATTACCGATGAAAACGATATCGTGGTCCAGTCATTCGGATGGGTAGCCATGGGAAAGGCTACGGCTCCTTTCAAGCCACAGTTTGATGAAAAGAAAGTAAAAATCGTCTGGAATGAATACACCGACGAATGGGGCAATCAATTTGACGACGGCGAGACTTACTCCCTCATCTATCCAGAGGTAACCCTGGAAGAGGGTTGCATCTACGGCAAGCTCATAGACAAGGACGGAAAGGAAGTGCCGATGTCGAAGGCAAAAGTAAGACTGGAATCAACCATCGGTTTTATCGGAACAGGACTCATTGATGCCATCCCAGACGAGGACATCCTGCAACAATACCGCAACGAAGGCAAGCATGCTACACTTAATCCTCAATTCTGGAATAATGACACTAAAGATTTCGTGAAGAACTCAGACGGGACATTAGCTGTAGAGAATGGAGGAATCGTCTATAAGTTTGACTATGCACTAGACCGAGCTTCAGTAATGAGCGATGCTTCGTTCTGGGAAGTTCAGAACGTAACACGAGATGATTTCCGTTCGCATTATGTACCAAAGGAATACTGGCAGTTTGCCGCACAAGATCCTGAGGTAACCAGCAAATTCTACGAGTATTATCCAGAATGGAACAAAACGGGAGACCCTGCCAAAGACATCATTTCTTTCGGAAATGCAACAGACCTGCCCGTAGTGATGAAAGAATCAGACTACATCAACTATATGGTATGGCACCGTGGTATCGGTATTCCTGCAGCCAGAAATACAACAACTGAAGATTTCAAGGAAGGCAAGAAACTTTTCAGCCAGATAGGTTGTGCCAACTGTCACCGACCAACATGGACTACCGGAGAAGACAAGATAAGAGACCCATACAACCGTTTCAGTTCAGACGATACCCGCATGGTTCACTATCCCAACCAGAAGATCTGGCCTTATACCGACCTGGTACAACATAGACTGTTCATGAAGAATGATCTGCGTACAGGCTGGTGTAAAACGGCACCACTTTGGGGACGTGGACTCATGCAGATATGCGCAGGACATTCTGACAGATTGCACGACTGCAGAGCACGCAACACCCTGGAAGCCATCATGTGGCATGGTTGTTGCTCAGAAGGAGGCAAGAGCGATGCTCACTGGGCAGTAGAAAACTTCCGCAAGCTGAGCAAAACGCAACGCCAGCAAGTTATTAAATTTGTAGATTCAATTTAAATGAAAAAACTTAAGAGTTTTATTATCACTTTAGCCGCCATCATCACGATCGTGATGATGGCAGCTACCTTTGTCGAGAATTGCAAGGGAACCCCATTTGCACAGACCCATATCTACAGTTCGCTGTGGTTTGTCATAGCATGGGGCATCCTGGCTGTGACCAGTTTCATCTATATGCTGAAGCATCGCCTGTTCCGTCGCATCTCTGTATGGATGGTACACATGGCATTCCTCCTCATCCTGATGGGTGCACTCACCTCATGGCTTACCTCTAAGAGCGGCGATGTTTATCTGCGTCAGGGAGTACCGAGCAAGGAACTGGTGCTGAAAGACAAGAGCACCGAACAACTTGACTTCGTTCTGAAGCTCAAGGACTTCAAGGTGATCAACTATCCAGGCACCGATGCACCAATGGATTATGTATCTGAAATCACAGCCGGCAACGAACCCGTGAATATCTCAATGAACAATATTGGAACGTATCAAGGCTACAGATTCACCCAGGCTGGCTATGATGAAGACATGAAGGGCACTCACCTGGGGGTATATTATGATCCCTACGGAATAGCCATCACCTACATGGGCTATTTCATCCTATTCATTGCGCTACTTAATATGCTCATCAGCAAGCGTACCAATATGCGTAGATTCTATCATCTTGCCGTAGATCAGCAGGCTGCCAAGGCGCTCCTGCTTACCATATTGCTGGCCGTGCCGGCATTCCTGTCGCCAGTCCAGGCACAGGAACTGAGAAAAGTAGACAACCAGATAGCTGATGATTTTGGAAAGATATGCGTGCTCCACAACAGTCGCATCTGCCCAATCAATACCGTAGCCACCACATTCGTCACCAAACTCAGCGGAAAACCTTCCTGGAACGGGATGACTGCCAACCAGATTTTCTGCGGTTGGGTATTTGATGTAGCCAACTGGGAAAATGCCAAGATGATAGAAGTGAAAAACAAGGAAGTTCAGGAGGTACTGGGAATAACCGGCAAGTGGGCCAGCTTTTCCGATTTCTGGAACCAATACAACGAGTACAAGCTCGACAAGCCGCTGAAGGAGGCTTACCGTAGCGGCAACAAGGAACTGCAGAAGAGCCTTCGTGATGCTGATGAGAAATTCAACATCATCAGAATGCTTTATAATGGCGAACTGCTCCGCATGTATCCCTATACCGATAAGAAAGGCAATATCACATGGCTGGCACCGGGCGAAAAGAACATCCATGGCTTCCTGCCACCTAAGGAGTGGTACTTTGTGAGAAAATCCATGGATTATCTTGCCGAAAGTATCATCATGAACAATGAGGAGCGGGCTAAGATTCTGATTAGCAAGATATACGATTACCAGCACATTCGTGGTGAAAAAGTGATTCCTTCACAAGCTGCTATCTATGCAGAACTGGCATACAATGTCATCAACACCCAGCGCTGGCCTATCATGCTCTATCTTACCATAGCACTCCTATCTGTCATCGCTTCTACCATCAGACTCGATGACAGGAAGAGGAAGATTCAGAACACCATCAGTACATCGCTTGCAGGAATCATGCTGCTTCAGACTACCATTGTTATCGGGTTAAGATGGTATATCTCCGGACATCTTCCTCTATCCAATGGCTATGAGACGATGCAGTTCCTTTCATGGTCTGTATTGTTGATTACCTTATTGTTGAGAAAACGATTCAGCATCATCCTGCACTACGGACCTTTATTGGCAGCATTTGCGCTGTTGGTTGCCATGATTACAGACAGCAATCCGCAGCTCACCCAGCTGATGCCGGTATTGCAGTCGCCATTGTTATCGGTACATGTCATGGTTATCATGTTTTCTTATGCGCTGTTCGGCTTGATGGCATTAATAGGCATCCAGGGCATCATTGCCCATAACAGGCATGAAGCTGCGATGGAGGCAAAGCTTGCAGGCCTCTCCCAGTTTCTGCTCTATCCTGCAGTTGCACTGATAGCAGTAGGTATCTTCATCGGTGCCATATGGGCAAATGTCAGTTGGGGGAAATACTGGAGTTGGGATGCCAAGGAAACATGGGCGCTCATCACCATGCTCATCTATGCAGCACCTCTTCACAACGACATCAGATGGATGCATAAGCCGCTGAATATACATATTTATATGCTTATCTCCTTCCTCAGCGTACTGATGACCTACTTCGGTGTAAACTACTTCTTGCCGGGTATGCACTCTTATGCATAGCCCGTCAGAAGCCAGAATATATTTAGTCGTAAGGCAAAATTTATTTAGCCTTAAGGCTAATTTTATTTTCCCTTAAGGCTAAATATATGATGGTGTTGACATCAATCTAATCAAGAAGTATTCCGGACTAACCCAGGAACAGATAGAAAAAATGAAATAAGAAGTTATCATAAGCCCCCAGCCTACTTTCGCAAGCCGGATGGGGGAGGTAGCTTATGTGATAAGTTAACCTAAAAAAACAAAAGCGAGGCACTGTCCATGCAGTACCGCATTCAGTCGGTCCCTACCCTCATGCTCTTCAAGAAGGAAGAAATGCTCTGGCGACAGAGCGGAGCCATGAACCAGAATGATTTGATGCAGAAAATTTCGCAGCAGCAATAATAGCCCTGCTGAAAACGAAATCCGTTCCCCCACACTCTTTTTATGTTTTTTTAATATCCTACGGTCACAATTGTTACCGTAGGATTATTTTTAAAGCCGTAATTTTGCAGCCGGAAACCAGGAATGGCAGATTGCCGCCTGGAAGAAAACATTAAAATAACTCATTAATTTATAGCAATATGGCAGAAAACAAGATGTTCTGTTTCCAGTGTCAGGAAACAGCTAAGGGTACAGGCTGTACCATCAAGGGTGTTTGCGGTAAGGAGGCTACAACTTCCAAGTGGCAGGATCTGCTGCTCAGCGTGGTTCGTGGCATAGGAACCATACAGCATAGCATAGGCGAAGAACCGACACCAGAGGTAACCCATTTCCTCACGGATGCACTCTTCACCACCATCACCAACGCCAACTTCAACGACCAGGATATCCTGCAAAAGGTAGATAAGGGTATCGCACTGAAGAAACAGCTGCTGGAAAAGGCGGCAAGTATGAATATCCACCTCCCAGCCTATCAGGAGGTAATCTGGGGTGGCGAGAAGACAGACTATGAGGCAGAGGGCACCCGTGAATCCGTGCTCCGCCACGAGAATCAAGATATCCGCTCGCTCAAGGAACTCACCATGCTTGGTCTGAAGGGTATGGCGGCATACTACGAGCACGCTGCCCATCTGGGAGAAGAGAACAGCGAAATCATCAGCTTCATCTGCCGTGCTCTCGCCACCATCTGCAACCCTGATGCTGATATGAACACGCTGCTGGGCGTGGTGCTCGAAACAGGAAAGTACGGCGTGGATGTGATGGCACTCCTCGACAAGGCCAACACCCAGGCATACGGTAATCCGGAACTCACCAGGGTGAACATCGGCACAGGCAGCAATCCGGGCATCCTCATCTCAGGCCACGACCTGAAGGATATCGAAGATCTCCTCATCCAGACCGAAGGCACGGGCATCGACGTCTATACCCATGGCGAGATGCTTCCTGCCCACTACTATCCGCAGCTCAAGAAGTACAAGCATCTGGTGGGCAACTACGGCAATGCGTGGTGGAAACAGAAGGAGGAATTCGAGAGCTTCAACGGTCCTGTAGTCTTCACCACCAACTGCATCGTACCGCCATCGCCATCAGCAGGCTACAGGAGCCGCGTCTTCACCACCAACTCTACCGGTTTCCCTGGCTGGAAGCATATCCAGGCGGGTGCCAACGGCCACAAGGACTTCTCCGAGGTGATTGCGCTTGCCAAGACCTGCCAGCCACCTAGGGAGATAGAGACAGGCGAGATCATCGGCGGTTTTGCGCATGCCCAGGTCTTTGCCCTGGCAGACAAGATAGTAGAGGCAGTGAAGAGCGGAGCCATCCGCAAGTTTGTGGTGATGAGTGGCTGCGATGGCAGAATGAAGAGCCGCAACTACTACGAGGAGTTTGCCAAGGCGCTGCCTCAGGATGTAGTGATACTCACCAGCGGCTGTGCCAAGTTCAAGTACAACAAACTCAATCTGGGCGACATCAACGGCATTCCTCGTGTGCTGGATGCAGGTCAGTGCAACGACTCCTATTCCTGGGCGGTTGTGGCATTGAAGCTGAAGGAGATCTTTGGAGCCAGCGACATCAACGAACTTCCTATCTTCTTCAATATTGCCTGGTACGAGCAGAAGGCTGTCATCGTACTTCTTGCCCTGCTGCATCTGGGCGTAAAGAACATCCATCTAGGTCCTACGCTCCCAGCCTTCTGTTCACCAGCCGTACTGAAGGTACTGGTAGATACCTTTGGCATTGCCGGAAACGGAACGGTAGAAGAGGACATCAAAAAATATATAGGATAAGAACAGCAGCTACTGAGTTAAGTGAGAATCTGTAAAACTCGGGTAAAAAATCAAAAGATAAGTTTTCATGTTTAAAAGGCACTTTGCAATAACACTCTCGATAGTGTTGCAAAGTGCCTTATTTTTTGAGCGAACAATAAATCGGGGGAAAATGCGTTATTAAATATAAAACTTAAATGTATGAAAGAATCAATATTCGTTACCTTGCAGAAATGCACGGTGTTTGAGGGATTTACTCCAGAGGAAATCAGAGGGGCGCTATCGATGGTAAGCTACCGGATGGTGGAGCTTCCTGCCAGGGAAATCTATGTGCTGGCAGGAATGCCCTGCAGATATGCCGACATCATTGTCGAGGGAGAGATGATAGCCCGCATGTCGGGATTGTCGGGCAAACAGACCCAGATAGAGCGGCTGGGGGAATCGATGCTGATAGCCCCTGCCTATATCTTCGCACATCATAACGAGATGCCCGTAAGCGTGGAGACAAGCAAGAAGACCACCCTCCTGCGCATGAGGCCTTCGGAACTGAAACTGCTAATAGATACTGATGAGCGCATACGCTGGAACTTCATCCAGCACCTGTCAAGGATAGATATCTTCCTTTCGCAGAAAATGCGCATGCTCTCCCTTTTCTCCGTCAAGGAGAAGGTGGCGCAATACCTCATCAAGATGGCTACCGAACAGCAGAGCAGAACCATCCGGCTGGATGTCAGCCGACAGGAAATGGCAGATATCTTCGGCATCCAGAAGTTCTCGCTCCTCCGCTGCCTCTCCGAATTCGAGGAGAAGGGTGCCATCAGGATTGAGGGCAAGACCATCACCATACTCAACTCGGATGAAATGAAATAAGGAGCAGGAATGAATATTCAATCATTTTTTAACAGTTTATTAAGAGTTTTTTTGGGAGAAAAAGCGTAATTTTGCAGTGAAACTAGATGTTGAACTAAACGAATGGCGTATGAAACAGGTAGAAGAAACATACATCAGCTTGCTGACCGACTTCGGTTTCAAGCGAATATTTGGAACGGCAATAAACAAGAATTTACTGATTTGCTTCCTCAACAGCTTTTTTAATGGCCGACAGGTTGTGAAGGACGTGTCGTATCTGAATCCAGAGCACGTAGGAGGCAAGTAAGATGGCGTATCGTGATATCAAAAACTCTATTGATACGGCGAAGCAAGAAGGTAAGAATGAGAAAGCCTTGGAAATTGCCAAGAACACGCTTGCCGATGGTGTTGACATCAATCTAATCAAGAAGTATTCTGGACTAACCCAGGAACAGATAGAAAAAATGAAATAACTAATAGAATAAAAAATGAAGAAAAAAATCAAGTTGGTAGGCTGGAGCATCTTGGGAATCCTGCTCATAGCTGTAGCAACATTACTGTTGGCACGCTTTGTTTTCAATAAACAAGTGGAAGCTTATCTTTGCAATTCGCTGAAGAATGAAATGGTAGAAAAATTAAAAGACGCTGGCAAATATGTACCAGATACTACGTCCTATCATTTTGCATATCAGAAAGATTCTGTCCAATCACAAAAAATCCGTGAATATTTCAAACTTGATACAGTTGTATCTTCCACAATGCCAACATGGGACAAGGCCATTTCACTGGCACGTTTTGTAGCGGAAAACATTCCTCATGCCAATCAAAAGATTAATCCAAAGAGACGTAATGCTATAGATCTCTGGAAATACACTCGATCGATAGAGCCTGCATTCAACTGTCGATTACACTCCATCCTCTTACACGAACTATTGCTGTCTGAGGGTATTGTAAACCGCTTTGTAACTTGTCATCCCGCAGATTCCGAGGATTCCGACTGCCATGTTGTTAACCTGGTGTGGCTGCCAGAATTACAGAAATGGGCTATGCTGGACTCGGATATGAATGCTTGGGCAGAAGATGAAAAAGGCACTCCACTTTCTCTTGCAGAAATGCGTGAGCGATATATTGACGGCAGAGAAATTGTTTACCGTCCTCTCTTGAATTCAGATAATGATTTTGTTTATTACAGGGCATATTGGGCAAAAAACTTATACTGGTTTGATACTTGGGAGACAACAGGCTATGGTCGCGAAGATAATAATCCTGCTTATCGAAACAATAATCGCCATATCGTGCTTGTTCCTTCTGGATTCAAAGGTTTTGAACTTCCCGACCATTCAGTACTGACAACAGATGCTTCACGTTTCTGGACAGCTCCCCAAAATTAGTAACTGCCATTTACTAGATCTACCCCAGGAACAAATACAATAGGCTTCGATGGCAAATGAAGCCTATTTCATTGTCCAACGAAAGTACTTTCATGTGCTCATGAAAGTACTTTCGTTTTTTATTGCTTTTTCTACTATATTTTATTCCATAAAGACAGAGCGCCAAAGACTATAGCGCGCCTCTGGATTCAACTGCTCTAAATGATGGAAGACGGCTTGCATATCCGCACGGCGGGTAGTCTCTTCGTAAGGACACAACGCCTTCTGCTTAGTGAAATGCAACTCTTCTGCTACCTGCCGGATATCCGCCTCATGTACGAGACAGAGCGGGCGGATAATGGTAAGCGGATAATGTTTTAAAGGAAGACTGGGCAGCATGGTGGAATGAGAACCCTCAAAGGTGATGTTCATCAGCAGGGTAACGAGGATATCATCCATGTGATGTCCCAGAGCTATCTTATTGAACCCGTGGCTTACCGCAAACTCGAAGAGCGTCTTGCGACGGTTCCAGGCACAGAGGAAGCAACGGGTCTTTCGGGGATCGGTGGATTCATCGAACGAACTATGAAGGATATGGAGCTTGATGCCATTCTCTGCACAGAAATCCTGCAGATAAGAGCGGTCGGTTTCGTAAGGAATGTTATCCATGATGATATGAGCCGCCTCCACTTCGATATGCGGCTTATAGATACGGGCACGCTGAGCCAGCAAACGGACAAGTTCCAATGAATCCTTGCCTCCACTCAAGGCAATAAGAATACGGTCCCCATCCTCCAAAAGATGATAGTCAACACATCCTTTATTGAATCGCTTTAATACTTTCTGTTCTGCTTTCATCATATTCTGAAAAGGGAAAAGAAAAGCCGCACCCTTTTTCAGAGTACGGCTTTATCAAGATACATCTCTCTACTTTGCAGAAGAGAAACGACAATTTAAACTTCAAATATAATTCTATCTTACTTAGCGTAAGCTACACTACGAGTCTCACGAATCACAGTAATCTTAACCTGACCAGGATAAGTCATCTCATTCTGAATCTTGGTTGCAATTTCATCAGAAAGCTTGATGCTCTCTTCATCGTTCATCTTATCCGCACCCACGATGACACGGAGTTCACGACCTGCCTGGATAGCGTAAGTCTTGGTTACGCCAGGATAACTCATGGCGATAGCTTCAAGATCGTTCAAACGCTTGATATAAGCCTCTACAATCTCACGACGGGCACCAGGACGAGCACCAGAGATAGCATCACAAACCTGTACGATAGGAGCCAATAATGTATTCATCTCCATCTCATCATGGTGAGCACCGATGGCATTGCAGATATCAGGTTTTTCCTTATACTTCTCTGCAATCTTGGCACCATACAATGCGTGTGGCAATTCACTCTCCTCATCAGGCACCTTACCAATATCGTGCAAAAGACCGGCACGCTTAGCCTTCTTAGGATTCAATCCCAATTCAGAAGCCATAACCGCACAGAGGTTAGCGGTTTCACGGGCATGCTGCAAGAGGTTCTGACCATAAGAAGAACGGTACTTCATCTTACCGATGATACGAATCAACTCTGGGTGCAGACCATGAATACCGAGGTCGATAGCTGTACGCTTACCAGTCTCGATAATTTCATTATCCAACTGCTTCTTCACCTTGGCTACCACCTCCTCAATACGGGCTGGGTGGATACGGCCGTCAGCAACCAACTGATGGAGAGCCAGACGGCAAACCTCACGACGAACAGGGTCGAAGGCTGAGATAACGATTGCCTCAGGAGTATCATCCACAACGATTTCTACACCAGTTGCTGCTTCCAGAGCACGGATATTGCGGCCTTCACGACCGATAATACGTCCCTTCACCTCATCATTATCAATATGGAAAACGCTAACAGAGTTCTCAATAGCTGTTTCAGTAGCAACACGCTGGATTGTCTGAATCACAATCTTCTTAGCCTGCTGGTTAGCATTGAGTTTGGCATCATCCATTATTTCGTTCACATAGCTTGCAGCATCGAGTTTAGCCTGATCTTTCAGACTCTCAATCAATCTCTGCTTAGCCTCTTCAGCACTCAGACCAGAAAGTTCTTCCAGTTTAGCCTGCTCCTGTTTCTGCATCTTATCAAGTTCCTGCTGCTTGACAGACAAGAGTTTCTTCTCGTTGTCAACACGCTGCTGATACTGATCAATCTCCATCTTGCGTCGACCGAGGTCTTCCTGACGCTGATTGAGAGAAATCTCGCGCTGTTTCAGCTTATTCTCATTCTGCTGGATGCGAGAATTACGCTGCTGCACTTCTTTTTCGAGTTCCGCCTTCTTGTTGAGGAATTTCTCCTTCACTTCCAAAAGCTTCTTCTCTTTTACTACTTCTGCCTCTTTGTTGGCAGCTTCTATCATTTCATTATATTTTCCCTTAATGACATAACGGAAAATGAAATACCCAGCAGCACCGCCGATAACAAGCGCCACCAAGGCTGCTATAATAGTTACTATCATTATATTATATATATGTTTATTAATATTCTTATTTCAAAGCGTCTTCAATCTCGGAGGTAAGCTTCTCAAGAATATCATCATAAGGTTTCGTATCATTCCGATCCGATTCCTTCTCATATCTCAATGCCACATCAATGAGCGCCATATACAGGATTTCCTTATCGCTCTTTCTGCCTTTGAAAATCTTGGTATATGAGTTTACAATATCATCTATCAGCTTAGCTGATTTACGATAATACTCCTCGTCTTCCCTAGGTATTCTTACCGAAAGATCTGTATCATAGACGTGTAATCGTATGAGTAATTTATCTTGTTCTTGTTCTGCCATCGTTCCGATTTTTACTTTTCACCCAATAGTGTGATACACTTATTGACATCTCTTATGAGCTTGGCGATGCGCTTCTGAGTAGCTTCCATATCATTGTCAGAAATCGTCATCATCTTCGCCATTTTCAAGCTGTCGTAATCACTCTGCGCTTGAGCCAACTTTTCCTCCAATGCCTTGATTTTGGCATCGCGCTCATCCACCATCGCATAGAGTTCAGCATTCTCCTGCTTGACCTCGTCAAACTTGAGAATCATCTGCCTTACTCTTGTGGCAAACGTATTGATTGTTTTCTCATTTGCACTCATGACTATTATTTTTTGGCTACAAATTTAAGAGAATTATTTGAATAAAACAAATATTCTGCTATTTTTTTTCATTTTGGGCGCAACATTTGTTACTTTCCCATCTTCTGCTTTGCCTTTTCTACGTCTTCATCTGATGGACGTGGCTCTTTTTTGGCAAGCATCAATACCTGGAAGGTAAAGTCGGTTACCCATTGCTGGCTGAATGCCAAGCGCTTGTTGAACTGGCGCAACTGAAGCACGGTTTTCAGCACACTGGCATCAGAGAAATCATTCTTAGTGAAGATATCTTCTACAGTTTTAGCAGTCAGCTTGTAAAGTGAATTCTTCATGAAGCTAGGCAAACGGAGCTTAAACTTCATCAGATTACCCATCAGCATCATCAGATCCTGCGTAAAGTTCTGGAACTGGATGAGATATACATTGACATCCTGCAGTTTGTGGCAGTTCTTACGGATACTGGAATCTATTTCCTTGAAGAAGGCATCATCCGTATCATAGATATTCTTCATCATTTTCTTCACCTGTGCTTTTTCGCCAATACCCAGACGATTGTTGACCGTCGGAACATGCAGACTTGTCTTGAAGACACGCAAGTCTGGCAACATGGCCAAATTGGTGATACCTAACTGAGAAGCAAGTGCTGCCTGAAAGTATACACGGACCAAGGTCATGTAATCTTCCATACCACCTACCTTTTTATCGTCGTCTTTACGACCGAATAGTTTAGCAAAAATTCCCATTCCTTTATTATTTTATTTTCAATATCTATTTAATTGTTCTGCAAAAATACAACAAAATCAGTAAATACGCAAATCAAAGAGACGTTTTTTCTCTAAAAAGGTGCTTTTTTAATCAAAAAATGCATTTTTATGGCTTATGATTTCCCTCATTCAACTTTTTTTAGTAACTTTGCCACGTTTTTAAGATAAGACCATTCAACTCATTAGATTAGAAATAGAGAAGATATGAAAGGAATCGTATTAGCGGGAGGTTCGGGTACAAGACTTTACCCTATTACCAAAGGTATCAGCAAGCAATTGATACCTATTTTTGATAAGCCAATGATATACTACCCTGTTTCCGTGCTGATGCTGGCAGGAATCAAGGAGATTTTGATTATATCTACCCCATTCGACTTGCCAGGTTTCAAACGCCTGTTGGGCGACGGCAGCGAATTGGGTGTACACTTCGAATATGCAGAGCAGCCATCACCCGATGGTCTGGCGCAAGCATTCATCATCGGCGAGAAGTTTATAGGCAATGATACAGCCTGTCTGGTTCTGGGTGACAACATTTTCTATGGAGCCGGCTTTACCGGTTTACTCAAGGATAGCGTGAAAGCTGCAGAAGAAGGGGTGGCAAGCGTATTTGGCTATTATGTCAACGACCCAGAGAGATATGGTGTGGCTGAGTTTGATGAAAACGGCAACTGCCTGAGCATCGAAGAGAAACCTGAAAAGCCTAAGAGCAACTATGCTGTTGTAGGACTCTATTTCTATCCTAACAGCGTGGTGGATGTGGCAAAGAACATCAAGCCTAGCGCAAGAGGCGAGTTGGAGATAACGACAGTAAACCAGCACTATCTGAAAGAAAAGACACTGAAGGTAAGAACCTTACAGCGTGGTTTTGCCTGGCTTGACACCGGCACCCACGACAGTCTTTCGGAAGCAAGTACCTTTATAGAAGTCATCGAAAAGAGACAAGGTCTGAAAGTGGCATGTCTGGAAGAAATCGCATTCAAACAAGGATGGATTGATAAGGAACAGTTGCTGAAACTTGCCCAACCGATGCTTAAAAACGGTTACGGGCAATATCTGAAAGAACTTGCAACAAGCAGATAGCACAGAGTCTATCATTTATCTTATACAAATATAATAGAGGTGTAAACACAATAGAATATAAAATAATGGAAGAAACAAAGAACTTTGATTTGGGACGTGATCAAGAGCAGGAAGAGAAGTCATCTATTGACTTCCAGCTGATTTATTCTACTCTTATCCTCAACTGGAAATGGTTCGTTCTATCACTCATTGTATGTTTGGGATTGGGATATCTCTACATACGCCATGCGAGACCGCAATACCAGGCTACCGCCAAGGTACTGATTAAGGATGACGACCAGAGAAAGAACAGAGGTATGGGTAACAGCATGATTCAGAATGCTGCAAACCTCGGTTTTATTTCAAACTCAAACGGTATAGACAATGAGATTGAAATTCTTTCTGCTCAAGACCTGGCTAACCAGGCTGTAGTAGACATGAAATGCTACGTGAACTATTACCATAAAGGAACCTTCAGAGACCAGTTAGTCTACAAAGAGCAGGAAGTAAGCGTTGACTTAGACCTGGCTCATCTCAAGAAGTTGAATGCTCCTATCAGACTTCTTATCGAGAAAACCGGCAACCAGTATCAGGTTACAGGTTCATACTATATACCTGTAGACGCTTTCTCCTATCAGAAGGATCCTGTAAAGATTGAAAAGACTTTAGCTGGTCTGCCAGCAAGCATCAATACACGTGTAGGAACCCTCTACTTCACTCAGAACGGCAAATACGCTTTAAAAGACGGTGAGAGCCTGAAGGTGATTATCGTGTCACCAGAAATGGCGGCTAAGGGCTATACAAAAGCACTGACTGTCAGCCAGACTTCAAAGACTACAACCATAGCCGAACTGGTGATGAAAGATGAAGATCCTCAGCGCAGCATCGACTATCTGAGAACTCTGGTAAATGTTTATAACCGCCAGGCCAACGAGGACAAGAATGAAATTTCTTTCCGCACAGAACAGTTCATCAACCAGCGTCTGGAGAAGATCAACAACGAACTGGGCAATACAGAAGGCCAGCTCGAAAGCTACAAGAAGCGTAATAATGTTGTAGAGATGAAGCTCAACGCAACAGCTGCCATCGCTAACTCAGACACATACGCCCAGAAACTCCAGGAGGCTAACACACAGGTTGAACTTCTGAATGAGCTTGGCAAATACATGAACGAACCTGGCAACAGATATCAGCCAATCCCATCAAACGTAGGTCTGACTGATGAAAGTTCAACAGAACTCATCAACCAGTACAACAAAATAGCCCTGGATCGCAACAACGCTTTGCATGCAGCCAGCGAGACTTCTCCTACAATAACTCCTCTGACCGCACAGTTGGATGCACTCACAACATCTATCAAACGTGCCATGAGACAAGCTAAGCTGGGTATGGAAATCCAGCGTAACAGCATAGCCAAACAAGCTGCCATGTATGCCAACCAAATAGGTAACTCGCCAGAGCAAGAGCGAGTTCTTACACAGATTGGTCGCCAGCAGGAAGTAAAATCTGGTCTTTACCTGATGCTTCTTCAGAAACGTGAGGAAAACTCCATTTCGCTAGCAGCAACGGCAGACAAGGGTAAGGTTATCGATGCTCCATCATTGGAAGGAAAGGTTAGTCCTAAGAATCCTATCATTATGCTGATAGCACTGGTACTGGGTATTGCAATCCCAGCCGGCATCCTCTTCCTGAGAGAATTCTTCAAGTACAAGATTGAAGGACATGAAGACGTGATGAAACTTACCCAGATACCTGTCATTGCCGACATTCCTGTGGCAAGCGATGCTGCCAAGAAGGAAGGAAAGGCTGATATTGTGGTTCACCAGAATGTAAACAACCTGATGGAAGAGATCTTCCGCGGCTTGCGTACCAACATTCAGTTTATGCTGAAGGAAGGTGAAAAGGTCATGATGTTTACCTCTTCTACATCAGATGAAGGTAAAACCTTCGTGGCTTCCAATATCGGTATCTCGCTTGCCTTACTGGGCAAGAAGGTTATCATGGTAGGTCTGGATATCCGCAAGCCTCGTCTGGCAGAGCTCTTCGAGATTGACAACCACCATAATGGTATCACCAATCTGATTATACACGACCATAATACATGGGATGACATTCAGAAACAGATTCTCTCTTCGGGCGTCAACAGTAAACTCGACCTCCTGATGGCTGGTCCTGTTCCTCCTAACCCAGGAGAGTTGGTAACCAGAGCAAGCCTTGACGACATTATCAGTCAGTTGAAGGAACATTACGACTATGTTATCCTCGATACGGCTCCTGTAGGTCTTGTAAACGACAGTTTGCAGCTTGGACGTCTGGCTAATCTCTGTGTATACGTCTGCCGCGCAGATTATACTCCAAAGGCTAGTTTCGGCATGATCAATGGTTTGAAAGCCGAGAATAAATTGCCTAACATGTGCTTAGTACTCAATGGCGTCGACCTCTCTAAGAAGAAGCACAGCTTCTATTATGGTGTTGGTAAGTACGGCAAATATGGTAAATATGGCAACTATGGTTCTTATGGATCATACGGCAAGTATGGCAAATATGGAACTTACGGCCAGTATGGCAGCTATGGCAACTATAGCAACAGCCACTATGGCAATGCCAACGACAACAGTATTAAGAAGTAATCAAAAACATACATTCAACAAAAATAAGAGTCTTTCTATCCAGATAGGAAGACTCTTTTAGATTAATAAAAACATTAAGACTATATGGCAACAATTGCAGTAGATTTCGATGGTACAATCGTAACCCACGAGTACCCGAAGATTGGTACAGAGCTACCTTTCGCCACAGAAACATTAAAGATGTTGATTAGAGACCACCACAAGCTTATTCTATGGAGCGTACGCGAAGGAAAGCTCCTGGACGAGGCAGTAGAATGGTGTAGAGAAAGAGGAGTTGAATTCTGGGCTGTAAATAAGGATTATCCTGAAGAGAGTCTGGAGAACAATAACCACTTCTCACGCAAGCTCAAAGCCGACTGGTTTATCGATGACCGAGGTATTGGCGGTTTGCCAGACTGGGGGGAGATTTATCAGATTATCACCAACCATACAAGCTATCGCAGAGTACTGAAGCAGAAGTTCGGCGAGCAGCAGGAAGCCCCTAAGAAGAAGCATTGGTGGAGCCGCGGATAAAGTGTTTCTCCAAAAGGATATCCTAGTAAATACGATAAAAGATAACCTGATAGATAAAATAAAAGATATTCCAATAAATAAAAAAGGTGTATTGCTCATTGGCAATACACCTTTTTTATTTATTGGAATGAATTTACTAGTCTGAATTAGAAGAACAAGTAGCGGTTATCAACTACATGAGCGTTCAGATAAAGCTCATTCATGAAGTTACCTGCATACTGCATAGCCTTCTGACGGCACTTCTGCTCGTATGTCTTGTCATCGAACTTAACAGGACGGTTAGTCTTGTTAGTAACCTGGAAGAGATAAACACCAGCGTTACCCTTCACAGCATGAGCAGAGAAAGCACCCTTCTTAGTACCTGCAACAGCACCAGAGAGAGCAGGCTCGCTAGCGCCAGTAGCTGCGATGAATACAGGAGCAGCGAAAGTAATCTGGTTTACAGAAGAAACCTTACCACCCTTAGCCTTAGCAGCTGCGATGTTCTTAACACCGTTCAACTTAGCCTCTATCATCTCAGCCTTCTTATCCTTGAGCACCTCTGCCTTAACAGTCTCCTTGACAACTGCATCATTCAAATCACGATAACCGATATGATGAATCTTATCAAGAACCACAACCAACAGGTGGTTGTTGTCACCACACTCATAGAGAGGTGAAATCTCACCCTCCTTGCTATCGAAGATCCACTTCAAAGCCTCGCGTGTAGAATGGATGTTTGCTACATAGTGAACAGAAGTTGTAATATCCTTTAAGTCCTGAACCTTGTAACCTTCCTTAGCTGCATTCTTCAAGAGATCCTCTGACTTAGGATTAGCACTTACGAAACTAGAGAACTTGTTGTAAGCTGTACGGTAAGTACCCTGCGAGAAGTCGATAGGCTTCTTGATAACGGCAGCAGTATACTTGCTGACCATTGCCTTGCGGTCAAGAACCTGAAGAACTACATATCCCTGACCCAGCTGAAGCTGGTTCAAAGAATTGACAGCTGCAGTGTTCAATGTATTGATGAATGTCTTGTTGTCCTTATCCATAGACTGGGCATACTCATACTGCTTGGTAGTCATCCAAGCCTTGTCACCAGTCTGGCCATACTTCTTAGCAATAGCCTCGAAATCAGCACCACCGGCAATAGCACCCTGAATAGAATCTGCCTTAGTCTTAGCCTCAGCTACTGAGTTAGCAGCAACCTGAATAACACGATACTGTACTGAATCTGGCAATTCCTGCTTAGCTACCAACTTAACGATGTTCAATGTATTGTCACCAGCATTAGCCTTAACAGCAGAAGTAGAACCTACAGCCATAGAATCGAGCTGAGCAGCGATATCACGTGGGAAAGCATCCTTTGAAACAGGAATACCAAGATATGCTACAGTAGAAGCTGACTTACGTACAACCTCTGTAGGATCTGCAGCAGCAGCCAACTGTGAGTGATAACCTGCAAATTCCTTGTTAAGAGCAGCACGGTCTGCATTTGAAGCCTGAACCTCGATATCAACAAACTTGATGTCACGGCTCTCAACAGGCTGCTTGAAGCGTGCCTTAATCTCATCATACTTAGCCTTCAGATCGCTTTCAGAAATCTTCACCTTATCATCCTGGATATCAGAGTATGGGAAAGCAGCCAACTGAATCTGGCTCTCTTCATTCTCCTCCTTGAAAGCCATCTTTGCCTCTACAGGGTTTGACAGGAAGCAACCGGCGAGAAGAGCCTGATACTTCTGAGCCAAAGTCTGCTGGCGGAGAGTCTTCTCGATGAATGACCAGTAGTTGTAAATCTTGGTATACTGATCCATCATCTGTGCGTTAGCAGATGGGTTAGCCTTCTGTGCCTTGTAGTCTGCCAAGAACTTCTGGAGAGAAGATGCGTCGAAACGACCTGTCTGCTGATTAACGAAAGGAGTCTGCTGAAGCATAGGGTTAGTACCTGTCTTCAAGATGTCCTGAAGTTCAGCGTCGGTTACTGTAAGACCCAACTTGCTAGCTTCCTTAGCGATAATCTGGTTCTGGATGTAGGTATTCCATACCATATCCTTCACCTGATTCATCTGCTCTTCAGGAAGATTTTCCTGACCCTGTTGCATTTTAATAACTTCTGAATACTCATCAACGAGCTTCTGGAAATCCTGCACGCTGATTTTTTCGCCCAAAACTTCACCAATCTGCTGGCGCTCATTATTCTTTGCTGAATCGCAAGAGCGGAAAGCTTCCTCGGCAATAAAGGCGAAAAGGCCGAAACTGATGATACAAACCAGTATCACGCCTCTTTTTCTAATTGTTCCTAATGCTGCCATTACGTTTTAATTATTATTATTATTTTTATTTTTTCCTAAGTTTAGATTGAACCACTTTTGATGCTAGTAGCCAATTGTCTGCAAAAATACAAAAATAATACGAGAAAAGGGAATTTTTTGCTATCTTTTTTGGTTATTACCTCAAAAAAAGCAAAAAAATCCCTTTTCTCACTCAGCTATTTGATGATGTGGAGTTTAACAAGCTCAATTTTACGGGATGTTGACTTGATAATCTTGAACTCAAAGTTATCAAACTTAATCACCTCGTTGAGTTTAGGAAAACTCTGATATTCATGCAATATCAAACCGCCTACAGTCATATATTCATCACTTTCCGGCAGTTCAAGACCAAACATATCGTTCACCTTGTCAATCTCCAGTCGTGCAGAAAGGAGATAGTCACCATCATCGGTTTTCTTAGCTACATATTTGGCTGAATCGTGCTCATCTTCTATATCACCGAAGATTTCCTCAACGATATCTTCCAGACTCACCAAACCGCTAGTACCGCCAAACTCATCTACAACGATACCCAAGGACTTTTTCTGCTGCAAAAAAGTCTGCATCAGTTTCTGTGCCTGCATCGTTTCCGGCACAAAAGGAAGTGTACGGATATGATCCTGCCAACGTGAAGGATGATGGAACAGTTCGGAACTGTGAATATATCCCGCAATATGGTCTATATCCTCTTCATATACAATGATTTTCGAATTACCGCTCTCTATGAATTTCTGCTGCAGTTCTTCGAGAGAAGTATCCATTTCAACAGCCTGAATCTCAGTACGGGGCACCATACAGTCGCGTACTTTAGTATCAGAGAAATCAAGGGCATTCTGGAATATCTTCACCTCATCATTAATTTCATCTTCATTGGTAGCGTTATCGATACTTGACTGCACAAGATAATCAAGGTCTACCTTAGAAAAGCCTTCATCTGTCCCCTCTGCATCCATCTTCATACCCACCAGACGCAGCAGGCACTTACTCAAGAAAGTACTGAACTTGCTGATAGGCCACAATACCACATAGCACAGATAAGCTATCGGACTGAAAATAGAAAGCAAGCGGTTCGGATTAGACTTGAAAAGCGTCTTTGGCAGAAACTCGCCTGTAAAGAGGACTATCAGCGTAGACAGAATGGTATCTGCAGGCACAGTAAAGGCTGCATCAAATCCTGCGAAAATCGTATTGTCGAAAAGTCGGGCTATCAGGATACCATAAACTACAAGGGCTATATTGTTGCCCACGAGCATGGTACTGACAAAGCCGTTCGGATGATTATAAAACAAAGATAACAGTCGTTGCGTAAGGCCGTTTTTCTCCTTATCCATCTCCGCCAACATGCGGTTGGAAGAGACGAAGGCAATCTCCATTCCGCTGAAGAATGCAGAGAAAACCATCGTAATGAGAATGCCTACGACTAAACTCATATCCACCTGTTCATTCATTATATCTTTTTCTTTTTAATTAGTGCATGATAGGAATCGTAGTGGCTCTGACTGGTGTAGCCGGTTGACGGAAGTTATTCTTGACAGAATCCGGCTGGCTGCTCAATGTATCGGCACCGCCACCACCTCCTGTCAGGTCTCCCTTTTCAAAGCTACCCTTCGAATTGCTCACATAATAGCGCGTCATCTTTTCATCACTCCAGAAATGAGAACCCTGAAGCGTTCTTTCCGGAGTAACAAGTTTACTGAACACGTTACTTGACAATTCGTGCTTGTTCTGGTCCCAGGTAAGCTGCTCACTATTGAAGCGCAAACCATCCTTGGTCAGGATACTCACCCTACCATAGAGTTTCCATATCTTCTGCTGATCATAATAATAAGCGGTATCACACTGGATATAACTGTTAATATGGAATTTCTCATCAAACTGCTCCAGCAAAAGTCCCTTATCAAAAATCCACAAAGATGGATTCTTGCTGGTATTCACCTCCCACCGTTCTGTAACGATGCGATATTTCATAACTCCCGAGTCGCTGACCAATGTATTTACGCCATACGATGTCATCATCGCCACCGAGTCTTGCGGGCGGATGGCGGGCGCAGTATGTTCTACCTGGTTCTGGCAACCAGCCAAAATCAGGAACATCAGGATACCGACAACATAAGAGCCTTTTATTCTATACATTATTATATAGAGATTCTATACATTATTATATATAAGCGGAAGATTAATCCATCTTCCACTTCTTAAACCAATCCTCGTTGAATGTGAATCCGATATTGATACGGAAAGAATTTTCCTTTATCAGATCCTTAGCCGAACTCTTCACCCACTGACCGCTGATATTCAGCATAGAGCGGTTGTTGTAAGAGTTCATGATAGGAATACCGAAACCGGCACTTACAGAGATTTCCTTCGGACCATCAACACCATTCATCTTATAATAAGGTGTGGCATAGCTGGCACCTACACGATACTGAACACGCTTGAAGAAAGCACGGCTACGCTCTCCATAGCAATACTGGGCACCGAGATTGAACTTGCTTCTATCCTTGTAGATACCATTTTTCAAGGCGTAGTTGGTTCCATCGAAACTAGGATAACCTAAGCTACCCCACTTCTGCAAAGTATAATCAAAGCCAACCTTCCACTGGTTGTTATGATTCCACATCACACCCGCACCAATCATGGTAGGCAACTTGTAAGCCTTGCCGATAGAGTAAGCGGTGGTATCGGTAACACCGTTCTGGGTATCATTAGAAATGATTTTCATATCAGCAGAAGCCCCCAGACCATGTCCTGGTGAGAAGGTAACACCTACGGTAGCCCAATCTTTCTTTGAGAACTGATGGGTATACTGTACACCGAAATCAACCTTATAGCTGTTCACCTGCATAGAATAATAGCGGGTGAGGGTCTTGTAATAAGAATTGCTGTAGCTGTTAGATACGCTTCTGTCAATACTACCCCAGAGATAAGAGAAATTGGCACCTACAGACAAACCCTTAACCGGTTCCCAACCTGCACCGATGTATGCCTGATGCAAACCGCCATCGCCGGAATAGGTGTTGGTATAGTAAGCCTCCTTGTCAGCATTCACCCATTCTGATGCAGAATAATTATAGCCCACATTGGTAAAAGGAATGATACCGAAGCTCATACCTACATGTGGCAGCAAGCGGAAGCCTGCAACAACATACTCGAAATTTGAGTTGTTGGCATTCTTCTTCACACCATTCTCTTCAAAATTTGTCACCTGACCAGAGATGCCGGCATCAAGGATGAAAGTCATAGAATCGAGCGAAGCATAAGATGCAGGGTTGAGATAGTTTACCTGATTATGCTCATGAAAGCCGAGACCGACTCCATTCATACCGCGATTAAAACCAGAAGTCTGGTCCGACAAGATGCCGAGACCATACTGGCTGTATGGCGAATTAGTACCACTTTGGGCATTAACCATAAGGGCTGAACCCAACAATAGGGTTGCTAAAAAAAGCTTTCTCATTCTTTAATAATCATTCAAAATTATATTCAGAGTGCAAAAGTATTAAAAAAAATCTAGAAAAAAGAAGGATAATTGAAAATAATAAGGTATTTTTGCATCGTGAAACGTTTTAAGCATATTTTTAGTGCCATTTTAGCAGTAATTTTAATCAATTTAACTACTGAAGTGGCTGCACAGGATTTTTCAAGAGACAAGGACTCTGATATTTCTGTGCAGAACAGTCGTGTCAATGAAGAAGCTACTGCGTGGCTCGATTCTGTTGACATCTCTCTCCTGACTTGCGGACCAGGCCAGGAGGTGTGGTCGTATTATGGACATACCGCTCTCCGCATACAGAACAAAGCTATGGGAACCGACGTTGCCGTCAACTGGGGTATGTTCAGTTTTAACCAAAGTTGCTTTGTGCTCCGCTTTGTTTTCGGACTCACCGATTATCAGATCGGCATCTACCCAATGAGCGACTTCATTGCCGAATATGCACATGAAGGCAGATGGGTAAGACAGCAGCGCCTCCGTCTCTCCCGCACAGAGAAGCTGGGAATCCTGAGAAGCATCGACAAGAATGCACAGCCGGAGAACCGCGTATACCGTTACAATTTCTTCTATGATAACTGTACGACCCGGGCACGCGAGATGATTCTCTCCAACATTGGGAACCAGAGTACCAACTTTAAAGATACCCCTACCACTTCTACCTATAGGGAAGAGATTCACAAACTCAACGGACAGCACCGCTGGGCAAGATTCGGCAATGACCTTCTTCTGGGTTGTCAGGCAGACCGTCCTATCACCCAAAGAGAATGGGAGTTCCTGCCAGACAATCTGAGCAAAGACTTTGCCACAGAAGGAAGAACCGACTTTATTGATGCATCTCAGATTGCAGACGGCAAAACCAATGCAACAAGTGCCAGCGGCTATATCACTCTGGTAGATGAAACATCCGACATTATCCCTGCCCAGGCACAAATAACAGACGATGCTCCTGTTACACCACAAATGATAGCCATAGTTCTGGCAATCATCATCATAGGAACAACGGTAAGAGAATGTGTAAAAAAGAAAAACTACTGGTGGTTTGATGCCATTCTGCTTGTCCTGACAGGATTACCGGGACTGATTCTCTTTACCATGATCTTCTCGCAGCATCCTACTGTACAGATAAATTTCCAGATTCTGATACTGAATCCGCTCAACCTCATCTTTGCATGGAAGACCATCAAGAGGATGAAAGCAGGTCGTCAGTATTGGTATTTCGAACTCCTGGGATGGCTTCTGCTCATTGCCCTGTTCATGCAGATATGGCAGAACTATGCTGAGGGTATGAGTATTTTGGCACTTTCTTTGCTAGCGAGATACTGCGTCAAGTCGACCATGATGGATTTAAGTCCAAACAATTACGGTTTGCAGAAGCATATCGTAAAGAAATTCAGAAAGAATAAATAGACATTAAAATATACGTAAGGAAACGATTGGCACAACATCGTTTCCGGAACAGAAGAAGATAAACAACAATGATGGTAAACAGATATATCACAGCCCTTTTAGTTGTCTTGGCGGCAACCGGCATGGAGGCACAGACTTATCAGCAGGCGCTGAAGTTTGCGCTCACGGATATATCCTACGATGAATTCATCCAGCAACCGGAGGCGAAGGCATTGGAGGAGGACATCCTCTGCGTGCTCAAAGCCATTAAGGCGGCATCAGAAGATGAAAGCATCGCAGCGCACCATCCTACCTTGTCGGCAACACTTGCTGCCCATTCTTCTGACATTCTGACAGACATTCATTCACATATTTATTATGAATCCCCTACGGAGCACAGATACAAAGTTCCGTATGGGAGTATTGTTATTCGAGGTCCAGACTGCTGATTTTGCGCTTTTTGTAAGCAAAACTCAGAAGATTTGCCATAAAAACAGGTAATAATTGGCAATTCCTTGCAGATTTACGGATATTTTTAGTAAATTTGCAAGCTAGTAAACAAACAACAGGAAAAAGCAGAAGAGGAAAAAGGACTGACAGAACAGCATTTGTCTTAACTTCTTTAACTCCTTAACTTCTTTAACTCCTATATTTCGAATAATAATAAAAAATAAATATACAATGAACTTTAACAAAATTCTTCAGTCATTGTTTGGCAACAAGTCAACTCGCGATATGAAGTTGATTCAGCCAATCGTAGAAAAGATCAAGGCAGAGTATCCTAAGATGCAGGCCTTAAGCAATGACGAACTTCGTGCAAAAACAAAGGAAATCCAGAAGTACGTAAAAGAGTATGCCAACGAGGAAAAGGCAAAGATTGCTGAACTCAAGGCTAAAATCGAAGACACTCCTATCGATGAGCGTGAAGGTATCTTCAACCAGATCGATAAGTTGGAGCAGGAAGCACTCGACAAGTATGAGGTTGTCCTCAACGAGGTATTGCCTCAGGTTTTTGCCATCGTAAAGGATACAGCTCGCCGTTTCGCAGAAAACGAGGAGACAGTAGTTACAGCTACCGACTTCGACCGCGAGTTGGCTTCAAACCCAGCTAACGACTTCGTAACCATCGATGGCGACAAGGCTATCTATCACAACCACTGGACAGCCGGCGGTAATGATATGAAGTGGGAAATGATCCACTACGATGTACAGCTCTTCGGTGGTGTTGTTCTCCATCAGGGTAAGATTGCCGAGATGGCTACCGGTGAGGGTAAGACTCTCGTTGGTACTACTCCTATCTTCCTGAATGCCTTGACAGGTAATGGTGTTCACGTCGTTACCGTGAACGACTATCTGGCAAAGCGTGACTCTGAGTGGATGGGACCTCTCTATATGTTCCACGGTCTCTCTGTAGATTGTATCGACAAGCACCGTCCTAATTCCGACGAGCGTCGCAAGGCATATCTGGCAGATATCACCTTCGGTACCAACAACGAGTTTGGTTTCGATTATCTTCGTGATAACATGGCTACCAACCCAGCCGACCTGGTACAGCGCCAGCACAACTACGCCATCGTCGATGAGGTCGACTCTGTGTTGATTGATGATGCCCGTACCCCATTGATCATCTCTGGTCCTATTCCAAAGGGCGACGACCAGATGTTCGAGCAGTATCAGCCATTGGTTGAGAAACTTTATGAGGTACAGCGCAAACAGGCTACAGAATTGCTCGCCGAGGCTAAGCAGAAGATTAACGAAGGTACAAAGGCTAAGAATCAGGAACTCCTCGATGAAGGTTTCCTCGCACTCTTCCGTTCTTACAAGGCATTGCCTAAGAACAAGCCATTGATCAAGTATCTTTCTGAAGAAGGTATCAAGGCAGGTCTGCTGAAGACTGAGGAGTACTACATGGCAAACAACAACCGTGAGATGCCTAAGGCTACTGAGCCATTGTACTTCGTTGTAGACGAGAAACTGAATTCTGCCGACCTTACCGATAAGGGTACAGACTGGTTGGCTAAGCAGGTAAACGATAAGGAACTCTTCGTATTGCCTGATATCACAACAGAGATGAGCGAACTCGAGGCTCGTACAGACCTTTCAGACCAGGAGCGTCTTGACAAGAAAGACGAGATG
This sequence comes from Segatella copri, assembly GCA_021615735.1. Taxonomy (GTDB): domain Bacteria; phylum Bacteroidota; class Bacteroidia; order Bacteroidales; family Bacteroidaceae; genus Prevotella; species Prevotella copri_Q. Next base: position 20,197 of record JAJWFY010000001.1, on the reverse strand, counting down.
CTGGCTCACTATGGTGTACAGAGCGAGCGTGTTCACACCCTGCAGCAGCTTCTGAAGGGTTACACCATGTTCAATAAGGACGACGAATATGTTGTCATGGACGGACAGGTGAAGATTGTGGATGAGCAGACAGGACGTATCATGGAAGGCCGTCGCTGGAGCGATGGTTTGCACCAGGCTATTGAGGCTAAGGAGCATGTAAAGGTAGAGGCTGCTACACAGACCTTCGCTACCATCACACTTCAGAACTACTTCCGTATGTACCACAAGCTTGCCGGTATGACCGGTACAGCAAGTACAGAGTCAGGTGAGTTCTGGGATATCTACAAACTCGATGTTGTTGAGATTCCAACCAACCGCCCTATCCAGCGTAAGGACTTGGATGACCGTGTATACAAGACAGCCCGCGAGAAATATCGTGCAGTTATCGACGAAATCGAGGAGACACGTAATGCAGGTCGCCCAGTCTTGGTAGGTACAACATCTGTCGAGATTTCTGAGTTGTTGAGCAAGATGTTGAAGATGCGCAACATTCCTCATAATGTATTGAACGCTAAGCTGCACCAGCAGGAGGCTCAGATTGTAGCCGAGGCAGGTCGCTCAGTAAACGGTAAGGGTGCCGTAACCATCGCTACCAACATGGCAGGTCGTGGTACCGATATCAAGCTGACTCCAGAGGTAAAGGCTGCAGGTGGTCTTGCCATCATCGGTACAGAGCGTCATGAGAGCCGTCGTGTAGACCGTCAGCTCCGTGGTCGTGCCGGTCGTCAGGGTGACCCAGGTTCTTCTGTATTCTATGTATCATTGGAGGATAAGCTGATGCGTCTGTTCGCTTCTGAGCGCATCGCCAAGGTAATGGACCGTCTCGGTTTCGAGGATGGTGAGCGTATCGAAAGCCCAATGATCAGCAAGAGCATCGAGCGTGCCCAGCGCAAGGTTGAGGAAAACAACTTCGGTATCCGTAAGCACCTCTTGGAGTATGATGACGTGATGAACCGTCAGCGTACCGTTATCTACGAGAAGCGTCGCCATGCCCTCATGGGTGAGCGTATCGGTATGGATATTGCCAACATCATCTGGGACCGCGTATTGAACATCGTTAACAACAACGACTTCTTCGGTGCCAAGGAAGAGTTCCTGAAAGTTCTCGCAATGGAGATTCCATTCAACGAGGATGAATATGAGAACGGCAGACGTGAGGATTTGGCTGAGCGTGCTTTCCAGGAAGCTATGGCTACATTCAAGCGTAAGACAGACCGCATCCAGGCTACAGCAATGCCTATCATCAAGCAGGTATACGAAAACCAGGGCGCTATATACGAGCGCATCATGGTGCCTATCACAGACGGCAAGCGCATGTACAACATTCCTTGCAACCTCAAGGAGGCATACGAGAGCGAGGCTAAGAACGTAGTGAAGGAGTTTGAGAAGAGCGTTGTTCTCCAGATTATCGATGACGACTGGAAGGAGAACCTCCGCAAGCTCGACGAACTGAAGCACTCTGTACAGAATGCAAGCTACGAGCAGAAGGATCCTCTCCTCATCTTTAAGTTGGAGAGTGCCAAGGTTTGGGATGCCATGATCAATGACATGTACGACCGTATTGCAAGTATTCTGATGCGTGGTCAGATTCCAGTAATGGAGCAAGAGCAGCCAGTTCAGGAGGCAGTTCCTGAGCAGCACACTCAGCAGAACTATGTAGAGAGCAAGGTAGATTTGGATGCAGAGCGTGAGGCACAGGAGGCAGCTGCTAACCAGGATACCCGAGAGGGCGCAGAAGTAAACCGCACTCCATACCGTGCTGAGCGCATGCCACGTCCTAACGACCCATGTCCATGCGGAAGCGGCAAGAAGTTTAAGAACTGCCACGGCAGAAACCTGTAATCACAAGAAATGATAATGCTCTTATATATATAATAAGGTATAAGAACATCCATCATCAGAAATAATGATAAGAATACCTAGATTTGATGATACTCTCATCATTTCTAGGTATTTTTGTTATAAAAACACATCATTGCTACTGAGTTGCAAAGTTTTATTAGTAACTTTGCAGCCAAAAAGAAAAAAAGCAGACCATAAGGCCGCGCTCAAGGAAAAGAACAAGATTAAAACAAGGAAAGATATATGAAATTATCAGAACTTAAAACAGGTGAAAGCGCCGTTATCGTCAAGGTATCAGGACACGGTGGCTTCAGAAAGAGAGTCATCGAGATGGGATTCATCAAGGGCAAGAAGGTAGATGTACTCCTTAACGCCCCACTCCAGGACCCAGTGAAATACAAGATTATGGGTTACGAGGTGTCTCTCCGTCACAGCGAAGCCGACCATATCGAGGTGGTTTCCATTGATGAAGCCAAGAACGATGCAAAGCTCAGCAAGGCGGAAGAAGAAGACCGCCAGCAGGTAATTGACTCAAAAGTAGTAGATTCCAACGATAGCGACGAGCAGGCGCTCGGCGACAAGATGCTCGTGGCTGAAAGAAAAGACAATGCCAGCAACGAAGCCCTGGCTGAACAGGAAGCAGAAAGACTCCACCGCGTCATCAACGTGGCACTGGTGGGAAATCCAAACTGCGGCAAGACTTCCCTCTTCAACTTTGCTTCGGGTGCTCACGAACGCGTAGGCAACTATAGCGGTGTAACCGTGGATGCGAAAGTAGGTGAAGCCGATTTCAACGGCTACCACTTCAATCTGGTAGATTTGCCGGGTACCTATTCCCTCTCGGCTTATTCGCCAGAAGAACTCTATGTGCGCAAGCAGCTCATCGAGCATACGCCGGATATCGTCATCAACGTCATCGACACCAGCAACCTGGAGCGCAATCTCTATCTCACCACACAGTTGATAGATATGCACATCCGCATGGTCTGCGCCCTCAATATGTTTGATGAAACCGAGAAGCGTGGCGATAACATCGACTACGACAAACTGGGCGAACTCTTCGGTATCTCAATGATTCCTACCGTCTTCACCAATGGCCGAGGCGTGGACAAGCTCTTCGAGACCATCATCGAACTCTACGAAGGCAAGGAAGATTCCAACGCTCACTATCGCCATATCCACATCAACCACGGACATGAGATAGAGCACGGCATCGAACATATCCAGAAATATCTGAAGGCAGATGATTCCATCCGCCAGCGCTACTCTACCCGATATCTTTCTATCAAGTTGTTGGAGAATGATAAGCACGCAGAGGAATACGTAAGTCATCTGAAATCGGCCAAGGAAATTTTCGCAGCCCGTGATGAGGCAGCCAAGCGTGTGAAGGAAGAGACCCTGGAGGATAGCGAAACCGCCATCATGGATGCCAAATACGGATTTATTCATGGCGCATTGCAGGAAGCGGGCTATGAACCGGGCAAGGCAAAGGATACCTATCAGGTAACCCACCTCATCGACAGCATCCTGACCAATAAATATGTAGGCTTCCCTATCTTCGTTCTCCTGCTGTTCATCATGTTCTCAGCCACCTTCGTGTTGGGCGAGATTCCTAAGGGATGGATTGAGGACGGCGTGGCATGGCTGGGCGATTTCATCAGCAATACGATGCCGGATGGACCAGTGAAGGATATGCTGGTAGATGGTGTGATTGGTGGTGTAGGTGCCGTGATCGTGTTCCTGCCACAGATTCTGATTTTGTATTTCTTCATCTCATACATGGAGGATTCGGGATATATGGCTCGTGCCGCCTTCATCATGGATAAGCTGATGCACAAGATGGGCCTGCATGGCAAGTCATTCATTCCGCTGATTATGGGATTCGGATGTAACGTACCTGCGGTGATGGCAACAAGAACCATCGAGAGTCACCGTTCCCGTCTGATTACGATGCTGATTCTGCCATTGATGAGCTGTTCGGCTCGTCTGCCAATCTACATCATGGTCATCGGAACGTTCTTTGCCATCCAATACCGTTCGCTCATCATGGTATCGCTCTATCTCATCGGCATTTTCCTAGCCGTGATATTGAGCCGCATCTTTGCCAGTTTCGTGGTGAAGGGCGAAGATACCCCATTCGTAATGGAACTGCCTCCTTACCGTTTCCCTACCTGGAAGGCGATAGGCAGACATACTTGGGAGAAGGGTAAGCAGTACCTGAAGAAGATGGGTGGCATCATCCTCGTGGCAAGTATCATCGTCTGGGCATTGGGCTACTTCCCTCACAATGAGGAACTTGACAACCAGGCACAGCAGGAGCAGAGCTATATCGGAAGAATCGGTAAGACCATCGAGCCTATCTTCACACCACAGGGTTTCGACTGGAAACTGGATGTGGGCTTGGTTTCCGGTGTGGGTGCCAAGGAGATTGTAGCCTCAACAATGGGCGTGCTCTACAGCAACAACGACAGTTTCTCTGATGATCAGGATTACAACGATGAAGACGGAAAATACGAAGTCTTGAAGAAGCAGATGACTTCAGACCTGAAGAAGACCTACGGTTACAGCGATGCCGAGGCAGCAGCGAAGGCAACGCTCACCGCCTACTGTTTCCTCCTCTTTGTATTACTCTACTTCCCTTGCATCGCCACCATCGCTGCCATCAAGGGCGAGACGGGCAGTTGGAAATGGGCAGGCTTCGCCGCCGGCTACACCACGCTATTGGCATGGGTAGCATCAGCCCTGGTCTTCCAGATAGGATGTTTGTTTATCTAATCAAGGTGTTTGCTTTAAGAAAACAAACAAAGAGAGCGCACAACACCTGAACGACAGCCGCACAACAACTGAGCGACGTTTGCACAACACCTGTTGTGCAAGCGCACATCAGCTGTTGTGCGGCTCACTAAATAATATATCCTGAAGACTTATTCAATATGTCTGAAAGACTTCAAGTAACTGTTCGGAAGACTTTAGTCATATCCTTAAACGACATCAACCATATCATTAGAAGACATCAATCATATCATTTAAAGGCATCAATCATATCATTAAAAGACATCAACCGTTTCCTTATTCAGGATAATCTCTTTCCTACCTTAGCGGCAACGAATGCAATCATCAGGCCCAGGCAGGCTGCTATGCTGATGGCGATGCGAAGTCCGGTAGCCTCAGCAAGCCATCCGATAACCGGAGGTCCTACCAGGAAACCGAAGAAACTGATGCTCGAAACGATGGTAATGGCGATGCTCGCCTTGATGGTTCCCAATTTTCCGGCGATACTGTAACAGATTGGAACCGACGAAGAGATGCCGAAACCTACCAGCAGGAAGCCCAGGGTGGCAGGAATCAAATAAGGCAAGGCGGCAGCCAGCCACAAACCACCCAATATCAAACCACCACAAACCTTCAAAACTCTGGCTGGACCGAATTTCGTAACAAACCCATCAGCCATGAAACGACCCAACGTCATCGCTCCCATACCAGCCACATAGCCCGCACGGATAAAAGCCTCATCGGGTTTTACTACTGATGAAAAATATACGCTACTCCAATCGTAAACGGTACCTTCACAGAACATGCCGGCAAATCCCATCAGTCCCAAAAGGAACAGAATCGGGTCGATGGTCTTGAAAGAGAACTTCGGAACATCCTCCTCTTCTGCTTTCGCCATGGCATCATTAACCAGAAAGCGGAAACCGACAGCAACAATGAGAATACTCAGAGCCAGGATAGTTCCAAAGTGGACATCTATCGGGAGCAAAGTATTGGCAAAGATGGCACCGATGATACCACCCGAAAAACCGCCCAGACTCCACAGACCATGAAACGACGACATGATGTTGCGCCCATACATCTTCTCTACCAGACATGCCTGCGTATTGGTGGCAATGTTCATCAGATTCGCCATCATTCCGAAAGCAATAAGACTCAAAATCAGATGAAAAACCGTAGTACTGCTACCGATGCAGAAAAGAATCAGGACATAGAGCGCCTCAGACAGAACCAGCATCTTCTTGCTGCCAAATCTACTCACCAGGATACCCGAAAAAGCCATCATCAGAAGCTGCCCTATAGGGATGGCAAAGAGCACAGTTCCCAGCTGTCCGTTGCTCAGATGTAACATCTGTTTTACATCCGGAATACGGCTTGCCCAACTGGCAAACACGACTCCCGGAACAAAATAATAAGCCGCAACCGCCACTCGCTTGCGCGCCAAATCACTTAAATTACTCAAATTACTCAAACTGACTGTCATCCTTAATAATATACCTATTATAAATACTCATTTCTATTAGCGGCTGCAAAATTACAAAAAAAAACAGAAAAAGACTGATATTTGAACAATAAATGTTGCGCCGTTTGAGATTTTTGCCGTACCTTTGCACTCAGAAAAAGAATTAAAAACAAACTAGCAATGAAGAAACAAACAATGATTACCCTGGCACTCGCCCTCACTCTGGCGATGCCAACCCTACCCGCCTTCGCCCAAAAGGCGATGAGCAAGAAAGAAATTGCCGAAAAAGAAAAGACATTCAAGAACCTTCAGCATCCCTGGAAGGGAAAGAAGGTGGCTTACTTCGGCGACTCCATCACAGACCCTAACATCAAGGCATCAAAAGTAAAATACTGGGGATTCCTGCAGGATTGGCTCGGCATCACCCCTTACGTTTATGGTGTGAGCGGCAGACAGTGGAACGATATTCCCCGTCAGGCAGACCAACTGCAGAAGGAACATGGTGATGATTTTGATGCCATCCTCATCTTTATGGGTACCAATGATTATAACAATGGTGTGCCTATCGGCGAATGGTACACGGAGACTTTCGACAGTGTGAGAGTAGCCCGCCACAAGCCAAGCGAAATGGTACAGCGCCGCCACCGCCACTTCTGCATGGACAAGAATACATTGAAAGGCCGCATCAACATCGCCATGTCGAAGTTGAAGCAGATGTATCCTACCAAGCAAATCGTGGTAATGACTCCTGTGCATCGTGCTCTCTTTGCCAGTGGTGACAAGAACATCCAGCCAGATGAGATGTACGAGAATGCGCGTGGCATCTTCTTCGATGAATACGTGAAAGCTATCAAGGAAACAGGCAATGTCTGGGCAGTTCCGGTCATCGACCTCAACTCCCTTTCCGGTCTTTTCCCTCTTTACGATGCTGGTGCCCAGATGTTCAACAAGCCGGATACCGACCGTCTTCATCCTAACGATGCCGGTCATGCCCGCATGGCAAAGACCATTATGCAGCAGCTCTCTGCGTTGCCTTGCGTCTTCTAGAAATCCGTGGCATTTTCTGCCCGCGTACTTGAGCATCTATACCCACGTACAGTAATCAATGCCTCGCTTTTCGCACTCTCCTCGCAGGGCGGCGAGAAAGTAGCTGCGCTCGCTGCCCCAACCACGAACCTTGCGCTCGTGATCTATGGTCTGCTTCAAACGCTCATCGCTGTATGCAGCAAAGCGGGCTGCATACTCTGAAATTCTTGACTCGGCATAGCCTGCACCAACAGTTGATGACTCAGCATTAGCTGTCTTAATTGTTGATGACTCGGCATTAACTGCCATTACATTCTCATTCTTTAAATCTGAATTTGGATTCATAAAGATAATTATTTTAAGTTGTTAAACACTTACACATTCTTTTACCACCGTGGTTATCTCTATGCGAAACTCGGTTGGTGTGCCACAACTGGGCAACTCTTAATGCTTGATTTCGGGTGCAAAAGTACATCATTATTCTGAAACCACCAAATTTTTTCGGGATTATTTTTCTTGTTTTTTTCCTTCTTCTAAAGAAAAAGTTTTTTCGGGGTAGCAGATAGTAAGGAAGAGAAATCCTTTAATGGTTAAACTTTCCTATATTTGCATTATAATAGTATTATAATAATAAAATTATAATTACCTTTGTAAATTGACAATCAGAAAGATACAAACAATTGAAATATAAAAACAAAGAATGATATGATACAGCAAGTAGAATTTTCATTGCGCCCGCTTCCTCGCGGATTTCATCTCGTTACCAACGAGGTGATGAGGAATTTGCCGGCGCTGCCTAAGACAGGGATTCTGAATCTCTTCGTAAGACATACCAGCTGCGGACTGTCGCTGAACGAGAACTTCGACCCGGATGTGAGACATGACTTGAAGGGTATCTTCGAAAGACTGGTTCCGGATGGCGACCCAAGATACCTGCATCAGGATGAAGGACCGACGGATATGTCGGCTCATGCCAAATCGAGCATGGTGGGTGTATCGCTCACCATTCCCATTACCAACGGCAGATTAAACCTCGGAACATGGCAAGGAATCTACCTCTGTGAATTCAGAGAGGGAGGCGGAAGCCGACACCTCATCGCAACGATTATCGGGGAATAAAGATAAAAACGAGGATGTTCGCACATCCTCGTTTTTACGTTAACATCATCATTTATTCTATCGCGTCCAATTCCGCTTCATCCTCTTCCTTCTCCTCTTTCTTTCCGAAATTAGGATCAATCTTCAGGAAAGCAGTAACCAGGAAGGTGATGGCGCAACATGCCATCACGATGATGAAGAACATGCGGTAACCTACCATATCCTTCAGATATCCAGAAACCATGCCCGGCAGCATCAATCCGAGATAGGAGATGCCCGTACAGATGGAATAATGGGAGGTCTTGAACTTTCCCTGACTGTAGAACAGCATGTAGAGGGTAAGAACCGTGAAGCCCAAACCATAACCCAACTGCTCGACAAAAAGACAGCTGGAAACCACGATGAGGTTGCTGTTGAGCGAGTAACTCAGATAGATGTAAACCACATCAGGCAAGGTAATGGCGCAAACCAGAGGCCAGAGCCATTTCTTCATTCCATCCCTGCTCACCAGAATACCACCAAGAATTCCACCCAGCAGCAAACCTATCAATCCCACAGTACCATTGGCAAAGCCATATTCCTGCGGTGACAGTCCCAGTCCGCCCTGCGAATTAGGACGGAGGATGAAGGTCTTGGTCATGGTGTTCAGAAGCGCTTCAGGGAATCGGTAGAGCAAGAGAAAGAGCATCACACAGACGGTTTCACCCAATCCGAACTTCACGAAGAAGGTGCGGAACATGTTCTTCAGTTCATGAGCCACTTCACCCACCGTTCTGTCGGTCTGCACATCATCCTTCGGGCGCGGCATGAAGCGGCTGTGGTAGAGCCACAAACCGATGAAGATACCTGCCAGTCCGTAAAAGATAAGCGCCCATGAGAAGCGAATCTGGTTGCGGAAGAGAACCTGAAGTACACCTGCCAGCATCACCAGAAAACCATTCACAAAGATGATGGCGAGGCGGTAGAAGGTATTTCGCAAGCCTACAAACTTAGTCTGCGTATGTTCATCCAGCTCAATCATGTAGAAACCATCTGCCGAAATGTCGTGAGTAGCACTACAGAAGGCGATGAGGAAGAAGAAGCACATCGTTGCCTGGAACCAGAAGGCGGTAGGCAGCGAGAAGGCGATGCCGGCAAGGGCAGCTCCGATGAGAGCCTGCATGGTGAGCACCCACCAGCGCTTAGTCTTCAGCAAATCTATGAACGGACTCCACAAGGGCTTGATGACCCAGGGAAGGGCGAGCCATCCGGTATAGAGACCCACCTCAGCATCGGTCAGCCCCAACTGCATGTACATCACCACAGAGAGGGCGGTTACGATGACGTTGGGGAGTCCTTCGGCAAAATAGAGGGTCGGAATCCATGCCCATGGACTCCGACTGTTTTTCTTTGTTACCATTTTACATCACTATTTATAAAGTTTCTTGATTTCAGCACCCTGATAGTAGTGCAGCAGGATGGCATCATAATGATAACCCTGCTCGCCCATCACGGCAGCACCAATCTGGCAGAGGCCTACTCCATGCCCCCAACCGGCTCCGATGAGTTCGAAACGCTGAGGCACTCCCTGCTCATCCTTATCATATTTATCCACCACGAAGGCTGAACTCAGCAGATGACTGTCGCTCAGCGTACGGCGGATTTCGAGTTCCTTACCGATGGTAAAGGTCTTCTCTGTTCCGATGATCTGGAGTTTGCTGATTCTTCCACTCTTTCCGCGCTCCACCGCCTTCATGTCAAGGATGGCACCCAGGTCCATCTTCAGTTTGTCAGCGATGAGCTGCTGCAACTTCTCCTGGCTGAGCGTTTCCTTCCAGCGGTAGAAATTGACGGTTTCCTGATCATAGTCGTTGAGCACTTCAGACAGGATTTTCTTGTCCTGCGTGTTGCAGAAAGCTGGCGGATTGAAGCGGATCCATTTCTCTGCCTCTTCCTCATTGGTCAGATTAGGCAGTGTATGTTCCACCCCCAGGGCAATGTCGCGAACCGCCGTGAGATAAGTCTTCGGCGTGTCCTCCCAGCAATATTGGAATTCCTCGGTTATTCCGCCGCAGCATTTCGAGAATCTTGCATCGCAGATTTCTTCGCCGTCCATCAGAATCTGTCCCTTGGTCTGGCGGATGGCTTCAGCTACATGGGGCGATGTTTCCTTGGTGATACCCTGGTAGCGCTGGCAGTGGTCGTCGGCACATACATCAAAGAGGGTGTGGTCTTCGCGGTCGTACCAGCGGATGAGCGTATCTTCCTTCTTGGTGAAGGAGAAGAAGTTGTTGCCGCTCTCAGCCACCTCTCTGCGCTTCTGCATCTGTGCCAGGAGCCATGAACGGGAGATGACGGCGTGCGCCTTCAGGAGTTCTAGACTCGAAGTGGCACTCATCTCACTGCTGATGACGCTCTCAAGATATTTCTCTACAGGCAACTCATTGATTGCTACAATCTTATCCGATTCTACCACAAAGCGGAGCGTGCCCAGGAAGGTTTGGGTTTCCTTGCGTTCCCAGTGGAAGTTGACACCGATGGTTACGTCGCTCAGCGAAAACGAGGCGTCGGCACTCTGCGGATGGAAGGTGAGCTGGCTGTACTGGTTGCCGTTCCAGAGCACACCGCCCTCAGAGAATTCTACCACCTGTTCGCCCAGCACCTTTTCGCCCTTGGCAAGATAAGGTTTGTTGAGCGAGAAATGAATCTTCTGCGCACTCACGATGCCCACCGTTACGTCGGGCTGCTTACCTTTATTATATAAGGTGGAAGAGGCTTCGGCTGCATCCTCGGCATCCTTAGATGCCTTCAGTTTGGCGATGATGGCGTTCATCTTTTCTTCCGAAACGCCACATTCCTGCAGCAGCGAGAGGGCTTTCTCCTCGGTCAGTTTTCGGAAATCTTCCTCACGAGGGGTGATGATGAGTCCGCTCATATCCAGTGCTCCCGGCGAAACCACAAACTGGGCGTCGCCTTCGGCAAAATAGGCTTCCGGACGGTGCTTTTCTCTCGGAATGACCACGCTGATGAATTCCTCGCCCTTGCGCCAGGAGATGATGTTCATCATCGGTTCGGTTTCGTCGCCACGCTGAGGCATTGCCTTGTAGAGACGGCGGAAGAGGGCCTCATCGCTCTCAGCACTCTTCGATATGATGACGAAGGCGGGAACGATGAAGTCGCGAACCACAGAGATTTTCTCCTCATCATTGAGAGAGATGATGTCGGTCAGGTTGCGGGAGAGACGCTGCCAGTTGGTCTGAAGAGGAAGGATGCCGTTGGTTCCTGCCTGGAAATGAAGATGGTCTGGAGCCGATGCACCACACTTCGGACCGTTGTAGAACACCATCAGGTCGCTGTGCAGACTGATGAAGCGGTGCATCTCGCCGTAATTCTTGTAGATGAGCTGAGGCTGGTGCTTGCGTGCCGGAATGGTGAAGTGGACAGGGAGAATCGGGAACGGATTCACCAGGAGATGGAATTTCTCATCTATCTGCTTCGACATCTGCTCCTTAGGACGGTTCTTGTCGCAAAGGAAGCAAGGGCGCTCGCCCAGGGTTTTCTTATCTATCTTGGCACCCGTACTTACGATGCGGGCTGGGTTCCACTGCAGTTTCAGCTGGTCGGAGAGCTGGCGGGTTTCTACGTGCTTGAGGTCGCGGAAGCGGTGGCGGGCATCTGCCCATACCTCCAGCTGGCGGTTGAAGAAGCGCGAGATGCTGCTGTCTTCCATGATGTCGGCCTTGCCCTGTAGCATGTGCTGGCGTGCCTTCAGTTCCATGGTGCGCAGGCGGTCCTTATACAGGTTGTTGGCGTTCACCTTCTCTACGCTGAGGGCTGCATCGCTGTTGCCTCCCCAGCGGCGGCAGAGGTAGAGTTCGTCGTAGATTCTGCCGATGCGGTAACGGCGTGAGAAAGCCAGACCCAGTGCATAATCCTCACCATACGAGGTGTTAGGAAACTGGATTTGCCGTACCAGCGGAGTAAAGAAGGCGCGCGGAGCACCCAAGCCGTTGATACGCAGTGCATTGTTGCATCCGTTTTCATCGGTCCACTCCTTGTGGTCTATCAGTCCCGGTGGCAGGGTGTTGAGGTCGAAGTCGCACATGCGGTACGAGCCGATAATCATGGCTGCCTTCTGTTTGTAGAAGGCATCTACTATCTTCTGGAGTGTTTTTGGCGAAGAATAGAGGTCGTCGCTGTCTAGCTGGACGGCAAACTTTCCGCAGAATCTGCTGTTGATGGCTTCGTTCCAGCATCCGCCTATTCCCAGGTCGGTTCTCTCCGGAATAATCTGTATCAGGTTGTCTGCTTTAAGTTCATCTAGGATTTCTCCGGTGCGGTCGGTAGAATGGTTGTTCACTACGATGACGTTGAACTTGAAGTTTGCCTTCTGTCCCAGCGCACTCTTCACGGCATCAGCCACGGTCTTTTCGCGGTTGAAGACGGGGATGATGACAGATGCCTCGTATTCAAATTCCTGCTCACCGAAGTCGGGCTGGCGGTAGAAGGTGGTGTCTATCAGGGCGCCCACCTTGCCCAGGTGCTGGGTGCATGCCTTTTCCATCTCTATCTGCACCTCGCGGTTGCGCGGGTTCACATAGTCAAACTGCTTCTCGCCGCTCTTACGGGTGTCGAGTTCGGCTTCTGAATAGAGGAATTCGTTGAGATGGAAGATTTCGCCCACGCGGCTCAGATAGAGACGGAGGTCGTAGAGGGCGGCAAACTGATACTCCTCGCGGTCGGACTGGGCGATGTAGTCGGCCAGCGCCTGTGCCTTGATGCACCAGAGGCTTCCAAAGTCGAAGTCATCTCGCAAAGAACCTGACTGGTAGTCAATTACCGGATGTTTCTCCATTTTGCCTTCCACCATCTTGTAATGGTCGGCGTAAACCATGACGGCATCCGTATCATCTGCCACTCTGAGGAATCGCTCCAGCGTGTTGTTTCCCCATCCAATGGTGGTGTGGCGGGTACAGATCATCACGTAGTCGGCATCTGTATTTTCAGCGATGCTGGCAATGGTGTTACTGCTTTCCAGGCGGTCGGTGATGACAAACGTGCATCCTTCCGGCACCTGATGATGAGCGGCAAAATCAGCACTCACCAGGAAGTGGATATGCTGTACAGTCTTGTACTCATGAAGCACCGACAAGGCAATCTGCGCATCGCCGATGTATTCGCAAGGCAAGAAAAGGTCTATTTTTTCTCTCATTTTCTTACGTTATTTTTGTTCACTTCAGCCCTTTTCGGGGGGCTAAATCTGTGTTTTTTATCTTTATTTTATCTTATTATATTAAAATATGTGGCAAAGATACTAATTTTTCGGCAAAAAACACTATCTTTGCAGTATGAATAATGAAAAAAAATATCTTTTGGGCCTTACACTTGCCGAATTGAAGCAGGTGGCAAAGGACTTAGGCATGCCCGCCTTCACCGGTGGGCAGATGGCGAAGTGGCTCTATGAGCAGCATGTGAAGAGCATCGACGAGATGACCAACATCTCGAAAGCGAACCGTGCCAAACTCGCTGCCGAATACGAAATAGGATGCTTCGGATATTCCGATGCACAACATTCGGTGGATGGTACCATCAAGTACCTCTTCCCTACCAGAAGCGGCAAATTTGTCGAGACGGTTTACATCCCGGATAAGGACCGCGCCACGCTGTGCGTTTCTTCGCAGGTGGGATGCAAGATGAACTGCCTGTTCTGCCAGACCGGCAAGCAGGGGTTTGAGGGCAGTTTGCCTGCCGGCGACATTCTGAACCAGATTTACTCGCTGCCGGAGGTGGACAAGCTTACCAACATCGTGTTCATGGGTCAGGGCGAGCCGATGGATAATCTCGACAATGTGCTGCGCACCACAGAGATTCTCACCGCCGACTACGGCTGGGCATGGAGCCCGAAGCGCATCACGGTAAGTTCGGTGGGCGTGAAGAACAAGCTGAAGCGGTTCCTGGAAGAGAGCGACTGCCATGTGGCCATCAGCATGCACGACCCTATCCCTTCTGAGCGCGCTGAACTGATGCCTGCCGAAAGGGGCATGGGCATTGAGCAGGTAGTAGAACTGCTGAGGAACTATGATTTCTCTCATCAGCGCCGCCTGAGTTTCGAATACATCGTCTTTAAGGGCGTAAACGACAGTATGCAGCATGCCAAGGCCATCATCAAGCTGGTGAAGGGACTTGACTGCCGTTTCAACCTGATCCGTTTCCACCAAATTCCAGACATTCCTCTGCAAGGTGTGGATGATGAGAAGATGGAGCAGTTCCGTGATTACCTCACCCAGCATGGCGTTTTCACCACCATCCGTGCCAGCCGCGGCCAGGACATCTACGCTGCCTGCGGTCTGCTCAGCACCTCGAAGAAAATCGGAGAAATCCGTGAGCACGAGGATGAAGAGAAGATGAATAAGTAAGGAAAGGTGGGGGAGAAATGGTTAGAGAATCTTTAAAGATCCTACTTGCCGGCTGTCTTTTGTTCCTTTTTCTGGCAAGTTGCAGCCCGGGAGGAGGAAGAAACAGAAAGCTGCCCAAGAGCACAGGACAGCCTTACGAGGTGGTGCTCGAGGGAGATACCGACAGCATCGTGACGAAGATACTGACGGAAGAGGTGCCTGCCCTGCCCCAACCCGAACCGCTCTGCCGGCTCATCCAGGTTAAGAAGGGCAAGATCCACGGTAGCTACCTGCTCGTAAGAACTCGCATCGTAGTGAACATCCCGGCAGCGGAATTCTCAGTCAGGCTGAGCCGCAACGAGAATGCTTCGCCGCAGACCGTCATCCGCATCTCTGCCCGCTCGCCGCAGCAACTCAGAGAGAAACTCAACCCCGAGAAACTGCGCCAGCTCGTAGATGAGGCAGAACTTGAGCATCTCGCCTCCATCATCTCCACCAACCCGAGCAAGCAGAACCGAGAGATGCAGCAGCTGGTGAAGAAGAACTTCGGTATCAGCATGAACATCCCTGTCGAAATGCAGGCAAGCAAGAAGGCAAAGAACTTCATCTGGATTTCAAACAACGCCAGCTCGGGCATGAAGAACCTCATCATCATGAGAGTGAAGAATGAAGAACGAAGAGCGGAGCAGCAGCAGATTGACAGCATGCTCCGCACAAACATGCCCGGCGAAACCGACAGCATGTACATGGTGATTCCCGTCCTCGCCAAGAGAGGGCTCTGGGAGATGAAGGGCGACGCCATGGGAGGACCCTACGTGATGCGGCACATCCACCTGGGAAAAACAGGGGATGAAATCATCATCATCGGCTTCGTTTATGCGCCCGAAATGAAAAAGAAAATATTAATCAAGCAGCTCGAAGCTGCGATTTCTACTATAAAATAAGAACAATAAATGGACAGCAAAAAGATTAGAGTGGCCATCACTCACGGAGATACCAACGGTATCGGATACGAACTCATTTTTAAGGCATTCAGTGAGCCAGAGATGTTGGAGTATTGTACCCCTATCATCTACGGTTCGCCTAAAGTGGCAGCTTATTACCGCAAGGCGATGAATCTGCCTGCCCAGTTCTCCATCATCCAGAAAGCAGAAGATGCTGAAGACGGAAGAATCAACCTCCTGCCAGCCGTAGACGAGGAGGTAAAGGTTGACATGGGCATGCCTACTCAGGAATCGGGTACGGCAGCCATCAAGGCACTTGACCGAGCCATGACCGACTACCGCGACGAGCTCTTCGACGTGCTCGTTACCGCACCGGTAAACAACCAGAACGCACAATTTGAGGGCTTCCAGTTCAAGGGCCACAAGGAATACATTGAAACTTGCCTGGGCGAAGGTGCCAAGGGCCTTTCCATCCTCTGCGGCGGCGACCTTCGCATCGCATCCGTAACCGGAAAGACTCCGCTCAAGGACGTGCCGGCAGCTATCACCCAGGAGCTCATCATCGAGAAGGTGAAGCAGATGCACACATCACTGAAGCGAGACTTCATGATTACCAACCCGCGCATCGCCGTGCTCGCCCTGAATCCTAGCAACAACGGTGAGGAGAGCTGCGGACCAGAGGAAGCCAGCATCATCATCCCAGCCATTGACCAGCTTGCCGAGCAGAAAATACAAGCTTTTGGTCCTTACCCTGCTGACGAATTCTTCGGCAACGGCCATTTCGTAGAGTTCGACGGCATCATGGCCATGTATCATGATCAGGCTACTACCCCGTTCCACTCTCTCTACACCGAGGATGGCGTACTCTTTACTGCCGGTCTGCCACTCGTGCACACCGCCGCCAACACCACTCCTAGCTACAGCATCACGGGCTGCAACGAAGCCGATGCAATCTCCTTCCGCCACGCCATCTACTTGGCGCTGGATGCCTTCTGCAACCGCGAAGACTATGATGAGGCCTACGAGAATCCACTGCCTAAACTCTACCACGAGAAGCGTGACGAGAGCGAGAAGGTAAGATTCTCCATCCCTAAGAAAAAGGGATAAAAGAAAGATTCCCTATTCCCGAGAAAAAGCGGAATAAAGAAAGATTCGGGAGGGCAGATGATGCCAAAAACGGCAAATCTGCCCTGTAATCAGACCTCCCGAACGTTAAAATAAAAAAAAAATGCAGATAATTCAGAAAAAATGAGTAATTTTGGCAGCTAAATGGATACTTCCGAACTACAAAAGATAAAACAACGCTACAATATCGTCGGTAACAGCGACGGATTGAACCATGCGCTCGACGTAGCCCTACAGGTAGCGCCGACCGATCTCTCCGTGCTCATCATCGGCGAGAGCGGTGTGGGTAAGGAAATCATTCCAAGGGTGATTCACGACAATTCGCCACGCCGCAGAGAGAAATATTTCGCTATCAACTGTGGAAGCATTCCGGAGGGAACCATTGACAGCGAACTCTTCGGACATGAGAAGGGTTCCTTCACTGGAGCCATAGGCGAAAGCGAAGGATACTTCGGTATTGCCAACAAGGGTACCATCTTCCTCGACGAGGTGGGCGAACTCCCGATACAGACGCAGGCAAGACTGCTGCGCGTGCTCGAAACGGGAGAATACATCCGCGTGGGTGGAACTGAGATAAGGAAAACGGATGTCCGCATCGTGGCAGCCACCAACGTAAACATGCGCAAGGCTGTGAGCGAAGGCCGCTTTCGCGAGGACCTCTACTACCGCCTCAACACCATCCCGATACAGATGCCTGCATTGAGAGAGCGTGGCGACGACATCCTCCTGCTCTTCCGCCTCTTCGCCATGCAGATGGCCGAAAAATACCGTCTGCCTAAGATTTCACTCTCAGATGAGGCCAAGCAGATCATGCTGAAATACAAGTGGCCGGGAAATGTGAGACAGCTCAAGAACATTACCGAACAGATGTCAGTGCTGAGCCGAGAAAGAGAAATCGATGCACAGACCCTCACCCAGTTTATTCCGAGAGATGAGGAGTCTACACAGCTCGCCACCATACAGAAGGATGGCAAGGACGACCATAGCTACGCCAGCGAGCGCGAACTGCTATACAAGATTCTCTACGAACTGAGGGGCAACGTGAGCGACCTGAGACGTGAGATGAACAGCCTGCGCAAGCAACTCGATGAGGCACGCCAGTTGGGCGGTACAGGCGGATATGTTTCTCCGGTTCAGCCGAATACCCAGGTAGCTCCAGTATCATCTGTATCTCCGGTTTCATCGGTTTCTCCGGTTCCGTCCTTATCATCCGTTCCATCGGTTTCTCCGGTATCGTCCGTACCTCCGATTACCGATCTCGACGAGCTACAACACATCCGTCAGGAAATAGCTACAGGAGGCATGAGGGGCACTTACAAACCCGAAGCCGAGGATGCTGAGATTGAGGAGATCAAGGAAGAAAACGAGAATCTGAACCTCAGCGACCTTAGCAAGCAGATGATAGAAAAGGCACTGGAGAGAAACAACGGAAACCGCAAGAAAGCGGCAGAAGAACTGGGAATCTCCGACAGAACTCTGTACAGAAAGATTAACAAATATAAGTTATGAAGCATATACGCGCGTACCTATATATAATAGGAGTCACACTGATGGTGGCGGTCATGGCAGCATGCTCCGTGAGCTACAAGTTCAACGGTGCCAGCATCGACTACACCAAAACCAAGACCATACAGATAGCCGACTTCCCTATCAGAAGTTCGTATGTGTGGGGTCCGATGGGTCCGATGTTCAACAACGAACTCAAGGATAAATTTGCCAGCAACACCCAGCTCATACAGGTGTCGCGCAACGGCGACCTGAAGATAGAGGGCGAAATCACCCAATATTCTCAGCGCAACAAGTCGGTTAGTTCTGAGGGATACTCAGCACAGACCGAGCTCAGTATCACCGTAAACGTACGTTTCACCAACACCAAGAACCATGCCGAGGACTTTGAAAAGCAGTTTACATCTGCCAAGACCTACGACACCACTCAGAGCCTTGCCTCGGTGCAGGAAGAACTGGTAACCCAGATTATCAAAGACCTGGTAGACCAGATATTCAACGCTACGGTAGCTAACTGGTAAAGTAAGTGAAGAACGAAAAGTGGAGAGTGAAGAATTCAACGGCTTTACTAATCATAAAGTTCAAAACTCAATGTTCAATGTTCAAAGTTCAAAGTAAAATAAAGTAAAGTAAAAATATCGTGGAATTAAGCAGATTGATACAACACCCGGAGGAAATGAACCGAGAGACGCTCTACGACTTGCGCGCCCTCTTGGCCCTATATCCGTATTATCAGACGGCACGCCTGCTGATGTTGAAGAATCTGTACCTGCTCCACGACCCGAGTTTCGACGAAGAACTGCGCCGTGCAGCCATCTACATCACCGACCGTAAGATTATCTTCGAGATGGTAGAGGCAGCCCACTATCAGATAAAAAACGCCCCTGAAGAGGCTGAATCCAACAAGCAGCAAGGCGTAAGAGGAATAGGAGCAGAAAAACTCGGAGACCGTACTAGCGACCTCATCGACCACTTCCTGGGATCCATTCCTATGGAAGAAGACGAAGAAGAGAAGAAGGAGAAACGTAAGCCTACACCTGCTGACGCGGCTGTAGACTATGTGGCTTATCTCATGG
Organism: Segatella copri; assembly: GCA_021615735.1. Lineage (GTDB taxonomy): Bacteria > Bacteroidota > Bacteroidia > Bacteroidales > Bacteroidaceae > Prevotella > Prevotella copri_Q. The sequence continues at coordinate 930 of JAJWFY010000001.1, read as the reverse complement.
AGACCGAAGACCAGCAGGAGCCAGAAGATACTTCGCGCACCATGAGTCTCATCGACGACTTTATGGAGGACGGCGGTTTCAAACTGCCTAAAATCCAGCAGGACGAAGATTACAAACCAGAATTTACTCCCGAACTTCAGACCGATTCCGGCAAGGATGGCGAAGAGGAAAACAGCGGTGTATTCACCGAAACCCTCGCCCGCATTTACATCAAGCAGGGCAAGTATCAGAGGGCTTACGAAATCATCAGCCGCCTGCATCAGCAGCATCCTGACAAGAACGGATATTATGTTGACCAGCTCAGATTCCTTGAGAAACTGATGCTGAACAGCAAGAAGAAATAAAGAAGAATAATAAATAAATAAAACTAGTTTTAAAAAATGGCTTACACATTATTAGTAGTATTAATCGTCCTGGTAGCTATCCTGATGATTTTCATCGTGCTCATCCAGGAATCAAAGGGAGGTGGACTTGCAAGTAACTTCTCTTCAACCAACTCAATCATGGGTGTTCGCAAGACCACTGACATTGTTGAGAAATTAACATGGGGCCTCGCTGCAGCCTTGGTTGTCATCAGCGTGGCATGTGCTTATGTAGCCCCTCAGGCAGCTGGCGAAAGCAGTGTTTTGGAGGGAGCCACTCAGGAGCAGACCGCTCTTCCTGCTATGCCAGGTGCTAGCAAGGATGCAGCAGCAGGTGCTCAGAAGGCTGTTCCTGCAGCTGGTGCAGATGCCCAGAAGGCAGCTCCAGTTGTTCCAACAAGCCCTGCAAAATAAAAAATAAGAAAAAAGGTACGAAAAAATTTGGTAGAACCATTTTTTTTTCGTACCTTTGCACCCGCTTAACAAGAATATGGTGGACGTAGTTCAGTTGGTTAGAGCGTCAGATTGTGGTTCTGAATGTCGTGGGTTCGAGTCCCACCTTCCACCC